>JBGPTW010000261.1:0-2305 GCA_041490825.1 Methylomirabilia bacterium | reverse complement strand
CGGGATCGCACGCGATCGCGCGATCCGCGCCTTCCGCGGCTTGCGTGAAAGCCGTATCGCGATTCTCCCAGCCCTGCAACGCGCGCCAGGCGAGGCAGACGGCGCGCAAGCCATGGGCTTGGGCGTAGCCGGGGTCCAGCTCGACGGCGCGGTCGAGCATGGTGAGCGACTCCTTGGTGCTCGTATCCGAGTGCTGGCTGTAGAGGAACATCCCCCGGACGAAACTCTCCCAGGCGTCCAAGCGCTGTGGCGGCTTCCGTTTCAGGCGCTCATGCTCGGCCGCATAGACTTCCGGCTGAATACAGCCGATCACGCTCTCGGTGATGTCGTCCTGAATCGCGAAGACGTCGTCGAGCGTCCGATCGTAGCGCTCCGCCCAGAGGTGAGTGCCGGTCTCCGCTTCGATGAGCTGCCCGGTGATCCGGATGCGGTTGCCGCCCTTCCGGACGCTGCCTTCGAGGACATAGCGAACCCCCAGCTCGCGTCCGACCTGGCGGACATCCACGTGTCGGCCCTTGTAGGTGAAGCTCGAATTGCGGGCGATCACGAACAGCCATCGCAGACGCGAGAGGCCGGTGAGGATGTCTTCGGCGATCCCGTCGGCGAAGTACCCCTGCTCGGGGTCGCCGCTCATGTTGGAAAAGGGGAGTACGGCGATGGAGGGCTTGTCCGGTAGCGGCAGGGCGGCGCCCGGCACAGGAGCGACCTTCGACTCCGCCGGCGTCCGGAGCCGATAGACGCGCACCGGGCGCGCGATGTTCTTCAGCTCGCGCTCGCCGAGATCCTCGAAGGCCAGGTCGAGACGGTCGCGCACCTGGTCGTGGACGGCTTGCGAAACGAGCACGCCGCCAGGTTCAGCGAGCCCTTCGAGCCGCGCCGCGACGTTGATGCCGTCGCCGTAGATCCGAGTCTCGTCGTGGATGACGTCCCCGAGGTTGATGCCGATGCGGAACAGCATCCGGCGATGCTCGGGCACCTCCTTGTTGCGCGCCGCCATGACGCGCTGGATCTCGACCGCACACGCGGTCGCGTCGACCACGCTGGGGAACTCGGCGAGGATGCCATCGCCGGCCGTGTCGATGATGCGGCCGCCGTGCTGACCCACCAGCGGCAAGATCACGGCCTGGTGGCCCTTGAGGTCGCGGACCGTGGCGGCCTCGTCCTGGCCCATGAGACGGCTGTAGCCGGCGATGTCGGCGGCAAGAATGGCCGAGAGTCGACGTCTGATCGAGGTGTTTTCTTCCATCGCCCGGTCTCAGATGATATTGGAGCCGTGACGGGAGTGGTGACAGTAGTGTCTTGCCCCCCTCGTCTGCTTCACTGCGCGCGCAGTCCTCTCTCGCCCATGGCGAGGAGCCCCCTGGAACGCTGGCTCGCCGATCGCCGAGGTCCGCGCCGCCTTCATTGCTCGCGTACTCCCCGCACGGTCCGCTGCAGCGATCACCAGGTCGCCGAGAGGGAGATCGTAGTCATCGCCCGTCCTCGTTGCGTGGGTCGAACGCCGCGGTCACCGGCCGGAGCGAGCAGCGCGAGCCCCGGTCCGGTGGACCGCGAAGTTCGGCAGCCGAGCGACAGTCATGCTGGCCGTTTTCCGTTTGCGCCAAGACGGACCCGCACTCGGATGCGCGCGTCCCTCGGATGTTCGACGAGAACCTGTTCAAACGTGGCCTCGACGAAGCCGGGGCCGTCATCGACGATAGCGCCAAAGTAGTACAGGTACCTGCGGTCGCGCCGACCGGTCGTGCGGACCTTTAGAGCGTCGAGGAGACCCGTAGTCGCGATCGCAGCGTGATCGGATCTAATCATAAAGGAGTCATAACGCACGAAGTGAATTTCGGCAGGCAGCATTGGGCGCCATCTAAGTTTCCCGGTGTGCCGCTGGAGGAGATCGACCCAAAACCGGGGACTTGCGTAAGCTCTATTCTCCCAGAGACTGATGTAATCAGGTGCCACCACGGGCAATGTGACGTCGAGAACGCCACGTCCGACATACGCGGACGGGATGTTCTCTGTTGGAGTGTAGAAAAGCGCAGAACGGTGGGCAAACAGATGCTCCTGTCGCTGAAGTTCGCGACGGGTGAATGTCATAGGGCCATTCAGAAGCAGCTCATCTGAGATCGTGCCAACCCAGGAACCACTCCTATCCGTCATCGTTGGTCTGCCGAACTAAATCTCTCTTGAACCACGTAACACGGTGAACACTGCGGGCGGCGCAGCGTAGCGCCGCGACCACGCTTGAGTCTCGCGCGCGAAAGTACCTGAGGCACATGCGATTTCACCGCACCAGTCCCGTGCGGCCCGTCCT
>JBGPTW010000260.1:0-3715 GCA_041490825.1 Methylomirabilia bacterium | reverse complement strand
GCTGGGTTGCTCTAATACCCCACTCGCACGCAGCCCGGCCCCCCCGAGCGCCCCACGCCCTTCCCCCGCGCGCCTCGTCGCCAAGCCCCGGTGATCTGACACGAATTTCGAGGTCAATTTGAGCGGGCGGATCACGACAGAGGGACAAGGGCTCTGGCGGCTGGCGTCTCAGATGAGGCAGGACCGGGCGCGCGAGTCGCCCTATTTCCTGTGTGACACCACCGAGCTCACGCACTGCCCCTGGTTCGTGAAACCGAAGCTCTTCCACCCGCTGTGCTTGCACTGCTCCATGCTCGTCAGGCCTGCAGGCGTTTTCGGCGTCGCTGAGCCCACGGCGCTACCCTGCCCAGGATTGCCTAGAGCTGGAGCTGCGTTCGGAGAAGTTGGCGGTACAGACGGGCCGGCCGGCGTCCCCGGCCCCTGAGCTTGGGCCGGTTGCGGTCCCTTCGTGTCGTTGTTCCCGGCTGGGCCACCGCGACCCACACCCGCAGGAGGGCCTGCGAAGGTCGGCACTGTCGTCGAAGCGAAGAACATGAGAGCCAGGATGACTGTCAGCACTGTCGTCATAGTTACGTACCTCCGGGTTGCCAACGGTAGCAAACGTCAAGCCACACGGGAAGAAAAAGAGAACGATAACGAAACCCGACTGATGCCGCATCGGATCGATCTTGAACCGCTGCTCGGAGACAGGGTGACACAGTCGGTGTCCTTTCCCGTTCAAACTGAGGCACTACCCGCGAGGCGCGTGAGCTTGCGCGTCGCCAGCCCTGGGTGGTAGCGTGTCGACCAACGCGCTCAAGGAGGCCCGAATGCCCGCCGCGCTTACCTCTGCCCGCCACAAAGTCGACGACGTCGCGCAGGCCATCGAGTTCTGCTTCGAGAAGGGCTGGAGCGACGGGTTGCCCGTCATTCCGCCGACGGAAGCCGGCGTCCGGCGAATGCTGGACGCGGCGAAGCTCGAGCCGAACCATCAGGTCGCGTACATCACGCACCGCGCCGTGGCCATCACCGCCGAGAAGGTCGCGATCAACGCGCTGATGGCAGGTTGCAAGCCCGAGTACATGCCGGTGGTCGTCGCGGCCGTCAAAGGCATCGGCGATCCGCTGTGGAGCTATCACGGCCCTGGCACCTCCACGGGGGGCGCGGGTGTTCTGATGATCGTCAACGGACCGATCGCGCGCGAGCTCGACGTCAATGCCGGCGACAACCTGTTTGGTCCCGGCTGGCGCGCCAACCTCACGATCGGCCGCGCGGTGCGGCTGATCATGCGGAACGTTTGCGGCTCGCGGCCCGGCATTCTCGATCGCGGGACGCTCGGCCATCCCGGGAAGCTGTCGTACGTCATCGCCGAGAACGAGGCTGACAGCCCGTGGACGCCGCTCCACGTCGAGCGCGGCTTCAGGCCAGAGCAGAGCACGGTGACGGTGATGGCGGCGAATGGGCCACACCAGTTCTACAACCAGCTCTCGAACACGGCCGAAGGTGTGCTGACGACGCTGGCCGACGACATGCGGATCTCCGGCGGCGTGATGGGCCAGCCGAATTACGTCGTCGTCCTGGCGGGCGAGCACATGCACACGATCGCCGCGGACGGCTGGACGAAGGCGGACATCCGGCGGTTCCTGTTCGAGCACACGCAGAGCTCTCACGCGCATCTCAAGAAGACGCAGCGGATGTCAGGCGCGCTGAAGCCGGGCGACGAGACGCAGATGCGACCGCTCGTGGAGTCGCCGGACGACATCCTGATCGTGGCGGCCGGCGGGCGCGCCGGCGCGTTTTCGGCGTACATCCCCGGCTGGGGCAGCAAGCGGTCCTCCCAGGCGGTCACCAAGGTAGTAGGAGGCGAGTGATTCGATCGATGAGCCGGCGCTTCAACGGCTCGAAGGAGATCACACGATGATTGAGCTGCTCGATCCCACCGTGGAGGCGACGACGCAGTCGGTTGCGTTCGTGCCTCGGCCGGCGTCGCTCGAAGGCAAGCGCGTCGCGCTCATCGAGAACACCAAGTTCAACTCCGACCGGCTCCTCCAGAAGATCGGCGAGATCTTGAAGAGCGAGTACGGCGCGGCCGAGACCCGCATGTGGCGGAAGAAGAACTCGAGCGTGCCCGCCCACGAGGAGATCATCGAGGAGGTGTGCAAGACCTGCGACGTCGTCGTCGCAGGCGTCGGAGACTGAGGGTCGTGCTCGTCGGGCAGTGTGCTCGACGGAATCCTGATGGAGAAGAACGGCCTTCCCGCTGCGTCGATCGTAACGGACGTGTTCCAGGCCACCGGCCGCGGCATGGCCGAGCAGTGGGGGCTTCCGTATTACAAGTTCCTGGCGATGCCGCATCCGATCGCGAACCTCACCGAGGCGCAGCTCGACCAGCGCGCCCGGGAGATCGCGCCGGAAGTGGTGAAGCTCATTCTCCAGGGCCAAGAGTAGGTCGAGTCAGGCGCCGGGTGTCCCGGCGCCTGACGAACGCCGGGGGTGTGGGGGCCATGTCGGGCGCGTCCGCGCGCCCCTCGGGGCCCCCACGTCAAATGTCACAGCCGCCCTGGTGGTGCCATAACCGCCATGTCCAGACCCTGTGGGGGCCGCTCGTACGCGGTGGACGCCTTGCGGCCACGCGCGAGCGCTTTCAGACCCGCGACGGAGATTTTGTCGATCTCGACTGGGCCGAGCCTCGTGCCACGTCCGGCGCGCCGCTGCTCCTGATCCTCCACGGGCTCGAAGGCTCCTCCCGCTCGCATTATGTCCGTGGGCTCGCCGGCCACGCTCGGGCGCGTAGCTGGAACGCCGTGGCGCTCAACTTCCGGTCGTGCAGCGGCGAGACGAACCGGCTCGCGCGGTTCTACCATTCCGGTGAGACCGGTGATCTCCACGACGTCGTCGCCGCGCTGATCGCGCGCGAGCCCGAGTCGCGCATCGTCATGGCGGGCGTCTCGCTCGGCGGCAACGTGCTCCTCAAGTGGCTCGGGGAGCTGGAGCACGACACGCCGCAGCAGATCGTCGCCGCGGCCGGGATCTCGGTGCCGTTCTACCTCGCGCCGTGCGCGCGGGCGCTGGACCGCGGCGTGGAGCGAATGCTGTACACGGCGGCGTTCATGCGGTCGCTGAAACGCAAGGTCCTCGCGAAGGCGGCGCTCCATCCCGGCTTCGTCGACGTGGCGGCCGCGCTCCGGGCCCGGACGTTCGCCGAATACGACCGGATCGTCACCGCGCCGCTCGGCGGTTTCGCCGACGAGGTGGATTACTGGACGCGCGCGAGCAGCGGCCCGTATCTCGCGCGCATCCGGCGTCCGACCCTGACGATCAACGCGCTCGACGATCCGTTCATTCCGCCTGACTCGTTGCCGCCTCCCTTGGCCCTGGGACCGTACGTGAGAATGGAGGTGACGACGTGGGGCAGCCACGGCGGATTCATCGACGGCCGCTGGCCGTGGGCGGTCGGCTCGTGGGCCGAGCGCCGGGCGGTCCGGTTTCTCGCGTCGGCGCTCGACAGCGCGTCAAGTTCTGCTAGCCCGGATTATTCACGAACGAGCGACGCGCGCGCCGGCCGGTGACCCGGCGGGAGACGGGCAGCCGGGGTCCTCTGACCGTGCGCCGGGATAAACCGGCGAGGTGCAGCGAATGCAAGAGTCGCACGGTGAAGGCGGAGCGAGCCACACCGGCCCCGAGTCATGCGTGACGGTCCGCAAGGATCGGTGCGAAGCGTTGACAGGGGAACGTG
>JBGPTW010000259.1:0-3727 GCA_041490825.1 Methylomirabilia bacterium | reverse complement strand
TCGGCGACGAGCGCACCATCAAGGCCGTCGTGCGTGACTGGGGCGGCGGGCACATCGAGATCGACTGGTCGCCCGGGTACCAGGGGCGGTTCGAATGGTTCGGCGGGGCGCCCGAGTCGCTCGTGGCGGACTACGTCGCGAGGATGGAGCGGCGTTATGGTTCGGCGCGGGCGCAGCAGCTCATCTTCGAAGGGCCGGCGCACGCGCTCATCTTCCCGAATCTCTTCCTCGGCGAGACGAACGTCGCCATCGTGCAGCCCGTCAGCGTCGACGAGTGCGTGCACTGGCACACGCCGATCTTCTGGAAGGGCGTCCCGGAGTTCAACTCCCGGCTCCTCCGGCAGAGCGAAGCGGGGATGGGGCCGGCGTCGTTCCTGATGCCGGAGGACCTCGCCATCGCGGCCCGGAACCACGCGGGCCTGCAGGCGCGGCACGTCGAGTGGCTCGAGCTGAGTCGCGGGCTCAATCGCGAAACGATGGATGCTGAGGGGCGCCTCGTCTCGCACGTGACGGACGAGACGATCAACCGCGCGCTCTGGAAGCACTACCGCACGGTGATGACAGAGGCGTAGGCGCGTGCCGACGCTCTCCGACACCGACCGCCAGGCCGTCACCGACTTTCTCCACATGGAAGCCCGCCTCGCCGACGAGGCGCGCTACGCCGAGTGGCTCGCGTTGTGGACCGACGACGGCGTGTACTGGGTGCCGGCGACCACGGATCCCGCCGCGGACCCCGAGAAGCACCTCTCGCACATCTACGACAACCGCGGCCGCCTCGAGACGCGCGTGAAGATGCTGCAGAGCGGGTTTCGCTACAGCCAGGAGCCGGTGTCACTGATGCGCCGGCTCGTCTCCAACATCGAGATCGACCGAGCGGAGAACGGCGAGCTCGTCGCGCACTCGAACTTCATCCTGGCCGAGCTATCAGTGCAGGCGAAGCACGAGATGCATTGGTGGGTCGGGCACACGACGCATCGCCTGCGCGCCGTCGCGGGCGAGCTCAAGATGGGCGCGAAGAAGGTCGTGCTGGTGAACGCGGCCGAGCCGCTGCCGAACCTGACCTTTTTGATCTGACCGCGGGCTTTGGGGTCCTCAGTTGCTTTGTTGCCCGCGCCCTAGCTGGAACCGGCGCGGCGTTGCTCAGTCAGGATGCGCAACCCGTGGTGGGCGGCCTCCGCGATTTTTGGATCGGCGTCCGCGGTGAATCGTCTCAGCTGGGGCTCGAGCCGCACCGCTCCGATATCGCCGGCGATCAGGAGGACCGCCGGCAGGTACTTCCGATGATGGATCGCTTCCGCGAGGAGAGGTTCTGCCCGCTTCCCGGACTGCACGAGGAACATTCCGGCCACGGTCCGAACCCCCTCGTCCGGCGACCCGAGAGCATCCACCAGCGCTCGGCCAGCGGCGCGCAGGCCCATCGAGTTCCACACTGACTTCAAGGCATAGAGCCGCGCGACCTGAAGGGGACCCACGTCGTTATTCTATCGTCGCTTCATAGTCTCCCGGGCAAACCATAGGTCGCCCACTTCGCGGGATCGTGGGTCGCGAAGTGGTCGAACCAGACCGGGAAGTCGATCTCCTCGATACGAGCGTCGTTGAACCGCTGCCCGCCGCGATCAGCGAGGACCACAAGGTCGAGGTGCACGTGTATCGACACGACCTTGGTCACGGCGGCGAAATCCGGCGTGTACTTCGGCCAGTGAACCGGACAGCTCAGCAAGACCAGGCGCCCTATCGTGAGCCCTGCGTGGTTCGCGAGCATCGCCACGCTACCGCCGTGACTGTGCGCGAACACGTCGAGTCCTTGGAGATGGTGTGCGTCGCCCCATGCCCGGAGATCGCCGCCACCCAGTGATCGCGCCGCATCGCTGTAGCCGCCTGACCAGTCGAAGCGATCCTGCGCGCCATAGAGGTTCGCATCGACGTTGTCGTGAAGGTATTTCCAGAAGTCGCCGGCCGGTGGTTGCCACCACGCTTCCGCCCGCGCCCAGGTCCCGTGCACGATCAGGCTCGTGCGGGACGGCCGGCGCGATGATCGCCGCCGCCGGCCGACGAGCAACGGCGCCAGTCTCGGATTACGAGGGTCGACATGGGCGAGCGCGTTTGCTGCCACCCCGCGGGTGAGCGGATCTCGGCTTCGGACGCCGCGCTCGAGCACGCGGAG
The DNA here is from genome assembly GCA_041490825.1 of Methylomirabilia bacterium. GTDB lineage: Bacteria > Methylomirabilota > Methylomirabilia > Rokubacteriales > CSP1-6 > JBGPTW01. The sequence continues at coordinate 1,563 of JBGPTW010000259.1, read as the reverse complement.
CGCGGGCGTCGGCTCAGTGGTGAGATCCACGTTCGAGGCCGCCGCCGCGACGCGGACCAGCTCGTTGGGATGCCGCAGACTGATCTCCACCAGGGCGCCCGCGGTCTCCAGATTGGGCTCGCGGTAGAAGACGCGGGCCAGGCTGCGCACGCGCTGGGATACCGCGCCCACATCGCGCGGACGAGGGGCGCCAGGAAGGATCGCCGCGAATCGAACACCAGCGAGGCGGTTCAAATGTTGCGGCCGCAGCCGTGCTGTGCTGATCGCCAAGGAGGGAAAGCCAAGCGTTTGAATGTCGTGGGCAGGCACAGGATCCGTCGTTCTCGTCACCGTATCGCCCAGTGTGGTCCGAGACGCCTCCGCGCGGGCGCGCAGTGCGACGAGATCACCACGCAGGTGGGAGCCAATGAGGAGCAGCGTCGCGGCCTGCGACCGCACGTGGTCGACGCTACCCAGGTCTTTGAAGGCCTCCGGGCCAGCGATCGGATGAGATTCTGTCTGTTTGCGCCCTCCGTGCTGCTTGGGCATGACGGACCTCCCCCATAGGTTCTGTAACGATTCGGGATGCTATCACGAGCAGTGCGCGGGCACTGTGGGCGGGAACTACCGACCGGTTAGAGGAGGTCCTGGATGAAGATCACGATGTGACGGTGGGTCGGACGCACGTCGAGAGGTGTGCGCGAAGCAGGTCAGCGGTTTTGGGGGTCCTCAGAGCCGGCCCGTCCTCCGCACGCGCTCTCCGAGCGTCATGCCGAAGGCGCCGGGCGCCTTCGTGTCCTTCAGATACGCCTGCGTCTCCGTGCGCTCTTCCTGCTCGAGCGCCTTGGCCTGCGACAGACGGATGCGTCGGCCGTTTTCTTCGATGGCGAGGACGAGCACCGTGAGTTCCATGCCGGCGGGGAACGCCTTGCGAAGATCGGCGCCGCGCGCCGTGTTGAGCTCTGCGTTCGGAATCAGTCCCGTCTGGCCGGGCCCGAGCCGCACGAAGACGCCGAACGGCTCCACGCGCTCCACCGTGCCGGTGAGCACGGCGCCGACGGCGACGCTGGAGGCGACATGATCGCCGAGCATCGCGTCGTCGGGGGCGAGCGCCAACGCGACGCGGTGCTTCTCCAGGTCGATCGCCACGATCATCACGGTGATCTCGGCGCCGCTGCCCGCGGCTTCGCGCAGCGCGCCCTGACGGCTGCGCGGAATCTCGCTCGTGTGCAGGAGGCCGTCGACCCCCGGCAGCAGCTCGACGAAGATGCCGAACTCTGTGGCGCGAGCGGCGCGGCCACGCACCACCTGACGCTCACGCAGCCTGGCCGGCACCTCCACCCACGGATCGGCCTCGAGCGCCTTGAGGCTCAGGGTGAGCTTGCCCTTCGCTTCGTCGATCCGCAGCACCTTCACGCTGACCGCGTCGCCGACGCGCAGACGGTCGGCCGGGCGCCCCACGCGCGAGTGCGAGATCTCCGACACCGGGACGAGTCCCTGTATGCCGCCGAGGTCGACGAATGCCCCGAACTCCGCCAGCGATGAGACGGTGCCGGGAAGGATCGCGCCGACGATGATCTTCTT
>JBGPTW010000258.1:0-3758 GCA_041490825.1 Methylomirabilia bacterium | reverse complement strand
TGGTAGCGCTTCTCGCGCCCGATGACCAGCACGTCGCGGAAGCCGCGCGTCGTGATGAGGCCGATGCCGCGCGCCTTGCGCTCGATGACGACGTTCGAGCCGAGCGTGGTGCCGTGGACGGCTTGCGCGAGATCCCCCCAGCTCACACCGGCGCGGTCCACCAGCTCATCGAGCCCGGCCAGACACGCCTCCGAGGGATCCGGATAGGTCGTGAGCCGCTTCGCGGTGTGCAATTCCCCCGTGGAGGACTGCAGGACGAAGTCGGTGAACGTGCCCCCGACGTCGAACCCAACGCGGTAGCTCAAGCGCGCCTACCAGCGCGGCTCGGCAGATCGATGAGAAGGGTGCAGATGCGAGGCGGCGAGTGCAGGACGACCGAGACGTACTCCTGTACGTCGCAGGGAGGCGTGCGCGAGCCAACGAAGCAGATGCGCCCTTCTCATCGATCTGCCTAAGCGCGGCGATCGGCCTGGGAGAGGATGACGCGGTAGGGATAACGCCGGCCCGTCTGGTACGTGACCGCGTGCACGACGGGCGCGCCGTTGGCGGCGATGTACGTCCGCTCGAAGAGGAGCAGGGGCGTGCGCGGCCGCAGCTGCAGCAGCTCGGCCACGTGACGCGGCGCGAGTGCCGCGTCGACCACCTGCTCGAGGAACTTCACCTCGATGCCGAGGTGACGCTCGACGGCGGCGACGAGGGAGCTCTTGGAGACGTCCTCGTCGACGACCAGTTTGCCGATCGCTTCCGGCAGCCATGCGGTGACGTGTTGAAACGGGCCGTTGTCCGAGTGGCGGACCCCGATCACGCGGTAGCCGAGCGACCCGGGCGGGATCTTGAGCGCCTGCGCGATGTTCGGCGGCACCCGCACGAACTCCCGCGAGATGAGCTTGAACCAGTTTTCCTCCGCGAGCGCCATCATGTCGTCGAGCGATCCGATCACCCGCATGCGCGGATCACCGGTCACCGCCGTCGAGAACGTGCCGCGGCCGGCGTGGCGATAGATCCGCCCTTCCTGCACGAGGACGTCCAGCGCCTGGCGGATGGTGGGACGGCTCACCTTGTAGCGTGCGCACAACGCGTGCTCCGACGGGATCTGCTCCCCTTCACCGCGGAGCTCGCGGCGGACGTCGTCGGCGATCTGGAGATAGCGCGGGATACCAGCGCGGTAATTCACCGGGGCCTCCGGTACTGTCAGGATGTCTAGACAAATAACACCGGCCGGCAGGTCCGTCAATCGAAGCGGGAACTCAGCGGAATCGCGCCTTGTAGCGCAGTGCTGGGGCCTCGACCGCAATGTAGGAGACTCCGGCCGCGGCAAACGTAGTGGCCCACGCCAGAACTAACACCTGAAGTGACGCAGGAGCCTCGCCGGAGAACAACTTCAGTGCGCCCCAGTACAGGAACACCGGGAAGTGCCACAGGTAGAGTCCGTACGAAATCCGACCGGTGGCGGCGAGCCACCGCAGTCCCAGGAGTCGTCGCAGCCAAGACGTTTCCGCCAACACGTCAAGGATGACGACCGCCGTCGCCACCGCGACTGCCATAGTGACTCCGTGCGCGTAGTAGGGCACCAGCGGGGTGGCAACCAACAGACTGACGAGGATCGCTCCCGCGAGCGCGCCGAGCTCGGGGCGTCGTAGACGACTGAACCAGCCGCCGTTGACGATGAGGAAGGCGACCGCGGCACCCAGCAGTAAGCCATCGGCATGCGTATCGTTCGCCATGTAGATACGTCTCCACGATGCAGCGTGGTTGGAAAGGTACCAACGCCACCCAGCGGTGGCGGTAGCGGCCGCCGCGAGCGCACCAGCAACGCAAAGGGGTCGGCGCGAGAGACTCAGGAGGCCCGCGACCAGCGGCCACGCGAGGTAGAACTGCTCTTCGACGGCCAGCGACCACGTGTGAAGAAATATCCCCATGGGAAGCCCTGAGATCGCCGCCCAATTCGCGGCGTAAAAGAGGACTGCTGCCACGTACGTGCCCACGTATTTCCAATAGGTGGGTGGGACGGTCACGAGCAGCACGGTCGTCCAGACGATCAGGAATACGAACAACGCTGGAAGGAGACGCAGGGCGCGCCGTGCGTAGAAATTACGGAGATTGACGCCCCCACTGCTCCGCCGCTCTTCGAGCAACAGCCCGGTGATCAGGAAGCCGCTAAGGACGAAAAACACGTCGACACCGAGGTACCCGCCACGGGCAAGGCCCGAGTGATACGCCATCACCGCGAGGACGGCGATCGCGCGGATACCGTCGAGGGCGGGGGAGTAGGTCGTCACCGTCGTGCGGAATCGCGGCGCCGGGTTGGCTGGCGGGATCGAATCGCGTCCACGAGCCGGTCGAAGCGGGGCATTCCTTTCGAGATCGCGATGCGCTCGCCGGCATGCCCGACGACGGTCACCACGTCGCGCGCTACGGAAGATCGTCGGACCGCCGCGATGTCCGCCCACGCGATGAACATGCGACGTCCGAACGGACCCCGTCGCGTCAGACCCCGTGCATCGGCGATGTACGACGCCAGGATCAGAGGAAGGACCGCGAACAGCCCGCCGATGATCGCGACGAACACGAGGCCAGGAACGAGACGATCCGCGGTGACCTCGGGCCACGGACTGCCGACCAGCGCGACGACGAGTATGGCGAGGAGCCCGGTCGGCACGATGACCATGAAAGCCCTGAACCACCAGGGCAATCCTACTCGCACGATGTCCGTGCCGGTTCCTCTCATCCCCGACTGCCATCCAAGGCACACGACATCCGTTCCATCCTACAGAGACGGCGGCGGCTCGGTGGTTCATTGCGCGGCCGATGCCAGCGCCGCCTGTCGGGAGCAGCATCGCACCCTACCGGTTCCTTTGAAACGTCAGAGGTTCAGCGGAGTGTGTGCTTTCGCAACGGCCGCTTGTAGAAATCGATCCATATCGCCCCGAGCCCACACGAGACCGCTATTGCCGATGCAGTCCAGAGGAGGATGTTCTCTGTGCGACTCGGATACACAATCGATCCGTGGGTGTTCAGTCGATAGATCCTCCCGGCCCCGACGTCCGGAATTGGAGGTCGTGTGTAGTCGTAGTACATCCATAACGCGCCGGCGGCGATGCCGCAGAGCGCGCATACGACAATCGCACCGATTTCGGCGACCTTCCAATAGCGGGCAACGACATCCCGCGAAGGCCTTCCGGAATGCGTCATTTTCTTCCAGCTATCTCCGGGGCGCCGGAACCGGAAGATCCTGGAGAAAGCGCGTTCGCCACCGTACCGGAACCTCCGGAACCGCCCAACGAGGCCCAACCGACCTTGGCTGTCAACTGTCCACCAAACGGGGGCAAGTTCACCTCGACTACAATGCCGTCCGACCTCACTAGCGCTTTGGGCGACATCTCGCCTGAGGAGTTCGAGCCGCTCACCCTAAACCGGGCGACCGCGCCGGGCCTCCAATCGTGAGTGGGCCAGAGTTGGGGAGCAACTCGCGTGCGCACTAGTTGTCCCAATATCCTCTTCCACGGCGTAGGCGTATTTCATCTTGCACGTTTCCGTTGAATGTGAAGCGGCCGGAGATTCCTCCCGCGTCGAGGACTCCTTGAAAGGAGCCGCCTCCGTAGACGGGATACGACTTACGAATGTCGAACTTCACCCTGACCCCTTGCACAGTCACGTTGACGACGATGATCTCACTCGATCCGCCCTCCGCAATCTGCAGTGCGCCCTGGAGACCGCGCCGCACTGGAACAATCTTTATTTCTACACCCAATAGATCG
>JBGPTW010000257.1:0-3828 GCA_041490825.1 Methylomirabilia bacterium | reverse complement strand
GGCCTCGTGGTCAGCGGCCCCTCACCGACCCGGCCGGCCCGCGACGCCACGCGCTCGATTGCCGGCGAGCGTTCATGAACAATCCGGCTGAGAACCTTTTCATCCCGCTCTCATCGGCCTCTCATGTGGACTTGGTAGCGTCTACGGCAGAAGGCAATGATGAGCTACGCGCTCGGTGGTGAGATTGCCGTGACGATGCTGGGCGCCGTCGCGCTCTACCGGTTGACCGTCGCGCCTGTCGCGGTGGAACCGCCACGAGCGCGCGGTCGGCTCGTGAAACTGTCAGCGCTCGTTGCCATCGCGCTCGCCATGGTGGGCGGCGCGCTGGCCGCGGCGCGCTGGCAGCTTCATCGGGGTGTCGAGGACGGCATCCGTGCGTTGGACGACGGCGATTATCCGGCTGCCGTCCGCTCCCTGCTGCGTGCCGTGATGGCCGAGCCGGGTAATGCCGAGGCCCACTATTTCCTGGGACTCGCCTACGGACGATTGGGATCTCGCGCGGGGGCGATCACTCAGCTTCGCGATGCCGTGCGGCTGGCCGAGCACGATTCAAGATTCCATGCCGGCCTCGGGCTGGCGTATCGCGAAACGGGCGACGAAGCGTCGGCGGTGCGCGAGCTCGAAGCCGCGGTGCGGCTCCGACCCGGCGACTGGCAGTACCGGATCGGACTGGCCGGCGCCCTGCTCGACATCGGGCAACCTGGCCCTGCCGTCGCGCGATTGCGCGAGGCGGCGCAGATCGCGCCACGCGCTGCTGAGATTCATCTGTTACTGGCTACCGCGCTAGCCCGCGCGGGAGACCACGACGGCGTGAAACGCGAATACGCGGCCGTGGGCTCGCTGCCCGGTGGCGGCCCGCTCGCTGAGCTGGCCTGGCAAGAGCTTCATCAACTGGATCGATAACAGGAGGCAGACAACCCATGCGAATCGACTTCTTCCGCCATCGATGGATCTGGGGCGCGCCGGTCTTGGCTCTGGCGATCGCCCTCATCCTCGGTATCCCGCAACTGAGCAAGAGCGCAACGCCGCAGGTCTGGACCGAGCGGCCGCCGGCGCACGCGACCGCGGCCACCCCGACCTCGATGTGGGTCGCGCTGGCGAGAGAGCTGAAGCCGGCCGTCGTGAACGTGAGCACGACGCGGGTGCAGCAAGGCACCCAGATGAACGGGCCCGATGACGAACCGTTCAGTCAGTTCTTCAAGCAGTTCGGTCATCAGCGCCGCACGGTCCACAGCCTCGGGTCGGGCTTTGTGATCAACCGTGACGGGTACGTCGCGACCAACAACCACGTCGTGGACGGCGCCACCGAGATCAAGGTCACGCTGTCCGATGGTCGCGAATTCACCGCCAAGGTGCTGGGCCGTGATCCGAAGACCGATCTCGCCTTGCTGAAAGTCGATGCGACCGCGTTACCGGTGATTCCGCTCGGCGACTCGACGAAGCTCGAGGTCGGCGAGCCGGTCATGGCTATCGGCAATCCCTTCGGGCTCGAGCAGACGGTCACCACCGGCATCGTGAGCGCCACCGGGCGTGTGATCGGCGAAGGTCCGTACGACAACTTCATCCAGACCGACGCATCCATCAACCCGGGCAACAGCGGCGGGCCGCTGATCAACACGCGCGGTGAGGCGGTCGGCATCAACACCGCGATCCTGAGTCAAACGGGGGGATCAGTCGGGATCGGATTCTCCATTCCGGTGAACGTGGCCAAGCCGGTCTTCACGCAGCTTGCCTCCGCCGGGCACGTGACGCGCGGCTATCTCGGGGTCGAGATCCAGCGCGTCACGAGCGAGCTGGCGAAGAGCTTCAAGCTGCCGGCGGTACGCGGCGCCCTCGTGGCGTCCGTCGTGGACGGCTCCCCGGCGCAGAAGGCAGGCCTGCGGCCCGGCGACGTCATCACGGAGTACGACGGTCACGTCGTCGCGCGCTCGGACGATCTGCCACTCGTCGTGGCCGAAACCCCTGTCGGGCGCGACGTGCGGCTCACTGTCGTCCGCGGTGGCGCGCCGGTCACGCTCACCGCACATGTCGGCAAGCTGGCTGACGCCGAGGAGCCAGCGGCGGCCGAAGCGAAGAGCAAGTCGTCGCTCGGCCTCTCGGTCCAGACGCTGACGGCGAACCTCGCTGACGAGGTTGGCCTGCGCGAGAAGAAAGGGGTGCTGGTACGCGGCGTGGAAGACGGGAGCCCCGCGGCGACGGCTGGTCTCCGGCCCGGCGACGTGATCGCCGAGGTGGATCACAAGTCCGTCGCATCCGTGGACGAGATGAAGCGCGAGCTCGACAGTCGCAAGCCGGGTGCGCCGGTGCTGTTCCTCGTGCATCGGCGCGGGACGAGTCTCTACGTTGCGGTGAGCGTCTGACACGAAGCGGGGGGTGAGCCGCATGTGGAGCGACGACTTCGCGCCCGTCTGCCGGACGTTTCCGGATCTCGTCGCGGTCTACGAGTCTCCGGACGGCGAGCTGGCTTTGCTGTTGCGCCAGACGCTGGTGCCCCTCCCGGAGGAGCGTAGCCGCTGGTTCCGTGATACGCGGCGGGCGGTGCGCGAAGTGCTCCGACCGCTCAGAACGAGCGCGTTTACGGGGGATGTGACCGTGCTGCAATGGCGTCCTCTCGCGGAGGTCGCGCACGTGCTTCGTCAGTGGCGCTGTCGCTATGACGCCGATCCGGCCCGCCGCGAACAGCTCACTGACGTGGCGCATGCCTGGCTCGCCGACGAGGCGTCGCTCCGGGCGGTGGCTCCACGCGTCGGTGGCCCTCCGGATGGCAGCCCTCCCAACGGGGTCGAGCGCGACAGCTTGCTGGACTGGTATCGCGACATGGCGCCATGCTGGCTCGGCGCCGAGCCAGCGACGCGACGTCGGCTGATCTTGCGATCTCACCGCTGGATCGCCGAGCGTGTGCTCGGGCCGCTGTCGCGCGGCCACGAGCCCGCGGTCCGGGATCTGCGAGCGGCTGGGCTGCTCGCATCACTTTTGACCGACATTGTCCCGAGCGGCGAGATCGGCGCCTGGAAGCCATGGATCAAATTGGTGCTGGCTGACTTGAGGCGCGCGATGGCGTGGCCGCCCCACAGTCGCGACGCCGCGTGGGGCCGGTGGTTGTTTCTGATCCCGTATGGCGTGAATGTTGACCGCGTATCCGTGGCCACTCGGTCCGGAGCGCCACGGCAAGAGTCTGGCCAAATTCGGTAAGGTTGTCGCCTTCGTCAGTGTTGCAATGGAACAGATTCGCCGATTTGCACGTGGCACCCAGCTTGCGGGCGTTCCTCTCTATTCTGCTCGCGGAGGGACGTTTGCGGGGCGCCAGCATCCTCGTGGTCGACGATCACCCTGACACGCAGGAGTTTCTCGAGTACCTGCTCCGGGCTGAGGGCTACGATGTCACGCTCGCCAGCGATGGCGACGAGGCGACGACGCTCTACCAGCGGCAGCCCACCGATCTGGTCCTCCTCGACATCTTCTTGCCGAGCAAGGACGGGATCCAGACGATCGTCGAGCTGCGTCGTCAGTTCCGCGACGTCGCCATCATCGCCATGTCGGCGGACTCGAGCTTCGGCCGGCAGAATGCCCTCGCGCGCGCGCGCGAGGCAGGCGTCGCGTACACGATCCGGAAGCCACTCGAACCGTGGGTTCTTCTTCGCGCGATCGAAGGGCTCGTGATGGCGCGCCGTGCGCCGCGCGACTTCTGAGCTGGGGGCCTCGAAGGCCCCCAGACCCCCAGACGCTCGTCGGTCGCCGGGCCACCCGGCGCCCGCCTCGATCCCCCAGACGCTCGTCGGTCGCCGGGCCACCCGGCGCCCGCCTCGATCCCCCAGACGCTCGTCGGTC
>JBGPTW010000256.1:0-4258 GCA_041490825.1 Methylomirabilia bacterium | reverse complement strand
TCCGGAATTCCGTTGGCTTCGATCCTCGACTGGACACCCACGCCCCTGACCGCGGTCCCCAGCGTTTCGGCGCTGGCGCCATCAGCTCGCGGAATTCCGGGGCGATCCCCAGCCCGGCGCTCGGTTTCGGCGGCTCGCGCGCGATCGTTCATGAATACTCCGGGCTAGTGACTTCGCTGCCGTGGGCCGAGTAGCCGAGTGAGTTCCGCCCGGAGCCTCTTGATCCCGCCCCAGTCGGTGCCGTCGAAATAGCCGCGAATCCGCCCCTGCCGATCGACCAGCGCTCGAGCTACCGCGGCTATCAGCGGCTCGCTGGCGAGCGCCGGGGCGTCGGGGAAACCCGGGTTCATGAAGAGTTTGCAACGCTGTGACAACTCGTCTGCCTGCCGATCTCAGAATTACCGTAGACCCTCGAGGTCCAGACGGAAAGGAGACGGCGCATGACGAAGTCAACGGCGTGGTGGAGGGGTGGTCTGGCAGTGGTGGTTCTCGGCTCCATGCTGGCGCTCGCGGGATGCACGGACATGATGGGCGGCAGCGGCGCGGCGATGAAGCCTGCCGGCACGATGATGAAAGGTGATTCCCCGATGCGGACGGACATGGACAAGGGCATGATGGACAACGGCATGACGGACAAGAGCATGATGGACAAGAAGTAGCGGCGTTTGGAGGAGGGTCAGATGACACGTATCACGGAGATCGATCGACCCAGTATGCCGGTGCGCCTGGCCTATCGGATCGGGGAGCGGATGTTCGGCGCAGTGCCGACGCCGGAGCGGATCATGGCGCATCGCCTGCCACTCATGCTCGGGGTGGGCGGCCTCTACGGCGCGATCGAATGGTTCAGCACGATCGACGCGCTGCTCCGCGCGCTCCTCAATGCGCACGTGGCCAAGCTATACGGGAGCGCGTACTGAATGGACATCCGTCACGCCGTCGGCGTGAAGGTCGGGATTCCGAGCGAGAAGCTCGCCGCGCTCGACGAGTATCGGACCAGCCCACACTTCTCGGAGCGCGAGCGCACCGCGCTTGCGTTCGCGGAAGCGATCGTGCGCGACGATCAGGACGTCTCGGACGACTGCTTCGGCAGGGTCCGCCAGCACTTCAGTGAGGCAGAGACGCTCGAGCTGACGTTCATCGTTGGCTACCAGACGTTCGCCAGCAAGTTCGCGAAAGCGTTCCAGCTGGTACCGCAGGGGTTCTCGCACGCATGACGCGCTGGCGTGCCTCCATCGTTGCGGTGTTGCTCTTCACGATACTGGCGGTATGCCTCAGTGGCGTCGGATCGAGCATTGCCGAAGAGGTCAAGCTCGGGACTCCGGCACCCGAGCTCGCCGGTGGTCCGTGGATCAACGGCGGCGCGCTCAGCATGGTGGGCCTGCGCGGCCGCGTCACGCTGGTGGAGTTCTGGACGTATGGCTGAATCAACTGTCAAAACGTGATCCCGCAGTTGCGGGCCTGGCACGACAAGTACAGCGCGGCGGGACTCATGATCGTCGGCGTCCACACGCCGGAGTTTTTCTGGGAGAAACCGTACGACAAGGTCGCGGCCGCGACGCTCCGCTATGGCATCCGGTACCCGGTGGTGCAGGACAACGACTCGGCGATCTGGAAGCGGTTCGGCGTCTGGGCCTGGCCCACCGCGGTGCTCGTCGACAAGCGCGGCGTCGTGCGGTATCGGCACATTGGTGAGGGCGACTACGAGGTGACGGAGGCGATGATCCGTCGGCTTCTCGCCGAGGGAATCTGACCGCGCGTGGCTCGCCCGCGGATCCCGTTTTCCACCTTCGCGCTCCTGGCCATCGTCGTGCCGGTGACGATCGTCGCGGTGCTCGGCTACGTGTCGCTCCGCCAGTGGGAACGCTCGTCGGAGCTGCTGTTTCGCGAGCAAGCGCGCGATCTCGCCACGATGGCGGCCGAGAAAGTGTCGATGGTCCTCCGGCACGCCGAAGACGAGTTCCTCTCGCGGCTGGAAGGCCGGCTGCACAACGGCTCGATAGATCCGGCAGCGGTTGACGGGCTGCTGAGCGCCTCGCCGCTGATCCGGCGGCTCTACCTCTTCGACCGGCGAGGAACCCGTCTCTATCCGACCGCGTGGCGGGATGACGACGCGTCGGTCTTCAGTGCGCTGCCGTCCGAAGTGTCGACGGGATCCTGGGAGCGCGGGGGGCGCCGGGAGCTGCTCGTGGGCGATCACGTGATCATCGCCGCGGTCCTGCGAGCTGGCGACGGCACCCCGATCCTCGCGGCCCTGTCGCGCGACACCGACGTCCTCCGCCGCGATGTGCTCGAGAAAGCGCTCGGCGGCCTCGAAGCTCCGACGTTCGCGGCCGTGTTCGACCATCGCGATCGGCCGGTCTACAGCCGGCTGCCGGTCGCCGGCGCCGAACGACTCACGGCGGTCCCGTTCGGGAGCGAATTGCCGAACTGGCGAATCGCGCTCTACCAATCACCCGGGCTCGGCCCGCGTCGCGCGATCCGTCGGCAGATCATGCTCTTCACCACCGCGTTCGGGGTGCTGATCGCGATCATCGCGGTGGCCACGGCAGCGACCTGGCGTCTGACCCGGCGCGAGACCGAGATGGCGCGGCTCAAATCCGATTTCGTCGCCAACGTCTCGCATGATCTGAAGACGCCGCTGTCGGTGATCCGGATGTTCGGCGAGACGCTGGAGATGGGCCGGGTCACGAGCGAGGGCCAGCGTCAGGAATACTACCAGGTGATCACGCGAGAGACCGAGCGGCTCTCGCGCTTGATCGACGACGTGCTGGACTTCTCGCGGATCGAGGGCGGCCGGCGCACGTACCGGATCGCGCCGGCCGCCGTCGAGCCGCTGATCCGCGAGACGCTCGACGCGTTTGCGTACCCACTGGCCCAGGAAGGTTTCAAAGTCGATGTCCGTATGGACCCTGATCTGCCCGACGTTCCGATGGACGGCGACGCCGTGGGGCACGCGCTCGCGAACCTCGTCGACAACGCGATCAAGTACTCCGCCGACCGGAAATCGCTCCGGATCGATGCCGCGCGCCGGGACGGTGGCGTGACGATCACGGTCGCCGACGAGGGCATCGGGATCCCCCGCGACGAGCAGGCGAAGATCTTCGAGAAGTTCTATCGCGTGGGCCGGAGCGAGACGCAGAGCCGCCGAGGCAGCGGTGTGGGCCTCGCCCTCGTCCGCCACGTGGCCGAGGCCCACGGAGGCCGTGTGACCGTCGAGAGCGAGCCGGGCGCCGGCAGCCGGTTCACGCTCTGGCTGCCGGTGTGACATGCCGCGCATCCTGATCGTCGACGACGAGCCCGAGATCGTTCGCGGGCTCGAAGACAACCTGCGGTTCGAAGGCTACGAGACCCTGGCGGCCACGGACGGGACCCAGGCGCTTGCCGTGGCCGCGAGCGAAGCACCGGACCTCGTGCTGCTGGACATCATGATGCCAAAGCTGTCCGGCTGGGACGTCTGTCGCGAGCTGCGCCGCCGCGGGATCGACGTCCCCGTCATCATGCTGACCGCACGTGGCGAGGAAGTGGATCGCGTTCTCGGCCTCGAGCTCGGCGCCGACGATTACGTCACCAAGCCGTTCTCGCTGCGCGAGCTGCTGGCTCGCGTGCGAGCCGTCCTCCGGCGGCCCGGCCCTCGGCACACGGGTGACGAGCTGGCGTTCGGCGACGTCCGGATCCACCGGCGCGCGCGACGCGTATTCAAGAGTGGGAAGGACGTCCGCATGACGCGCAAGGAATTCGACCTGCTCGTCTACCTCGCGCAGCATCGCGGCGACGTCATCACCAGAGAGCGACTGCTCGACGAGGTGTGGGGATACGAGCGCTTTCCGACGACGCGGACGGTCGATACCCACGTGCTGCGGTTGCGCCGAAAGCTCGAGGCAGACGCGGATCATCCGGCATACATCGTGACGGTGCACGCGCAAGGGTACAGGTTGGTAAGCTCGTGAGACAGGGCGGAGCTGCAAGCAAGCATTTGAACACGGCTCGGGTGCGGCGGTTCCGGCGCGCGGCCCCGCGACGAGCGGATGGGGGTCTCGAGGCGGGCGCCGGGTTACCCCGGCGACCGGCGAGCGTATGGGGGTCTGGGGGCCTTCGAGGCCCTCAGGTCAGTAGACGAGCGAATGCGGGGATCGAGGCGGGCGCCGGGTACCCCGGCGACGGACGAGCGTATGGGGGTCTGGGGGCCTTCGAGGCCCCCAGGTCAGTAGACGAGCGAATGCGGGGATCGAGGCGGGCGCCGGGTACCCCGGCGACGGAC
>JBGPTW010000255.1:0-4280 GCA_041490825.1 Methylomirabilia bacterium | reverse complement strand
GGTCAAAGGGCCTCGTGGTCAGAGGCCCCTCACCGACCCGGCCGGCCCGCGACGCCACGCGCTCGATTGCCGGTGAGCGTGGTCGGCGGGCTCAGCGTCTCGCCCGCGCTCGGCGAGGCGATCGCCGAGTGGATCGTCGACGGGGCGCCCGCGCTCGACCTCTCCGAGATCTCCCCCGCGCGCTTCGCCGGGCGCGAGATCGACGAGACGGAGCTGCGCGAGCAATGCCGGCGGGCGTACGCAACCCACGACCGCGTGGGCGGCGAGACGGCGACCGCCTCGTGATTCGCGTATTGACCAGGCGCAGGCCCCGGGCTACCGTCGCGCCATGAATCCGAACCACATCGCGACCGCTGGGTAGTGTCTCAGCTTGACGATTCAAACTGAGACACTGCCGACCGCTGCGCGGTGTTGATGCGTCAGGCCTGGTAGCACCCGAGGAGGCATTCAGTATGGCTCGCATCCTGGTCGTGCTCGCAATGCTGCTGTCGATGGCTGTCGCGGACCGGACCGCCGCGATCGCGGCGCCGGCCTCCGGCGAGGCTGTCATGGCGCTCCACGTCACCATCGCGCCGACGTGGTTCGACCCGTCCACCGCGCCGGCCCAGATCACGCCGTTCGGGATCCTCTATGCGATGCACGACGCCCTCGTCCGTCCGTTGCCGGGGCAGAAGATCGGCAACAGCCTCGCGGAGTCGTGGACGGAGACTCCCGACGGGCTGACCTACGAGTTCAAGCTGCGCCGCGGACTCAAGTTCCACAACGGCGATCCGGTCACGTCCGAGGACGTGAAGTTCAGCTTCGAGCGGTACAAGGGCGCCGGCGCGAAGGAATTCTCCACCCACGTGCGGCAGGTCGAGGTCGTCGATGCGCTCACCGTGCGCTTCCGGTTGAAGGAGCCGTGGCCGGACTTCATGACGTTCTACGGCACGACCGCGACCGCGGCCGGCATCGTCGTTCCGAAGAAGTACCTGACGCAGGTCGGCGACGAGGGCTTCAAGAAGCATCCGATCGGCGCCGGACCGTTCAAGTTCGTGAGTCACACGCCCGGCATCGAGGTGGTGTTCGAAGCGTACCCGGGCTACTGGCGCCACGCGCCGCACCTGAAGCGCCTCGTCTGGAAGAGCGTGCCCGAGAACACGACCCGCCTCGCGATGGTGAAGACCGGCGAGATCGACATCGCGTTCTTCCTCGACGGCCCCGAGGCCGAAGAGGTGAAGCGCGACGCGCGCCTCACGCTCGTGGCCACCAAGCATCCGTCGATCTTCTGGATCGAGTTCCCCGACCAGTGGGATCAGAAGTCGCCCTGGAACGACAAGCGCCTGCGCCAGGCGGTGAACTACGCGCTCAATCGCAAGGTGATCAACGAAGCGGCCTGTCTCGGCTTCTGTCCGCCGGCCGGTGTCATCGTGCCCCGGGTGATGGACTTCGCGCTGCAGGTGGAGCCGCCGCCGTACGATCCCGAGCGCGCGAAGCGGCTGCTCGCCGACGCCGGATATCCGAAGGGGATCGACGCCGGGGACTTCGTCCCGATCCCGGGATTTCCCACGGTCGCGGAAGCGTCCGTGAACGACCTCCTCGCGGTCGGCATTCGCCTGAAGATCCGGCCGATGGAGCGCGCGACGTTCTATTCCGCCTGGCGCGAGAAGAAGCTGCACGGGTTGTTCCTGGTGGCGGTCGGCAACTCCGGCAATGCCGCAAGCCGCGTGGAGGCCTTCATGTACTCGAAGGGCAGCTATGCGTATGGCGGATATCCGGATCTCGACGAGCTGTTCGTGCAGCAGGGACGCGAGCGCAACGTCGCCAGGCGTGAAGCGATTCTGCACAAGATCCAGCAGCTCACGATCGACCGTGCGATGTTCGCGCCGATCATCGACCTGCGCGGGCTCATCGCGGTTGGCCCGCGGATCGCCGACCACACGATCAACTCGGTGCCGCTGAGCCCGTTCCCCTCCTACGAAGACGTGCGGCTCGTCTCGCGAGCTGAGTGACTCCCGACGAGCCGTGGCAGTAGGAGGCGACGCCGTTCGAAGGCGGAGCCGACCCTGTTATGAGGCGAGGAGAGTCACGAGGCGAGTCTACGTGAGTGCTCACGCGTAGCCGGGCGGTGGGACGAACGCCTGGAACTCGCGCTCGAGCAGCTGCGCGAACGCGAGGCACGTGAGATCTCCGTACTGTGGTCCCACGATCTGCACGCCGACCGGAAGCCCGGCCGGCGTGAACCCGCAGGGGGCGGCCGTCGACGGGAGATAGAACGCGCCGCTGTAGCCAGCCCAGAACAGGTGGTCGGTGACCGGCACGCGCTTGCCGTTGACCATGACCGTTCGCAAGTGGCGCTCGCCTTGCTGGTCGTGCGGGAACGCCGCGGTGCCGGCGGCGGGACAGAGCAGCAGATCGTACTTCGTGAAGAAGTCCGCCCACGCGAGCCGCATCCGGTGGCGCGCCTCGTTCGCGGCGAGCCAGTCCCGGTGCGACAGCACCGCCGCGCGCGTCGAGCGCGCAATGTAGCTTTCGTCGTCGGGCGCGAGGGCGCGCGCGATGCCGAGATTCTTCTCGAAGTTCTCGTCGCTCTGGCGGTCGGCGGTCCCGGCGCGCACCAGTGCGATGTAGACGCGCCAGGCCTCGGCAGTGTCAATGGCCGGCCGCGCGCGATCGTCGATCTTCGCTTTTTGCCGGCCGAGGAAATCTCCTAGCGCCTGGAGCCGATCCTGCACCTCGCGGTCCACGGGCGACTCGGGCGCGTCGAGCATCAGTGCCACCTTGAAGTCACGCAGGCGCTTCTGCCGCGGCGGGCGCAGGCGTAGCTGCCACCCCGCGGCATCGATTGCATCCGGCCCGGCCATGACCGACAGTGCGACGGCGAGATCGTCGGCGCTCCGCGCGAGAGGTCCCACGACGTCCATGTCGACCGACGGGGCCGTTTGCCAGGGGAGGGCCTGGCCGCGGCGCGGCACGATGCCCCACGTCGGCTTGTGGCCGTACACGCCGCAGAAGTGCGCCGGGTTGCGGATGGACGAGCCGATGTCGCTGCCCGCCTCCAGCGCCGTGAGTCCGGCCGCGAGCGCCGCCGCCGAGCCGCCCGATGACCCGCCGGGCGAGCGCGAGACGTCCCACGGATTGTTCGTGGTGCCGTAGATCGCGTTGAAGCTCTGCCAGTCGGCAAGATAGATCGGCACGTTCGTCTTGCCGAAGAGCACGACGCCGGCGCCGAGCAGGCGGTCCACGGCGAGCGCATTCTTCGTCGCGACGTTCCCCTTGAACGCCGGCACGCCCCACGTCGTCGGCAGGCCTGCGACGTCGTACGACTCCTTGATGGTCATGGGCACGCCGTGCAGCGGCCCCCACACGTGGCCCTTGGCCAGCGCGCGATCGGCCGCGCGCGCTCGCGTGCGGGCGCGAGCGAAATCCCGCACGACGATCGCGTTCAGCGCGGCGCCGTACTTCTCCCCGCGCGCGAGATAGAGATCGAGCAGCTCGAGGCAGCCGATCTTCTTTTTCTTGATGTCGGCAGCGAGCTGCTTGGCGGAGCGAAACGGGACGTCGAGCATCGCGGCGCCTCCTACACGGTTGTGCGGTCGTTGCCAGCACCATACCCTAGCAGCACATGACGCTGCCGGATTCGCCGGAAGAAGTCGAGGTGAGCGACGCCGCATGCGAAACGTTGGCGCGCGCTGCCGGTTGCGTGTCCAGTGCGCTCGCCGCGGCGCGGATCGATCGCCGGCAAGCCTGTTACCGGCCGGTCACCGACGACGGGCTGCCGCTGATCGGTCGCATTCCCGCCGTGACCGGCGCATACGTCGCGACCGGCCACGGTCCATGGGGCATGCTCAACGCGCCCGCCACTGGTCTCGCGCTGGCGGAGCTGATCGCCGAGGGCGCCGCCTCGTCGGTGGATCTCCGCCCGTTCGATCCCGCGCGGCTCGGTTAGGCCCGGATTATTCATGAACGAACGCCGCGCGCGCCGGCCGATGACCCGGCGGGAGACGGGCAGCCGGGGTCCTCTGACCACAGGCGCCGTCGCCTCGATCATCGCCGAGCCGTTCTCACTCGGCACGGTTGTGTCGTCGCCTCGCGTGACGGGAATGGGTCCGGACCCCGGCGGCCCATCTCCCGCCGGGTCACCGGCCGACCCTGGTTATAGGCGTTCATGAATCATCCGCGCGGGATCATCGATGAACGACCGAGGCCGGGGACAGCGAGTTGCCGCGGGCCGGCCGGGTCGGTGGGGGGCCGGCGGACCCGTTCCCGGAGCGTCCTATCGAGGGCAACCAGGCCAGGAG
>JBGPTW010000254.1:0-4559 GCA_041490825.1 Methylomirabilia bacterium | reverse complement strand
GAAAACCGCCAATATCGGGTGACCCCCAGGAACTCGTAGTAGGGATTCCCTTTCGAGGATCCGCCCGGTGCAGTCAGATCGCTGAGCCGATAGCGACGTCCGGTGCTTTCCTCCTCGTGTCTATAGAAGGCGGTCGTGTACTCGGAGGAGTACGGAGTGAACAGTTCGTTCCATACGAATTCGTCGCCTTTGGAGTAGAGGAAGAGTGAGTCGTGCAGACGCCCGAGATGTTTCGCGCCTTGTCCGATGTCGCTGTGCGCGGTCTGACGCTTCCAAATGACTTCATTGATGAAGTGTTCGACACCAAAGACCTCATCCATAATCAACTTTAGATAGTGGCTGCGCCCCTCGTCGAGATGAATGACAATCACGCCATCGTCGGCGAGCAACTCTCTGAGCAGTAGCAACCGCTCGAACATGAACTGCAGATAGTTGTCGTTCGCCCAGATGTCCGTGTACTGGATCTGCTCGCCGAGAGTGTAGCTTTCGCCGTCGAGCTTCGCCGTACCCTTCGGCCCGCGGAGCGACACCTTGCGGACGTAGTCCGCGCCCGAGTCGAACGGCGGATCGATGTACACGAGGTTTACCTTCCCGCGAAAGCCATTGGCGAGAAGGTGGGCGAGGACTTCCTTGTTGTCTCCGTGAAAGAGGAGACCACCCGCGGGATACGCGCTCGGCCAGTCGGCCCACATCCCTCCCGTCCGCTTCGCGGCGTCATGGGCGGGGTCGAACGTTTCGATGTGCTGCGCCGGAAACGCGACGACATGACGAAGCGGTCGCTTGCCCACCCACGTGAGCATCGGCCGGCCCTTCGCGGCGGTGATCTTCACTTCCTGGCGCGGTGCTGCAGAAGGCAACGAGGTTGCCGGCACAGCGACCTTGCGAGACCGCGTTGGGGCACGAGCTGGTCGCTTGCTCATCTCAGCTCGTCGGCGGTCCCGCATCGAGATATGCGCGGAGACGAACGCTCACGACGTCGAGAACGGTCCGCGCTATCGCCACGTGCTCCCTCGCAGTGGCTCGCGTGACCTCGGACTCAGGTCCCGGATAACGATCGCGGACGGCGTACCCCGTCAGATCCCTCGCGGCATCGAGCTCGTTCGAGATGCCGGAGGCGACAGGCTCAGCCAACTGCAACAGCGCGCCGATGCTATGCGTCTTCATGAAGTCGACCTGGTGATACGTGAGTAGAGCCTTCAGTGCCTTCTCCGCCGTCTGCTGCGCATGGAAGCTCGCCGTCCAATAGGCCGGAAGGTCGTTGGCCACGATCAGCTCGGCCGTCTGGAAATCCTCCCCGGCCTTGCCGAGCCACTGGCGCACATAGTCCCATCGAATCTGCTCAGGCGTCCGGATGGAGAACGACTCCTTCCTTCCACGCCGGGTAGGCCAGCCCGCCGATGACGGCTTTACTCTCCTCGAATTCCTCTTCGCTCATCACCCATGGCTCGACGGCGGCACCGATTCCCTCTACGGCGCGGTAGAGCTTGCTCTGGAAGGCCGAGCGCTCGCGGTCCGTCATGCCACTGACGAGGACGAGGATGTCGTAGTCGCTGTCAGGGCGCGCGCCGCCCCGCGCGCGCGACCCGAAGAGGATCAGACGCCGCACTGCGCGGCCGTCCGCGGCGAGAATGTGGTCTCTCACGCGGCGAAGGATATCGGTCGACGCCGTATACGGCGCCTCCGGCTCGCGAACGAAACGGCGGACCGGCGTCAGGTCGCCCGACGCTAGCGTGCGGTCCGCGAAGATCAGCTCATATCTGAGCTGCTCGGGGTTGAGACGAGCGAGACGCGACAACGCGATCGCCTTCCGCCCCTCTGTCGAGGCCGGCTCTTCACCCCGGTCGCCCACCGCCATGTCCGCACGAGTGACCGCGGCAAATCGCTGCGCCTTGATCTCGACGATAAGCACGCGCCCGCTCCCAGCCGGCTGGCCCTCACGAGCGCGCTTGCGGATCACGAAGTCCGGCGTGTACCGATGCCAGCGCCCATCCTCGCCGCGGTATTCGACGTAGAAATCCGTCTTCGCGGGATCGGTGATGCCGCCGGTGAAGTAAATGTCCTCGACCTCGGCAGGCTGGACGTTCAGCTCGGCCAGAACTTCTTGATAGAAATCCAGCTCCGGCCGCGAGTCGAAGTTGTACGGATCGTAGTGGAACCCGAAGCCCGCTGGGTTTTCCTTCACCACGCGGTGGGCGGACAAAAGGAGGTCTTCCTTGTCCTTGGGGTACGTGATCTCGGCGACATAGGCTTCGGTGCCGTCCGGTTCCGTCGTCTTCGAGAAGCCGCCGGGTTTAACGAGAGCGATCGCCCACTCCACGCGCTCCTCGCGGACTTCGTAACGCTGGGCGTGCTCGCTGATCTGGCGGGCGAGGTCCGCCACATGCACCGCGGGAATATCGTCGTGCGGATACAGCGAACGGATGACGTCGTAGACGGCCCAGATGTCGATATGACAAGCGGCCGCAAGCTGGACCGCCGCTTCGTAGTGACCGAGTGTCTCCGCCTCGACCTCCACTGCGATCGTCTGCCCCGTCTCGCGCAGGACGCTTCGCAACCCCTGCCGCGGAAGGATGTCGAGCGCCGTTTCGGTCAGCACCGTCTTCGGGTCGATCTTCGGCCGTTCGAGTTGAAGAGCGCCGCTGCTCCCGGCTGCCGCCACTACCGTGCGCACCACACGAGTCAAGCTCAGTGGAGACGGATTCACCTTGCGAAGCTTAAGGCGGCGGGCGCCCCGCTCACGCGTCGTCTGCGTAAGGTCCGCGATGGTTTCTCCATACGTCTCTTGCAGTTGCCGATCGAGGATGGCGCGGTTTTCGTGGGACAGGTAGATTCGCGCCTTGTGCGCGTTGCCGGGCACCTGACGCAGACACCGCGTCGCCGTCTGGAGCACGAAGTTGTTCGCGCTGCTGAGACGCCGCGCGAGCGCGCACGCGAAGAGACTCGGACAATTCCAACCCTCCGTGCCCTTGTTGACGAGCAGGATTACGCGATGAGGGGCCGCCGGGTCGTTGAGGCGATTGAAAGCGTCGATCTCGGCTTTGGTGGAATCCGACGTGTTGCGGAGGCAAAGCGTCGGCGACTGCCCGAGGGCTGCGAGAGCCTGATCGATCGCGGGCCGCAACCGTTCGAGGTCGTCAGTCTGCGGGAAGTACATCGCGAGCCGGGCCGGCGCCCCGTCCGGAAGATGGACCGCGCCGTAGTCCTTGAAGAAGTCTTCGATGACGTGGGCGACATAGATTTCGGCCTGTTGATCGAGGCTGAAGGCCCGGATGTTCCCGCCGGAGACGTCCTTCAGGATGTTGTCGCGAATGCCCTCTGAGAGTCCGTACCAGGTAACGACGTCGCGAAGAGGCTGTCGCTGAAAGTACGGCGTGCCCGTCGTGTTGACGACAGCCACCACGTTTGTCTTCTCGGCGAGGTAGTCGACAGTCTTGCGAACCTTCTTCAGCTCCGTTTGCAGCGACTGCCCATACGTATGGTGCGCTTCGTCCGAAAACACGGCGAGATGCGGCAAGGAGGCGATCGCCTGTAAGCGAAGATTGGCGACCTCGGCGCGCGCCTCGTCCTCTTTGCCCCGGGCAAACAATCCGCCGAGATCACTACGCCGCACTGTCTCCTTCTGGATACGGATCTTCTCCGTGTTGGTGACGACGACGTTGTAGAGGCTCTCGCGGACGACCGGGATGTCCTTGTCGCCGTCGCGGGTAAACGTCAACTTTACCGACGCGGCGAATGGCTTGTGCATCCGAGGCGGAAGAATCCGATCGTACGCAACGCTGAGGAGCTCGCGCAGCGACTCGATGATGGTCTTGCCCGGCGCGAACACCAGCGCGTTCTGCACGAAGGGTCCTTCCGGATACTCGAGCGCCATCGCGAACTCGGTCGCGAACACCGCGCCGATCAGGATGGTCTTCCCCGCGCCCATCGCGAGCGCGAGGATGTAGCTCGGATAGTCGAGCGTCAGCGTTTCGCGCAGGCTCTCCAGATGGTGCTCGCGAACGAAAGCATCGTCGATCTTGATGCGGTCCCACAGCGGCTCGAGCGGCTGCCCGACGATCTGACGCATGAGCGCCGGGCTCGTGAGCCCAAGCGCCGCCATGAGATCGGGAGGCGACGGGAACAACCGTTGATAGAGGTCGAAGACGTGCGGTGTCTTCTCGATCAGGCGCAAGTACCAGTAGGTTTCTAGAGCACGTAGCTGAGGCCGGCGGAGGAAGCGCAGCGATCCGGTCTCATCGTCCCGCGCCCACTCGAAAATTTCCGCGACGGCGGGATAGTCGGGAGAGGGATATCCATCCGCTCGCCACTGGTCCACGCGCTGTCCCAGGACCTGATGCAGATGGGTCATTCACGCGAAATCTTACATGATTCCTCGGCACCTGCCGTGCGACTTTGCGTTGTGAGCGGAGAATCGCGACCCAGCGGTATCCAATAGGCTGCGGAAACACGGGTGGGCGGCCGGGTCGGGCTCGGATGCGGTGGGTGGGTCGCCGACATTCGCAGCCGGAGGAGGCGAAGCCTCCTCGCGGGGAGGACGGGAGGCGCACCGCCCACCGCAT
>JBGPTW010000253.1:0-4592 GCA_041490825.1 Methylomirabilia bacterium | reverse complement strand
GAGTGGGAACGGCTCGCGGGTCATCGGTCAAAGGGCCTCGTGGTCAGAGGCCCCTCACCGACCCGGCCGGCCCGCGACGCCACGCGCTCGATTGCCGGCGAGCGTTCATGAAGGATCCGCGCTAGTGCTTCTCGGCCTTTTCCTTCTCCGCCTTCGCTTCCTTGACGACCTTCTCGGCGAGGAAGGCGGGGACTTCCTCGTAGTGCGAGAACTCCATCGAGTAGCCGCCGCGACCGCCGGTCATCGAGCGGAGCGTGGTTTCGTACGTCAGCATCTCGGCCATCGGCGCTTGCGCGCGCACGACGGCGGTCTCGCCGGTCGGCTCCATCCCGACGATGCGGCCGCGCCGCGAGTTCAGGTCGCCGATCACGTCGCCCGCGTGGTCGGCCGGCGTCGTCACCTCGACGTTCATGATCGGCTCGAGCAGGATCGGATGGGCCTCGAGGAACACTTTCTGGAGTCCCATCGAGGCGGCGATCTGGAACGCCATGTCGGACGAGTCCACGTCGTGGTACGAGCCGTCGTAGAGCGTGACCTTGAGGTCGACCACCGGATAGCCGGCGAAGATGCCCTTCTTCATGCAGTCGCGAACACCCTTCTCGACGGACGGGATGAAGTTGCGCGGCACCGAGCCGCCGAAGATGTCGTCGACGAACTCGAACCCTCCGCCGCGCGGCAGCGGCTCGACGCGCAGCCACGTATCCCCGTACTGGCCCCGGCCGCCGGTCTGCTTCTTGTACTTGCCTTGCCCTTCGGCGCGGCTCTTGACCGTTTCCTTGTACGGGATGCGCGGCGGCAGGAGATTGACGTCGACGTTGTATTTCCGCTTCATCCGCTCCACGACCATCTCGACGTGGAGGGAACCGATGCCGGACACGAGGAGCTGCTTCGTCTCGGGATCGTAGTGGTAGTGGACGGTCGGGTCTTCTTCCGCGATCCGCGCGAGCGCGGTGGAGATCTTGTCCTCGTCACCCCGCGTCTTCGGCTGGATCGCGAACGAGATGGCCGGCTCCGGGAACGTGATGCGCGGCAGCTCGAACGGATGCGCTTCGTCCGACAGCGTCTCGCCCGTCATGGTTTCCTTCAGCTTCGGCACCACGCCGATCTCGCCGGGCCCGAGCGCCTCCACGTTCTTCTGCGTTTTGCCCTGCAGCCAGGCGACGTGGCCCATCCGCTCCCTGGTGCCGCGTCCGCTGTTGAGCAACGTCGAATCGGCCTTCAACGTGCCGCTGTAGACACGGAAGAGCGAGAGCTTGCCCATGTGAGGATCGGACAGCGTCTTGAAGACCAGCGCGGTCACCGGCGCCTTCGGATCGGGCGCCCGGGTCGCCGTCTGCTTGGCCTTCGCGTGGATGCCGGTCACCTCGCCACGGTCGGCCGGTGACGGAAACTCGCCGATGATCAGGTCGAGAAGCGCGTGGATGCCGATGCTCTTGGTTGCCGAGGCGCAGAGCACCGGCACGATCTTGCCTTGCGTGATGCCGGTCCTGAGGGCCTTGAGCATCTCGGCTTCTTCGAGCGAGCCTTCCTCCAGGTACTTGTTGAGCAGATCATCATCGGTCTCGGCGGCTGCCTCCACGAGCTTCTCGCGATACTCCTTCGCCCGGTCGGCCACCTCCCCAGGGACGCCGACTTCACTCGGCTTGCCGTCGGCGTAGACGGTCGCTTTCATCGTGACGAGATCGACGAATCCCTTGAAGCCGCTCTCCTCGCCAACCGGGATGTGGAGCGGCACGATGCGCCCCTTCAGCCGGCGGCCGAGCGACTCCAGCGTGCGGTAGAAATCCGCCCGCTCGCGGTCGAGCCGGTTCACGACGATCGCGCGCGGCAAGTCGTACTCGCTGGCGAACTTCCAGACCTTCTCGGTCTGCACCTGCACGCCGGCCACCGCGTCCACGACGACGATCGCCGCTTCCACCACGCGCAGGCCAGCACGGGCGTCAGCGATGAAGTCCCCGTATCCCGGCGTGTCGACGAAGTTGATGCGATGACCCTTCGCGTCGCAGTACGCGACGGCGGTGCTGATGGAAATCTTGCGCTTGATCTCGTCAGGATCGAAGTCGGTGGTCGTCGTGCCGTCGTCCACCTTGCCGAGCCGGGTCACGGCTCCCGCGGCGAAGAGCATCGCCTCGACGAGCGACGTCTTGCCGACCCCGCCGTGACCGACGACACCGACGTTGCGGATCTTTCCGATCTCGATCGTCATGGATCGACCTCCGAGCGATGCGGTGGGGCAAATCGTACCACATGACCTCCGGGGGGCCAGGAGCGTGGCGGAGTGTATCGAGAAGCGTCCCGGGGACGCTCCCGAGCGCCGGCGGGTTGGCCTCGCGGGCGAACAGGTCAGCGAGCGAGCGCGCGGCGGACTTGATCCACGATCTCGGCGTCCGAACCGGAGAGATCCGTCGGCGGCGGCAACGATGGCGGGTCGTTCTTCAGGCCGCAGCCCGTCAGCACCAGCACGGTCCGCGCAGTCCCCAGCGCGTCACCGCGGTCCTTCATCTGGATCAGCGCTGCGACCGTCGCCGCCGCCTCGGGCGCGGTCCAGATGCCTTCGACCCGCGCCAGCAAACGCTGAGCATCCTGGATCGCGCGCTCGCTCACCGCAATCGCCTCGCCGCCGGTGTCGCGAAGGATGCGCAGCATCTGGCGGCCGGCAAACGGTGACGGCACGCGCAGGCCCGGCGCGCCGGTCACCGGGTTCTCCCAGGGCGTCGTCGTCTCGGCGCCTTCGCGCCACGCCTTCACCATCGGCGCGCAGCCTTCTGCCTGCACCGAGATGACTCGCGGCAGATTCCCGGTGAGCCAGCCCATCCCCCGCAGCTCCTCGTACGCCTTCGGGATGCCGACGAGACCAGTGCCGCCGCCGGTCGGATAGAGCAACAGGTCCGGCGTGCTCCACCCCAGCTGCTCGGCGAGCTCGAGCCCCATCGTCTTCTTGCCTTCCAGGCGATAGGGCTCCTTCAACGTCGAGAGATCGAACCATCCGATCTCCGCGGCGACCTTGCCGACGATCTTGCCCGCGGTGGCGATCGAACCCTCGATCGTGAAGACTCGGGCGCCGGCGATGATCGCCTCGGTGATCGCCGCTGCCGGCGTCCCGCGGGGCACGATCACCGCCACCGGGAGACCTGCGCGCGCGCCGTAGACCGCGGCGGCGCCTCCGGCGTTACCGGCCGATGGAACAATCAAGCCGCGCACGCCGAGCGCGCGCGCGCGCGTGATGGCCATGCCGAGGCCGCGCGCCTTGAACGTGCCGGTCGGGTTCTGGCCTTCGTCCTTTGCCCAGAGGTGACGAAGCCCGAGATGTGTCGCGAGCCGCGGCAGGGCGAGCAACGGCGTGCCGCCCTCTCCCAGGCTGACCGGTTCCTCACCGTCGGCGAGCGGCGTCAGCTCACGAAACTTGTACATGCCGGCCGGCCGCGATCGGAGCACGTCCTTCGAGACCGACGCCGCCACGCGCGACAAATCGTAACGGACGGCGAGCATCTGCCCGCACTTCTCGCAGACCGTCAGGAGCCGCTTGGCGTCATGATGCTGGCCGCAGACGGTGCACTCGACGTGGGAGACGAAGCTCATGATGATTTACGTGGGGGCCCCGAGATGGCCCCCACACCCCCAGCGTTCGGAGCGCCCCGGGAAACCCGGGACGCTCCTCGACCAGCCGCGACCCTCATGCCTTCGCCGCACCCACGCGGTTCGCGAGAATCCCGATGCGCTCGACTTCCGCCTCGATGCGATCGCCCGCCTTGAGAAACTTGCCGAGCGCGGCGCCGACGCCCTCCGGAGTCCCGGTCGCGATCACGTCACCGGGCAGCACCGTGAATCCCTGCGACAGCACCTCGATATACTCCGCCACCATCAGTCTCATGGCTCAGCGCTCCTTCACCAGGACGACGAGCACCCGCGCGGGGCTCGCCGCTTCATTCAATGACGTGTGGACCGTCCCCTTGGCCGCATACTCGATTTCGCCCGGCCGTACCACGCGCGGCCTCTGGCCGCGCGTGACGACCGTGAACTGTCCATCGAGCACGTACGCAAACTCGTCTGCGACCGCCGCGTGCTCCTCCCCACGGAAGCCGCCCGGGAATGTGTACTCGAACACCATGACACGGGCATTATCCAGCAGAAGCTTCTCGCCGACAGCCGGCGCCGGATCGGCCGCGAGCGCGCCAGGCCCTGCCGCCGCCGGAATCCACAGCGCCGCCACGGCTACCGCCCACCGCATCGCGCGTCCGATCAATCGCATCACCGCCTCCTAAAACGAAAGGCGGCGCCAAGGCCGCCTTGACGTCGCGCGCACATCGAGGAGCGCGACGGCTTTGCCGGGGCGCTCCGAGCGTTGGGGGGTGTGGGGGGCCATGTCGGGGTCCCCCAGTTTAACTATCAACGCTCACCGTCAATCGAGCGCGTGGCGTCGCGGGCCGGCCGGATCGGTGAGGGGCCTCTGACCACGAGGCCCTGTTGACCGATGACCCGCGAGCCGTTCCCACTCCGGGCGTGGGTGCCCTCTTTCGCCCGCTCCGGTAACGGGTCCGCCGGCCCCTCACCGACCCGGCGGGCCCGCGGCACCACGCTGTCCCCCGGCCCCG
>JBGPTW010000252.1:0-4699 GCA_041490825.1 Methylomirabilia bacterium | reverse complement strand
GGTCGGCCGGTGACCCGGCGGGAGATGGGCAGCCGGGGTCCGGGTGACCCATTCCCGTCACGCGAGGCGACGACCCAGCCGTGACGATTGGGAAGTGCTCGGCGATGATTGGGGCGAAGACGCCTGTGGTCAGAGGACCCCGGCTGCCCATCTCCCGCCGGGTCACCGGCCGGCGCGCGCGTCGTTCGTTCATGAATAATCCGGGCCAGACCCCCAGACGCTCGGCAGCGTTCCGGGGGACCCTGGATGCTCCTCGATAATCCGACCCGGTCCACGTGCATCGCGCACCACGGTCGTCGCAATCGCGACCGCGGTCAGGGCGACCAGGCGTTTCACCATCCGGCGGCGGCTTCCAGGGTGGGCGTGTACCACGGCGCATCGGGAAACGTGATAGGGCGTACCGCCGGCAGCGTGACCCCCGCGTCCCGATAAGCCTGCAGGTACGAGCGCGCCCGTTCAGCGTCGCCAACGGCGCCGAGGGCCTTGGCCAGCGACTCGGGCGTCTCGCCGCTCCGATCGAACGCGCGCAACGCTTCGCCGTGGCCGCTCGACTCGAGCATGGCGCGATAGAACGGCAGCGTGAGATAGCGAGTGAGTTCCGCGCGGAAGGCCGTCATCGCCGGCCCGGGCTGATCGGTGACGGCGAGCGGGACGGACGCGACGATCTCGAATCCGGCGAGCGACTTGCCGGCGCGCCGCCGGCCGCGCTCGATTGCGGGCACTGCGACAGCGCGAACGTAACCGGGATCGCACAGCCAGAGGATCGCGCCGTCGGCGATCTCTCCGGCGAGCTCGAGCATCTTGCTCGACAGCGCCGCGAGGTAGATCGGCGGCGCCGGCGGCCGCTTCGGCAGCGCCAGGCTCCAGGTCACGCGATAGTGCTTGCCGTCGACGGCGGCGCCGGTACCGAATGCGCCGCGCAGCACCGCCACGTACTCGCGCATGACGCCGAGCGGCTCGGTGAGCGAGAGACCCAGCATCGCTTCCATGCTGGCTCGGTGACTGACACCGATGCCCAGACGGAAGCGCCCGCCCGTCAGCTCGGAAAGTGTGAGCGCAGCCTGGGCCATGGCGACGGGGTGGCGCGGGTAGATCGGCACGACGCCGTTGCCAAGACCGAGACGCGTCGTGACCGCGCCGTAGGCCGCGAGCACGAGAAAGGAGTCACGACCGAGGCCGTGCGTGATCCACGCACTGTCGTAGCCAAGCTCCTCCGCGCGGCGCGCGAGATCGACGGCGGCGGAGAGGTCGGCGCCAGGAGTCAGATACGCTGCGATCGGCATTGGTCCCTCCGGTTCGGCAGGGCCGCTTTGGCAGATCAGTGTACCGGAGCTGGGACGCGACGCGGGGTTCCCAGCCGGTGGCGGATGGGACGGGAGCACTACTACGTGCGGAGGACGCTGACCTCCATCGCGTCGTCGCCGAAGTCGTACTCGCGCGAGACGTATCGGCTGCCGCTATTCCGGACGTATTCGAGGTACGGCATCACGTCGCGACGATAGATGCCGGTGTTGTCGGCGACGATGACCGCGCCCGACTTGAGCTTGGGCTCGAGCTGGCGCAGGTAGTCGAGGTAGTCCTCCTTGGTGGCGTCGATCAGCACGAAATCGAAGCGACCGGGCAGCAGAGGAATGGCGCGCACCGCATCCCCGGCGACGACCTTCACCCTCTTGCCGACTCCGGCGATGTCGACGTTGCTCTTCACGAGCTTCGCAAGGTACGGATTCGACTCCAGGCACGTGAGCCGGCCCTTGGGAGGTAGTGCGCCGGCGATGAGGATCGCGGAATAGCCGAGCAGTGAGCCGATCTCGAGCGCGTGCAGCGGGCGGTGCCGGTCGATGAGGCGGCGGATCACGCGGCCCTTGGGGCGGCCGATGACGGGGATGCGCCACAGTCGAGTGGCCCGGTCCATCAGCGCCAGCATCCGCTGGGCCTTCTTGGTCATGCGTGGCGGGGATTGTCCGCCGTCCGCGTCATCGCGAGAGACGGGCGGCGACGCCGTCGGGAACCGGATAACGCCGGTCCCACTTGCCGGCCTTCACGATCTGACCCGGCAGCGCGCGACCGACGATCTCCTGCACTCGACGCGAGACGGCGATCAGGCGATCGAGGTCGATGCCTGTCTCCACGCCCATCGCATGCAGACCATGTACGAGGTCTTCGCTGCACACGTTGCCCGATGCGCCAGGCGCGAATGGGCAGCCACCCAGCCCGCCGATGGAGCTGTCGAAGTTCGTGACGCCGCACTCCATGGCCGCCAGGATGTTCGGAATGGCCAGGGCACGCGTGTCGTGGGTGTGCAGCGTCCACTCGATGCCGCGGAACTTCGGCAGCAGATGTTCGAGCACTCGCGTGACTTGCCGAGGATTCGCCATGCCGGTCGTATCGGCCAGCCCCACAGCCCGGGCGCCCATGTCGATCAGCCGGCCCACGATGCGCTCGAGCTGGGCGAGCGGCACGTCGCCTTCGAACGGGCAGCCGAACGAGGTGGAGATTCCGCAGCCGACGGGGACGCCCGCCCGCTCGGCCACCTTCATCACAGCCTCGAGCTTGGTCAGCGACTCGGCGATCGTCATGTTCACGTTCGCGAGATTGTGGCTTTCGCTCGCCGAGACGACAGTGTGGATCGCATCGACGCCGGCGTCGACGGCGCGCACCGCGCCCTTGTCGTTGGGGACGAGCGCCGCGTAGCGGGTGCCCGGCCGCCGGCGGATCGCGGCCATCACGGTCTCGGCGTCCCGCAACTGCGGCACGACTTTCGGATGCACGAACGACGTCACCTCGATACGAGGGACGCCAGCCTCCGACAGCAGGTCGACGACCTCGACCTTCTGCTCGGTGGGGATGAACTCCGGCTCGATCTGGAACCCGTCGCGGGTTCCCACTTCAC
Source organism: Methylomirabilia bacterium (assembly GCA_041490825.1). GTDB lineage: Bacteria > Methylomirabilota > Methylomirabilia > Rokubacteriales > CSP1-6 > JBGPTW01. The sequence continues at coordinate 1,809 of JBGPTW010000252.1, read as the reverse complement.
AGATCGCCACGCGCGCAGGCAGCTTCATCGGGTTCTGATCATCGACCTTTCGCGTGCGGCGCGCAAGCGGTCACAGGCCTTCGTCGTGGACGTCGGGACGCTGCCTGGTGGCCGCGCCCGCGGAGGACCGCTCCCACGCGCTCGTCTTCCAGTTGTCGTGCGTCACCGTCACGACACCCCACGCGGGGAGCGCCATCAACAAGCGATCGGCGAGAGCATTGACGTAGGGCTCGTACATCGCCCGGAGCGCCGCGAGTTTCTCGCCGAAGTGATCCTCCGGCGCCAGGCGCAGGCCCGTTGCGGCGAGAGACTCAGCCAGGGCATGGACGTTGCCGGCGGGCAATCGATCGGGGTCCGGCGTCCGCGGCGGTGTGCGCAGCACCTGGGCGAGATCGACCACGGCATGGCGGGCGATCGCGAACGTGAGCTGAGCCTGACGCGCTGGCTTGCCATCCGTGCCCACGATGACCAGCGCGCTCGCATCGAGCATCGTCGTGAGGGCCGCCAGCCACGATTGGTTGTCGTGCTGGGAGCGAAAGTAGCTCAGGACCGGATACGACAGGTGCGACTCGAGAAACTCCGCCGACCAACGTTCCCAGTCACCGAGCAAGCGCGTCAGCGCTTCGAGATCGCCGCCGTGCCGGAGAAGGAGCTCGGTGGCGCTCGGCGGCGACCCGGCTCGCGCGTCGAGCAGCGTGATGTTGACCTCGCGTCGCGAGAACGATTGATAGAGGACGGGGAGATAGCTGATGACGACCGCCAGAAACCCGAGGCCGGTGCCCGCTTCGAGCACCGTCAGCGCGCGGGCCAAGGGCCCGATCGGGGTGACGTCGCCGAGTCCCAACGTGAAGAACGTCGTGCCGCTGACGTAGAGCGCGATCCCGAAGCCGGCGGTGCCATCGGCCACCGCCAGGTGGGCGCCGAGTCCCCACTGGAGCATCGCAAACCCGGCGATCAGGCTGGCCGCCCACGTGGAGATCAAGAGGAGGAGCGAGAGCGGTCCGTAGAAGCTGAGATACGTCTCGCGCTGTCCGCCGCGCAGCCGGCGCGCGACCGCCGACCAGATCCACCAGGTCGATCCGTAGAACAGTCGAGTCGGACGCAGACGTCGCGTGACGCGCCGAGGCAGGACGATCGCCTCGAACGCGTCCCACATGATGATCGCGACGAGCACGGCGCCCGCGATTGCGACGACGATCACATTCGCTGACTCTCGCGGTCAGACACGGGTGCTACGCCGCCGCTCGCACCGTCCGCGCGCGTTGCGCCACATCGTCCATCTCGTGAGCGCGCGATTCGACGACGAGCTCGTATCGCCTGGGCAGCTTGTTCATGATCTTCGGCCACGCGGCCTCGATCAGACACTCAAAGCCGGCGGGAGTCGACAGCCGCACCTGTCCGGCACGCGCGAGCCACGGCGGCGTGACCGTGACGGTCAGCAGGGATTCCCCGCCGAACACGCGGTTCGCGGTCGCCTGAACTTCGGCCTGCACCTGCAGCGCGGCTTCGTCGCGTCGATCCTTCAACGTGCGCCACACGAGCGGCCCGACTGCCAGAGTCCCGATTCCGATCATCGCAATGATTTCGCCGATCATTATCCTGGCCTCCGTTGTTGTGATGCAGCGAGGCTGCGGCGAGATTCACCACTGGGAGTCCGCAGACCCTATCCCGCACTATGCATGAACGGTCGCGCCCGAGCCGCACGGCGTCGGCGACACGACCGCGAGCGGGGGGCCGGGGGGCGCTCCGGAATTCCGCGAGCTGTCGCCCGCGCGGCGAAACCCAGGGAACGAATCACGAAGGTCCCCG
>JBGPTW010000251.1:0-4741 GCA_041490825.1 Methylomirabilia bacterium | reverse complement strand
GGGGGCGCCGCGCGGCGGGGGGGGGGGGGGTGAGCGCGGCCCCCCCCGGTTGGGGGGGGGGGCGCCGGGGGGGGGGGGGTGGGGGGGCCATTTGGTGGCCCCCACGTTTATTGAACGCGCTGCCAGAGCGTCTCGCTGAGCGAGAACTCTCCGGTGTCACGGCACGCGTCGTCCACACGGACCGCATAATTATGGATCGCCATCGTGCGGCGATCGGGAGTGATGCGCGCCATCATGGTCACTTTGCGGCCGGTCGGGTGGCACGTGGGTCTGTAGCGAATGATCTGGATGCCGTGGAGGTAATTGTCCACGACGGTGGCCGTGAACGAGACGTCGCCCGGCTTGAATCCGAGCGTGCGCGCGGCCTGGCCCACGTCCGCGAAGACTCCCCGGACTTCGGTCTTGTTGACGGTGACGCGAATCGTGGTGTCGCCGCTTCGCCACGTGCCCTGGATCGTCGGCGCCTGAGCCGCCGAGCCAAGAGCCGTGAGCGTGACTCCGGCAACGAGCCCAACCACTGCGATGCTGACCCGCTTCCCAATCGAGCGCGTCATCGAGTCCTCCTCTGTACGTGACTCTTGTCGTCGATTGCTGCTCGCACGTGATCTCTGTCAGCCACCGGCGGCGGTGACCCGTCCAAGCGCGGCCCGGTAGTCCCGGTTCTGCGGCTGGAGCGCCACCGCCTGCTGAAGGTAGCCGAGCGCCTCAGCGCGCCGTCCCAGCGCCTCAGCGGCCACGCCCGCGAGATAGTGGGCTTCAGCGTTCTGCGGGCTCCGGGCCAGCGCCTGCCGGACGAGGTCGAATCCGGCCGCCGGGTTGCCGTCCCGCGTGAAAACCGCGCTCGCCGCGAGCAGCGACGGCACGTGGCCGGGATCGAGCTGGAGCGCCCGCTGGAAGTTGACCAGCGCATCCCCCAGCACACCCCGGACATAGTAGCCCATTCCAATCCAGAAACGGGCGTCGGGATGATCGATCTCGGCTTGGCTCTCGGGCGTCAGCGGCGGGAATTCTTCCGTCTTGAACCGGCGGATAGACTGCCAGTTGGCCGTCGTGGTGCTGGTGTAGAGCGCCCGAGGTGCCGAGAACTCGAGCGGCAGCAAGTCGTCGGTGTTCAGTCGGCCCGAACCCGTGAAGCGCGCCGTGTCGCGCTCGCCCAACATGAAGTACCCAAGCACGCCGGGCCAGTCGCGAATGCCGAAGCGATCGAACACGCTCCAGACGGCCGGGTTCGTCTGGAACCGTTCCCGTACCGTCGTGAGGTCGAAGGGCGTGGACTCGACGCGGCCGATCAACAGGAAGTCGCCAGGGATCGTGTTCCAGATGGTGGTGGCGGGAAAGACCGAGCGGAATGTGCGCACGACCATCCGGAGGTCGTCCGTGTAGAGGTTGTAGCCGTGCACCCACTGGAGCATGATCCCGCCCGGCTGGAGGTGTTCGCGGGCCACTCTGAAGAACTCCACCGAGAACAGTGACGCGAGCCCGCTGATCCAGGGGTTCGAGGGCTCGGAGAGAATCACGTCGTAACGCTGCGGCGTGGTGAGCATGTAGTTGCGGCCGTCGGCGATCACGACCCGGACGCGGGGATCCGTCACCACGTTGCCGTTCTCGCGGGCGAAGAACCGCGTGGCTTCGACCACCGCCGGCTCGATCTCCACGATGTCGAGATGCTCGATCGGATAGCGCGCCACCGATCCCGAGGTGATCCCGCTCCCCATGCCGATGACGAGCACGCGCTTGGGGTCTGGGTGGAGCAACATCGGGAGGTGGCCGATCATGAGCTGCGTCGGCATGTCGACTGCGGTGCCCGCGTCCATTTTCCCGTTGGTGCTGAGGAAGATATGCTCGCCTTCCTGGTGGACCGAGATGGTTCCGCTCACGCCGTCGCGATAGAACAGCATGCGACGACTGCGCAGGACTTCGCGCAGGCTCTGGCGCGTCGCCGCCTCGAGGTACTGTTTACCGTAGACCGCGGGGCCGCTGGCCATGACGCTCTGGTCCCAGCGCGGCAGCAGCAGCACGACGACGACTCCCGCGATCGCTGCGCCCGCCGTTGCGGCCTGCCAGCCGCCCAGGCGCGGAGCCGAGGCCAGCACGAGGCCGGCGCCGATCACGAGATTCAGGATGACGCCGAGCGTGATGGAGCCGTGGACGCCGAGCGTCGGGATCAGGAGGAATCCGGCCAGCACGGTCCCCACGATGGCGCCGAGCGTGTTGATGGCGTAGACGCGTCCGACGTCGGCGCCCACGCGAGCGACTCGCGCGACGATCGCGATGGCGCACGGGAACGTGGCCCCGATCAGCAGTGTCGAGGGAAGCAACGCCGCGGCGGACACGAGGAACTGCACGGCCTGGACGAAGGCCGGCGAGTCCGAGCGGCCCAGGGCCGCCAGGAACAGCTCCGGCATCCGCTCGAAGAGCAACACGATCACGATCACGGCGCCAGCGATGCCCCACTGCAACGTGGCGAATGTCGCGAGCGAGGCTCGCCGCCGCCCCCAGAGCCACGAGTACAGCGCGCTACCGCCCGCGATACCGACCAGAAAGGCGAGGAGCATCGAGGTGAAGGCATAGGTCGAGCTGCCGATCACCAGCGCCAGCGCACGCGTCCAGGCCACCTCGTAGATCATCGACACCGCGCCGGAGAGGCCGATGGCGCCGAGGATCAGCAGCGCGGGAAGCCTCGAGACGTCTGCGACCGGCGCGGCGGCTGCCGCTTTCCGACTCGTGGCTGGTGGGTTCTGCTCCACGGCCGGCGCCGGTGGGTACCGGCGGCTCACGACGATCGCCATCGTACCAACGAGGAGATTCGCCACTGCCGCGATGGCCACTGTCAGTCGAATGCCGAGTGCGGGGAGCACGAAGTAGCCCGCCAGCACGACACCCACGACGGCGCCGAACGTGTTGGTGGCATACAGCGTACCCACCTTCCGGCCAAGGCCGCTCTCCTGTTTGACGAGGGCTTGGCTCAGCACCGGCAGCGTTCCGCCCATGAGCGTCGTCGGCACCAACAGCAACGCGAATCCGAGCGCAAACTGGACGAGGTTGAACGTGTCGTAGGAAAAGCCGTAGGCCCGGTGGAGCGACAGATACAGGGCCGAAGCGCCCTGGAGGAGCAGCGGGATCATCGCACAGTAGACGCCGATACCGATTTCGAGCCAGCCGTAGGCGCCGATCAGGTTGCGGAGACGCGCCGACGCCTGGGCGAAGACAAAGCTCCCGAGCGCGAGCCCGCCCATGAACGCGGCCAGCACCGTGGTGATCGCGTAGACCGTGTGCCCGAACACGAGCCCGAGCATTCGCAGCCACACGACCTGGTAGATGAGGCCGGTCGCGCCGGAAAGAAAGAAGCAGGCGAAGATCAGCGGCAGCGGGCCGCGACTGTCCCGGACGACTTTCCCGCGCTTCACCGCGCCACCGCGCTCACCGTGTCGGCCACCTTGGCCTTCACGCTCTCGTAGCTGAAGTGTGCCTCGACGTGCCGGCGGCCCCGCTCGGAGAGGTGCGTCCATAACGCTTCGTCCCGGTACAGCTCGACGACGCGGGCTGCGAACTCCGCCGCATCGTCAGCGATCAGCGCTTCCTCGCGGTCGGCCAGGCCAATTCCCTCGGCGCCCACCGTCGTTGTCACGACGGGGAGCCCAGAGCCGAGGCTGTAGAGAATCTTTCCCCTGAGCCCGGCGCCGTAGCGCAGAGGCGCCACGAAAACGCGACAGGCATCGAACACGGGGTTGATGTCCTTCACGAAGCCGAGGATCGCGACGTCGTCGGCAGCCAGCGCTCGCACGGCGGGAGTGAGGTCGCCGCCGGCCACCAGCAGTCGCACTCCAGGCAGCTCCCGGCGCAGCCGAGGGAAGATCTCGGTGACGAAGAAGGCCACCGCGTCCTCGTTCGGCCCGTGCCGAAAGCCACCGAGGAACATGAGGTCGCGCCGGTCGAGAAATTTCGGTACGGTGTCACGCACCTCCTGAATCAGTGGCACCACCTCGACCGGCAGCGCGGGGTTCTCCCGACGGAGCAGCTCGGCCTCGTAGGGGTTCACGACCCACACGCGGTGACTCAGGCGCGCCACGTGCAGCTCGAAGCTCTTGGTGATCTCGGCCTCGCGCGCCAGCGCCGCGTTGCCCTCGACTTCGGCCTGGCGCGACTCGCGAAGGAAGTGGAGATCGATCGTGTCGAAGATCGCCGGTGGACGGTTCTCACGGCTGGCAATCGCCGGCAGGTACTTCGCGGCAACGGTGACACGGCAGAGAATCAAGAGGTCGAAGTCTTCGAGGTGCTCCTCAATGTAGCTCGGGAGCGCCAGGGGCGGCAAGAGGACCTCGACGCCGAGCTGCTGGAGCCTGTCTGCGGGAGCCGGAGCGAAATCGGGAGCCATGCCGTCGGCGGCGAACGTGACTTTGTGGCCGAGCTCGGACAGCAGGCGAAGCAGGGCGAACACTCGCGCGGAGCCGGCGTCGCGATCGGGCAGCGGCACGTGGTGATCGACGAGCAGGATGCGCTTGCCGGGTCGATGGTCGCGCGCGCGGAACACGTGACGCGCGTCGGGCGGAAACTGGCGCGCGAGGGCTAGCGCATGCTTCTCGACGAAGAGGGTGCGGTTGCCGGCGGTGAGATCGGTGCCGGCGGTGGCGCCCTCGAAGTGGACGACGCGCGCGCGAGGCTGATAGACGACGCGGAAGCCGATCTGGCGGAGCTGGAAGCAGAGATCGACGTCTTCGTAATAGGCGGGGGCGAAGCGCGG
>JBGPTW010000250.1:0-5082 GCA_041490825.1 Methylomirabilia bacterium | reverse complement strand
GCTCGCGGTCTCCCGTGGCGCGATTCCGTCTTCGTAGGCGCGCCGTCATCGCGATCGCGCCCCCGCACCGGAGCATCTCGCGCGGCGGCCGCCGAGGCCGAGTGTCGGGCTGGGGTCCGCTCCGGAATTCCGTTGGCTTCGATCGTGGGATGGGCGTGGACCTTCGTGATTCTTTCCCTGGGTTTCGCCGCGCGGGCGACAGCTCGCGGAATTCCGGAGCGCCCCCCGGCCCCCCGCTCGCGGTCGTGTCGCCGACGCCGTGCGGCTCGGGCGCGATCGTTCATGCATAGTGCGGGCTAGCGTTGGATCATCACCTCGCCAGACCTCTGCAACTCGCGGACAACGTCGTCTTCACCTGTCAGAACTCCGGGGCGTGCTGTCGAAACGACTGGCTCATCGGCGTGGACGCCGCCTCGCACGAGCGGCTGCGAGCGGTCGACTGGCCGCGGCACGACGCCACGTTGCCAGTGGGGGAGAAGTTCGAGAAGCTCCGAGCGCCCCTCGCAAGCGGAGAGACCGTGACGTTCGCGCGCAAGGCCGGCGGCGAGTGCGTCTTCCTCACCGCCGACGCCAAGTGCTCGATCCACCGCCAGCTCGGCTACGCCGCCAAGCCGCAAGTCTGTCGCGAGTTCCCCTACTCGTTCGTGGAGACGCCGGATGGCATCGCGGTCGGTGTCTCCTTCGCGTGCACGGCTGTGCGCTCGCACCACGGGCGGACGCTCGTGGAGCAGCAGGCCGAGATTCGTGGCGTGCTCGGAGGCAGCTCGCGCGTCCACACGATTCCCGACCCGATCACGCTCTACTCCGGCGTCGACATCGGCTGGGACGAGTACCGCCCGATCGAATCGGCGCTGCTCGCAATTCTCGGCCGCGGGGACTACACCCTGCCGCTGGCGCTGATCGCCGGAAGCCTGCTGATCAACGTCTGTATCGGACTGCACCAGGTGGAGCGACGCGCCCGCGTTCAGGGGCGGGCGCCGACGGAAACACTCGGGTCAGGACTGGGCCAGCTCGCGGCTGACGGCTATCGCCGCCTGTTCGAGATCGCCGCCGGGCTGCGCTATCCGCGGCGAGCGTCGGGCTCGTACCTGGCGCCATTCCACGCCTGGCTCCGGCTGTCCCGGCGGCAGACGTCGCGCTTCGCGCTCGTGGCGGCTCTCTACGCCGACTACTTCAAGTTCAGGAGGGCGCGCGGCCGGCTTCCGGATCTCGTCACCAACGAGGGCCGCATCGACCTGGCCGCGGTGCAGCGCGTGCGATTCGCCAGCGATGCCGATGGCGCCGACGGCTTTCTTCGCGAGTACTGGAGCCACGTGGTCTTCAGGAAGACGCTCACGCCGATGCACGGCGTGTTCCGCGGCTATCACACGCTGCTCGCGCTCTACGGCTTCACGAAATGGGCCGCGAAGCTCCACGCAGCCCGCGAGGGTCGTACGGAGACGAGCCTCGCCGACGTCAAGGAAGCGGTGCGGCTCGTCGAGCAGCGATTCGTGCTGCACGCGCAGTTCGTGAACGTCTTCAGCGTGAGCGCGATCCTGACCGTGATGGCCGATCGGCTCTTCGCCCAGCCGAGCTTCGTGCCGACTGCGGTGCTGGAGCCGGCGTGAAGGGCTGAATCGTCCTCCCGTTTACCGGATCCCGAGAAGCTTGTGCGTCTGGAGCGACAGTCGCCAGCGCGGATGCTCGAGACAGTAGCGAATCGCCAGCGCGGTGTTCTCCGAGCGCTGGGGCCCGTCCATCGGCTGCAGGAAGAAGTGATCGAACTCGAGATGCTCGTAGCGCTCCGGGGCGGCGCCTCGTTGCGGAAAGATCAGCTTCAGCTCGTCGCCGGTGTCCAGAAGCACCTCGGCCTCGGCTTTGGGGCTGACGCAGATCCAGTCGATCCCGTCCGGCGCCGGCTGCGTGCCGTTGGTCTCGATCGCGATGACGAAGCCCTCACGGTGGAGCGCGGCCACGAGGGCGTCATCGAGCTGGAGCAGCGGCTCTCCCCCCGTGCACACCACGAACCGGTTCACGCGCTCGTGACTGGGCCACGCGCGCGCCACCGCAGCGGCCAGCGCGCCGGCCGTGTCGAACCGGCCTCCGCCCGGCCCGTCCGTCCCGACAAATTCGGTATCGCAGAACCGGCACGTCGCGGTCTCGCGGTCCTGTTCCCGCCCCGACCAGAGATTGCAGCCGGCGAAGCGGCAGAAGACGGCCGGCCGACCCGTGTTCGCGCCCTCGCCCTGGAGCGTGTAGAAGATCTCCTTGACGGCGTAAGTCATGGCCGTGTCGCCGGTTGCCGGTATCGCACCGGGTCACGGAGCCCGTTGTACGCGAATCCCGTCAGTCGGAGGACACACGCATCGCAGGCCCCGCACGCCTCGCCCTCGTCCGAGGGGTCGTAGCACGAAAGCGTGAGGCCGAAGTCCACGCCGAGCTCGAGCCCTTTCCGGATGATCGCGGCCTTCGAGAGCTGGATGAGCGGCGTGTGGATCCTCAGGCGCTGCCGGCCCTCGACGCCCGCCTTCGTCGCCAGATCGGCCATCCTCGCGAACGCCTCGATGTACTCCGGACGGCAATCGGGATACCCCGAGTAATCGATTTGCGTGACCCCGATGAAGATGTCGTTCGCGTCGAGCACTTCTGCCCAGGCCAGCGCGAACGCGAGGAAGATCGTGTTGCGTGCCGGGACGTACGTGATCGGGATGCCGTGGCCGATCTCCTCGGCGGTCCGCCCCTTCGGCACGGCCACGTCGCTCGTGAGCGCCGAGCCGCCGAAGCGCCGCAGATCGATCGGCAAGATCACGTGATCGCCGACGCCGAGACTCGCCGCCACGCGCCGCGAGGCGTCCAGCTCGAGACGGTGACGCTGGCCGTAATCGAACGTGAGCGCGTGGACGGCGAACCCTTCGGCGCGAGCGACGGCGGCGGTGGTGGTCGAGTCGACCCCGCCGCTCAGCAGAACCACCGCGGGCGGCTTCGACATAGGCTCGATTCTCCCACAGCCGGACCAGGATTGAACTTCAGCTAACCTTCAGCCGGCACGAGGAACACACGTGTGCGGCGGACGATCAGTCCTTCCTCGCGCTCCTGGTCCGGCATCGCAATCACCACTCGCAGCCGGCGGCGCGCCGTGACGAGCACCAATCGGGCATCGCCGGGCCGGATGTACCAGGCATGGTCGCCGGGCCGGAGTCGCCGGCTGACCCGGAGTCCAACCACGGCGCTGACCGGACGCCAGCGCACGCGCCACGCGGGCACCAGCGCGGCCGCGACGATCGCCAGAGCTGCGACGACGACGCGCGCGCGCTCGTCCCAGTCGGGCAGCACGACGATCGTCACGAGCCAGCAACCGAGCCACGCGGCGATGGCGTCGACCCAGCGCAGCATCCCGACACAGGTTGTCCAGCGGCTCACCGATTCGGGCAGTGGTCTCAGCGGTGCTCGCATATGTTCCTTCCGACCATCTCATACTCTCGCAACCGCGCGACCCCAGGCCTCCGTTGTCGACCTGACGAAGGCGCAGTAGTGTTGGCGTGAGCCGATGGCGCGGCCCGTGGGCCATACCATCGGCCCGGGGAGCGTCACATGAGGCCGTAGAGCCGCGCGCAGTTGTCCCAGAGGATCTTGGCTTTCGTTTTTTCGCCCACACCCTCCAGCGCCACGAACTCGTTGATCGCGTCGGGGAAGAGCCCGTCCGAATGCGGATAGTCGGTCGACACGACAATGTTGTCGTCGCCGATCGCCGCCACGACCTGGGCGAGCACCTTCTCGTCCGCGTCGGTCGCGACGTAGCAGTGCCGGAAGAAATAGTCGCTCGGACGCGCAGCGATCTGGACGTCCGAGCCCGGTCCGAACTTCTCCCACGCTTCGTCGAGCCGCCACAGCCACCACGGGAGCCAGCCGCACGTGCCCTCGAGGAATGCGCACCGGAGCCGAGGGTGCCTGTCGAACACGCCGCCCGCGGCCAGGCTGCCGAACGCCAGCATCAGCTCCACCGGATTGCGCGCGGCGGTCGCGATCACGCGCCCGTTCGGCTGGTCGAGATAGCGCCGGGCGATGTCGTCCCGGAGCGATGACTGGCCTGTCGGGTGGAAGCCGATCGGCACGCCCAGCTCTTCGATCGCGTCCCAGAGCGGCTCGAATTCCCGATCATGGATGTGACGGCCGTTGATCGGGTTCGGATTGCCGATCACGGCGATGGCGCCCAGCTCGCGCACGGCCCGCCGCGCCTCGTCGGCCGCGAGCTTGGGGTCATGAAACGCGACCTGGGCGGCGAACTTGAGGCGCGCCGGGTCGATCGAACAGTAGTCCCGAGTCCAGTTGTTGTGGGCGCGAGCCAGCGCGGCCGCCACGCTCGGATCGAGGTCGTCGTGCATCAGCACCTGGCGTCCGCGGGTGCCGTACAGCACCGCCACGTCGATCCCCTCGATGTCCATCGCCTGAAGGTGCGACGCGGCATCGTACTTGCGAGCTGCGGCGACAGCATTGTGGGGATGGCGGGCCACCGCGCGGCGATGTAGATCGGCGCCGGCGGCTGCTGGCTTCGGCCTCATGCTCATCTCGCCGATCATCAAATCACCGACCTGGATGGTCGGCTGGTTCGGGGCATTGGCCGCGGCGCGCGTGAATCTCGGCGCGAAGCGTTTGAACGGTTCGTCGAGATATGTACCCCAGAGGTCATCCGGCTCCATCGTGTGGAGATCGCTGTCCATCACCCGGAATCCGTTCTTCGCCATCACTACCTCCCTTGCCGGCGGTACTGTGCCAGCGCCCCGGCGTCGATCGTCGCGCCGAGGCCGGGGCCGTCCGGCAGCTTCACGACGCCGTGGTCAAGATCGAGCGGCTCGCCGACGACGTCTGCCGCCATCTTGAGCGGGCCGACCGCTTCGCATCCCGGCAACACCGCGGCGCTCGTTGCCGCGATCGCGACCTCGGCCAGCGTGCTCAGCGTGAGCCCAAAACCATGGCCGATCACCACGCGCAAGCCGGCCGCAGCGGCACAGTCGACCATGGATCGCGTGCGGAGCAGCCCGCCCTGTTTCATCACCTTCACCTTGACGATGTCCGCAGCCTCGCGCCGAATGATGTCGATCAGTG
>JBGPTW010000249.1:0-5092 GCA_041490825.1 Methylomirabilia bacterium | reverse complement strand
TCCTTGAGCTCGATCTCCTTGGCGACGGTGACGCCGTCCTTGGTGATCGTCGGGCTGCCGAACTTCTTGTCGATGACGACGTTGCGGCCCTTCGGCCCCAGCGTGGCCTTCACGGCCTGCGCCATGATGTTGACGCCCCGGAGCAGCGCCGCCCGGGCCTCCTCGTTGAACTTGAGCTGCTTTGGCATCGCTCGGCTCCCTCCTTACTCGAGAATGGCGAGGACGTCTTCCTCGCGCATGATCAGATACTCCTTGTCGTCGATCTTCACCTCGGAGCCGGAGTACTTCCCGAACAGGATCTTGTCCCCGGCCTTCACGTCGAGCGGGATCTTCTTGCCCTCGTCGGTGACCTTGCCGTCACCGACGGCGATCACCTTGGCCTCTTGGGGCTTCTCCTTGGCCGTGTCCGGGATAATGATCCCGCCCTTCTTGACTTCCTTCTCCTCGAGCCGCTCCACCAGCAGGCGATCGTGCAACGGACGAATCTTCATTGGCCGGGTCCCTCCTTCGGATTTCGGAATTCCATAAACTCCGGCGAGCACAAATCCGCCGGACTCTGTCAGCACTCATACTGTTAGCATACTGTTAGCACTCATAGTCGATGAGTGCTATCTTGTCAAGAAGTTACAGAGAAACGCTTATAACTCAAGGCCTTGTCACTTTAAATAAGATCATCGCAAGGCGCCTCCGAAACGCGAACCGCGACCCTCGAGAAGGCGCTCGCGCAACTCGAGGCCGAACGCTCCCGCATCGACCACCAGCTCCGCTCGATTCACGCCGTGCTGGGCCAATCGGGATCGAAGCCAGCGGACGGGACGCCGCCGCATGAGTCCAGCCCAGCGGAGAGCGGTGGGTCTCCGGATGAAGGCCTACTGGGCGAAGCGCCGGGCGAGGAAGGCGGCAGGCGGGACCACGGCACTGTCAGTTTCGCGCCGGGAAGTAAACTAAGTCCCGCAGATTTAGAGCGGATCCGGCGGCCGGTTGCGTTCCGGGTGTTCCGGGTCTACCTTCGCCCTGTTCCACCGTCGCCGTGGAGGCGTACGTGAAGATCAGGCCCGCCATTGGTGTTCTCGTGGTGCTCGAGCAGGCCACAAAGTTCGAGCTCGTCGTCAATGTCAAATCCGCGAAAACGCTCGGCCTGACCATCCCGCGGTCGGTACTGGTGCCGGCGGACGAGGTCGTCCCATAGGCGCTGCAGCATCCTGGCGTGGGAGGACATGATGGAATTCGTCAGCCGGATGATGGACGCGTACGACGTCAGGGACACGCCGCGGCCGGTGCTCTCGGGATCCCGCATGGCGCGGGACTCGAAGATGGAGCGCCTACAGGAGGTCCCGCTGCTGCAGGACTGCACGATGCGGCAGCTGCGCGAAGTGGCTCGGATCGCGCAGGTACTCGACGCGCCGGCGGGCACGGTGCTGACCCGGGTCGGCGAGGCGGGCGAGGAGTTCTTCATGATCCTCGATGGTTCCGCCCGCGTCGAGGTTCCGGACGGCAGGCGCTCGCAACTCCGCCCGAGCGACTTCTTCGGCGAGATGAGTCTCCTCGATGAGGGCCCGCGCTCGGCCACCGTCATCGCCGAGACGGCGATCAGGCTCCTCGTGATCAGACGGCGTCACTTCACGACGCTGCTGCACGAAGCGCCGGCGTTGACCATGAAGATCCTCACCACGCTGTCCCGGCGTGTCCGCCAGGTGGAGCAGTCCGTCGGTCGGTAACACCACGACGGTATTTCTGTCGATGCCCATGCCCGGGGGAAAGTCTCTGGAGCCGTGACTTGCTACGGGCGGACGCTCGGCATGTCCGGCCGGGGTCGTCGCTGCCAACCGCTTTTCCGGTGCTACTCCCGGTGCGACTCGGCCAGCATCACCGGTCGCACGCTGTCCTCAACCACTCACCCGGCCCCGTGCCGATCGCGGCGCTATCACGCGAAGATACGGGCGATAGAGCACGACGGAGTGCGACGGAGCGAGACGGCCGAAAACGCGCTTGAACGGACTTCTAATCAGGGGTCGTGGGTTCGAATCCCACACGGCTCACCAAGTTTTCCGCAGCGTTGGCCGACACGCCCGAACGCGCCCGGAACTCCAACGTCTTCTTCACAACTAGACGCGCAGCGGATCGAGACGGCCGTCCAGCACCAGCAGGCTCTCGAAGAGATAGTAGCTTCCCACGATGAACTCGCAGCGGTTCGCGCGGTCTTGCGGCCGCGCGTCCGGGCGCTTGTTGAAGCAGGCTTCGATGAGCATCCCCGGCGTGCGCCTGTCGCCCGGGCGCGTGGGCGTGAGGTAGCTCTCCACCAGCACACGCGCCGTCGCGTCGGCTGCTTCGCGATAGCGCGCGCGTCCTGCCTCTGACGGCGCGACGCGCGCGAGCTTGAGGAATGCCGCCAACGCGATCGCGGTGGCGGCGGTGTCGCGCTCCGTGTTTGGAATGGCTGGGTCGTCGAAGTCCCAGAAGGCCACGTGGTCGGCCGGTGCGTGGGCGAGCCACCAATCGGCGCCGCGCACGGCCGCCGCGATCCATCGCTCGCGCTGCCGATCGGCCAACCAGCTCTGCGTTGAGAACAGCATGCCCCACGCCTGCGCGCGGCCCCACGTGCTCGTGTCGCTCACGCCCTTGTGCGTGTAGTGGCGGACGAGCCGGCCCGTGGCGGCGTCGAGTGAACTTGACTGGATGAACGATCCGTCGGACCGGAGGTGAAGTTGGATCACGGTCTCCGCATGGTTCGTCGCAGCCTCGCGGAGCCTCGTGTCACCCGTCGCTCCAGCCGCCCAGAACAGCAAGGTTGCCGCCTGCAGGCTATCGATGCTCGTCTCGGTGTTGCCGATGTGGGCGCCCTCTTCGGCCTGGGCGCCGAGGGGAATGAGCTTGAGGGCGGGCGCGTACAGACGCGCCAGACTCGAAGCGGTCTGCACCGCGATCTCTCGCGGCTCCAGCGCGTCATGCAGGATCGCCCCCAGCGCGGCACCGTAGTACACCGGAAACGACTTGAACACCGTCTCCACGCCGATCTTCGCGCGCAAGCGCTCGGCGAAGGACGCCGCCGACGCACGGTAGCGCGCTTCGCCTGTGGCCATGGCCGCCAGCCAGAGCATCCCGATCCAGTAGCCGCCAGTCCAGTCGCCATCGGGCGTCGTGGCCCATCGGCCTGTCTCCGGATCGGCCCAGTGCGGGAAGCCCTCTGTCACGTGCGCCATCGTGTCCTGCACGCGCTCCAGCATCCGTTCGATCGCCGAGCTCCACGGGCGAGTCGTGCGGGAGAAACCCGGTGGTGGTGTCTCGTTTGATGGGGAAATGTCAGTGCCCCTTCCAGTAGTCCTGCATCCGCGTCAGCTCCATTTCCAACAACACCGGACGACGCGAGACATTGTAGCCGGAGCTCCCTCCCCGGTCTCCGCGACTTGTGGCATCCGGCTCCGAGCAAAGATGCCGATGTCGTTCACACCTGAGGCGTTCGCATCACGAAAATGCCCCAAGCGTCCAATTGCTCCATCGACTGCCGCCCAATAGCCTTACGCACCAGAGCGCCCAAAGTGAGCAAGCAGGTGAAACAGAACAAACACATCCTCACGCGCATCGACGTCGCGCGCATCTTCTCCGTCGCGCCCAACACGGTGTCGCGCTGGAGCCGGGAGGGGAAGCTCCCGTCGGTGCGCACGCTCGGAGGCCAGCGGAGATACCTGCTCGACAAGGTGGTGCGACTGGCCGCGCGCGCGGGCATCCCGATCGGGAGGGCACAGCGATGACGACGCGACGTGAGTTTCTCCACGCAGCCGGAACGGCCGCCGTAGCCAGCGTGCTTGGCCCCGTGGCCGTCGCGCGCGCACAGAGCCGCGAGATCAAGGTCGGAATCGTTTCCGCGTATTCCGGGGTGTTCTCCGTCACGGGCAAGCGGAGCGAGACGGGCATCCGGCTCGCGTTCGCGCAGTCGAAGTACAAGGACCGCGTGAAGTACTTCATCGAGGATAGCCAGGTCAAACCCGACGTCGCCGTGCAGAAAGCGCAGAAGCTCATCGAGAAGGACGGGGTGGACGTCCTCGTCGGGCCGATCGCCGGGCACGAGGCGCTCGCCGTCTCCGAGTACTGCAAGACCAAGCAGAAGCTGATGCTGCTCGTCTACGGCGGCAACGTGAAGATCGCCGGCGAGAACTGCAGCACGTTCACGTTCATGGTCGGCCACACGGTGTGGAGCGTGAGCGCGCCCGGGTCGCCGTGGATCGTCGAGACGCTCGGCAAGGACGTGTTCATGATCGGCTCCGACTACTCCACGGGACGCGACGTCGTGCACTACATGGAGCTGGATCTGAAGAAGGCGGGCGCGCGCATCGTGGGCACCGCCTTCGCGCCGTTCCCCAACAGCGAGTGGGCGCCCTATCTCGCCCAGATCAAGACCGCGAAGCCGAAAGTCGTGACCGGGTTCGTCGGCGGTAGCGATCTCGTGAACCTCACCAAGCAGATGGAGGAATTCGGGCTGAAGCGCGACGGCATCGTGATGGTCCAGTCGATCGGCGGGTTCAGCGACATCCAGGCCAAGGCGATGGGGGACGCCGCCGTCGGCTACTACGACGTGTTCCACTGGTCGCACTGGCTCGGCACGAAGGAGAACCAGGAGTTCCTCGCTGCGCTGAAGAAGTTCGCCCCGGACGAGCACGCCGACGACGGTCACGTGCTCGGGTACGACGTGGGGACGTCCATCGTCCATGGACTCGATGGCGCAGGAGGAGTGCCGGACACCGACCGGATGATCGCCGCGATCGAGAAGCGGAAGTGGACGAGCCCCCGCGGCGAGTGCTCGTTCGGTCGCAACCACGCCGTGGTGCACCCTCTGTACATCCGTCAGGTTCAGAAAGTCGGCAGCGAGTACCGGACCACCCCGGTGAAGACGCTGAGCCCGACGGGCACGCCGGGAGATGCCAGCGGCCCCGGAGGCGCCTGCAAGCTCCAGGTCTAGGCGCGGATTATTCATGAACGAACGCCATCAATCGAGTGCGTGGCGTCGCGGGCCGGCCGGGTCGGTGAGGGGCCTCTGACCACGAGGCCCTTTGACCGATGACCCGCGAGCCGTTCCCACTCACGACCGGGTTGCCCT
>JBGPTW010000248.1:0-5456 GCA_041490825.1 Methylomirabilia bacterium | reverse complement strand
CGCCACGGGTTCCCCGGGGCGCTCCGAGCGAATGGGGGGGTCGAGGAGCGCCACGGGTTCCCCGGGGCGCTCCGAGCGAATGGGGGGGTCGAGGAGCGCCACGGGTTCCCCGGGGCGCTCCGAGCGAATGGGGGTGTGGGGGCCATTTCGAGGCCCCCACGTAAAATGTCCAGATACTTCGTTCGCCGGGTCATCATCGCGATCCCGACCTTGCTCGGGATTAGCCTGGTGCTCTTCACCGTTCTCGCGCTCGCGCCGGGGGATCCGTTCGAGGAGCTCGCGACGAACCCGAACGTTCCCCCCGAAGTGCGCCTCAACCTGCGCGCCCAGTTCGGCCTCGACGATCCCATTCCCATCCGCTACGCCCGCTGGTTCACGTCGATGCTGCGCGGCGACTGGGGGTTTTCTTTCGTCAGCCGCGTGAACGTCGACACGCTCATCGTGCAGCGCCTTCCGACGACGCTCTTCGTGCTCGGCACCGCGCAGCTGCTCGGTCTCTGCGTCGCGATCCCCGTTGGCGTGTACTCGGCCATCCGTCCGTACTCGTTCTTCGATCAGGTCGCCACCACGCTCGCGTTCATCGGATTCTCGCTGCCGACGTTCTTCACGGGCCTGCTCTTCATCCTCTTCTTCAGCATCTATCTCGACTGGCTGCCGTTCATCTATCGCTCGGACATCAGCGCCACGGGATTGCGCTGGGTGTGGGACAACCTGAAGCAGGGCGTCATGCCGATCGCGGTGCTGGGATTGTTCCAGGGCGCGTCGCTGACGCGCTTCATGCGGTCGGCCGTTCTCGAGGTGGTCCGGCTCGACTACGTCAACACGGCGCGCGCGAAGGGGCTGTCGGAGCGGAAGACCATCATCAAGCACGTCGTACGGAACGCGCTGATCCCCGTCGTCACGCTGGTCGGGCTCCAGATTCCGGCGATCTTCACGGGCGCCGTCATCACCGAGCAGATCTTCCGCATCCCCGGGATCGGCTCATTGCTGATCGGGTCCATCCTGTCGAACGACACGCCGGTGGTGATGGCGATCACGTTCGTCTTCTCGTGTCTCGTCGTGCTGTTCAATCTCGTCGCCGATCTCGTCTATGGCTGGCTCGACCCGCGCATCGCGTATCGCTGAGGCTCGGCGCGATGCCTCCGAGGCCGTCGCCGGGCGGCTGACGGTGGCGCAATCCCGGCCCTCGGACTCGCTCTGGCGCGACGCCTGGCGCCGCTTCCGCCGTCACCGGCTCGCGATGGCGGGAACCGTCGCGTTGCTCGTCATGGTCCTGGCGGTGATCGCGGGGCCCTTCGTCTACCGGGTGCCGATCGACGAGATCGACTTCAAGGCCAAGCTGAAGACGCCATCCTGGACGCATCCGTTCGGCACCGACGATCTCGGTCAGGATGTTCTCGCTCGCATGCTCTATGGCGGCCGGATCTCGTTAGCCGTCGGGGTCGTGGCGATGCTGATCGCGATCAGCGCTGGCACGGCCATCGGCGCCGCCGCCGGTCACGTCGGCGGTGTCACCGACCATGCGCTCATGCGCATCACTGATCTCTTCCTCTCGCTGCCCCAGCTGCCGCTATTGCTGCTGGTCATCTATCTGTTCCGCGACATCTTGAAGAAAAGCCTCGGCCCCGAAGCGGGCGTCTTCGTCCTCATCGTCGTCGTGATCGGCGGGCTGCGCTGGATGCCGGTGGCGCGCCTGGTGCGGGCGCAGTTCCTGTCGCTCCGGGAAAAGGAGTTCGTCGAGGCGGCGCGTGGGCTCGGCGCCGCGCCGGGTCGCCAGGTCGTGCGCCACATCCTGCCGAACGCGATGGGGCCGGTGATCGTGGCGGCGTCGCTCGATGTCGCGGCGGCGATCATCGCGGAATCGACGCTGTCCTTCCTCGGGCTCGGCTTCCCGCCCGACATCCCGACCTGGGGACGCATCCTGTCCGACGCCAAGGACAACCTCGACTTCGCGCCCCACTGGGCGATCTTCCCGGGGTTGGCCATCTTTCTCACGGTGCTCTCGATCAACTACATCGGTGACGGGCTGCGGGACGCGCTCGATCCACACAAAGTCCTCACGCATTGAGGACTGGACGAACCCTCTGACGTAGGAGGCCCGATGGACGCACGCGAGATCCGGAATCTCCTCGGTGACGTGAAGGCCGGCCGCGTCTCGCGGCGAACGTTCGTCCGGACGATGCTGGGCCTCGGCCTCACCGCGCCGATGGTCAGCCACCTGTCGACGTCCGCCGGCATCGCGACGGCGCAGCCTCGACCGGCGTTCGCGCCGACACGACGCGGTGGGGGTGGTCGTCTCCGATTGCTGTGGTGGCAGGCGCCGACGCTCTTGAACGGCCACTTCGCCACCGGCACCAAGGATCAGGACGCGTGTCGGCCCGTCAGCGAGCCGCTGGCCGCGTTCGATCCGGATGGCAACTTCGTGCCGATCCTCGCGGCCGAGATCCCGACGCTGCAGAACGGTGGTCTCTCGGCCGACGGCAAGAGCGTCACGTGGCGACTGAAGAAAGGCGTGCAGTGGCACGACGGCAAGCCATTCACCGCCGACGACGTGATCTTCACGTGGGAGTACGCCGCGGATCCCGCGACGGCGGCCGTGACCGTGACGTCATACCGGGAGATCGATCGCATCGACAAGCTCGACGATCACACGGTCAAGGTCGTCTTCAAGGAACCGCGGGCCTACTGGTACGACGCGTTCTTCGGCGTGCGCGGCTACGTCATGCCGAAGCACCTCTTCGCAAGCTACAAGGGCGCGACGTCGCGCAATGCGCCGCAGAACCTGAAACCGATCGGCACCGGTCCCTATCGCGTCGCCGACTTCAAGCCCGGCGACGCCGTGCGCTACGAGATCAACTCGGCCTATCACGTCTCAAATCGTCCGTTCTTCGACGTCGTCGAGCTGAAGGGCGGCGGCGACGCGCCGTCGGCCGCCCGCGCGGTGCTCCAGACCGGCGAGATCGATTACGCCTGGAACATGCAGGTCGAATGGGAGGTGCTCAAGCGGCTGGCCGAGAGCGGCAAGGGCCGACTGATCACCTGGACCACCGGCGGCATCGAGCACATCCAGCTCAACCAGACGGATCCGTGGACCGAGGTCGACGGCGAGCGCGCGAGCGTCAAGAGCAAGCATCCGCTCTTCCAGGATTTGAAATTTCGCCAGGCGATGGTCTTGCTGGTGGACCGCGCGACGATCTCGGAAGAGCTCTACGGGCAAACCGGCCAGGCGACGTCGAACTTCCTGAACGCGCCGAGCCGCTTTCGATCGAAGAACACGCGCTGGGAGTTCAGCGTCGACAAGGCCAACCGTCTGCTCGACGAAGCCGGGTATCGTCGCGGTCCCGATGGCGTGCGCCTCGGCAAGGACGGACGCAGGATCCGCCTGGTGTTCCAGACGTCGACGAACTCGGTGCGCCAGAAGAATCAGGCCATCGTGAAGCAGGCGTGCGCGAAGGCCGGCATCGACGTCGAGATCAAGTCCGTGGTGGCATCGGTGTTCTTCGCCTCGGATGCGGCCAATCCTGACACCTACGGCCACTTCTTCGCGGACATGCAGATGTACAACGTCGGCCTCGGGTCACCCGACCCGCAATACTTCATGAATCAATTCCTGTCGACCGAGGCCTCGCAGAAGTCGAACAAGTGGGCGGGCCGCAACATCACGCGCTGGCGCCACGACGACTACGACCGGCTGTGGACGGCGGCTGAAGTCGAGCTCGATCCGGTCAAGCGGGCAGCGCTCTTTATCCAGATGAACGATCTCGTCTTCGCGCACGCGGTGGTCGTCCCGCAGATCTGGCGCAACGGCGCGGGCGCCGCGGCCACCAAGCTCGGCGGCGTCGCGCCGTCCGGCTGGGACTCGACGCTCTGGAACCTCGCGTACTGGTATCGCGAAGCCTGAGCGGAGGTCGGCAGGGCGCCGTGTGGGGCAGACCCAGGGGCGAGTTCGGTTTTCGAGCCACCGGGTCTGCCCCACACGGCGCCCTGCCGACCTCCGCTCGATGAACTTCGCTACGCTGAGCGGCGCGACGTCCAGTAGTGATCGGGGCGCCGCGCGACGCGCTCGGTCAGCAGCCGCTCGGCGCGGTCCATGTCGCCCGCGCGGAAACACGCCTCGAGCAGCGTGTCGTGGAACACGTCGCGCTGGGCGCGGCTCCCGCCAAGCTCGACGATGCGCGGCCGAAGCGGCTCGATCTTCTCGATCGTTCGCGCGTAGTCGCCGCCGGCAAACGCATGAATCGCTTCCACCAGAGGCACGGTGATGTCGCCAAGGAGGCCGGTCGGATCCTTCGGCGCCCGCTCGCGGAGCAGGGCGACCTGCTTCTCGGTGGACGCCCAGTCTCGCGCCCCGGCCAGCGCCATCGCGACGTGCGCGACGTGGAACAGGAGCCCCGTCCGCGCCATCCGATCCCGCGCGATCGCCGCCAGCGGTTTCCAGCGATCGCCCACCGGCCGGCCGGACAGCTCCAGACGCCAGAGCAACGAGATCGAGTCGTGGAGGTCGCCGGCAATCGACGACGGCTCTCGCTCGAATCGCTCGCGCGACAGGTCCGAGGCGCGCTCGTACTCGCCTCGCGACAGATGCATCAACGCGAGATGCCACCACAGATGGTTCTGAAACCAGTTCAGGCCCGAGCACGGCGCGATCGCCCGCGGCAGCACGCCGACGCCTCGATCGAACTCTGCGCCTTCGTAGAGGGCATGAGCGAGCGCGTGCACCGACCAGGCGTCGTCGCCGTTGGCGGCGAGGGCGCGCTCGGCGAGCCGGGCCGCCTCGTCGCATCGTCCGGCCTCCTCCAGCGCGAAGGCGTGCATGCCCATCATGTACGAGCTGGACGCGTGATGCCGGATCAGCTCGGTGGTGGCCTCGAGCATCTCCGGAAACTTTCCCTGCCAGAAGAACACGAAGTACAGACGCTGGACGATGGGCAGGTCTCGCGGAAACCGGCTGACGTGGTCACGCATCGCGCGCTCGGCCTCCGGCACCTTCCCGGCGGTCCACAGCGTCACGGACGCGACGTAGCTGCGCTCGCGATCGCTGACGGCCGGCGTCGCCGCGGCCCGCGCCGCGTCGCTCGCCGCCCGCGCCTCTCCGAAGCGCTCCTCGAGGAAGAGACACGCGGCGGCCCCGGCGTGAGCCACGGCGAGCGCCGGATCGTGACGGGTCGCCTCACGGAAGAGGTCGAGCGCGTCCGCTTTCCAGCCGAGCGCGGACTCGACCGCGCGGCCATACACTCCGAGGGCCTCGGTGGACACGGTGGTCACGGGCAACCCGTAGGCGTCGTTCATGCGACGATGCTAGCCTGGATTATTTATGAACGCTCGCCGTCAATCGAGCGCGAGTTGCCGCGGGCCGGCCGGGTCGGTGAGGGGCCTCTGACCACGAGGCCCTTTGACCGATGACCCGCGAGCCGTTCCCACTCTCAGCCTGCTTGCCCTCAATCGCACGCTACGGG
>JBGPTW010000247.1:0-5628 GCA_041490825.1 Methylomirabilia bacterium | reverse complement strand
CGCTCGCGGTCTTCCGTGGCGCGATTCCGGCTTCGTAGGCGCGCCGTCATCGCGAGCGCGCCGACGCCCCAGAGCCTCGCGCGCGGCGGCCGCCGAGGCCGAGTGTCGGGCGGGGGAGCGCTCCGGAATTCCGGTGGCTTCGTTCCACGACTGGACACCCACGCCCCTGACCGCGTTCCCCAGCGTTTCGGCGCTGGCGCCATCAGCTCGCGGAATTCCGGGGCGATCCCCAGCCCGGCGCTCGGTTTCGGCGGCTCGCGCGCGATCGTTCGTGAATAATCCGGGCTAGCGGCGTCCATCACGGGGCGCCGCAGGCTCGCGGGTCGCGGGCGGCGCCCTTCACGGGGCGCCGCAGGCTCGCCTCTCGCTAGCGGCGCCCTTCTCCACGACGCTTCGGATCGCGCGCCGCATGTCTTCGATGTCGAACGGCTTGTAGAGCTGCTGACCGCCGACCGCTTCGAGGAACGTCCGCACCCAGTCGCTGAGGACGTCGCCGGTGGTGAAGATGATCCGCGGCAGGAGGGCGGGCTGACGGGCGGCCAGCTCGCGATAGAGCCCGGGACCGTCGAGTCCCGGCATGCGGATGTCCACGACGATCGCATCGAAGCTGGAGTCCTGAAGCTTCTCGATCGCCCGGCGTCCGTCGGACGCCGTATCGACTTCGAATCCATCGGCGCACAGCACCGTGGCGATCGTCTCACGAAGCGGGGCATCGTCTTCGACGACCAGGATTCGAAGCATTGCGGGTAAGCGACCTAGCAAGAACCGTACCCGGCGTATCCCGCAGCAAGCGTGACGAGCCCCGTCGCGTGCGCGAGCGTTCAGTAGAGTTACGGGGACCGCCGACTGTCGACGCACGTTGGGTTCGCGACGACGGCTGTCCGCGTTTCGACGATGTGTCGAGCGACTGACGCTCTCGAAATCGCGCGCCGGAGCGCGGGCATCAGCGCTTGCCGGTGATCTCGCTCCGCACGATCGCCGCGCCCGCCGCGAGCGCGCGAATCTTCTGGTTGCACATGTAGCGCGGACTCCAGCCGAAGCCGCAGTCCGGATTCACCGTCAGCCTCTCGGCCGGGCAGACGTGCAGGACGCGACGGATCCGGCCCGCCACGTCCTCGGCCGTGTCCTGATTGAAGCCCTTCACATCGATGACGCCGGCGCCGAGCTCGCGGCCATTCCCATATTTCTGCCAGAGGTCGAGCTCGGCCAGCTCGCGCCCGGCGAACTCCAGCACGAGCTGGTCGGCGCGCGCCTTCAGCAGGCCGGGGAAGTACGGCGCGTAGGTGCGTGGAAATCGCGAGCGGCCGAAGCGATTGCCAAAGCAAATGTGGAACGCAAGTCTCGCCTTCACGCCGTCGGTCGCCATGTTGAAGAGCCGCGCCATCTCCTCGCCGGAGACGTTGCCGCGCGCGGGCTCGTCGAGCTGGATGAACTCCGCGCCGGCCGCCACGAGCGCCTTCAATTCCTGATTGATGACCTCCGCGAAGCGTTCGGCCACGTCGACGACGCCCTTGTAGATCTTCCCGGGATGGATGCGCGAGCCGAAAGTGAGCGGCCCGGCGCACGTCGCCTTCGTGTGGCGTGACGTCCGGACCTTGAGGTACTCGAACTCCTTGACGATGCCGAGCCCGCCGGGTGGCGTGTCGATGCGTCCCGTCGCCTCGTAGCGCGTCTGCTGATCGTAGCCCCAGGGTCCGGCTTTTCGCCGCACCGGAAGGGCCTCGATCCCGTTGATGATGGCGTAGTAGGAGTCGACGTAGCCGTCGACACGCCGCACTTCGCCGTCGGTGATGATATCGAGACCCGCCTCTTCCATGTCGCGGATGGCGGCAGTCGCGGCGTCGTCGAACATCTCCTCGAGATCGGCGGGTCCGAAGTCGCCGGCCTCGTACGCTTTGACTGCCGTGAACCACCAGCCGGGTTTGCCGTGAGAGCCGACGACCGCCGTCGGGATGAGCGGAAGCGTCATGTCATACCTCCAGCTACGTTATTCGCCTCGGCCGGCGGGGCGGGACGCCCGCGACGTCCTGCGGCTCGTACTGCGTTATGCGGGCGAGGCGAGGATCGCGATACGCGTCGGCGGGGTGGCCCGCGAAGATGATCTCGCCGCGCTCGATCACGTAGAGCCGGCTCGTGTACGCCGGGACGTGATGAATGTTCGACTCTGCGATCAGGATCGCGTGACCGAGCCGGGTGATTTCCGTGATGCCCTCGCTCACTGCCGGAATGATCGAAGGCGAGAGTCCCTCGAACGGCTCGTCCAGCAACAAGATATCCGGATCGAGCGCGAGCGCGCGAGCGATGGAGAGCATCTTCCGCTCGCCGCCGCTCATCTCGGGACCCTTGCGCGCTGCGTAGCGTCGCAGCACCGGAAACACGCGATAGGCCAGATCGATCCGCTCGGCGGCGGAGCGGCCGGTTGGCCGCGTCCACGTCGAGATCTCGATGTTCTCCGCCACCGTGAGGTCGGGGAAGATGCCGCTGTCCTCGGGCGCGTAGCCGAGGCCCAGCATGGCGATCTCGTGGGTGCGCCGGCCATGGATCGCGTGGCCGTGCAGCTCCACGCGCCCCTGGTGAGGCCGCAGGTACCCCATGATGGTGCGAAGCGTCGTGGTCTTGCCCGCGCCGTTCCGACCCACGAGGCAGACGACTTCTCGGTGACCCACCTCGAGCGAGACCGATCGCAGAATGTGACTGGCCTGGATGAAGACGTCGACCCCGGTCATTGTCAGCATCGCGTCAGCGCGCCACCGCGCCCCGCCCGATCACCATATCGACGAGGTTGACGTCGGCGCGGATCGTCTCGGGCGGCGCATCCGCGAGCACCTTGCCCTGGTGGAGCGCGATGATCCGGTCCGAGTATCCGAACACGATGTCCATGTCGTGCTCGACCTGGATGATGGCGCGGAGCCCCACCTGTTTCGACGCCGAGACCAGCGTCTCCATGATGGCCGTCTTGTCGGCGGTGCTCACCCCGCTGGTGGGTTCGTCGAGAAGGATGATCTCGGGGCGTAGCGCGAACGCGGACGCAATGTCGAGCAGCTTCTTGTCGCCCTGGGCGAGATGGCGCGCGGGAACGTGGAGCTTGTCGCCGAAGTCGAACAGCTCGGCCAGCTCGAGGGCGCCGTGCTGGATCGCGCGATCGTGCGCCAAGGAACCCAGCATCCGGGTTCCCCGGCGAAGCCGGGACACGACCGCCGCCTGCAACGTCTCGAGCACGGTGAGGTCGGGAAAGATCTGCACGAGCTGAAAGCTTCGCGCCATGCCAAGCCGCGCGAGGCGGGCGGGTCCGACGCCGGTGATGTCGCGGCCGTTGAAGTGCACACGCCCTGCCGTGGGCCGCAGCGTACCCGTCAGCACGTTGATCAGCGTCGACTTGCCCGCGCCGTTCGGTCCGATGATCGAGACGAACTCGCCGTCGTCGATGGACAGCGTCACGCCATCGAGCGCGCAAAATTCGCCGTAGAGCTTCCGGACATTGTCGGCACGGAGAATTGTTCTCGCGGGGAGTGCCCTCGCCGGGAGTGTTGTCGCGGGCAGTGTTGGAGCGAGCGTGGTCGGAGCGGGATCCGCTCGCCCGCCACCCGCGTGGGTGGGCTGTGTCGAGATGGTGGGCGTCTCGCCCGTGCCCTGAGAGCTCGCGGGTCTCGCCTTCGCAGGTTTCCGCGCGAAGAGACCCATCAATCCTCCGGGCGCGAAGATGACGATCACCGCCAGCATTGCCCCGAAGATCAACCGCCAGTACGGCACCACGGACATCACGAAGTCTTGAAGATAGATGAAGACGAAGGCGCCCAGCACGGGTCCGAAGAAGCTCGAGAAGCCGCCGAGCAGTGTCATGAACACCATGTTGCCGGAATGCGTCCAGTAGACGAGCGTCGGATCGACGTTGCCGGTGGGCGGCCCGAGCAGGGCGCCGCCCACGGCAGCGTAGACCGCGGAGATCACGAACGCGTACCAGCGGTACCACGCGACGCTGATGCCGAGTGTCTCGGCCTTGGCCGGATTGTCGCGGATCGTCCGGAGACAGAGGCCGAACGGTGAGTGCACGACGCGCCACATGAGCGCCCCGGCCACGACGAGGACGCCAAGGGCGTAGTAGTAGTAAGGACCGACGAGATAGTCCGTCTTCGGTATCGCGCCGAGATCTCGCCCCAGCAGCAGCGGTCGGAGCACGGGCATCCCTTCGTCGCCGCCCGTCAACCGATAGAACTTCAACAGGAAGGTGTAGAACACCATGCCGAACGCGAGCGTCAGCATACCGAAGTAGATCTTGACGTAACGGACGCACAGCGCGCCGACCGGCGCGGCCACCAGCGCTCCGAGCAGAGCGGCGGTCAGCAGCATCACCTCGAACGATCGCACCCCGAAGCGTCCCGTGAGGAACGCGCCTGCATAGGCGCCCAGGCCCACGAACAGCGCGTGACCGAAGGAGACGAGGCCCGTGTAGCCGAAGAGCAAGTTCAGCCCGAGCAGGACGACCGCGTACGCCATGAAGGGCAGCATCAACAATGCGTGATACGTCGGGACCACGAGCGGGGCGACGAGCACGGCGGCGAATGCAGCCGCCAGCGTGATCCGGCCGCTCAAGCGGCGGCGCCCCCGAAAAGGCCGCGCGGCCGGATCACGAGGACCGCGATCACGATGAGATAGATCAGGAGCATCTCGAGCTCGGGGTAGACCGCGATCGCGATCGCCCGCAGGATGCCGACCGCGAGGGCGCCCACGAGCGCGCCCCGCATGGACCCGAGACCGCCGATCACGACGACCGCGAAGGCCTCGACGATCAACTCGACGCCCATCTCACTCATCGCCGCGGTGGCGGGGATCACGAGCGCCCCGCCCAGCGTGCCGAGCGCGGTGCCGAGCGTGAAGACTTTCATGTACACGCGGCGCATGTCCACGCCGAGCGCCTCCGCCATTTCGCGATTGTCCGCCGCGGCCCGGATGATGCGGCCGAACGCCGTGCGCGTGAGAAGCCAGCCGATGGCCAGCGCGATCGCGAGACTCGCCGCCATCACCAGCAGGTTGTAGACCGGTACCGTGGCGCCGAGGACCTGCGCCTGGCCGTACACGAGATACAGGCTGGCGGTCGACCGCGGCGCCGTGCCCCACGTCATGCGGATCACGTCTTCCATCATGAGCACGACGGCAAACGTCATGAGGAGCTGGAACGTTTCATCGCGGTCGTAGATGAAGCTGAGCAGCCCGCGCTCGACCACGACGCCGACGGCGCCCACAGCGAGCCCGGCGACCGCCAGCGGCACGATGAACAGCGCCGGTGGCCCGCCGGCTCCGGAGAACGCCTGGACAGCGGAGATGCCGACGTAGGCGCCCAGTGCATAGAAGGAGCCGCAGGCCAGATTGAAGATCTTCTGCACGCCGAACACGACCTGCAGCCCGGCGGACACCAAGAAAAGGATGGAGGCGTGGAACAGCCCGCCCATGACGATGTTGACGACATTCGCGGTCATGAGACGTGAAGGAGGGCGGGCGGTGGAGGCTGGCGGGGGGTGGGGGGCGGGGGGGCTGGGGGGCCAACATCACACCCCCCCGGGCCCCGGCCCCCTACCCCCCCCCCCACCCCCCCCCCCCCGGCGCCCCCCCCCCCCCCCCCGCCGGTGGCGT
>JBGPTW010000246.1:0-5740 GCA_041490825.1 Methylomirabilia bacterium | reverse complement strand
GTCACCGGCCGACCCTGGTCCAGACGTTCATGAATCATGCGCGCGGACCATCGATGAACGACCGAGGCCGGGGACAGCGTGTTGCCGCGGGCCGGCCGGGTCGGTGGGGGGCCGGCGGACCCGTTCCCGTAGCGTGCGATCGAGGGCAATCGGGCCACGAGTGGGAACGGCTCGCGGGTCATCGGTCAAAGGGCCTCGTGGTCAGAGGCCCCTCACCGACCCGGCTGGCCCGCGACGCCACGCGCTCGATTGACGGCGAGCGTTCATGAATAATCCGAGGTAGCGAACTCGACAAACCTTCGCGCGATCTCGCCCACACGATCGCCCGACCGACCACCACGCGCCATGAGGTCGTGGCCCACGCCGTCGATGGTCATCAGCGCCGTCGGCGCGGAAATCAATCGCAACGCTTCCTCCATCTCGGTCACGGAGCCGAACGGGTCACGTGAGCCCTGGACGAACATCGCGGGTGTCCGGAGCTGGGGCAGGTGCGCCGTCCGCAGCTCTCCCGACCGGCGTGGCGGATGAAGCGGATACGACAGGATCAGGAGCGCGTGAGCGAGGCCGGGCTGTTCCGCCGCCAGCATTGTCGCCTGGCGGCCGCCGTACGACTGACCTCCCATGCAGACGACGTTCCCGGCGCGACCCGCCAGTACAGCGACGGCGTTGGCGAGCCCCGCGCGGTCGCGAGCGCTGCCACCAGGCCGCGGAGGGCCGCTCGGGCGCATCTGGCGGTAGGGAAGGTCGCAGCGGAGAACGGTGAGGCCGAGGCTCGCGCCAGCTTCGGCCAGGGTGATGAGCATCGGCGTCCGACAATCACCGCCGGCGCCGTGAGTGAGGACGAGGCCAAGCCCCAGCGGCGACGACGGGGTATGAATGAAGCCGCGGACCGGCGGATTCAGCGACGAGCTTACTATAGGTTCAGTCGACGGTGCCACGCCCCTTTCCGGGTCCTGCCTAGACAGCATGGTATACTCCGACTCGTTCACCTTTTGATGCTGGGCTTTCCCTCGACTCGGGGGGTCTCCGATGAAAGTATGCATTTTCTTTGACGGGCAGAACTTCTACCGGTCTCTGCTTCGTTACGACGAGTCGCTGAGAGTCGACTACGACCGTCTGGCCGTCTGGATCACTCAGGCAGTGGGCGGCGCTCAGGCGACATTCTCGGGCGCCTACTACTACGTCGGTGTCTCGGCGGGTGCGCCGGCGCTTGTCGAGGGTTTCCTGAAGGGACTCGAGCTTCGGCCCGGTTACTTCGTCAAGCGCGAGCTGCGCGTCCGGCGAACGGGACGATGCCCCGCCTGCGGTACGGAATACGACTACACGACCGAGAAGCGCGTCGACACGCGGTTGGTCGCGGACCTGATCCACTATGCCGCGAATAGCGCGTACGACGCCGCCGTCCTCGTGTCGGGCGACGACGACTTTGTGCCGGCCGTCGAGGCGGTGAACGCGCTCGGTAAGCAGGTGTGGGTCGCGACGTGGTCGGCCGAGGAGCTGTCGACCGATCTTCGCGTGCGCTGCTTCGGGCACATCCATCTGAGCGAGGGTATCGCGGCGTTCCGCGCTGACCGCGCGCCTCGCTCGCTCGACCGGGACCGCGGACTCGCTCCGGTCGCTGGTGACACGCGGGCCACCGCATCCCGGGGAAACGTCCTCCGTGGCCCTCAGCCGCCGCCTTCGCAGATCGCGCTCGAGCGCGGGTTGATCGAGCTGCAGCGAGCCGAAGCGCGGCTTCCGCATGTCAGCCGCGGATACTTCGTCACGCGCTGGAAGTCGCACCAGCTTCCGCCGGCGGGCCAGGAGCGTGAGCTGCTCGTCCAGCAACTGGTCGACGCAGGCCTCGCGGAAGAATTCGAGTTGACCGACGCCGACGGGCGTTCGGTCACTGCCATTCGGGCCCTCGAGAGGCGCGACGACATCGCGCTGCCGGACTCCGCCTCCGGCTAGGCCGGAACCACTTACTTCCGCCGCACCTCTCGGCCCCGCGCGCTTCGTCGCTACTGTGTGATGTACGTGTTCCCTGTGCACCAGTTTGATTTGTAAGTGGCCGCGCCTCCGGTACAATGAGTGCATGATGGTGAAGCGGCGGCTGGCCGGCTGGACGGTAGCTCTGCTGATTGCGGCAGCAGGTCCGGCGTTTGCGCAGCAGGTGAACATCAAGACGCAGCCGCCCGCCATCGAGGAGCGCCGGCCCGAAGTCGTGCCTCCCGGTCTCCACTACGAGATGACTCGGCCCGACGACTCCGACTTCTATCCCGACGGCGGCCCGAAGGTGCGACACGATCCCGCGTTCATCGAGCCATTCGCGACCAGCGTGCAGACGCCGAGCGGAACGGGAGAGATGGGTGTGTCCGGATGGACCGCGCCCGCGATTCCCGTCGGACCAGCGGTCGTCGGCCGGAGAGACAACAACGGCTGGCTGTCGTTCGGCTTCTCGATCGTGTGGGGCGGACCGCCCGCGCCCGCCAAGTCCATCCGGCGTTAGCCCTGCTGCTCCGGGGCAATCTCCACGCGCACACGACGTTCTCGGACGGAGTGCGCTCACCCGAGGCGCTGGTCACCGAGTACGAGACGCTCGGGTATGACTTCCTCGCCATCACCGACCATGTCGATCGCATCCCAGAGGGGTACTGGCGCGCGCTGAAGAGGCTCTCGCCGCGGCTGCTCCTGTTCCACGGCGTCGAGCTCAACCATGACCGCTTCGACCAGCACGTGGGCAAGGTGGTCGGCGACCGGGACGAGCTGCACATCCTGAACCATCCGGCGCGCTACAAGCTCACAGTCGAAGAGACGCTCGAGCGGATCGCGCGGATCTCGCGAGGCGGGTGGACGATCGATGCCGTCGAGGTGACGGAGACGGGCCGGTACCGGCCGCTCTATGACTCCGAGGCCATCCCCGTCCCGAAGATCGCGACCGACGACGCGCATCGACCGCCGCACTTCGGTCGCGCGTGGATCGAGGTCAACGCCCCCCGCGACCGGGACGCGATCATCCGCGCTGTGCGGGCGGGTGATTTCCGGATCGCGTTCGCGTCCTCGGGCGACTGAGCGCTCGCCTCCGCGCCTTACTCAGACCGCCCGGCTCACGACCCACACGCCCCACGCAGCCAGCAGCGCCCCAGTGCACCAGCTCAGCAACTTTCCCCCAGGGAGCACCTTCTCGAGAAACACGAAGGCTGCGATGGCGGCAACCCACGCGAGATTCATCACGCCGCCGACGAACAGCAGGGCCATGAGAACCCAGCAGCACCCGACGCAGTAGATCCCGTGACGCACGCCCATCACGAGCGCCCCTTTCGCGCCATCCCGCCACTCGGACATCAGGAAACCCAGCGGTGTGCGGCACCGGGCCAGGCAGGCGTACTTGAGCGGCGTGAGCTGGTAGAGACCGGAAGCGATCAAGAGCGTGCCGCCGACCACCGGCGCGACCGTCATCGCCTCGTCGGAGTAGAGCGCCATCGCGCGTAATCCCCACTGGCCGCCCGCCGCCGCCAGGCTGAAGCCGGCCCACGTGAGGAGGTAGCCGAGGATGAAGAGCGAGATGTTGACCGGTGGCGTGGCGGCTCCGGCGGGCCGCTTGCGGTTCAGCGTTGCGAACATCAGGATCATCGGCGTGGCGGCTGGCAACATCATGGCCACCATCATCACCGCCCACATCGTCGCGGCCAGAGCGCCGTCGAGCAGTGTCCACGGCTGCTGCTCGACCATTCCCATGGCGGACATGTCGCTGGTCGTCGTGCCACTGAGCCGGAGCAGATAGAGCCACGCGAGCGCGGCGACACCGGCGACTGCCGTCGCCGTCACGGCGTGATCCCGCCGCACCAGGCGTTCGACCGCGGTATCGACCGTCATCGGCGCGTCAATCGTGAGAATGCGTCGGCAAGCCGTCGTGAGCGTGGCTCGCCGATCCGGTGATGATGCTCGCCGCCCGCGGACGCTTCGCTCAGCCCCGCCAGTTGAACGGGGCGAAGTGCCCGTTGTTCGTGCCGCTGGTGTCGTCCCAGTTCAGCGCGAACGCGTGCAGATGGCTTCGCTGCGCGCGGCCGAGCGCCAACCGCGAATTCGCCGGATGGAGCGTGTTGTCGATGTAGAGCGGCTCGGTCGGGTTTGCCGCGCTCGGCACGGCTTCCATGGCCAGGTCCAGGACGCCGGGGATGCTGACCGAGCGGCGGAGGCCCTCCTTCTGGAACTGGATCGGGCGGGCCTCCACACCGAGGAATGTGCTGATCAGGGGCCCGAGCGCGGCCATCGGACCGCCGGCCTGGCCGCTGCCGATCGAGACGATCGCGTCCCGCTGAGCCTGGTTCGCGCGCTCGTCCACGATCAGGCCGACCGACCAGTTCCCTTCACCCATCACACCCGGCGTGTGAGCGACGACGGCGAAGTTCAGGCCGTCGAGGGAGAGCTGATCGAAGCGGCCGCGATCGATGTGGAACGCCATGCCAACGTCGCAGTGGCCATGGGTCGGTCGCCCCGCCAGGTTCGTGGGAATGCACGGGCACACGTAATCGCAGCTGCACGCCTCGAAGTATTCGCCGCTCACCTGCCACGCAGTACCAGCCATGATGTGCCTCCATCCGAGACCGGAAGGATACGATCCGAGACCGCGAGGATACGACCCGCCATGGGGCCAGTCAAACGGATGACCCTATGATAGCCTCTGCGCGCGAACACCTCGAGCGCACGCGTGGACCGCACGCTGGCGCATCGTCAGGCTGATCAAAGGAGTCGATGATGCGCACGATCCGTATCGGTCACAGCCCCGACCCCGACGACGCGTTCATGTTCTATGCGCTCACCGCGGGAAAGGTGACGGTCGAGGGTGCTCGGATCGAGCATCTGCTCGAGGACATCGAATCGCTCAACCGGCGCGCGCGCACGGCCGAGCTCGAGGTCACGGCCGTATCGGCAGCGACGTACATCCTCGTCGCGGACCAGTACCGCTTGATGGACGCGGGCGCGTCGATGGGGAAGGGCTATGGCCCGATCCTCGTGGCACGCGAGCCGATGGACCCGCGGGAGATCCCTCAGCGAGTGGTGGCCATTCCGGGAAGCCACACGACCGCGGCGCTGCTGCTGCGGCTCTACCTGCCCGAGGAGCCGCCGCTCATCGAAGTCGCCTTCGACAAGATCCCGCAGGCGGTCCTCGAAGGGCAGGCCGACCTCGGCCTGCTGATCCACGAGGGGCAGATCACGCATCCGTCGATGGGTCTGACGAAAGTCCTGGATCTCGGCGAGGCCTGGCAGCGGGATACGGCGCTGCCGTTGCCGCTCGGCGTGAACGTGATGCGGCGGGACCTCGGCGAGGAGATGCATCGCCGGATCTCGCAGGGGCTGCGTGACTCCATCGCGTGGGCCCGGGCCAACGTCGACGAGGCGCTCGAGTACGCGATGCGCTACGGGCGGGGGATCGACAAGGAAACCTGCCGGCGATTCGTGCTGATGTACGTGAACGACTACACGGTGACGCTCGGCGCTGACGGACGCGCCGCGCTGGAGCGGCTCTACTCAGAGGCTCATCGGAAGGGACTCATCCCCGCGATTCCTCCGATCGACCCGATCTAAACCGGAGTATTCATGAACGCTCACCGTCAATCGAGCGCGTGGCGTCGCGGGCCGGCCGGGTCGGTGAGGGGCCTCTGACCACGAGGCCCTGTTGACCGATGACCGGCGAGCCGTTCCCACTCCGGGCCTGGGTGCCCTCGATAGGACGCTCCGGGAACGGGTCCGCCGGCCC
>JBGPTW010000245.1:0-5808 GCA_041490825.1 Methylomirabilia bacterium | reverse complement strand
CGCGGAATTCCGGAGCGCCCCCCGGCCCCCCGCTCGCGGTCGTGTCGCCGACGCCGTGCGGCTCGGGCGCGACCGTTCATGCATAGTGCGGCCTAGCCCGGACGCCTCAGGACCGGGCGTTAGCCCGGTTGCCTCAGGACCGGGCGTTAGCCCGGTTTCCTCAGACCGCCTGAGCCACCGTCGGGCCGTCGCCCACGAGCGTCGTGCGGCGCATGTCGCGCGGCTCGTGCACCGGGAAGGGCCGGGCGCGGTGCATGGTCCGACGGTTGTCCCACATGACCAGATCGCCGACCCGCCACGTGTGGGCGTGGACGAACTGTCTCTGGGTGGCGTGCTCGATCAAATCGCGAAGGAACGCGCGCGCCTCCGGGACCGGCCAGCCAACGATGCCGCCCGCGTGCGACGCGAGGTAGAGCGACTTGCGCCCGGTCGACGGATGCGTGCGCACGAGGCGCTGGCGCACCGGCTTGAACCGTTCACGTTCCTCCTCGCTGAAGTCGAAGAAACCGAGCTGCTGGCGCGAGAAGATCTGCGAGTGCTCGCAGATCAGGTGTTCGATCTCCGCCCTGGTCTCGTCGTCGAGGCCGTCGTACGCCGCGCGCATGTCGGCGAACTCCGTGTTGCCACCCTTCGACGGGATGCTGCGCGCGTGCAGCAGCGAGTACTTTGCCGGGATGGCCTTGAACGAGCTGTCGGAATGCCAGAGGCGGTTGCCGATGGCGAACAGCCGGCGGCGGTCGTCGCGCGCAAACACCTGGTTGTGCTTGTCGAGGTTGGACACGTCGGCGAAGGTGGTCGGCAGCCGGTACTCGTCCGGCGCGCGCAGGCTCGTGCCGATCGCGCGCTCGAGCTCGCCGAGACTGCGCGTGAAGGCGAGCTGCTGCTCGTCGTCGATCTTCTGGTCGTGAAACACGAGCACGGCGTACGTGTCCATTCCGGCATGGACCGCCGCCACGTCGTCCGGGGATAGCGGCGTGGTCATGTCGACGCCTTCCACTTCGGCGGCGAAGCAGGGACCGATCTGTCGGGTGATGACGGACATGGCGGCAGCCTCCCTCTCGCGTCTGGCCCGATTCTAAACGCCGGCGAACACGTCCGCCCACTCTTCCAGCATCTCGGGATGCCCGTGGCGGATGTTGACGGCAAAGTGGTTGTACCCGGCCGCTCCAAGTTCTCGGATACGCTCTTGCAGCTCGGGTCTCGTCGCCGTGAACGTCAGCGTGCGGATCAAGTCCGCGGTGCAGATCTCGTGTTCTTCCGGTCGCAGAAACATGAGATGCCCGCGATGGTTGGAAAGATAGCGCGCGTCTGCCGGCTCGTAGTTCAGGTAGATCGCGCGGTAGCGCTCGAGCAGCGGTGCGAGCTCCGGCGGGACACTGCGCCCCATGTTGCCGTACTCCTCGACCTCGACGAGATTGTGCAGCGCGATCGTCGCATGCGGCCCGGTCTGCGCCTTGGCGCGTGGACTGTCGAACGCCTCGCCGTCGGTCAGCACACACCCGCCGGTGAACGCCGTGGCCACGCGCCCGGCGGCGTCCACGCCCGCCGCGCGCCACCCCGCCTGCATGTTGGCGATCGCGGCCTTGGCGTGGCCCACGTTGCCGCTCGCGTAGAGCCATCCCGCGCCCAGCTCCGCCGTCAGCTTGCGGCCGCGCGGCCCCAGCGCCGAGATGTGCAGCGGGATCGGGTCCTTGACGTTGACGACGTCGATCTCCGGGTTCAGGAAGCGGATCTTCCGTCGCTTGCCCTCGAACGTCCATTCCAGCGTATCGCCCGCGAGCAGACTCTGCACGATCCGGATGTATTCCTTCATGTCCTCGAGCTTGACCGGGCCGAGCCCCATCGCGCGGCGGGCCGTGAAGCCGGTGGAGATGCCGAAGTCGATGCGGCCGGGCGCGAGCGCGTTCAGCGACGCCAGCGCGCTCGCCGCCACGGGCGCGATGCGATTGGACGGGATCAGCACGCCCGTGGCGAGCCGGATCTTCGAGGTCTGCACGGCCGCCGCGCCCATCGCCACGAACATGTCGGCGTTGAGCATCTGCGTGTCGAAGAACCACGCCCGCGTGTAGCCGAGCTCCTCCGCGCGCTTGACGACTTTCCACGAATCCGCCGACGTCGCGAGATTGATCCCGAAATCCATGGCGACAGAGCCCGGTTCAGATCACCGGAGCCGGAGCGCGCGGAATGGTCTCCCACTGCGCAGGGTCGTGTCCGTAGAACATCGTCGCGCCGGCCTGGTCGCGCAGCTTGCGGAGCGTGGCCACCGAGTCGCGCATGACGGATGCGTTCCAGAGCACGTTGGGCAGCACGTCGCGGTCCATGTTCTCTCGCGTGTAGCAGGCGTCGGACGCGCACACGATCTGCGCATCCTTGCCCGAGCGCACCAGGAGCGACTGGTGCCCCGGTGTGTGCCCGTACGTCGGCAGCAGGACGACGGTGCCGTCGCCGAAGACGTCGTGCTCGCCATCGAGCATCTGGTAGTCGAGCGCGTGGTCGAAGTCGATCGGGCTCGGGCTGTAGCCGGCGACGAAGCCCGGGCGCCGTGCCGCCTCCAGCTCCGCGCGCTGCACCAGGAAGGTGGCCCGCGGGAAGAATTCATTTCCTCCGCAATGGTCGAAGTGGAGGTGCGAGTTGGCCACGTAGCGCACGTCGTCGGGGGTGAGACCGAGCCGCGCGAGCTGGGGAATCACGTCGTCGCCCGCCTGAGACTTCACGGTCAGGCGCTTCACCCGCTCCGGGCCCAGGCGGCCTACTGGATCGAGACGCGCCTGGCAGTGCACGCCGGTGTCGAACAGCAGCCTTCCGCGCGGATGGGTCACGACGAAGCTCAGGACGGGCACAGTCCACGGCTGGCCCGGCGTGAGGTCGGAGACCATCCTGGCGCGGTCCAGCTCGATGTAGCCGGTGCAGAGCGCGTGAACGCGGATCATCGACTCTATCTCCCGTCTGCCGCCTGACTACGGAACGCGCTGGCAGAGGACGTGGACAAGCGCCTGCCGTCCCTCACGCACGGCGGCGAGACCACGCTTCAGCGCCGGCACGACGTCCGACGGGCTCTCGACCCGTTCACCGTGGCCGTCGAAGGCCTTGACGATGTCCTCGAAGCGCGGGGACGGCGTCAGGTCCGAAAGCGGGAAGCGTCCTGTCCGTTTCGCCCATCCGTCCGGATGGAGCTGCGCGGCGGCGCTCTTCACCGCCTCCCAGCGCTGGTTGTTGAAGATCACGGTGAGCAGCGGCACGTCGTGCGTGCGCTGCACGAAGTGACAGGATATCGGCTCGCTGAAGAAATACGCTCCGTCGCCGACGGTCGCGATCACCGTCTTCTCCGGACGGGCGAGCTTCACACCGAGCGCGGCGCCGAGCCCCCAGCCGAGACCGCTCGAGTGGGGCGATGCGAGATAACTGCCAGGCTGCGAGAACGCGACCTGTCGCCGGTCCAGCGGGTACTCGTTCACCACGACGGTGTCGTCGTCGAGGACCTGCTCGATGCACTTCGCCACCCACGCGAACCCGACGGTCGACTTCGATGCCTGGGCCATCGCCTGCGCTTCCCACGCGCCCAGACGCTTGCGATGCGCGGCGGCGATGCGCTCCGTGCGGGCCTTCACGGTCGCGCGATCGGCCTCACGTCGGATGGCTTCGGTGAGCATCGGGAGCGCGATCGCCGGCGCCGCCACGATCGGCACGTCGCACGGGTAGCTCCGCATCGGGTACCGCGAGAAGAACGGGTCGATGCCGAGGTGGATGATGCGCGCGCTCGGCTTCGGCTTCTGCACCGCCGGGTACCACGGCACGTCGGCATCGACGACCAGGATCACGTCGGCGTCCCCGAGCGACGGATTCGTGGTGCCGGACTGGTTGAAGCCGAGATGCAGATCGTGACGCAGCGGGAAGTTCATGTACGTCGGATCGGCCTCGACGACACCGATGCCGCCGGCTTCGGCGAGCGCGATCAGGCCCGACACCGCGCGGGCGTCCCGCCCTGATGCCGACGTGAGAACCAGCGGAAACTCCGCGCGCGCGAGCAGCCGCGCGGCCTCGTCGATGCGCGCGGGATCGGGGAAGCGCTCGCTCGCAACCTGTCGCCGCGGTGGCGACGTGATCGTGAGCGACGGGAGCGGCGCGGCGAGCACCTCGCGAGGGAGCGAGAGGTAAATCGGCCCGCAGGGTTCCACCATCATCAGCTCGAACGCGCGGTCGACCACGGATTCGAGCTGGGTCGCGTTGCGGAGCTCGTAGTCCCACTTCACGTACTCGCGCAGCATCGCGGCCTGGTCGAAGCTCTCCTGCGCCCAGTGGATGTGCAGATCGCGCGCGCCCGGCAGGCCTTCCTCGGTGATCGGCGTGCGCCCGGCCGACATGAAGATCGGCACGCTGGCGCGGGATGCGCTGATGATCGCGGTCGAGGCGTTGCCCGTGCCCACGTTCACGTGGACCATCACCGCCGCCGGTCGTCCCGAGGCGACGTAATAGCCGTGCGCCATCGAGACGGCGACGAACTCGTGGGGGATGACCATCGGTCGGGGCGACGGCGTGCCCTCGGCCTCGAACTTCGCGAATGCATCGACGAGTGACGCGAAGTCCGTGCCCGCGTTGCCGAAGAAGTGATCGATGCCGCGGTCCTTCAGCAGCAGCAGATACGCCTCGGCGACGGTCTCGACTTTCAGATCTCGGGTCGTCATGGTGCTTTCCGCGGGGTCAGCGTCAGGCATACACGTCCTGATCGACCTGGTTCAGCTCGGGGTACGGCGCGGCCAGCGCGAACTGCACGCCGCTGTCGATCTCCGTCTTCACGTCGGCGCGAATGCGCTCGAACGTGCTCTCGTCGACGAGCTTCTGCGCCGTCAGCCGCGCGACCAGGGTCTGCAGCGGATCGCGCTTCGTCATCCACTCCTTCTCTTCCTCTCGCGTGCGGTACTCGCGATTGACGTCGCCGACGTGATGCCCGTAGTACCGGTAAGTCTTGCACTCGAGGAACGCCGGGCCGTCGCCACGGCGCGCGCGCTCGACCAGCTTGCGCATCGTCGCGTAGACGAGCTGGACGTCCTGGCCGTCGACGCTCTCGGCGTGGATGCCGAACGCGCGGGCGCGCGCGAGAATCTCGCCAGCGATGGTCTCGGCATTCGGCGTGTACTCGCCGTAGAGGTTGTTCTCGCAGACGTAGATGACCGGCAGCTTCCAGAGCGCCGCCATGTTCATCGCCTCGTAGAGCACGCCCTGCCCGAGCGCGCCGTCGCCGAAGAAGCAGACGGCAACCTGGCCGCTGCTCCGCATCTTGGCCGAGAGCGCGGCGCCAGTCGCGATGCCGGCCGAACCGCCCACGATGGCGTTGGCGCCGAGGTTGCCGGTGTCCTGATCGGCGATGTGCATCGAGCCGCCCTTGCCGCGGCAGTAGCCCGCCTCTTTGCCGAGCAGCTCGGCGAACATCCGGTTGACCGCCGCGCCCTTGGCCAGGCAGTGGCCGTGGCCGCGATGCGTGCTCGTGATGAAGTCGTCACGCTTCAAGGCCTCGCAGACGCCGACCGCCACGCCCTCCTCGCCAATATAGAGGTGGGCCAGCCCCGGCATCTTCGCGCCCTTGTACAGCTCGTTGACCTGCTCCTCGAAGGCGCGAATCTTCGCCATCTGGCGGTACATGTGAAGATTCTGCTCGAGCTCCATCCGCGGTTCGATCACCTGGGTCGCCATTGCTGGATCCTCCGAGCTGGGGGCCTCGAAGGCCCCCAGACCCCCATACGCTCGTCGGTCGCCGGGAAATCCGGCGCCCGCCTCGATCAATCCGACACGCTCCAAGCCTACGCGAGGCTG
>JBGPTW010000244.1:0-5830 GCA_041490825.1 Methylomirabilia bacterium | reverse complement strand
GTTCCCGTTTCTTCTAGTTACCACAGGTCTCACCGGGCCCCCCCCCCCCCCCGACACTCGGCCTCGGCGGCCGCCGCGCGCGCTGCTCCGGGGCATCGGCGCGCTCGCGATGACGGCGCGCCTACGAAGATGGAATCGCGCCACGGGAGACCGCGAGCGGGGGGCCGGGGGGCGCTCCGGAATTCCGTTGGCTTCGATCGTGGGCTGGGCGGGGACCTTCGTGATTCGTTCCCTGGGTTTCGCCGCGCGGGCGACAGCTCGCGGAATTCCGGAGCGCCCCCCGGCCCCCCGCTCGCGGTCGTGTCGCCGACGCCGTGCGGCTCGGGCGCGATCGTTCATGCATAGTGCGGGTCACTGGGCCTTCTCGGCGTCGAGCGCCGCGATCTCCTCCCGCGAAAAGCCCAGCTCGACGAGCACCTCCCGCGTGTGCTCTCCCAGCCGCGGCGGCGCCAGACGCACCGAGCCCGGCGTGCCCTCCAGCTTCACCGGGATACCGACCGTCTTGATTGGTCCGAGATCCGGATGATGCATCTCGATCACCATCTGATTGTGCGCCACCTGCGGATCGCCGAGCGCGGTCTCGATCGTGTTCACCGGAGCACAGAGGACGTCCACGGACTCGAGCGCGTCGATGACCTGCGTCGTCGTTCGTTTGCCGAACTCCTGGCGCCATCGGGCTTGCAGATCGTCACGGTGTGTGACCTGCGCCTCGTGCGTCGCATAGCGCGGATCGGCCGAAAGATCCTCGATCCCGAGGCCGCGACAGATGTCCTGAAGTGGATTCGGCTTGAACGCCCCGACCATGACGACGTGACCGTCGAGCGTCTGGAACGTGCCGGACAGCGGAAACGCGCCCCAGTTCAGTGCCTCACCGAGATTCAGCCACGCGGACGCTTCCTGGAGCTGCATCGCGAGCATGCCGTCGAGCAGTGAGACGTGCACGATCTGTCCCCGGCCGGTTTTCTCGCGCGCCAGCAGCGCGAGCAGAACGGCCTGGACGAGCAGCATGCCACCCGTGAAGTCCGCGATCGGCGTCGCGCACGGCTCGGGCGGCGCGCCGGGATCCGCGCGACGCGAGGCGATCCCGCTCATCGCCTGCGCCAGCACGTCCTGACCGCCTTTGTCGCGGTACGGACCGGTCGGGCCGTACCCGCTGCCGAACGCGTAAATCAGCCGAGGGTTGATCGCGGAGAGATCCGCGTAGCCGAATCCCAGCCGCTCCATCACGCCGGGGCGGAAGTTGTGCACGACGACGTCCGCCTTCCGCGCAAGACGATGGATCGCCTCGCGTCCGAGCGGCGACCGCACGTCGATCGCGACGCTGCGCTTGTTGCGATTGAGACTCCAGAAGACCGCGCTCTCACCGCTCGCGTGCTTCATGTGCACGCGAGAGAGATCGCCGGCCCCGGGTCGCTCGATCTTGATGACGTCGGCGCCGAAGTCGCCGAGCACCTGCGTCGCGCACGGCCCCAGCTCGATCTGCGTGAAATCGAGCACCGTGACGCCGCCGAGCGGCGCGCTGTCCTTCATCGACCCGACCATCTGGGCGCTCTCTTCTCGCGGAATGCGTTCACCCCTTCCGCTTGATCCTCCGACGCCAGCGCCTTCGCCATCGTCCGCGGCACGAGCCCGACGGCCGCCGGCAGCGGCAAGCTCAATCCGGCCATCACGGACTCCTTCGTGGCCTGCACGGACAGCGGTGCACACAGGACAATCTGGTCAGCCCATCGTCGTGCCGCCGGCATGAGGTCGGCGAGTGGCACGACTTCGTTCACGAGACCGATCCGGTACGCTTCCTCCGCCGAGATACGGCGCCCCGTCAGCAGCATGCCCATCGCGGTCTTGAGCGGAATGGATCGCGCCAGCCGGTGCATGCCGCCCTCGAGCGCCATCCGGCCGACGCGCGGCTCCGGAAACCCGAATTCGGCGTGCCCGGCGGCGACGATGATGTCGCACGCGAGCGCAAGCTCGAGCCCGCCACCGAGCGCGAACCCGTTCACCGCGGCGATGAGCGGCTTGCACATGTCGTAGCGAAGGGTCAACCCACCGAGCCCTCGTGGATGCCGAGTCGCGAGGAAGTCGCTTCCTTTCGTCGACTCTGCCGCGGCCTTCATGTCGTAGCCGGCCGAGAACGACTTGTCGCCTGCCCCGGTCAGAATCGCGACGCGCAGCCCCGGATCGGCCTCGAACGTGGTCCAGACCTGATCCAGCTCGTCGGAGGCGGCGCGATGGAGCGCGTTACGAACGTCGGGTCGATCGAGCGTGACGACGAGCAGATGACCGTCGCGGTCGACGCGGCAGAATTCCATCGTGCTCAAGCAACCGCTACGGGCGCGCCGAGGTTCACGCCCTGGGCGACGAGCCGCTTCTGCAACGCGCTGACGTCGACGTTTCGCGGAGTCACACCGGATTCGAGGCTGAGCGCCGCGGCAGTGCCGGCCGCCTCGCCCATCACCATCAACGGCGGAATCTCGCGGCTGATGCGCTGCGCTTCCGACGTCGCCGAGTAGCAGCGGCCCGCCACCAGCAGCCCCTCGACGCCCTTGGGGAGCAGGCTGCGATAGGGCGTGTAGTAATCGCGCCCGCGCGCCACGACGTCCGGAAACGTTCGGCGCGTCAGGATGTCTTCCTTGGTGACGACGTACTCACCGCCGAGCAGACGCGTCTGGCGCACGCCGAGCTGCGGCGCGGCGTCGAGAATGTACGCGCGTTCGAATCCGGGACAGTGCGCGCGCACGAACTCGATCACCTTCATGAACCGCTTCCGGCCTTCGATCTCGATCGCGGTCTGGTGCTCGGGATTCAGGCCATCGTGGCCGGGGATGTGCGGGCAGTTGCACCACACCACGCCCGGCCGTGGCGTCATCAGCCACCACATGTCCCACGATCCACCGAGCAGGTGCTTGACCTCGCGGTCGAGCTGCTGCGCGGCGGTCGGATCCTTGCGTTCGAAGGCGATCGCGGCATCGGTATCGACATCGGCGAGTCGATGGACCAGCGTCATGATGTACGAGCCGTGCACGCCGGGCGCGCCGGCGCTCGCGAAGACGTCGCCGTCGCCGGTCGCGTCGATCACCAGGCGGCCGAGGATCGCCTGCCGGCCGGCCTTGGTCTCCACGACGACGCCTCGCACGGCGCCGTCCTCGGCGATCGCGCGCGAGAACCACGAGTGGAGGCGAAGCTTCACACCCGCGTCCAGCACCATCTCTTGCGAGACCTGCTTCCAGCCCTCGGGGTCGAACGAGCCGGAGTAGATGATCGGCTTCGGACGCTTTCTGCCGTAGAGCTGCTCGAAGCCCCACCGCACCCAGCGATCCCTGACCGCGGCGTCGTTGCGGAAGCAGTCTTCCATCGGCGGCGTCACGCACGCGCCGATCCGCTGCATCCGGTCGATGATCTCGAGCGCGAGCCCGCCGACGGAGACCTCTCGGTCGCCGCACATGTCGTCGAGCAGCAGCACCATGCCGCCCGAGGCGAGTCCCCCGAGATACCCGAAGCGCTCGAGCAGCGTGACCTCGGCGCCGGCTCTCGCCGCCGCGATCGCAGCCGACTGCCCCGCGGGCCCGCCGCCGACCACGAGCACGTCGGTCTCGGCGACAACCGGAGTTTCTCGGCCGGGCTCATTGACGGTCTGCATCACGCTGCCTCCTAGATGAACGTCGGGGGGAGCGAGCGCCGCTCCTCCCCGACACCCCCCACCGCTTTTCGGTCATCGCTCCTAGATGAACGTCGGGGGGAGCGAGCGCCGAATCTGACCGAAGGGGCTACGCCCCCTCAGACTCCCCGGCCCGACACCCCCCCATCGCTTTTCGGTCATCGCTCTCAGCAGACCGGGAGCCAGTCGAGGATCCCACCGCTGTTCGGTCATCGCTCTCAGCGGACCAGGAGCCAGTCGAGGATCCCACCGCTGTTCGGTTACCGCTCCCAGCGGACCAGGAGCCAGTCGAGGATCCCGCCGCTGTTCGGTTACCGCTCCCAGCGGACCAGAAGCCATTCGAGGATACTCACCAGGAAGAAGAACGCGAGCGCAATCGCCGACGTCACCACCATGGCGGCGTAGAGCAGCGCCGTCCGAAAATCGTAGGTCGTGAGCACGATCAGGTAGCCGAGGCCCTTGTTGGTTCCGATCCACTCGGCCACGAGCGCGCCGAGCACGCTCGACGTCGCGGCGATGCGCATCGCGGAAAAGAGATAGGGCAGCGACGACGGCCACCGCACGTAGCGAAAGATCTCGGTGCGACTCGCGGACAGCACGTGCATCAGCTCCATGGCATGCGGATCGGTCGACTCGAGGCCCTCCACCATGTTCACCAGCGTCGGGAAGAACGTGATCAGCGCCGCGATCGCGATTTTCGGTGAATAGCCGTTGCCGAGCATCAACACGAAGATCGGCGCGATCGCCACGATCGGCAGGGTGCGGACCGCCACGGCCACGGGGTAGAGCGCTCGCTCCAGCATCTTGTTGTGGACGAACGTGACCGCCGCGGCGATCGCGACGAGATTGCCGAGCGCGAAGCCGCCGAGGCTCTCGAGCGCCGTCGGGATCGCGTTGTCGAGCAGGCGCGCGCGCTCCTTGACCAGCGCCTGGCCGACCGACGCGGGCGTGGGGATCACGTAGGCGGGAACCTGGAAGACCCGGAGCGCCACGTCCCACAGGATCACGAGCATCGTGATCACCGCCAGCGGGAGCACAATACGACGTATCAGCACGGCCCCGGCCGATCGATCGTTCGGCGATGGTGTGGCGGCGGGCACGGTCAGGCGCCTTGCGCGAGCGCTCGGCGCAGCTCGGCGGTGTGCCGGACGAATTCCGGCGTGTCCTTCATCGAAGGATGGCGCGGCGACGGGAGATCGATCGCGACCTCCTCCATCACGCGGCCTGGTCGCGATGTGAAGACAACGACGCGGTTCGACAGGTACACGGCTTCAGTGATGCTGTGCGTGACGAAGACGATCGTCGTACCGGTCGCCTGCCAGATTCGCAGCAGCTCCTGGTTCAGGTGATCGCGCGTGATCTCGTCGAGGGCGCCGAACGGCTCGTCCATCAACAAGATCGGCGGACCGGTCACGAGCGCGCGCGCGATCGAGACGCGCTGCTGCATTCCGCCCGAGAGCTGCCGCGGGAAGGCGTGCTCGAAGCCTCCGAGCCCGACCAGCTCCAGCAATTCTTCGGGACGGTGCGGCGGCACATGCCGCCGTCCCCAGGAGCCAACCTCGAGCGGCAGCGAGACGTTGGCGAGCGTGTCGCGCCAGAGCAGCAGGCCGGGATGCTGGAAGACGAATCCGAATTCTCGCGCGAGGCGCGCGCGCATCGGCAGGCCACCACGAACTTCGATCGTCCCGCTGGTCGGTTGCAACACGTCGGCGACGAGACGCAGCAGCGTCGATTTCCCGCAGCCCGACGGGCCGATCAACGCGACGAACTCGCCCCGCCCGATGTCGAACGTGACGTTGGCGAGCGCGTGCACGGGCCCGGCGGCCGTCCGGAAGACCATCGAGGCGTCGCGGCACGAAATCTCGAGGGTCGCCACCGACCTAGCCCGGATAATTCATGAACGATCGCGCGCGAGCCGCCGAAACCGAGCGCCGGGCTGGGGA
The DNA here is from genome assembly GCA_041490825.1 of Methylomirabilia bacterium. Classification (GTDB taxonomy): domain Bacteria; phylum Methylomirabilota; class Methylomirabilia; order Rokubacteriales; family CSP1-6; genus JBGPTW01. The sequence goes on along the minus strand of JBGPTW010000244.1, from coordinate 232 downwards.
TCGCCCCGGAATTCCGCGAGCTGATGGCGCCAGCGCCGAAACGCTGGGGACCGCGGTCAGGGGCGTGGGTGTCCAGTCGATGATCGAAGCCAACGGAATTCCGGAGCGCCCCCCGGCCCCCCGCTCGCGGTCTCCCGTGGCGCGATTCCGGCTTCGTAGGCGCGCCGTTATCGCGAGCGCGCCGACGCCCCGGAGCCTCGCGCGCGGCGGCCGCCGAGGCCGAGTGTCGGGC
>JBGPTW010000243.1:0-6023 GCA_041490825.1 Methylomirabilia bacterium | reverse complement strand
CTTCATCAGCTCAAGACGCTGACCGCCACGCTGAACGGCGGACCACGTCCGACGCTCCGTCCTCGATTGCTCGCGCTGGTTCGCGGTCGGCTCTCTGGGGTGAAGCTCCAGATTGCCGAGCTCCAACTGCTCCAGCGCGAGCTTGAACAGGTGTTGCGGCGCCCCCTCGCTCCGGCGCACGAGCGCGGCGCCAGGGGTTGCCGATGTCTGGAGAGCGACGACGGACGCCGCTGAGCACCGCGTGCCGGTCGCTGTCTGGTCACGTTGCGACGCATGACGACAACGAACGGCCGGGTGATGTTTGTCGCCGCGCATCCAGATGACCCCGAATTTCTGGCAGGCGGGACCGTCGCGCGGCTGGCCAAGGAAGGTCGGGAGATCATCTACGTCATCGTGACCAACGGCAATAAGGGATCGAGCGACCGCGGCGTCACGTCGGATCAAATCGCACCGGTTCGGGCGGAGGAGCAGCGGCGAGCCGCTCGGGTACTCGGCGTCGAGCGCGTGGAGTTTCTGGGCTACGAGGATGGCGAGGTCGAGGACACACGCAATCTACGCCTGGACGTCACCCGTGAGATCCGACGGTGGCGACCCGACCTGATCATCACCCTGAACCCGCACCGGACGTACGACAACTTCCCCGGGTGGCATCGGGACCACCGGACCACCGGACGCGTCGTGCTCGACTGCGTCTACCCGCTCGCGCGAGATCACCTCTCCTTTCCCGAATTGCTCCCGGAGTACGAGCCTCACACGGTGCGCGAGGTCTACCTGATTCAATGGGAGCAGCCGCGTCTCGTCATCGACATCACGGACACCATGGAGCTGAAGCTGGAGGCGATCCGCTGTCACGCGAGTCAGATCGGCGACTTCAAGACCTTCGAGGCCCGCATGCGGAATCGCGCGGCCGTCCTCGGGAAGGAGAAAGGCTATGCCTACGCCGAGGGTTTCGACCACATCGTCGTCCCGGGATAGAATCCGGCGATGACCTTCGACGTGTCCGATCCCGATTTCGAGCGGCGAGTTCGAACGAGCTTCGCGCGCCAGGGGCTCAACGAGACGATCGGTGCCACGCTCGGACGCGTGACCGCCGGAATGGTCGAGATCGAGGTGCCGTTCAGCCGTGGCGTCAGTCAGCAGCACGGGTTCTTCCACGGTGGCGTCATGGGCGCGATCGGCGACTCGGCCTGTGGCTATGCGGCGATGACGCTGACACCAGCGAGCGCCGAGGTGCTGACGATCGAGTATAAGGTGAACTTCCTCTCGCCGGGCCGGGGTGACCGGCTCGTTGCGCGAGGGCGCGTGACGAAGCCCGGACGCACGGTGACGGTGTGCACCGGCGACGTCTTTGCCGTGAGCGAAGGGCAGGAGAAGCTCGTGGCGACGATGCTGGTGACGATCATGACGGTCGGCGAACCGCGCGATGTATCGCCGACCTCGCACCGGCAATCGAGGTCGGCGCGGTGGTGTCCCTGTCGTCCGCTTCGCACCATCAAGCACAGCCTCGGCAACCTCGTGTCGCAGTAGCGCGGAGCGTGTAGCACGCGCGACTGACGGAGCAGCGGAAAGGTCAGCACCGCGCCTCCGAGGGCGAGGGCGGGGACCACCTCTCATCAGCGCGATACTACCGCGTCGAGGTCAAGCTCGATGCGCCTGGAGCTGTGGACGCTCCGCTGGTTCTCTATATGCTCTAGAAAGCATATACTCGCCGGCACGGTGCGGATCGGCGGCAACGACTACACGCTGAACGAGACGGCGGGGGCTTTCGGTGACCTCGGGACACTGATCCCGTTCCTCGTCGGCTACCTCACCATCGCCAAGATGGACCCGGTCGGCGTGCTCGTCGCCTTCGGCCTCTTCAAGATCTTCGCCGGCTTGTACTACAAAACTCCGGTGCCGATCCAGCCCATGAAGGCGATCGGCACGGCGGCGATCAGCCACGCGGGTGTCATCGGCCCGGGAGCGATTCTGGCCTCGGGACTCTTCTCCGGCGTGCTGTGGCTGGTCATGGGGCTCTCTGGCGCTGTGACGTGGATCGCGCGGCTCACGAGCCGGCCGATCGTGCATGGCCTGATCCTCGGCCTCGGACTCTCCTTCATCCTTGAAGGCATCAAGCTGATCCAGGGCGACTACGTGATCGCGGTCGCGGGTATTGCGCTCACGTTCGCGCTTCTCTCACGCGAGCGCGTACCCGCGATGCTGGCGCTCCTCGGCTTTGGTGTCGTCGTTGCCGTCGCGAGGGAACCCGCGATTCTCGGTGACCTACGCGGGATGTCGCTCCACCTTCGTCTCCCGCAGTTCGCGCTGACGAGCCTCGACTGGAACGACGTGGTGACGGGCGTGCTGGTACTCGGGCTGCCGCAGGCGGCGCTGACCCTCGGCAACGCGATCGTGGCAACCGTCGAGGAGAACAATGCGCTGTTCCCCGACCGCCCAACCACGGTACGCGCGGTCGCGATCGACCACGGGGTGATGAACGTGATTGGCGCGAGCCTCGGCGGGGTGCCGATGTGCCATGGCGCCGGAGGCCTCGCCGGCCACGTGCGCTTCGGCGCCCGCACGGGCGGCGCGCTCGTGATCCTCGGCGGACTCGTGCTCTTCATCGGTCTTTTCCTCGCCGATTCCGTCACGACGTTTTTCAAGCTCTTCCCTCCTTCGGTGCTGGGCGTGATCCTGATGTTCGGCGGACTCGAGCTGGCCGCAGGGGCGCACGGCAATCACTTCAGCAAGGCCGACCGCTACGTGATGCTTCTCACCGCCGGCGTGTCGATGTGGAACATGGGCGCGGGGTATCTCGCGGGCCTGCTCCTGTGGCACAGCTACGATCGCGGCTGGCTGAAAGTAGAGGTGGTGGCCAGTGCACGTGAACGAAGCGTGTCCTCGAGGGACGGTGTGACTTAAGTCATAGATTCGGGCCGCGCGGGCTCGCCATACTGTCGGGTGATCGACTTCCGACAGGAGGGAAGCATGTCGAGAGCTGTCGTGGCCGTCGCGCTTGCCGTCGCCCTGGCGGGCGCCGTGCTGGTGCATACCGTGTTCGCTCAAAATCCGCATGACTCGATGCCCTCGCACGACGCTGGTACGCATGCCCAGCACATGCAAGCGATGCGCGGGCCCGCCGGCGCGCGACCGACGATGCCGGGTCAGGATGCCTTCGGCGCGATCGCCGAGATCGTCCAGATCCTCGATGCCGATCCAGCAACCGATTGGGGCAAGGTCGACATCGAACGCCTCCGCCAGCATCTCGTCGACATGAACGAGGTCGTGCTCCACGCATCGGTCAAGCAGACGCCGGTCGCTGGTGGTCTCGCGATGGAGATCACCGGCTCGGGGCGGACGGAACAAGCCATCCGCGCGATGGTGGTTCCCCACGCGGCAGAACTGGACCGGATTCCAGAATGGTCAGCGAAGACCGAGGCGATCCCGGGCGGCGTGCGACTGACCGTGATCGGGAAGCGAGCGGATGACGCGAATCTGGTCGCGCGCCTTCGTGGACTCGGGTTCGCAGGGCTGATTACCGAAGGAGCGCACCACCAGCCCCACCATCTGGCCATGGCGAAGGGCGAAGCCCTCGCCGGTCACACGCACTGAGGAGGATACGGATGCGCGCAGGCATGTCACTCGTCGCGATCGCGCTTGGCGCGATGGTTCTCAGCATCCCGCTGCGCAACGCGGAGGCACAACGCACGGCGCCGCCCGGCGCGCCCGGTGTACTGCCTGCGCACATGCTCGCCGAGATGTGCGCGACGGCCTTCGAGAAGAACGTCGCCGGTGGCCGCGGCTTCGGCATGGCGTTCGTGGCGGATCAGAACAGTTACCCGGGGCCGTTGCACGTTCTCGAGTTGAAGGAGCGCTTGAAGCTCACTGCCGAGCAGGATGTGAAGGTCCAAGCGCTGCTGACGGCGATGTTCGCGGAGTCGCAGCCGAAGAGCCAGCGGTTACTCGATGCCGAGGCGAAGCTCCGCCAACTGTTTGCGAGCGGTCAGGCGGATGAGGCGGCGCTGCGCGCCACGGTGGCTGAAGTGGAGAGAGCACGAAGTGAGGTGCGCCTGGTGCACCTGATGTTTCACCTGAAGACGCGCGAGTTGCTCACGGACGAGCAACGCCGCCTCTATCACGAGGCGCGCTGGAGCGCTCACCGGCCGATGGGTCCCCATGGGGGAGGCTCACCCGGTGCCGGCGCTCCGATGAAGTAGTCAGGCAATGGAGGAGATGGAGAGATGAAGAAGGTAGTGACGGTAACGATGGTGATCGCGGCCACGGTCGTTCTGGCTGGCGCGGCGCTCGCATTCATGGCACCCGGACACGGCCCGGCCAGCATGGGTCACGGGATGATGATGCAGATGGGACCGCACATGATGGCCCAGGGTGCGGGACCGATGGGTCCCGGCATGCACGGCAGCGCGATGAACGCGACGCAGGTGAGCGAGGACCAAGCGAGAGCGATCGCCCAGAAGTACGTGGACGAGCAGCTCAAGGGCTTCACGATCGAGAAGGTCGTGCCGAGCACCGGGATGCCGCGGACGATGTACACGGTCGAGCTGAAGGGACCGAACAGCGAGAGCAAGACGCTCCACATCAGCCCGTTCGGCCGCGTGATGTCCCCCGCGATGTCTCAGCGTCAGGGATAAGGACGCCGTCCAGTGGGGCGGCGCCGTCTCTATGTGGAGAGGCGCCGTCCCACGTCGCACGGCAGAATCGCGGATGCGTAGCTCCGGACGATAGCTCGACGCGCTGGGGCGGCGCGGAAAGTGAGGCCCGTCTTGAAACGGCCGACTCCCCGGATAGCAGGAGTGGTGCTGGCCCTGCTCCTCGCGCTCCCCGCGCTGTCGGCGTGTGCCGGCCGGGCCCAGCCGCTCGAGCCGCTCGTCGTCGGCTGGGAGCGGATCTTCCGGCTGGAGTGGAGAGTCGTGCGCCGAGGCGATCAGCAAGTCGTGAGCGGCTACCTCACCAACGACTCCCCATACACAGTGATGCGGGTTCAGCTCCTCGTCGAGGCGCTCGACGCGAACGGCGCCGTCGTCGGACAGGAGGTGACCTGGGCTACGGCTGTCATGATGACGCCGTCCACTCGAGCGTTCTTCGAGGTTCACGTACCAGCATCGTCGTCGGCGTACCGGGTGCGCGTGTTCGCGTTCGACAACGCGGGCGGTGGAGCGTGACCGGCGCCGCTCCCTCCCCCGGTGACTCACCCTTCCCCGGTGGGGCACCGCCGTCCCAATGGGGCGTGTCTGCCGCGCCTGCCGCCGGGCAGGCGCCCGCTCCAATGACTCCCAATGTCTCGATATTCTTCGCCGAACGTACCGGGGAAGGTCTGGCGCGGATGGTGCACCCTTCCCATGAGTCCTAAACCGACACGCCAGAATTTCAGAGCACTTGGAGGATACAGATGAGATCGAGACTTTTACCCGTCGCCATCGCGATCGTGTCGCTTGCAACTCCTGTGATCGCGAACGCCGCGCCGCCGTGTCCGCCCGACGTGAAGGAAGCGAGGGCGCTGTTGACCACGAAGATGGCATCCGCCTCGAAAGTGACCCAGCCGTCGAAGTCTCAGGCCGGCGCGCGCGGTCAGGACGTGCAGGCCCCGCGCGGGCAAGACGTGCAAGCGCCACGTGGCCAGGATGTGCAGGCCCCACGCGGTCAGGACGTGCAGGCACCACGCGGGCAAGACGTGCAAGCGCCACGTGGCCAGGATGTGCAGGCCCCGCGCGGGCAAGACGTGCAAGCGCCACGCGGCCAGGATGTGCAGGCCCCGCGTGGGCAAGACGTGCAAGCGCCCCGCGGTCAGGACGTGCAGGCCCCGCGCGGGCAAGACGTGCAGGCGCCGCGGAACGTCGCGAATGGTCGGGCAACGGCGCTCACCAACGCACGGCGGCTCGTGGCCGAGGCCGAGACAGCTTGCAAAGACGCAGACAGCCAGCGGGCGCTAGCGAATGCGCACGCCGCACTCGTGCTCCTGAAATACGTGCCGTAAGGAACATGGATGGCATCCGCGCGCCAGCGGCGGTGATCGATGCGCCCGT
>JBGPTW010000242.1:0-6068 GCA_041490825.1 Methylomirabilia bacterium | reverse complement strand
GTACGCTTCACTCGCCGCCACGAGCTCGAGGCCGTGTCTGATCGTGGCCGTCACCCCTTTGCCGGTACGCTTCTGGGCTTTTCTCAAGGTGTCCTTGTCGAGGAGAACCGTGACCTTTCGCGTCGCCATGTCCGGAAAGGTACCAGTGCGGGTGCCGTATCACAATATGGCATCCGGGCCCGTCACTCAGACTTGACGCAGCTTCGGATCCAGCCGGTCGCGCACCCAGTCGCCGAGGATGTTCAGCGACAGCACCGTGACCAGGATCGCGATGCCCGGGAGGATCGAGACCCACCACGCCTGCTCGATCAGCCCGCGGCCATCGGCCACCATCACGCCCCACGACGGCGTGGGCGGCGGGATGCCGACGCCGAGGAAACTCAGGGCCGCTTCGAGCACGATCACGTAGCCGACGTGCAGCGTCGCCAGCACCAGGATCGACGGCAGCAGGTTCGGGACGATGTGGCGGAACATGATCGTCAGCGGCGAGCAGCCCGCGATCCGCGCCAGCGCCACGAACTCCTGATGCTTGAGGCTGAGCGTCTCGCCGCGCACGAGCCGCGCGTAGCTCGGCCACAAGAGGAAGACCACCACGATGATCACGTTCTTGAACGACGGCTCGAAGACCACCGAGAGCAAGACGGCGATGAGAATGCCCGGCAGCGAGAGTGAGATGTCGACGAGCCGCATCAGCAGCGTGTCGACCCAGCCGCCGAGAAACCCGGCGACGAGCCCGATGAACCCGCCGAGCGTCCCCGTCAAGATGATGCCGACGACCGACACCGACAGCGAGATCCGGGCGCCGTAGAGCAGCCGGCTCAACGTGTCGCGGCCGAGGCGATCAGTACCGAGCGGATGCTCGGACCTGGCGTTCTCCATGCCGATCGGCGGGATCAGGCGGTCGCCAAGTGAACCCTCGAGCGGCGAGCGCGGCGCGAGCCAGGGCGCGAAGATGGCGCACACGAGGAGCGCGCCCACGATCGCCAGCGGGATCGTCGGCGGCCAGCGCCGGTCGCGCCGTCGCGGCGCGATCCCGGCGGTCTCGGCGGCGATCACTGGTGGACCCACTGCGCTCATGGCCGGATCACCTGATCCGCCTGCAACAGCAGCGATGGCGGGATGGTGAGGTCACGCCGAGTACCGGATCTTCGGATTCAGGTACCCGTAGAGAATGTCGACGAGCAGGTTCACGCCGATGTACATCGCGGAGAGAAACAGCACCACCGCCTGCACGATCGGATAGTCGCGGGAGTCGACGGCCTCGATCACCAGCAGCCCGAGCCCCGGCCAGCCGAACACCGTCTCCACGATGATCGAGCCGTTCAGCAGCGCGACGAAGAGCAGCGCCGCGAACGTCACGACCGGCAGCGCCGCATTCTTGAACGCGTGCTTCCAGATCACCTGCCGCTCGGGCAGACCCTTGATGCGCGCGAGCTTGACGTACTCGCTGCCGAGCACGTCGAGCATCGCCGAGCGCGTCAAGCGCATGAGCCCGGCGACGGCGAACCAGCCCAGCGTGAGCCCGGGCAGGATGATGTGGAGCGGTGTGCCGTGTCCGGACGTCGGCAAAAGATGGAAGAGCACACCGAAGATCAGCGCGAGCAGCAGTCCCAGCCAGAATTGCGGCACCGCTTGCCCCAGCGCGGCGAAGGCGCGGGCAGCGTAGTCGAGCCCGGTTCCCCGCCGGACGGCCGAGTAGACGCCGACGGGCAGCGCGACGACGATGACGATCAGCACCGCGACGCCGCCGAGCTCGAGCGTCGCCCCATAGCGCTCGAGGATCAGGTCGAGCGCGGGCCGGCGAAAGCGGACCGACTGACCGAAGTCACCGTGGAGCGCATGCGTCAGGAATCCCCAGTACTGGACCGGCCACGGGCGATCGAGGCCGAGGTACGCGCGCATCGCCGCGATGTCCGCTTGCGACGCTTCGGGCGGCGCCATGATCTGGATCGGATCGCCCGAGAAGCGCACCAGCGCGAACACGACCATCGAGACCACGAACATCGACACGACCGACTGCAGCACGCGCCCGATGATGTAGCGTTGCACGTCGACGCCGCTCCTACGCCGGCGTCACCGAATCGTAGTTCGTCTCCGCCGGTACGTACGCGAGCATTTGCCAGCTTCCGACCTTCTTGCCCAGCGCCCACGTGATCGTCTTCATGCCGAGCATGACGCCGTGATACCCGTCGTAGAGCTTTTGGCCGAGATCGTGCGTGAGCTTCGCGCGGCGCTCGGCGTCGAACTCCCGCACGATCGTGTCGATCTCCTCGTCGTACGTCCCGTCGAGAAGAAGATTGAACGCGCCCTTGGAATGGATCACGCGTTCCCAGCCGGCGACCGGCTCGTCGAACGGCGGCGAGCCGTAGACCGAGAACGTCTTCCCCGTCTTCCGCAGGCGGCCCTTCGGACCGAAGCTGCTGGTCGCCTCGGGGACGCGCTTCACCTTGATGCCGATCTTCTCCCAGTCGAGCGCGACGGCCTCCATGACGTCGGGACCGTCCTGCGCGACGAGCTGGACGTAGGGATTCACGCGGACCTCGAATCCGCCGGCATGCCCGGCCTCGGCGAGAAGCTTCTTGGCGCGCTCCGGGTCATATGGCGGCAGCTTCCAGTCCGTGCTGTAGCCCTTGTTGAACGGGTAGTAGTAATAGGAGTAGGGCGTCTCGCTGCCCTTGCCCTTCCAGAGCCCGCTCATGATCGCCTTCTTGTTGACCGCGAGGTTCAGCGCGAGCCGCACCTTGCGACCGTTCTCCCAGCTCTTCGGGTCTTTCTGATCGCCCACCCACGGGCACGGTGGGCAGTAGTCCTCGCGATCGGGCGTCGTCTGCCCGGTCAGGATCACCCAGTACTGCGCGGCGTTCGGCGTCTCGTGGATACGGAGGCTGGCCTTCTGCGCCTGCTCGAGGAAATCGCCGAAGACCTGCGCGATGTCGATCTCCCCCGCCCGCAATCCCGCGAGCCGCGTCGCGGGCTCCGGGATGCGTCGGATGACGAGCTCCTTGAACCCGGGCGTCTTCCGCCAGTGGTTCGGCACGGCCTCGAAGCGGTGGAAGTCGCCTTGCTTGCCTTCGACGTGGTGGAACGGCCCCGTGCCGATCGGATGCACCGACGCCTTCTGCTCGCCGACCGTCTCCATGTACTTCTTGGAGATCACGTTCTGATAGCCGACGTACTGGGTGAAGAGCGACGGCAGGATCCACGCGCGGGTCTTGAAGTGCATCACGACGGTGTACTTGTCGGGCGTCTCGATCCGGTCGAGCTGGTTGCGGAAGAAGTACGCGGAGCCGCCCAGCGAGTCGGGTTTGAAGCTCTGCTCGACGGTGAACTTGACGTCCTCGGCGGTCAGCTCACCCCAGTTCTCGTGGAACCTGACACCGGAGCGCAGCTTGAACATCCAGGTCCGCATCTCGTTCGATGGCTTCCATTCGGTGGCGAGGCCCGGGCGGTAGGCGAACGTCTTCGGGTCTCGCATGATCAGTGGATCGTAGACGCAATCCCACAGGGGTTTTTCCGCCTGCACGTGGCGCCATGCGAACGGCGTCTCGGTGCCCCACTGGCCGACGGCGACCACGAGGCGGTCGCCTGCCGCAGCGGCGCGCGACGACGCGAACAGCGGCGCGCCTGCGATCACGGCGGCCGTCGTCCCGGTGTGTCTCAGAAACGTTCGACGATCGATCGAGCGGGTCATTCCAGTGTCCTCCGAGCGCGAGCGTTGCGGGATCTTAACGCGCGGCTCGACGTCCTGTAAACGGCGGCCGACGATGAGGCATCCTATGGCCGTGCTTCCGTGGCTCGGCCTTACCGGCGTTCTCGTGCTCGCAGCGACGTTGCGCCTCTGGCGGCTTGCGCAAAACGGCTACGGCAACGAGTACTACAGCGCCGGTGTCCGGAGCATGACGATGACCTGGCGCAACTTCCTTTACACCTCGTTCGACCCGGCCGGCTTCGTGTCGGTCGACAAGCCGCCCGTCGCGCTCTGGATTCAGGTCGCCAGCGCCAAGCTGTTCGGCTTCCACGGCCTCAGCATTCTCTTGCCCCAAGTCGTGGAAGGCGTCGCGGCGGTGTGGGTCGTCTACCATCTCGTCCGGCGCCAGTTCGGCGTCTCCGCTGGGCTGGTCGCCGCGCTCTTTCTCGCGGTCACGCCGGTCAGCGTCGCGATCGACCGCTCGAGCAACACCGACAGTTGCCTCGTGCTGGTGCTGCTTCTGGCGGCGTGGGCGCTGACGCAAGCGGCGGAACACGGTAGCCGACGTTTCCTGCTGCTGTCCATGGCGCTTGTCGGACTCGGCTTCAACGTCAAGATGCTGGCTGCATTCGTGGTGTTGCCGGCCTTCGTCCTCGTGTACGCGCTCGGCGCTTCACTGCCGTGGCGACGCCGGCTCGTCGACCTGACGATGGGCGCGTTCGTCCTCGCTCTGGTGTCCCTGTCATGGATGGTGATCTACGATCTCACTCCCGCGGACAACCGGCCATTCGCCGGCACCACCGACAAGAATTCGATGCTGGAGCTGGCGATCGGGCCTTACGGCGTCGGGCGATTCGTTCGAATGGCGCGATTCGGGCCGGCGGCGACCCGTCCGGCGACGAGTCAGGTCACGACGGCGGGAGCATCACCAACCGCGGGCGCTGCGCGCCCGGCAAGCGGCGGATCGTCGCGACTGTTCGTCCGCTCTCCGGTGGGGCCGCTCCGACTCGCCGATGGACAGCTCGCGGGTCAAGTGGGTTGGCTCGTGCCGCTCGCGATCATGGGGCTCGTGCTCGGCGCGCTCCGCGACCGGTTCCGCAGACCCCTGGCGCCGGCGCACCTGGCGCTGATTCTGTGGTCCGCGTGGGCCTTCGCGTACGGCGTCGTCTACAGCTACGCCGGCGGCTTCTTTCACTTCTACTACCTTGCGACCATGGCGCCCCCGCTGGCGGCGCTGGCCGGCATCGGCGTGGCGCGCTCGTGGGACCATCACGTTCGAGCGGGTTGGCGCGCTCTTCTCCTTCCCGCCGCGCTGCTTCTCACGGCTGCCTGGCAGCTCTACATCGAGGCGAGCGCGTTCGGCGGGACGCTCGACACACAGAGTTGGCTGCACCGGGCGCTGCTGATCGGAGCGGTCTTCGCCGCGGGCCTGATGCTCGTCCTCGCGAGTCGGCAAGCGTCGAGTCGGACCGTTCACCAACTCTCCCTGAGCGCGCTCGCTATTGGTGTGCTAGCGCTCCTGGTGATTCCAGTCGCGTGGGTGTTGAGCAGCGTGCTCGTGGCTGGCAATGGCGCGCTGCCCTCGGCCGACCTGTCCCGATTGATGGCGACAGACGGCAATGCCGTGGCGCGCGGCCGGGGCAGGTTCGGCGATGCGGCGACCACGTCGAAGCTGATCGACTTCCTGAAAGCCAACCGCCGGGGCGAACGCTATTTGCTCGCGACCTCGAGCGTCATGCTGGCGGCGCCCATCATCGTCCAGACCGGTGAGGCCGTGATGGCTCGCGGCGGATTTCATGGCCTCGACCCGATCGTGACGCCGGACAAGCTCGCCCGGATGGTGGAAGCGAACGAGGTTCGGTTCGTGATGCTCGGCGATCTGTCGGTGATCAGCCGAAGAATGGGCGCCGAGGCGGCCGGAGCGCAGATCGCCGACTGGGTCCGCGAGCATGGCAAGTTCGTGACTCCGACCCTGTGGCGCTCGAGCGGCCTTGGCGGCCGGATGGCGCTCTACGATCTCCGTCCCGAGATCGCACTGGTCACGTCGGGCAATTAGTCAAGATAATTCATGGACGAACGACGCGCGCGCCGACCGGTGACCCGGCAGGAGACGGGCCGCCGGGGTCCTCTGACCACAGGCGTCTTCGTCCCGATCATCGCCCGAGCCGTTCCCACTCGTCACGGCTGTGTCGTCGCCTCGCGTGACGGGGATGGGTCACCCGGACCCGGCGCCCATCTCCCACCGGGTCACCGGCCGACCCTCGTGATAGGCGTTCATCGATCACGCGCACGGATCATCGATGAACGACCGGGGCCGGGGACAGCGTGTTGCCGCGGGCCGGCCGGGTCGGTGAGGGGCCGGCGGACCCGTTCCCGGAGC
>JBGPTW010000241.1:0-6157 GCA_041490825.1 Methylomirabilia bacterium | reverse complement strand
GAACGACCGAGGCCGGGGACAGCGTGTTGCCGCGGGCCGGCCGGGTCGGTGAGGGGCCGGCGGACCCGTTCCCGGAGCGTCCTATCGAGGGCATCCAGGCCCGGAGTGGGAACGGCTCGCCGGTCATCGGTCAACAGGGCCTCGTGGTCAGAGGCCCCTCACCGATCCGGCCGGCCCGCGACGCCACGCGCTCGATTGCCGGTGAGCGGTCATGAATACTCCGGGCTAGAGAGCTGGGGGCCGCGAAGGCCCCCAGACCCCCATAAGCACGTCGGTGGGCGGGAAGCCCGGCGCCCGCCTCGATACTCCTAGCTAGCCCGCGGGCTCCCCGGCGTTCACCGCGAGGCACTGCCCCGAGATGTTCCGCGCGAGGTCGCTCGCGAGGAACAGCGCGGCCGCGGAGATGTCGCTTGCGGTCACCATGCGCTTGAGTGGGGACCGATCGAGCATCATCTTCCGCATCTGCTCGGGCGTCATGCCACGGGCCTCCGCCTGGCCGGCGATGACACGATCGATCCGGTCACCCTCGACCGCGCCGGGCGCCACGACGTTCACGCGGATGTTGTGCGGCGCGAGCTCCAGCGCGAGACCGTACGCCATCCCGACCTGGCCGGCCTTCGCCGAGCAGTAGCCGATCCGGAAGGGGAGGCCGCGGCGGCCCGCCATCGACGAGATGTTCACGATCGCGCCGCCGCCGGCGCGGATCATGTGCGGCACCACGAACCGCGTGCACAGATACGAACTGGTGAGGCAGGAGTTGATCGTGTAGAACCAGTCGTCGGTCGTGTACTCCTGGACCGGTTTCGTGGGTCCGCCGTCTCCGGCGTTGTTGATCAGCGTGTCGACCTTGCCGAAGGACTTCACGGCGACGTCGACGAGCGCCCGCGCGCCGTCCTCGGTGCCCGCGTCCGCCACGAAGGCGACCGCCTGACCGCCGGCGGCGTGAATCTGTGCCGTCGTCTCCTTCACGAGATCGCCCGACCGTGCGGTGCAGAGGATCCTGGCGCCCTCGCGCGCGAAGAGCAGGCTCATGTCGCGTCCGATGCCCTTGCTCGCTCCGGTGATGATCGCGACTCTGCCGTCCAGTAAGCCCATGTCCGTTCCCCCGATGAGAGTGTGGCGGCAGAGTACCACGCTCCGGACACCGGGTCGGCGGCCCGCGAAATGCAGTTCGAGACGGAGCGGACAGGACGGTCACGACAGGACATCAGACTCGGCGAGGAGGCTGCGATGGCGGAGTGTGAAGTCTGCGGCAACGAGTACGACAAGGCGTTCGAGATGATGGCAGCCGGCCAGCGACACGTCTTCGACAGCTTGGAGTGCGCCATCCACCGCATGGCGCCGGCCTGCGAGCACTGCGGCTGCAAGGTCATCGGCCATGGCGTCGAGGCCGAGGGCAAGTTCTATTGCTGCGCGAGCTGCGCCCGTCAAGCCGGTGTGAAGTCGTTGAGGGACCGGGCCGCCTGATGGCCCCGACGAAGCTCCGCAGCCTCGCGATCCTGACCCGTCCCGGCGGTGGGCTCATGTGGCCACGGCTCACCGCGGCGTACCAGCGCGCGCTGCTGGCGTCGCTACATCCCGGCGGTGCCACGCGGACGCTGCGCCTCACCACGGGGCGCGCCGAGCGCCTCTGGATCTCGAGCCGCACACTGCGCGCGCTCGACGCCGCGCCCGCGCGGCGGGTCGCGTAACACCCGACGCGCCAGGGTCACGGCGACCACGTCCCTCAGCGCTTCGTGATCACGCCGGCCGATCAGGCCGTCTCGCGCCCACGCCGCCACTGACCGCCGGCAGGATCGAGATCTCGGCGCCGTCCGGTACCGGCATCGCGAGGCCGTCGCTCCACCGGCTGCTTTCGGCGCCCACGAAGATGTTCACGTGCGGGCGCACCTCGCCCTGCTCGGTCAGTACCCGATCACGTATCGCGGGACAGGCCAGCCACAGCTCTTCGAGCGCCTCGGCGAGCGAGACGGATTCGCGCGGGATCGTGACGTCGACCCGGCGCCGTCGTTCGGCGAGCGGCTGCAAGGCCGCCGGAATCACGAAGCACACGCGCGTCACCGCCGGCTCGTGCTCCGCGCGCTGGATTGCTTTTTCCGCGCCGCAGGCGGTCTGACGGCACCGGCGACGTCCACAGCGCGGACACAGACAATGGGCGGTAATCCATCCATCGCGAGACGCCACGAGTTGCCGCCGTCCCGCGACGCGAACAACTTGCCGTTCCGCGTGCCGAAATACACGCCGAGCGGATCCAGCGTGTCGGTCGCCATCGCATCGCGCAGCACCGTTTCGTAAGCGCCGCGCTGCGGCAACCCGCGCGTGAGCGGTTCCCACGATCGCCCGCCGTTCTTCGTCCGGTAGACGCGCAGCCTGGCTTCCGGCGGGCAGCGAAACGTGTCGGACTCGAGCGGCACGATGTAGACGCGGTCGGGATCGTGAGGGTCGATCGCCATCGGGAAGCCGAAATCGGAGGGGACGCCGTTCGCCACGTCGCGCCACGAGTCGCCGGCGTCATCGGAGCGGTAGAGACCCCAGTGGTTCTGGAGGAAGAGCGTGTCGGGACGGCGCGGGTGCTGGACGATCTTTTGCACGCACTGGCCGAACTCCGGATACTTTTCCGGAAGGAACTCCGCCCGGACGCCGCCGTTGCGCGCCGCCCACGTGCGAGCGCCGTCGTCCGTGCGATAGACGCCGGCCGTGGAGATCGCGACCCACATGCGATCGCGCTTCGTCGGATCAGGGATGACGGTGTGGAGGCACAAGCCGCCCCCGCCTGGTGTCCAGCGTGGGCGGTGCGGGTGATCGAGCAGACCGCGCACCACGGTCCACGTCGCGCCGGCGTCGGTGGATTCCGGCCTGAGCATGACCGGATGGACGATGATCCCTGCATATGCAATTATATATGCGTGTTTGAGCTCCGCTTCGCCCGCGGGGTAGAAGACGACCTGGAGCGTCTCCCGGCCCATGCTCGGGCACGGGTGCTGAAGGCGATCGTAGTCCAGTTGACCTGGGAGCCCACGCGGCCGACGCGCCATCGCAAGATGTTGGTCAATATCGAGCCCCCGTGGGATGCCGAGCCGCCGATCTGGGAGCTGCGAGTCGGGGCGTATCGCGTCTTTTATGACGTCTCAGCGCCGGCCGCGACCGTATACGTGCGAGCGATCCGGCAGAAACCGCCGGGTAAGCGGACGGAGGAGATTCTGTGAAGACGATCAGCGTACGAGAGCTGCAAAAAAATGTGAAGGAATGCGTCGATTACGCGCAGCACGATCGGGTGGTCATCACTCGACACGGCAAGCCCGCCGCAGTGCTTCTCGGAGTCGAGGGGCGAGCCTGGGACGACATCGTGGTCGAAACGGATCCAAAGCTCTGGCGGCTCATCCAAACTCGCCGCCGTGTGCCGACGATGTCCCTGGCGGAGCTCAAACAGCGTCTCGGGCAAACGCCACGGGCTGGCGGCGCTAGAAGGCTCCGCCGACGTACCGGGTGATGTGATACGGCGTGTGCGCCAGGCCGGGGCAGAACTTGCCGACGACCACCGCCAGCCGATCGACCAGCTCCTTCGTCGGCGCGTTGACCTTCGCCAGCCGCGCGCGCGCGGCTTCCGCGTCACGCGCGAGCGCGGCCATGTCGACCGTCGTCACGCGGCGGTTCTCCACCACCATCCGGCCGCCGATCATCACGCTGTGCACGGCGCCGCCGTCCTCGGCGTGCACGAGCTGGTTCGTCGGATCGTTGAACGGAATCCAGTTGACGTGGCCGAGGTCGAGAAAGACGACGTCAGCCTTGTAGCCGGGCGCGAGGCGACCGATCCGGCCGCTGAAGCCGAGCGCCTGCGCGCTGCCTTCGGTCGCCGCAACGGCCACTTCTTCGGTCGTGACCCAGCGCTCGCAGTCGGGCGTCTGCGCCTTCGACACGAACGACGCCAGGCGCATCGCCTCGTACATGTTCAGATTGTCCGAGCAGTTCGCGCCGTCGGTGCCGATGCCGACGTTGACCCTGCGATCGAGCATCCCGCGCATGTCGGCGAGCCCGTTGCCGAGCCGCATGTTGCTGCCGGGGTTGTGGGAGACGGACGCGCCGTGATCTCCGAGACGCTTCATGTCGTCGGGATCGAGCCACACGCCGTGGGCCACGGTGAAGTTCGGGCCGAGCGCGCCGAGATCGTCGAGATGCGCGGTCAGCGTCTTGCCGTAGCGCGTGAGGCCGACGATGGCCTGGACCTTCGATTCGGCGACGTGACTGTGCAATCCGAGACCGTGCTCCTTGGCGAGATCGACGCACGTGCGGATGAAGTCATCCGAGCAGTGATGCGGAATCGTCGGGGCGACGCCGAGCCTGATCTGATCGCGATCGAGCTTCCAGCCGCGTAGCGCCTTGCGCATGTTCACGATGCTCGTCTTCCACGGCGCCAGTCGTAGCTGCTCGACGTCCTTCTGCATCGCCGGCGTGAGGACGTCCATGAGCCCCGGGATCGCTTCGAAGAACGTGCGATCGGCCACCATCGGTGCCAGCACGGCGCGCATCCCGACTTCGGCGTAGCCACGGCCGACGGCCTCCAGCCCCTCTGGCGTCGGCGTCGGCCACTCGAGCGGCAGATCGTAGGCGGCCGTGCAGCCTTTGAGCACCATCTCGACGGCGCCGAGCTTGGCGCTCAAGTACTTCTCCTCGAGCGATCGGCCGCCGCTGATCCATGGCCCCGCCGTCAGCAGCAGCTCCAGCGTCCAGCGGTCGCCCATGCCCTTGGCGAGATTGCCGTGCGCGTGCGTGTGGCCGTTGATGAGCCCGGGATGTAGAAGCTTGCCGCGCGCGTCGAGGGACTTCGCGCCGGCGGGCGCTTTCATGCCCGGTGCGCCGATCTCGGTGATGGTGTCGCCGGTGACGAGGATGTCGGCGGGGTCGGCGCGGTGCGCGCGAGCGTCGAGGACACGTCCGCCGCGGATGATCGTGCTGTCGGTGCGCTTAGCTTTCATGGAAACCTCGCTGCGCTTCGAGTGGTTCGACTTGCCCGGGATTCTACGACTATTCTGTGGGCCCATGGCGACCTTGCCGGTGCGTGGATTTCTCATGCACGTCACGCACTACGACCAGCACTGGCCGAAGGCGAAGGACCAGGAACCGCCGTTCGATCTCTCGGTGGGATTGGAGCTGATCGACGCGATGGCCGACGTCGGGTTCAACGTGCTGGTCGTCGATTGTGAAGACGGGCTTCGCTACGCCTGCCATCCCGAGCTGACGCGCTCATACAGTGTCCCGATGGAGACGCTGGCGCAGCTCGCGCAGCGGGCTCGGCGCCACGACATCGACGTCGTCCCGAAGCTGAACTTCGCGCGGAGCGCGCTGCACCGGCACAATGACTGGTTCCGGCCACACGATGCGCTGTTCGACACGGAGACGTACTGGACGTATGCGTTCGAGGTGATCGACGAGCTGATCGCCGTGGCGCAACCGCCGCGGTGGTTTCACGTTGGCATGGACGAAGATCACGATCGGAGCTACGGCCAGTACGTCGAGGCGATCAAGACACTGCACGCCGGTCTTCGCGCGCGGAGCCTGCGCACGATCATCTGGAACGACTCGGCCGGCACGTCGCCCGAGACCGCGATTCATCGCGACAAGTCGATGATGGCCGAGCAGGCGATCCCGAACGACGTGGTGCACGTGCTCTGGGACTACCACGACGTCAAGATCTCTGTCATGCGTCGGATTCGAGATGCCGGGTTCGATCTGTGGGGAGCGCCCGACACGGATCCCGCGCAGTTCGTCAGGTGCCGTGACGCGCTCCTGGACTGCGGCGGCACCGGCATTCTGCTGACGCGCTGGATCCCATGCGTCAAGGCCAATCGCCAGGAATTGCTCCGGCACATCCGGACGCTCGGCCCGCTGCTCTAGCCTGGTTGTCGCGCAGACGCGGGCCGGCCGGGTCGGGGAGCGTCCTCTGACCACGGCCGACTCTGTCCCGATGATCGGCGAGCCGTTCCCACTCGGCACCGCAGCTTCGTGATGACGCGGAGCCGGAACGGATTCCCCACGTCGTGTCAAGCCCCCATTTTTCTATGACGCCGTGGCGATCACGCGGCGCGCCGGGTCGTAGAGAGTTTGAGTTGTCAGCATGGCCATGAGAACGCGGAGCAGCCGATCGACGACACCGCGAATG
>JBGPTW010000240.1:0-6175 GCA_041490825.1 Methylomirabilia bacterium | reverse complement strand
GTCAATCCCGGGACCACGACCCAGGAAGCGGTGCGCGAACGCTACGGCGCGCCCACCAAGGTGACGAGCACCAAGATCGAAGGCTACGACGAGGCCAAGTGGCTGTACGAGAAGGACCAGGCGCCCCCCGGTTTCGTGCGCATGACGATCGAGTTCGGCCTGCTCACGCCGCAAGGGTTCAAGCCGAACCTCGCGCGCCTGATGGAGCTGGAGCCTCGCCCCGGTATCTTCACGCGCGACACGATCCTCGCCGGCTGGGGTACCCCGGAGCGGCTCGACAAGGCGAAAGACGCCGAGGTCTTCAACGTCTTCATCTACGAGTCGGGCTTGTTCGTGTACTTCGACAAGACGGGGAGGATCGCGCAGATGCTCCTCTTCACGGCGCCCCAGAAGTTCGGCGAGCCGTCAACGCCGCCGCGGCGCTGACGAGCCCGCGGACGGGGATCGCGATCCAGGCCGGGCGATTGTTCGCTTCGTAGACGATCTCGTAGGCGGCCTTCTCGACTTCGAAGGCGGCGACGACGCGCCGCACGCTCGCGTCGCCGTCCGGCAGGAACGGAGCGCCCGCCGCCCCCGTCAGATACCCGCCGAGGAACGCGGCCCGCGCGCTCGTTTCCCAGCGATCGACCCACGCGCCCGGCATCCCCCCGCGCGTCGTTTCCGCCGCGTAGGCGATCGACCGCAGCATGCCGGCGACGTCGCGGAGCGGCGAATGTTTCCGACGGCGCTCCGCGCGCGGCCGCAACGGCTCGCCTTCGAAATCGACGATCGTCCACGCATTCGTCGAGGACCGATACAGCGTTTGCCCCAGGTGGAAGTCGCCGTGGTGCCGGCACTTGACGCGCCCGCGGAGCGCCGCCAGCGCGTCACGGAGCTCCGCGGCCGGCACGACGGGCACGCTGGTTTCCGGGGGCGCCGCGGCGCGCGCGGCCATGAGCTGCGTGACCGCCTCCGCCGCCCAGCGGGTGATGTCGGCGTCGGCGATCGGCTCGGCCGCGAGCGAGGGCGCGGACGCCGGCGCGTGCGCGAGGGCGAGATGGAGCTCCGCGGTGATCTCGCCGAGCCGGCGCAAGGCGGACAACGTCGTCGGCCGCCGGCCCTCGTCGCGCATCGCGGCGAGCATCCACTCCCATCCGTCGCGCGCGTCGCGCACGAGCGCGTGTACGACGGCGAGCGTCGCCGGCGTTTCGTCATCGGTGCCGTAGGCGAGCCATCCCGCGAGCGCGGGCGTGTGCGGGAATTCAGCGGTCTCCGTCAGGAAGCGCGTGATCTCGAGATCCGGGCTCACGCCGTCCTCGAGCCGCCGGAAGTGCTTCAGGATGAGAGTGTCGCCGATGACGACGGACGTGTTGCTCTGCTCGCCGCGGAGCGAGCGGGTAGGGGCGTCATGCGCAAGCGCCGCCGGGAACGCTCGCGTGCGATGGCCGGTCACCACGCCCGCCCGCCCCGCGACCCGCGCGTCGTCCCGCACGAGCTCCAGCAAGCACCGCACGAACGCCGCGTCGGTGAGCGCGTCGACCGGTGCGGCCCCGGGCGAGAGGGGCACCGCGTAGCGCTGGATCGTGCCGTCATCCAGCGTGACGCGCAGCACGTTGAGGGTGGCCGGGCCGAGATCTACGGCGTCGTCGTGCTCGAGGCCGGTGATGCGACGGCTCTTGCCGCCGAACCAGCGTTGCTCGCGGAGCCAGGCGGCGAGCGCTTCAGATGGTGGCGGCTTCGATGCCATCGCGCACTGGACCACATCGTAGTAACCGCGCCTCGGCGCCGGTCGGGGCGGTAGGGTCGCAGACCCCTGGGTCGCTGTGCCCGGTCCAGCCGTCAGCTATTGCCATCAAGCCGCGTGCGCGCTTCAACCCGTTGTGGGGAACAGGTCTGCCGACCCCACCGCCTCGACCAGCGCCGAGGCGCTGCCGCGGCGACACGCAATACTGATACAAAGCACCAACCACAGGAGTTCCCACGCGCCACTGTCGTAATGTGCATCATCTGGTTGTTCTCGCGGAAGACTGACGCTCATCATAGAGTCTACCAACCGTATTGTGTTTTCGATTGCCCGTTGCCACACTGCCCTCCGCAAGCATCAAGCAACCTCTGAGATTGACGGTGCGCGTCAATCGGGAACGGAGACATGTGGCTGTGTTTGGCCTACTCCTTGACATCGCCGGTGTCGTGGGAATCGCTCTGATTTTAGAGCGACGGAACATGGTGTATGCCGATGGCCGAATTTGTCTCGACTCAGGCTGGCTCCGCTTCATCGTGGATGGCACTCGCGCTTGGATTCTTGTTGCAGGCTGTCGCCCAGATCCTGAGTCGAGTTGCCACGAAGTAAATTGCTCGAACTTGGTTTTTGTGCGAGGACATGAAGACCCAAGGCTTGCTGCCGACCGAAGACGCGGTGCTGGTCCTGCTCTTCAACCCCGTGGCGAGCGGGCAGATCAAGTGCGCAGGATCGACGGCCGGCGGATGATCGCCGCGGTGCTCAGCCAGCACGCGGCGGCGGCATGACTCCAGATTGCGGAGAATAGCGGTTTAACGTGGAGAGGAAATGTTCATGAAGAAGATCATCGCGCTCGCGGTCCTCGGAGTGCTCGCACTCGCCATGCCGGCATTCGCGCAGCAGACGGTCGCTCAGGGCGTCTCCCCCGGCATGACCACCCTGAAGCTGGGCCAGCATCAGGGACAGTGGGAGAGCACCGCTCCCACGACACGAGACCGAGGCTCGGGCCAGTACTGGTTCAAGATCAACAGCCTGGACGAGGCCGTCAAGGAAGACGGCACGAAGTATTTCCGGGTCGGCTGCGAGATCGAGGTCTACGGAAGCGGCGTCTCCCGGAGTCGGCAAGCGGTAGCTGACCAGTGCACAGAGGCCACGCTGGTGGGGAACGTCCTGACACTCAAGACACCACTTCGCAGCGCCACTCTCATCGTCGGGAACGACGGAGAGATGAACGGTGACGGCTACGGTACTACCGCGATCAAGATCAAGAACCTGAAGAAGGTTCACTAGCCCTGGCGAGTAATCGGCCGATGATGAAAGCGGATGTCGGGGGAATAGCGGTTTAACGAAAGACTAGCGACAGGAGGGACCGGAGGAGGGCTGCTCAATGTCCACATCAAACGGGACGCCACCATTCAGCTCGTTCTTCAACAGCGTCCGTCTGCTGCCGGACAAACTGCTCCCTAGGTCCGGGGGCTGCTCGATCACCTGGTCGCTACGAGAGACGAAGCAGCGATCCATCTACAGCGGGCGCCCGAAGCGCAAGGAACGGCTGCACGGGATTCCAAGGTTCGCAGCAAGCTGGACGCCTACGGGCCGATGACGCCGGGAACCGCGCTAGATACGCTGGGCGAGGCCTTTGAGCCTATTATGGGGGTACGGCGTTCGACGGGGGCATCCCCGGGGAGGAAGGGGTGGCGTGGCGCGCCCTGACGGGTCTCCAAGCAGGCGAAGTCGCGAGAAGTACGAACAAAAAGCTGAGCAAGTCTTGAGTGTTCCCAAGGACGATCGCGTGAAGCGAAACCGGGCGATCACTGGAGCCTATCGCGACATGTACCTGTCGAGGCGAGACACTTTTAAATGGGCGGGCATGGCTGCATTCGCGTCTGAAGAGGTGGGTTCCGGCCTAAACGCAGTAGCTTGGTTTAGATGGGTCGAGCCCGTTCTTGGGCTGCCGTTTCGGAGCATCACAGCGGCGCTCGCAGATGGCAACAACGCGGTTTTCGCAGATCTCTACTGGCAGCATATGGCATACGTTGGCGAAGGGTTGGACATCTTGGTGATGCTGGGAGAGGACCAATCCGGGAAGCTGCCGTGGCAAGCATGGTCACAAATAACGCAAGGTCTCGTGTGGGAGGGAAACACAAGCCTTTTGCTTCACGAGCAACTCCACGTGCTCCAAGATGCAGTGTACGACGGTTACCCGGACGTGTGGAAGGCCCTCGCAGGAAGTAAATTGTTTCGGATGCTTCACGGTTTTCGTTCACCCGTTCCCGGTGGCAGCAGCTTGTACGACATGGACGAGATGGCGCATATCGCCTCATTCGATGATCGCTGGAGATGGATAGAGGAGAGTCTCCTGCCTGCCTGGCAGGCCCTTGATCACGATGAAGTCAGGGTTAGGCAGTGCCTCAGTAGTCTCAACGTTGCGTGAACGGCGGCGCGCGGCGTCGCAGTAGGACCGGCAAATGGGTAGTGTCATTGAGGTAAGGCTGGCTGAGTCCTGGGAAAAAGTGACCGGAAGAACTTGGCCGAAGCGTAAGGACGGGGCGCCTCTCAGGGTAACAGCCATCGAAGAGTGTGAACTATCGGTGCGTGTGCCAAGCCAAGAGCGGTTCAACCTCGGAGTGGTACAGAGCGCCTCGATCGTGTTAGATGGCACCGTTGTCGATAACGTCTCAGCTCTCCCTCTTCCCACTCTGCTGCCTTTCGTCAGTGCAATCAAAGAGACAAGGAAGCGGCTCACGGCCAGTGGAATTAAGGCTCCCCGCGTAATGGAGGCGCTTACGGCGTGGGGCAAGCTCGGAGGGTCTACCGCGCCAACGTCTCGGATGTCGACAGGACAGGCCGTCGGTTCAGGAGTGACTGTCCATCTGGAGTTGCGCCCGCATCCAACCGGAAAAGGCTGGTACGCGGTGCTGGAGCTGGCTCAAGAGAGGAAGACGAATCCGCGGAAGTAGAGCCTACCCGAACTACCTGCCGGGCAAGTCAGGTTGCGGAAACACAGTCAGTCCCTTGGGCAACCGCAGAGTACGCCGTGTTGGCGGCGATCGAAACGGACGCTCTGGCGAGGCGACCACACTGGGGCGGTCGCTGAGCGCGAGCGGCAAAAGGAGACGCCTTGAAGCGGAACTGGCGGCTCTCGAGAGGCACCGCGTCGCCGGTGGTATTGGCGAAGGGCTGGTCCTTGAACGCTTCCAAACGCGTCTGATCGATTGGCGGGGTCTTGCTCCGCGGCACGTCAGGGATGCTCGGGAGGCCCTACGAACCATTCTCGACGGCCGCCTCATCCCGCACGTCGGATGCAAGCAGATGCCCTCGGCCTTCCTCGCCTCCTTCATTTGTTTGCGCGACTCCATGACAAATCTCCCTTTGAACTTCTGTCATGCCCAACCGCTCAAGCAAGCATCAGACGAGCGACCCCAACCCCATCGCGTTCAAGGCGCTTCAGCATGTCACCGACAGTGGCGACACGCCAGCGAAGGCCCGCCCGCGGTCGAGCTGGGGCGGCGCGGTGGATTGAAGGACAGCAAGGCGTGAGCGAGCAATCAAACTTGCCCACTATCGGACTCACAGGCTGCGGAAAGACGCCACCGCGCCTCGCGAGCCCGCGGCGGCGTCTTTCCGCAGCCTGTGAGTCGACGTCAACGCTCCAGGCGGAAGATCTGCGCGGGATCGACGCCGGGGTACAGCTTGACGAAGCCGCGCGGGCCGCGCCACTCGTACACGCGGTCGCTCAGGAGCTCGTGCATCTTGTACGTCTGGTCGGGCGCGATGCCGAGGGCCTCGAGCGGCACGTCCACCATCGACTCGTGCTCGACGGTCGGGTCGAGGTTGGCGGCGACGAAGATGACGTTCGTCCCGTCAGCGCTCGCCTTCTCGTACCAGAGCACGTGCGGGCTCACGGCCTCGTGGAACGTGAGATTCCGATACTGCTGCAGCGCGGGATTCTTGCGGCGGATCGTGTTCACCCGGGTGACGAAGTCCACGAGAGTGTCGGGCCCGTCGAAGGCGCGCGCCTTGATCTCGTACTTCTCGGAGTTGAGGTACTCCTCGGACGAGGACGAGATCGGGACGTTCTCGCAGAGCTCGTAGCCCGAGTAGATGCCGTAGAGCGACGAGAGCGTCGAGGCCAGCACGAGGCGCAGCTTGAAGGCGTCGCGGCCGCCGCGGACGAGCGTCTCGTGCAGGATGTCCGGCGTGTTCGGCCACAGGGTGCCGCGGAAGTATTCCGCCACCGGCGCCGTGGTGATCTCCTCCAGGTACTCCGCGAGCTCCGGCTTGTCGTTGCGCCACGCGAAGTACGTGTAGGACTGCGTGAAGCCCGCCTTCGCGAGCGCCTTCATCATCTTGGGCCGCGTGAACGCCTCGGCGAGGAAGATCACGTCCGGATGCGCGCGCTGCACTTCGCGGATCAGCCACTCCCAGAAGCGCACGGGCTTCGTGTGCGGGTTGTCG
>JBGPTW010000239.1:0-6239 GCA_041490825.1 Methylomirabilia bacterium | reverse complement strand
GACCTCGCGCTCGAACATGTGCATCTTCTTTCATGTAGCACACTCGGGCGTCCGCGGGCAAACTTTCCCCACGATTTCTCGGGCCCTCACCCCCGGCGACGGCTCACTCCCCCCGTCCCCGTGCGAAAGTAGGGCTAGGCTCAGGCCATGGCTCGCGTCGAGATCAAGACCCGCCGCTGGAGGCGCGTCGAGTACGAGCGGTTGATCGAAACCGGCTTCTTCGAAGCTGGCGGCCCGATCGAGCTGGTGGGCGGTCAGCTCATCGTTGCCGAGCCGCAAGGCAGCAGTCATTTCACTGCGGTGAGGGCCACGGAGGAAGCGCTTCGAGCGGCATTCGGGCCGGGCTGGGAGGTGCGCGGGCAAGGGCCGCTGGCGCTCGACGAGGAGTCCGAGCCGGAGCCGGACGTGGCCGTGGTCCAAGGCAGCTTTCGCGACTACGTGGTCGGGCACCCCTCCCGGCCGGTTCTCGTCGTCGAGGTCAGCGAGTCGAGTCTCGCGCTGGACCGCGAGCACAAGGGCAGCCTGTATGCCCGCGCCGGTCTCGCCGACTACTGGATCGTGAATCTGGTCGCGCGCGTCCTCGAGGTGTACCGCGAACCGGGTCGTGACCCGGTGGCGTCGTTTGGCTGGCGCTACCAGTCTGTCGAGGTGCGCCACCGCGAGGCGTCCGTGTCCCCGCTCGCATTACCCAGCGCGCACATTCGCGTGTCCGATCTTCTTCTGTGAGCCAGAGCGTCTCTCCGACGGGGAGAGCGTAACGTCCACGGTACGAGCCGAGAGGGGAAGGCCAGTCATGAAAATCAAGCGCGTCGAGCACATCGCCATCGCGGTTGACTCACTGAAGCAGTCCATCGAGCTCTTGCGCAGCACGTTCGGCCTGCCGCTCGAGTACGAGGAGCAGATCGGTCAGACCCGGCTCGCCATGCTTCCGGTCGGCGAGAGCTACATCGAGCTCCTGGAGGGGCAGGGGCCCGAATCCGGCGTGACGAAGTGGATCAACGAAAAGGGCACCGGTCTCTTCCACATCTGCTTCGAGGTCGAGGACATCGACGGCGCGCTGGCCGAGCTGAAGCAGAAGGGCGTGAAGCTGCGCGACGAGACTCCACGCATTGGTCATGGCGGCGCGCGCATCGCCTTCATCGACCCATCCGCAACCGGAAATGTCCTCATCGAGCTGGCTGAGCTGCCGGCAGTCCACTCCCGCGGATAGAAGGAGGGAACATGAGCACCGTCGACTGGAGCTATCACCGGAACGGCTGAATGACCTGCGCCAAGACGCAAGGGTTCCTTGCGAGGCACAAGGTCGCCGTCGCCGCCCAGACCGATGCGAAGAAGGCGACCATCAAGGGCGACGCCGCGCTCGGAGTGTTGAAGGACGTGGACGAGATTTACGCGGCGAAGGGCAAGCGCGTCGTGCACGTCGATCTCGGACGCGAGAAGCCGCCGCGCCCGGAGCTGCTCGCTCTGTTGCTCGGGCCGACGGGCAACCTACGGGCGCCCACGCTCAGAAAGGGTCGTACACTGATGGTCGGTTTCGACGAGGCGACGTACAAACGATTGCTCGGCTGACTCGACTGAAAGGACGACACACACCATGTCGAACAAGGGGTTTTCCCACATCGGCCTTTCAACGCTGGATCTCGACAAGACCCGCGACTTCTACGAGAACGTCCTGAAGTTCAAGCCGGTGCGCTGCGACATCATCAAGGTCAAGGAGGGCGGACGGATCCGCCACATCTTCTTCGACACCGGGCGCGATCAGCTTCTTGCCTTCATGGAAGCGCGCGGGGTGCCGGGCGTGCCGGCGGACTATGACGCGGGGATCAACCGCGGGCTCGGCGTGCCGAACGCGTTCTATCACTTCGCGTTCGAGGCGGGCTCGGAGGCAGCGCTCGAAGAGAAGCGCAACGAGCTGATCGCCAGGGGCGTCGACGTGACGGACGTGGTCGACCACGACTGGGCCAAGTCCATCTATTTCAAGGACCCCAACGGGATCCAGCTCGAGTTCTGCTGCTTCACGCGGAACTTGACCGCGGACGATGCTCGGATGCAGGACCGCGCCGAGGTGTCGATCCGTCGCATGGGGCTGGAGGAGAACAGCGTCCTGGTACAGACGCCCGGCGCATAGCCGAGTCAGCCAGAACGTTTACGACTCGTACATCGGCTGTCGATCCATCAGCCGGAGCCAGCCGCGCGCCACCCGGTAGATGAACCACAGCCCGACCACGCCGAGCGGCAGCCACGCGATGAGCAGGCCGATGCCGAGCGTGGCCACCACGAAGAGCAGGCAGAGCGTCACCCACGAGAGCCCGAACCAGAACGTGCGGATCTGCCACCGGAAATGCGACTCGAGCCACGTGCCGCGCACCTCGCTCCGCTTCGCGTAATTCAGGATGACCGCGATGATCGAGGGCCAGCCGGTGAGAAACGCTCCAACTATGGTCGCGGCCGTGATGATTCCCGTGAGCAGGCTGACGGCGTGCAGACCGTAGATGACGTGCGCCAAGGTGATCAGGGACTTGCGTAGCCCGACAGTCGCGCTCAGCTCACGCCTCCATGATCCGCTCGGTGTCCTTCAGCCCGAGAAAGTCGAGCAAGTACGGATCCTGGAACACGAGGTCCGGGGTCACCTTATCTTCCGCGCGCAGCGTCTGCAGTTCCCGGCGAATGAGCTTTTCGGGTTTCTTGGACGTCACTGTCCGCTCGTACAGCATGCCGTCGATCTTCTGTCGCAGCGTGCGGACACTCCATCGCTCGATGCGGCACATCTCCGCGTAGAAGTCCCGCTTCAGGTCGTCCTTGAGATAAATGACTTCTTTGAAGTGGCTCCACGCCAATTGTCTCGACAGCGTGGAGACAATCTCAGGCTGCGGGAATGTTTCCGCGAAGCGGACGATGTGCCACAGAGCTTTGTCGGAAAACCCCCGCCCGAACTCGGGTACCAATTGTCGCGACAGTGTAGAGACAATCTGAGCGCCGTCATCCGCGCGTTTCTCCTGAAGGATCTCGCGGTGAATCCGGCTCCCGATCTGCCAGTGCAGCAGGGTCAGCCCGACGTTCACGGTCTGCGCGATCTGCTGGCGAGCGCCCTCGATCATCTGCCGGATATCCGCCGCCAGTGTGCCGGGCTTCGCCGCGACCGCCGCCGCGGCGGGCTTCTTCGCGAGCCGTTTCCTGCGAGACGCGCTCATATGAGCCGCGTCCTCCCGGTCAGCAGTTCCTGCATCATTCCCTGCTTGAGCGCGCGGGTCTTGGCGAGGCGTTGCTGAAGTGCCGCAAGCTCAGCGTCCATGTCGGAGAGGACAGTGGCGATGTGGCTTTGCTCGTCTCTTGTCTTTGGGAATCTTGTCGCCGATCTCCTTGTCGCCTTTCAGGGCGACCATGTCGGCGAAGCTGCCGCCCTTCGGCACGTCGAGCAGGTAGCCCTTCTGGCTGGACGCCTTGTCGGAGACATACTTCATGAACAACAGCACGAGAACGTAGTCCTTGTACTGCGAGGCGTCCATACCGCCGCGCAGCTCGTCACAGCTCTTCCAGAGGGAAGAATAGAGCTCGGACTTTTTGATGGGCATGAACGAGGGCCTCGCTAAGCCCCGCGCGCTTTGCGAAACGCGCGCTCGAAGCCCGGAAGCGCGCGCACCACGGTGTCACGCTCCACCGTCAGCGAGATGCGGATGTGGCCCGGCATGCCGAAGCCGGAGCCTGGCACCGTGAGCACGCCCTCGTCCGCCAGCATGCGGACGAACGCCACGTCGTCGTCGATCGGCGTGCGCGGGAACACGTAGAAGGCGCCCTGCGGCTTCACGCACTGGTAGCCGATGCGGGTCAGGCCCTCGTACATCAGGTCGCGCTTTTCGCGATACGGCGCCACGTCGATCACCTGGTCTCCCACTTCGGCCACCACCCACTGCCACAGCGCCGGCGCATTCACGAAGCCGAGCACGCGGCTCGTGAACGTGCACGCCTCGAAGAGCTCGGCCGCCTCCGGCAGGCGCGGCGAGAACGCGAGATACCCGATGCGCTCTCCGGGAATGGCCAGCGACTTGGACCACGACGTCGCGACGATCGAGCGCGTCACGAGTGGCGGCACCTCGGGCGGAATCACGTCGTCGAAGACGAGCGCGCGATAGGGCTCGTCGCTGATGAGCACGATCGGCCGCGCGGCACGGGCGAGCACCGCCTCGATCTCGACGAACGTCGACGCGGGATAGATGACGCCGCTCGGGTTGTTCGGCGAGTTCACCAAGATGGCGCGCGTCCTCGGCGTGATCGCGGCAGCGATCTTTGCGACGTCCGGCGTGAGGTCGGCCTTCGGCGGCACGACGACCAGGCGTCCACCGTGATTGTCCGCATAGAAGACGTACTCGGCGAAGAACGGCGCGATCGTGATGACCTCGTCGCCCGGGTCGAGCAACGCCTTCAGCACGGTGTTGAGGGCGCCGCCGGCGCCGACGGTCATCAGAACGTGATTGGCCGTGTACGCGAGCCCCGTGGACGCGCGAAGTCGCGAGGCCACCGCCTCGCGCACCCGGACATGGCCGGCGTTGGGCATGTAGGCGTGCAGGTGCGGCGCGTCGCTCTCGAGCACGCGCCGCGCGGCAGCCAGCACGGCGGGCGGCGGCTCGATCTCCGGATTGCCGAGCGTGAAGTCGAAGACCTTGTCGCTTCCGCGCTCCTGCTTGAGGCGAGCTCCCTCTTCGAACATGCGGCGGATCCACGACGCCTTCGTCAGATTCTCGGTGACGGCCCGGGAGACGATCACGCCCGGAGTATAGTCGACGCGGGACGACGATCGCCGTGAACTCCCCCATCGAGCACTCGCGCGCCCGCTCCGTCCGCTTCCCGCCCCGGCTCGTCTCCGACGCGCTCCTGCCGTGGATCGTCGTCGGCACGGTGTGGGTCACGCTGGCGATCTCGTCGGGCATCTACTTCTCGTTCCCGATCTTCTTCGTGGCGCTGCTGGAGGAGTTTGGCTGGTCTCGCGGGGCCACCGCGGCGGCGTTTTCCATCTCGGCGGTCGTGCAAGGGTTGCTTTCGCCGGTGGTGGGCATGCTCGTGGACCGGCTGGGCCCGCGGCGGGTCATGCTCGTCGGCGCCTGCCTGCTCGGTGGTGCGTGCGCCTTGTCGAGTTGGATCGGCTCGCTGTGGTCGCTCTACACGCTCACGGGCGTGCTGGCCGCGGCCGGAGTGTGCGCGGTGAGCTGGGTCCCGACCGGGACGCTGATCGCACGGTGGTTCGCCGAACGCCGAAGCAGCGTGATGGGCCTGGCCTTCTCGGGTATGGGCGCGGGCATGCTCGTGATCGGCCCGCTCGCCCAGTGGTTGATCGCCGGATATGGCTGGCGCGCCGCGTATCTCGTGCTCGGGCTGGGCACGCTCGCCGTGCTCGTTCCCTTGATCTGGCTTGGTGTGCGCGAGGCGCCGGTCGTGACGGTGCCGCGTCGAGACGCAGCCCGCGGCCATGTTCCAGCGCGCGCCAACGCGGGCCGTGATGTCGGCGACGCGCTGCGCACGCCGGCGTTCTGGGCGCTCTTCTTCGCGTATCTTTGCACGCCGCTGGGCGTCTTCGCGGTCGTCACCCACCAGGTGGCCTTCGCGGTGGACCATGGCTTCTCGCGGCTGTTCGTGGCGGGGATCTTCGGGCTCATGGGCCTGCTGTCCGTCGTGGGCCGCATCGTGTTCGGCATCGCGGCCGATCGGATCGGGCGCGCGACCTCGGCCACCATTTCCTACGGCTGCACGGCGGTGGGAACGCTCTGCCTGCTCGGGCTCGAGGTGTGGCCGCACGTGGCGGCGCTCTACGCGTATGCGTTCTTCTTCGGCCTCGGCTTCGGCGCGCGGGGTCCCATCATCACCGCGATCGCGGCCCAGCTCTTTCCGGGGAGCCGCTTCGGCGTCATCTACGGCCTTCTGAGCGTGGGCAACGGCATCGGCGGTGGCATCGCGCCGTGGTTCGGTGGCTTCGTGCACGACCTGACGGGGAGCTATCGCGTCGCCTTCCTCATCGCCATCGGCTTCTGCGCGCTCGGCTCGGTATGCTTCTGGCTCGCGCGCCCTCCACGTCGCACCCTGTGATCGCGCTAGCGCGCGTCATTCGCGAACGAACGACGCGCGCGCCGACCGGTGACCCGGCGGGAGACGGGCAGCCAGGGTCCTCTGACCACAGGCGCCGTCGCCCCGATCATCGCCCAGCCGTTCCCATTCGTCACGGCTGTGTCGTCGCCTCGCGAGGCGGGAAT
>JBGPTW010000238.1:0-6286 GCA_041490825.1 Methylomirabilia bacterium | reverse complement strand
GGCGCTCCGGAATTCCGTTGGCTTCGATCGTGGAATGGGCGTGGACCTTCGTGATTCGTTCCCTGGGTTTCGCCGCGCGGGCGACAGCTCGCGGAATTCCGGAGCGCCCCCCGGCCCCCCGCGCGCGGTCGTGTCGCCGACGCCGTACGGCTCGGGCGCGATCGTTCATGCATAGTGCGGGCTAGCGCGGACAAGTCATGAACGGCCGACGCGCGCGCTGGTCCGGGGCCGAGTGGCAGCTCGCGCTGCCGCTGGCGCTCTTCTTCGTCGTGTTCTTCCTGACACCGCTCGCGGTCCTGGTCGGCGTGAGCCTCTTCAACGAGCCCACGATGAAGACGCTGACCGGCGCGCAGTACGGCCGCTTTCTCGGTGATCGGCTCCATCTCTCCATCCTCTGGGACACGCTGCTGCTCGGCGTGAAGGCCACGGTCGCGTGCCTCGTCTTCGGCTATCCGCTGGCGTGGGTCACCGCGCGCGCGCGCCCGCGCGTGCAGAGCCTGCTGGTCTTCATCGTCGTGCTGCCGCTGCTCACGAGCGTGGTCGTGCGGACGTTCGCCTGGATCGTGATCCTCGGCCGCCAGGGCATCCTGAACAAGACGCTGCTGGCGCTCGGCTTGATCGACGAGCCTGCGCGCCTGCTCTTCAGCGAGACGGGCGTCGTCATGGTGCTCGCGCAGGTCCAGATGCCGCTGATGGTGCTCCCGCTGCTCACCACCTTTCAGCGGATGGACCCGAATCTGGTCGACGCCTCGGCCGCGCTGGGCGCCGGCCACTGGCGGACGTTCTGGAAGGTGACGGCGCCGCTCAGCCTGCCCGGCGTGATCGCCGGCTCGATCCTGGTCTACGCCGCCTGCGTGACCGCGTTCGTCACCCAGTCGTTGATCGGCGGCGCGCGGCTGCTCTACATGCCGCTCTTCCTCTATCAGCAGGCGACGGGCGCGCAGGACTGGCCGTTCGCCGCCGCCATCGCGATCATCTTCATGGTCGCCGTGCTCTTCGTCGTGTTCGTGCTGAATGCCGCCGCCCGCAGCCGGCGCGTGCAGATCTATGCGTGACGGACGTCAGGGCGCCGGACTCGACGTCGGCGCGCTCTCGTTCCGGGTCGTGATCGGAACCCTCACGGCGATCGCCGTGGTCGCGCTCGTCGCGCCGACGGTGATCGTGCTGCTCACGTCGGTGACGAGCTCGCCCTCGCTCCGGTTTCCGCCCGATGGCTTCTCGCTGCGCTGGTACGCCGCGCTGGGGGACGCCTATCAGATGCAGCAGGCCGCGTGGAACAGCGTGCTGGTCGCGCTGCTCACCACCGCGCTGTCCGTGATGCTCGGCGTCGCGGGCGCGCTCGCGATCGCGCGCCACCCGTCCCCGTGGGCGCGCGCGCTCGACGGCCTGCTGATGTCGCCGCTGCTCTTGCCTGCCCTCGCGTTCGGCTTCGCCGCGCTGATGGCCTTCAGTCTCGTGGGCATCCGGCTGACGCTCTGGACGCTCGTGATCGGGCACGTCGTCGTGTGCGTGCCGTACGTGCTGAGGACCACGATCGCGAGCCTCGCGCAGCTCGACCCGGCGCTCCTCGAAAGCAGCGCGAGCCTGGGCGCGGGCCGCCGCTACACGTTCCGGCGCGTGACGCTGCCGCTGATCGGGCGCGGGATCGGCGCCGGCGCGTTTCTCGCATTCATGGCCTCGTTCGACAACGTTCCCGTCTCGCTCTTCCTCTCCGACGCGCGCACGGAGGTGTTGCCGATCCACCTCTGGCAGATCATCGAGACGAGCCTGGACGTCCGCGCGGCCGCGGCCTCCGGTGTACTGATTCTGCTGACGCTCGCGCTCGCGGTCATCGCCGAGCGCCTTGCGGGCCTGACGCGACACCTGCGCTGAACGGGGCCGCGCGGCGTCGGCGATATTTGTTCCCGCGCGGAATCAGATTGGCTCGCTACCGAGGCTTCACGAGGAACTGCGCGCCGGTTCTCGCGCCAGCAGCTCTCGGTGTGCTCGGTGCAGAGAGGAGGCTCCTCGCCGTAGCTGATCATGGTGATGCGGTCGGCGCCGATACCGCGGGACAGGAGATAGCTCATGGCCGCTTTCGCCCGCCGCTCGCCGAGCGCCTGGTTGTATTCATTCGTGCCGCGCTCGTCGCAATGCCCCTCGATGAGGAGCGGATGCTCAGGGTTCGCCTTGAGCCACGATAGCGCGTGAAGATGACGGCGGTATTGTGGCCGCCGAAACCGATCGCGCAGGACAGGACAATTTCAGGTGCTGTGAAGCGCGCGACATTCGGGACGCAGTCGAGCGCGCACGCCGGATCCGGAGTTCGGTAGTTGATCGTCGGCGGCAGACACTTTTCGCGCAGGGCCTGTACGCAAAAGATGGCCTCCACCGCGCCCGCCGCGCCAAGCAGGTGCCCCGTCATCGACTTCGTCGAACTGACGGGCACGCGGTGTTCGCCGAAGACGATGCGATATGCCTGGACTTCGAGCGGATCACCCAGCGGCGTGCCCGCGGCATGCGCGTTCACGTAGTCCACCTGCTCAGGCGTGATCTGGGCCCGGCCGAGCGCGAGCCGGATCGCTCGAGCGACCTGCGTGGACGACTGGTCGGGAGCGGTGAGGTGGACGGCGTCCATGGTGCTGGCGCATGCCACGAGCTCGGCGAGCGGCTCGACGTCCCGCCGCACCGCGGACTCGAGCGACTCGAGCACGAGAATGCCGGCCCCTTCGCTCAACACGAAGCCATCGCGGTCGGCGTCGAACGGGCGGCTCGCCTCGGTCGGGCTGCCGTTTCGCTCTGACAGCACACCGAGATTCCCGAATCCGGCGATACCGAGCGGTGTCACGGCCGCCTCCGCTCCGCCGGTGAGCATGACCTCGGCGTCGCCTCGTCGAATCGTCTCGAACGCCACGCCGATCGCATCGGCACCGGTCGCGCACGCTGACGACACACCGACGCACGGACCATGAAGGCCGTAGCGAGTCGCCACGGCGATGCCGGCCGCGTCGACCGTGATCATGGGAATGAGCAATGGGTTCATCCGCTGCGGGCCCTTGCGATTCATGACGGCCTGCTGAGCCGTGTAGGTCGTGATGCCCCCGGCTCCTGATCCGATGACGACGCCGACATCGTCCGTTGTCACGGACGAGGACTGCAGGCGCGCCTGGGCGACGGCCTCCGCGCTCGCAGCGAGCGCCATCTGCACGTTGCGGTCGGCCCGTCGCACTTCCTTGGCAGACATGAATCGGCCGGGGTCGAATCCGCGAGCTTCCCCGGCGATCTTCACTGGCCAGTCTTCGCCGCTGGCATCGAAGAGGGTGATCGGACCGATACCCGAGTGCCCTGAAGCAACGTTTGACCACGCTGTGGGAACGTCGAGCCCGACAGGTCCAACGATTCCCATGCCGGTCACGACGACGCGTCGGACGTGCATACGCGACTGTACCATTTGTGCCTTTGTAACAGGTACAACGGCAAGTGGTACGACCCCACGAACTCCTCGCGCGGCGTCCGACGACTTAGTATTCTTGGTGTTGGTATTCTTGATTCGTCGCGCAACATTCTTCGGGTCGTTCGCATTTCGAATAGTGGAGTTGGTCCGCCTCTGCACGATGTGTGATGTCGCGGGCATGAATCTCATCTGGCGCCTTCTCGCCAGCTTTCGCGCAGGCCACCCGGCAGCGGTCTTACCGCTGACCGAGGACCGCGAAGCTACGGCCCGGCTGGCCGCCATCGTCGAGGGGTCCGGCGACGCGATCATCGGCAAGACCCTCGATGGAGTCATCACCTCGTGGAATCCCGCGGCGGAGCGGATGTTCGGCTTCACGGCGGCGGAGGCGGTCGGGCAGCCCATCACGATCATCGTGCCGCCGGATCGCCCGGAGGAAGAGCGGAACGTGCTCCGGCGCCTGGCGAAGGGAGAAGTGGTCGAGCACTTCGACACGGTGCGCGTGGCGAAGGGCGGCCGGCGGCTCGACGCGTCCGTGACCGTCTCTCCGATCAAGAACCTGGCCGGTGAAATCGTCGGGGCGTCAAAGATCGCCCGGGACATCACCGATCGGGCGCGCGGCGACGAGGCGGCCCGGTTCCTCAGCCGGGCGAGTGACCTGCTCGCCTCGTCCCTCGATTACAAGGTCAGGCTCCAGATCCTGGCGCAAGTGGCCGTCCCCACCATTGCGGATTTCTGCGCCGTGGACATCCTTCGAGACGACGGCTCCATCGACCGTCTTGGCCTGGCCCACGTGAATCCCGAGAAAGAACGGCTCGCACGCCGGCTCGTGCGGCACTATCCCCTGCGCCCCACCGCAAGATATGGGGTCCCGGCCGTCCTCCGCTCCGGCCGGTCGAACCTGCATCCGGAGCTTCCGGCGTGGCTCGATGAAGGCTCGGTGGACACCGACGAAGACAAGGAGATTCTTCGCGCGCTGGCGTTGAGATCACTCATGATCCTGCCGCTCGTGGCCCATGGACGGACGCTCGGTGCGTTGACGCTGGTGACCGGCGAGGAGTCCGGGCGGCGCTACGGGCACGCCGATCTGCCGCTGGCCGAGGAGCTGGCTCGCCGGGCCGCGATTGCCGTGGACAACGCGTATCTTCACGACGAAGCCCGGCGGGGACAGCAAGAAGCCGAGTCGGCCCGTGCCGATGCCGAAGCAGCGAACCGCGCCAAGGATCTGTTCCTGGCGATCGTGTCGCATGAGCTGCGGACACCGCTCACCGCGATGCTCGGCTGGCTCCGCCTGGTGCGCACGGGCTCGCTTAGCCCGGAGCGGACGACCGAGGCCCTCGAGACCGTCGAGCGGAACGCGAGACAGCAGGCGCAAATCATCAACGATCTGCTCGACGTGTCACGGATCATGTCCGGGAAGCTCAGCCTGGAGCCGCGTCCAGTGGATCTCGGGGTCGTTCTCTGGCAGGCGGTGCAGGCCATGCGTCATGAGGCCGAGGCAAAGAACATCCAGATCGAGACCGACCTGGACATCATCGCGGGCGCGGTCCTCGGCGATCCGGTCCGTCTGGAACAGGTCTTCGTGAATCTCATCTCGAATGCGGTGAAGTTCACACCCGGCGGAGGGCACGTCCGGGTTCGTCTCGCGCGTCACGAGAATGCGGCGCGCATCGAGGTGACCGACACGGGGCAGGGCATCGAGCCGGGAATGCTGGCGCACATCTTCGATCCGTTCCGGCAGGAGGACAGCCGCACGACCCGCCGGCACGGCGGCCTCGGCCTCGGACTGACGATTGCCCGCAGTCTCGTCGAGATCCACGGGGGGACGATTCGCGCCGACAGCCGGGGCAAGGGCCGCGGCGCCTCGTTCAGCGTGGACCTGCCCATGATGCCGGTCCGGGTTACCCCGCCGGCCACGTCAGTCCAAGTGGTCGAATCCGAAGCCGGCGCTGAACGACGCCGTCTGACCGGCGTGCGAGTCCTGATCGTCGATGACCATCCGGATTCCCGAAACTTGCTCCATGCAGTGCTGGAAGGCAGCGGAGCGACCGCCACGGTGGCGGGCTCGGTCGAGGAGGCGCTCACGGTTTTGAAGAGCTCGCCGATCGACGTGGTCGTGAGCGACATCGGCATGCCGGGCGCCGATGGCTACGATCTGATCCGGCATATCCGCAGCGCGGAAAATGGCGACCCGCGGATTCCGGCGGTGGCCCTGACGGCCTTTGCCGACGCCGAGCACCGTGAACGGGCGCTCCAGGCGGGCTTCCAGTTCCACGTCGTGAAGCCGGTCGAAGCGCCACGATTCGTTCAGATCGTCGCCACGGCGGTCGGCAGATAGCGAGCTGGGGGCCTCGAAGGCCCCCAGACCCCCATACGCTCGGTCCTCAGCGAAGTCCTCGGCTACGGCGGCGCGCTCGTTCACATCACCACGTCGACCGAGAGCGCACTGGAGGATCTCCGCCAGTTTCTTCCGACCATCATCCTCTGCGACCTCGCCCTTCCCGGCGCCGACGGCGTTGCCTTCATCCGCGCGCTGCGGAAGCTGCCGCGAAAGCGTGGTGGTCTATTGCCCGCGATTGCGATCAGCGCCTACGACGAAGACTTCGCCCGAGGCCCTTCGCCTCGGCTTCAACGATGACCTCGAAAAGCGGCTGGACTTCGCACGGCTCTGCACGACGATCACGCGCCTGATCCGAGCGAACCGGATCGCCGCCACGGAGAAGGTCGACTGACTCGGCCCTGACGCCGACTGCGCTGCCGCCGCGTCGGGTGAGGCTGTGGGGGCAGGGCGCGGGTGCTCGAATACCCCACGCGCACGGAGCCGTGCCCCCTCTTCGTCACCGGACGTCCCGATCG
>JBGPTW010000237.1:0-6301 GCA_041490825.1 Methylomirabilia bacterium | reverse complement strand
GGGAACGCCTCGGCGATGATCGGGACGAAGGCGCCGGTGGTCAGAGGACCCCGGCTGCCCGTCTCCCGCCGGATCACCGGCCGGCACGCGCGTCACTCGTTCATGAATTATTCACCTCAAGGACCTAAGCGCACATACTCGAAGTCGATCGGTTGGCTGTTGATCCCGCGAGCCGGCGGCGCGATCCAGTTGGCGAACTTGCCGCGCTCGACCACCGGCGTCATCAGGCTCCCCACGTACGCCTCGTCCTCCGGGGTTGGCAACCAGTCGCTCCGCCTGGCGTCCCAGTCGGCCTGCGTGACGATACGCCCGTCCGGGGCGACCCTGACGTCGGCGAAGTGTCCGATGGCGCGATGGAACGCGCGATGCGGCAACCTGAGCTCGACGTCGACGCCGTGCCGCTGGATCACCTGGTTCCAGCGGGCGACGCCACGCGCGCAGTCGGCCACGTAGTCGTCACGCAGCCGCTCGTTGAGAGACACGAGCGCCGGCTCCGGCCGCGTCGAGACCCTGTCACCCACGATTTCGCTCACCGGGTACGTCGCGTCCTTGAGCCGGTGATCGTCGTCGCGCTTCGTCTCCTCGAACCGGCCCTTGAGGCTCGCGGTGTAGAAGTTCGCCGCGTTGGTGGAGATCTCCGAGCCGAAGAGGTCGAGCGACACCGAGAAGTGGAAGTTGATGTACCGCTGGATCGTCGCGAGATCGATGCCCCCGAAGGGACGCACGTCGTCGGTCTTGTGTTCACGCATCAGCTCGCACGTGCGCTGGACGATGCGGCCCACGCCAGTCTCGCCGACGAACATGTGATGCGCTTCCTCGGTCAGCATGAAGCGGCACGTTCGCGACAGCGGATCGAAGCCGCTCTCGGCCAGGCTCGCGAGCTGGTACTTGCCGTCGCGGTCGGTGAAGAAGCTGAACATGAAGAACGACAGCCAGTCGGGCGTCCGCTCGTTGAACGCACCGAGGATGCGCGGCTTGTCGCGGTCACCTGAGCGGCGCTGCAGCAGGGCCTCCGATTCCTCCCGCCCGTCGCGGCCGAAGTAGGCGTCGAGCAGGTACACCATCGCCCACAGATGCCGGCCCTCCTCGACGTTGACCTGGAAAAGGTTGCGGAGGTCGTAGAGCGACGGACAGGTCCGGCCGAGATGTCGCTGCTGCTCGACCGAGGCCGGCTCGGTGTCGCCCTGCGTGACGATGAGCCGGCGGAGCACGCCTCGATACTCGCCGGGGACTTCCTGCCACGCGGACTGACCCATGTGATCGCCGAACGGAATGGTTCGCGCGGGCTCGGGCTCGGCCAGAAAGATTCCCCAGCGGTAGTCGGGCATCTTCACGTAGCCGAACTGGGCCCAGCCCTGCGCGTCGACGCTGGTCGCGGTGCGCAGGTAGACCTCGTTCGCCTGGAATCCGAAGGGCCCCATGTCCTTCCACCAGTCGAGAAACTTCGGCTGCCATTCCTCCAGCGCCCGCAGCAATCGCCGATTGTCCTTCAGGTCGACGTTGTTCGGGATGCGCTCGAGATAGTCGATGCCTGCCATCACACTCTCCTTCGATCGAACTCACCGCGCTGGCCCGTGCCGTACACTTGCAACGCTCCCTTCGGTCCCACGGCGTTCGGACGCTGGAACATCCAGTTCTGCCACGCCGAGAGCCGCCCGAAGATCTTGGTCTCGATCGTCTCGGGGCCGCCGAAGCGCAGCGATGCCTCCATGCCCGTGAGCGCATCCGGCGAGAAGGCCGCGCGCTCCTCGACCGCCATCCTGACCTCGTCGTCCCAGTCGATGTCGTCCGGCGCGAACGTCACGAGCCCGGCCCCGGCCGCGGCGGTCGCGTCGAGATCCTGGCCGATCCGGCCCTTGAGGTCGTCGACGCGGCCCGGCTCCCCAAGGAATCGGCTGGCGAGCCGGCTCAATCCATTTGGCATGGGGTACGCGCCGAAGTTCAGCGCCGTGAGCCGTACGACGG
The DNA here is from genome assembly GCA_041490825.1 of Methylomirabilia bacterium. Lineage (GTDB taxonomy): Bacteria > Methylomirabilota > Methylomirabilia > Rokubacteriales > CSP1-6 > JBGPTW01. The sequence continues at coordinate 4,336 of JBGPTW010000237.1, read as the reverse complement.
GCGCCGGTCGATCGTCGCCCTCGCGGGTACCGGAGAGCATGTACGAGCGATCCGTCGCGAGCGCCAGCTCCAGTAACGTGCCGGTGAAACACGAGCCCGGCTCGATCAGCGCGAAGATCGAGCGCGACGTCACGTCCAGCCGCTTGAGCGTGCGCTTCAGGTAGAGACGGATCTCGCGCACGAACCAGTCCGACTCGTGCTCCGCGAGCGCACGATCGTGGGCCTCCACCAGATCCGCGTTGCCCGAGGTCCGGAGGAGCCAGAGCCCGATCTCTTCCTCGTTGGTCCGGAGATGCAGAATCAGGTCGTCCAGCTCGCGGGCCAGCGCGAGCGGCCAGAAGGCGCATCCGAGCTCGCGGATACCGTCGGCGCTGACGGGTGGCAGCCCCGCCGGCCCCACGACCGTGATCTCGGCGACGCCGCGGCGGCGATCGAGTTGACACCTCACGTTGGCGTACGCGATCTGATCGCTCTCGATGCTGCGCTCGAGCGGCGTGAGCGCGACGCCCTGCGCGGAAGCCGGACGATCGGAGCGCGCGACGAAGTCAGCCGCGCGCCGCCTGGCGGTCGCCTCCAGCTTCGAGCGCGGCACGACTTCGTCGACCAGTCGCCAGTCGACCGCGCGCTGGCCCTTCACCCCTTCCTCCACGGTGCAGAAGAAGTCGGCGCGGTCGCGCCGCACGCCGCGCTTGTCCACGAGGCGCGTCAAGCCCCCCGTTCCCGGCAGGACGGCCAGCAGCGGCACCTCGGGCAACGAGACTGACGTGTTGCCATCGTCGGCCATGACGATCCAGTCGGTCGCAAGCGCCAGCTCGTAGCCGCCCCCCGCGCACGGTCCGTTCACGGCACAGAGGTAGAACTGATGCGACTCGGCCGTGGCCTCCTCGATGGAGTTCCGGGTCTCGTTCGTGAATTTGCAGAAGTTCACTTTCCAGGCGTGGCTCGACTGGCCCAGCATCCGGATGTTGGCGCCGGCGCAGAAGATACGCTCCTTCGCCGAGGTCAGGATCACCGCAGCCACCTCGGGATGCTCGAAGCGCAAGCGCTGGATCGCGTCGTAGAGCTCGATGTCGACGCCCAGGTCGTACGAGTTGAGCTTCAGCTCGTAGCCCGGCCGGAGCCCGCCGTCTTCGCTGACGTCCATGGCCAGCGTGGCGACACGACCGTCGATGTCGATCTTCCAGTGGCGGTACCGCGCGGGCTCGGTTCTGAAATCGACCGGCGGGACGGGAGGGCGTTCAGCTTCAGCCATGGTTCCGTCCGTTCGCGCGTGCGTTCATCCCAGGATCACCCAGAGCGCGCGCGCCGTTCTGCTGCCGAGGTTGTGCCATCCGTGAGGAGCGCCGCCGTCCAGCAGCGCGCTGTCACCCGTTTCCAGGACGTGGCGGTCGCCGTTGTACAGCAGGGCGACCTTCCCGCCGAGAACGTAGAAGAGCTTCATCTGACCTGGCTTGATCACGACCTTGTCGGTGATCGCGCTCGAGGACTTGCCCTCGAGCGTGGAGACGACCGCGCGGACCTTCCCCTGGAACAATCCGGCGCCGAGGACCGCCCAGCGCTCGGACGATCCGTCGAACGAGACCACCGGGTAATCCTTCTTGCGGCTCACGTGGATGCTGCCGCTCGGTTCGCCGTCGAACAGGCTGGCGATCGGCACGCCGAACGCGCCCGCGATCTTGCCGAGCGTGTGGAGCGACGGCGTGAGCCGCCCCGACTCGATCTGCGACACCATGCTCGGCGTGAGCCCCGCCTTCTCGGCAAGCTGGCGTTGCTGGAGCGCGCGTTCCGCGCGCAGCGCCTTGATTCGCTGACCGAGGGAGCTCATACGGGCAGCCCGGCGATCCGGCGTAGGGCGCGCGCCACGAAGACGCGCGTCATCTTCTTTCGATAGGGATGCGTGAAGTCCGTGTTGTCGAGCGGTTTCGACGGCCCTGCCGCGAGATCGGCGGAGAGCGCGATCACGTCGAGAGTCAGGCGCTCACCGACGAGCGCTTGCGCCGCGGTCGCCGCCTCACGCGGCAACGACGCGACCGCGCCGAGCACGATTCTCGCCTCGCGCACGCGTCCGCCGTCCATGCGCGCCGCTACCGCGACGCCGAGCACCGGGAAGTCGAACGAGCCGCGCCGGCGGAGCTTCAGATACTCCGAGCGCCAGCCGTCGGCCGGCGGCAGCACGATCTCGGTCAGGATCTCGTCGGGTCGCTTGGCCAGGTACTCGATGCCGTCGTCACGGTAGAGCGTGGAGATCGGCACGGTGCGTTCGCCGCTCGCGCTCGCCAGCTTCACCTGCGCCCCGAGGCTCCAGAGCACCGGCGCCGTATCCGACGACGACACGGCCCAGCACCGCGAACTGCTCGGCGCCACCAGACAGATGTCACCGTCCTTCTTCATGCAGAAGCCGATCGCCTTCCGCCACGAGTACGACTGGTTGTAGTAGTTGCAGCGCGTGTCGAGGCAGACGTTGCCGCCGATCGTGCCCATGTTCCTCAGCTGCGGCGATGACACGAGGCCGGCTGCGGTGGCCAAGCCGCGATAGCTCCGCCAGATATCCGGATGCCTCGCCACGGCGGACAGTATCACCCCCGCGCCGATCGTGAGACCGCTCTCCGGTGTCCCGCGCACACCTCGCAGCTCGCGGATCCCGTGAAGTCCGACGAGGACCTTCGGCTCGAACTGCCGCCGCTTCATGTTCGGGTAGAGGTCGGTGCCGCCGGCGACGAGCATCGCGTTGCCGTCGTGCTCGGCCATCAGCGTGACGGCCTCGCCGATGGTCTTCGGCGCCAGATACGTGAACGGGGGCAGCCGCATCATGATTCCGGTCCTCCGAACGGACGCACCGCGATCGCGTCGGCAGGCTGACCGAAGGCCGATTCCACCACCAGCGGCTCCTTGAATGCGAAGACTGGAATCCGCTCCGGCCCGACCCTGGCGGGCTTGCCACGCCGGCGAAGATCGAGACCGCGGATGATCTTGTCCGGCGTGATCGGCACCTCGTCGATCCGTACGCCGGTCGCGTGGTAGATGGCGTTGGCAATGGCCGGGATCACCGGAAGCAATGGTCCCTGCCCCGCCTCCTTGGCGCCGAACGGGCCTTCCGGATCATCGGTCTCGACCAGGATCGTGTGGATGTCGGGCGTCTCGAGCGTCGTGGGGCTCTTGTACTCGAGCATCGACGGACACTTGTGGAGGCCCTTGCGGAAGACTTGCTCCTCCATCAGCGCCTCGCCGATGCCCATATAGATCGAGCCCTCGACCTGCCCCTCGACGAGGAGCGGATTCAGCGCGCGGCCGACATCGTGCGCGACCCAGACGTCGTCGAGAGCGACCTCGCCGGTCTCCTCGTCGACGGTCAACTCCACGACGCACGCCGAGTACGAGTAGCACGGCGACGGGCCCACGCCGCCGCCCTTGTACTTGCCGGCGCGTTTTGGCGGCGCGTACGACCCGGCGAACGCGAGCACCCCGTGCGTGGCCTCGCCGAGGACCACCGCGTCCGCGAAAGACACCGCTTTGTCCCAGTCGTCGGGGACACCGATCTTTCGCTCGCGAGCGACCAGATGCGAAGGCTCGACCTCGAGCTTCTTCGCGACCGCCTCGAACAGCACGCGCTTGAGCCGCGTCGCGGCCTGGATCGCCGCGACGCCACACATCAGCGTCACGCGCGACGAGTAAGAGCCGAGGTCGACCGGCGTCAGGTCGGTGTCTGCGGGATGGACGCGAACGTCCTTGGGATCGATGCCGAGGACCTCCGCAGGCAGATAGGCCAGGATGGAATCGGATCCCTGCCCGATGTCGGTGGCGCCGCAGAGGACAGCAACGCCTCCACTGCGGTCCGCGCGAATGATCACGCCGGAGTGCGGCATGTTGTTCCAGTAGATGGCGGTGCCGGCGCCGGTCATGTAAGCGGAACAGGCAATGCCAACTCCTTTCCGTTTGCCCACGTCGCCAAGCGTGACGTGGCGATCGGCTGGCGCGGAAGTGGTGTGCGATGGTGTCGCGGCGCGGGGGGGGCGCCCGGGGGGGGGGGGCGCCCCCCGCGGTAAATTCGGAGCTAGGTTCGCAGGACCGGCCTCCGCCCTCACACCCGAGGGCTCGCCCATGAGGGAAGGCCGCCCCAGCTACACCCAGCGCGAGGCACCGATTCGATGCAATTGAAGAGCGTCGAGCTGGTGCCCTCTCCGCTGGGTCGCGAGCGCCTGCGTCTCGCCGGGGAGGTTGCCTACCGCGGCTCCGGCCGGAAGCCGGAGCAGATCTGGTTCGACGTTCCCGAAGCGTTCGCCGCCGAGCTCAGTGCGTCGGGTAACCCCTGGCTCGCAGCGTTGCTCCCGCTCGCGGT
>JBGPTW010000236.1:0-6303 GCA_041490825.1 Methylomirabilia bacterium | reverse complement strand
CGCGCTCCGCACGACCGTGGAGCAGATCGAAGAGCTCGAGGAAGTGCGTCAGCAGCGGACGCTGTCGCTGGAGACGCCGATCGGCGGGGAGACAGGCGTCGTCGCGGACGTCGTGGCCGATCCCGCCGCCGATCCGAGCGCCATGCTCAGCAAGCTCTTCCGGGCGCGCGCCGACCTGGTGTCCGTGCTGGACGATCTCGCCCCGAACGAGCGCACGGTTCTGCGCCGTCGCTTCGGTCTCGACGGAGAGCCGACGGAGACGCTCGAGGCGATCGGCGGGCGCATGGGATTGACCCGCGAGCGGGTCAGGCAGATCGAAGCGGGTGGTCTCAGGAAGCTGCGTGCGCTGCTCGCCGCCCGCGGCGTGGACGCCTCCGACTTCGTTTGAAGTAGACTTCGTTCGCGCCCCCGTAGCTCAGGTGGATAGAGCGACGGTTTCCTAAACCGCAGGCCGGGTGTTCGAGTCACCCCGGGGGCACCAACGTTTGTACACGGAGTACGCCGGCCAGCAGACGCCCGTAGGATGCGCGGCCGGCGTACTCGTACCAGCGCCCTTCCGTCGTCGCCGTCGGCGTCATCACGAACCGTTCGGTGAGCAGCTTGCGCAGGATCTGCCGGGCCTGCGCGGGATGTCGGCCAACACGCGCGTTTTGCGCGCGGCGGTCAAGGTGTGGGAGCAGAAATACTCGGTTGGACAAAAATGTGTTCGATCACACGTCTCCACGCCTTCAGTGCACGATCAGGACCATTCCCGGGGCCGTCTCGAAACGCCTGGTGAGCGAGGGCGTATCGCCCGTGCCACACCGTATCTGATGCAGGGAAAGCGACGTGCATATAGGGCAGCGTCGAGATCAGTGCCCAGGAGGCCATCGACAAGGCGTTGTGCGCGGCACCAGCTCGCTTGAGATCAAAATAGGGGAAGAGCGGTACGCCGTGACCCGCAAATGTAAGCGCAAGATTCATTGTCAGATGCAGCTTCGATTTATGCGTCGCCTGGTTCGCTAGCCGGATGAAGAGATCGATAGCTTCTCGCTCGTCAGCGTCGAGCGCCGTATTGAGGTCAATGAGAGCGCGCCGGACCTTCCGATCGGTCGCACGGCTCAATACCGCTATCGCCTTGGGCGTCGTCGCGCCTCCGGTCCCCGTGAGCTCCTCGAGCGTGACGACACCTTCCTTTAGCGCGGCCAGTGATAAGGCAACCTCCCAGAGGTCTCGCGCAAGCATCATTGCTTCGAAGTAATACCCTCGTCGCAGCAGATCTGTCGCCGCGGCGAACCGGCCAAAGGACACGATGTGCCAGTTCACCATCGCGAGCTCGACATCGCTGGGCGACGATACTCGAGTGAAAACGAGTTGTAGAGTGTCGCGGTAAAATTGGTAAATTGCGTCGTCGAGACCCATCAACCCCCAGAACTGGGTGTCGTGATGTTCGACGACTTGGTACTCGGCTTGCGAACGTTCTCGCGCGGCCTCAGCACCGATCGTGGCGTCCGCGCCTTGCCCGTTGATGCTCCGGAGTAGGAGGCTGTACTCCTTCTTCATCGCCGCCGCGTCGTCAGCCACGCAGTGGGCCGCTCCCCCCGTATCGACGCCACCTGCCGTAGTCGATCGCGAATCCGTCGTTGCAGCTTCGAAGCTTCCAAGAGCTCAGCCCGAAGCTTTGAAGGATCTTGAGCCAGATCACGTTCGTCTTAGCTTCACGGCACGTGCCATCTCCGCGGAACCGTAGCACCAGACGGTCGTCGCCCGCTAGGCGCTCCGCTTCACCGCCCGCCACGCCGCCTGCTGCACCGCGCCCCACGGCGTTGCCGCCACCCCGTACCCGTCGTCGCTGATCATCGGGTGCGTACTGAATCGCGCGCGCCAGTGGTCATCGAGCCGCGTCAGCGATGCCCGGTACCCGAGCCGCTCCATGCCGGTGTGAGCACGAGCCCGACGCCATTCCACGAGGCGAGCCAGGCGTGGAGCGCCGTGTGTGCAGACGTCTGCGGCGCGAGCTGGAGGAAGGCGAGGGCGGCGGTGAGGAGGGCGCGGCGGGCCTCAGCGCTCATTCGCGTCGACGGATCGGGCGGTGGCGCTCTTCGTCCCATAGTTCGTGGCACCGTGCGTGAAAATGGACCGTGCCGGTTGGGTAGCGATACTCGATCGACAGGGCTGCGTCTTCGCCAGTGATCGTGGTCTCGCACACAGAGCATCGATGCCCGCGGCACGAGGCAATCAGCATTGTCTCGCGGCCTTGAAGTTGCCCGACTGGCGCCCCGGGCATTTCGCGCGGGAGCCCGCTTCGGGAAAGCTCTACGAGCCGGAAACAGATCTCGTCGTCAGTCATTTCTCGGCCTCCATGCACGGGATGCTCAGCGCAACTCATTCATGCGGCGCGCCGCCGCTTCCCTCCAGACGGTCGTGTCTCAGTTTGGACGGAGAAGCGCCGAGCAGCCGCATGGCGCCTGAACGAGCGTGCTGCCGCCAGGCGTCGTATCGGTGACCGCAACCAGAACGTCTCCCGGCTTCACGGCAGCATGCCCTTCGTGGCTTCGCTCAAATGGGTCGAGGAGGTAACGACGGTCGGTGCCGTCGCGGTTCACGACTACGGGACCGGGAAGGACGGCCACTTTGACAACCCGCATCGTAGAGCCTCTCAGCATTGAATTACCTCTGCAAGTCGATCGATCTCGTCTCGGACACTCTCGCCTCTGCGGGCGGGCATCAATTGGCCCACCCCGCCTGAATCATCACCCGCCGCAGGTCCGCGCACCGCTGTAGCTCCGTCTTCACCGTCGGCCACGTCGGCGAGTTGGCGGGGACCGCGAGCAGGGCGCGCGTCACGAGGTGGAGGCGCAGCCAGGGGAAATGCAGGGCGAGGCGCGAGAATCGCGCGGGCCAGGCCCGGCGTCAACGTCCGGAAAAGAGAGAGGCCCGTGGACGCAAGAGCGCTCCTCGTCGCCGATAGTGACCCGTCTCGCTTGACCCGGCCCGCGAGACCTACGGACTCCGGCTAGGAATCACGACGCGGGGAATCGGCTTTCGGCGGCTCTGGAATTAGGTCAGCCGGCTCGAGGAGCAAGGCGCGTAGCGCGACAGTCTCCATCAGGCTTTCGTCAGTTTCGAATAGCGAGCGGGCGTTGATGTTGTAGCGGTCGATGGCGCGAAGGACTTTTAAGCGTTCCGACGCCGGCAGATTGAACTTCCACAATAAGTCCTGTGCCGCGTTGTCGCTGGCAACAACGTCCTCGTGGCCCGCGTACTCCCATGCCTTCCCCGGTGGCATGTTCTCTCGAGGCCATTCTCGATATTTGCAGCAGACCGTGTATTCGCACTGCTGAATGAAGTGTCGACGATGCGCAGTCGCGTATCGTCCTTGTGCGACGATCCGCGGGCGTTCTGTCGGCTTGGCCTTCGTCCCGACGTAGTCAAGGGAAGCGTAAATCGACACCGACGTCGCGCGGCTAGTGACATCGCGAAAGGCGAAGAAGGCTGCGACGTACGGCGACCGTGACCAGTCGAGGAGGGGCGACGGGAACCCGTGGTGGCGTAGGTAAACCATGAATGGCACACCCGGGAACTCGGCGAAGCTCTGGAACGCTTCATCGCTCTGTAGCCACTGCAGATAGTCCTTCGGATGCACGAGTTGGGATGCTATTCCTGTGAACGCCTCGATTGTCGGCCGGGCGTTGAAGTACATCAAGTGGTAGTACCATTCGGCAGCCTTAACTCGCGGGGCGTATCGCTCAAGCGTCGTCTCGAGGCGCCAGGTGGCATCCGCATGACCTCGAAACAGCAGCTTCGACACCGGAAGACCGGACGTTCGCCGGATCCCTTCTAGGCGGGCCTCAAGGGCGTGCAGGTTTGCCTCGAAGTCCTCCCATGTCGCGAGTTCGATTTGCTTCATGTCATGGAGTCCCCCGCGGCCTCCGCGCCGGCGGTTGCGGGGCGCCGGCCCGGTGGATGGTACGCGATTGCTGGACCGTGCGAACTTACGCTGCCCGAATGAGGCCCTGAAACCGGGTGGGTGCGATCACGGTCTCTGAGACCCGGCCCTACGTCTACGCGATGCGAGAGACGCCCACCAACGGCACCCTGAGAACGCCTTCGGTCCACCCCGGGGGCACCACTTCATCGCCGTATCAATGCCCGTGAGCGACGACGTCCACAGGGAGACGAGCGGGCTGCCGCGCCGCACGCTTGGCGTGGCGGATGTCGGCTTCCGGCGCGATGGGCCGTTCGCTCTAGGCTTTTCCCTTCGGCACTTCGAACGCCGCCAGCTTCTCGATGATCGTCATCACCACGCTCGTGTCCTTGTCGGAGAGGCCCGCTGCCAGCGCCGCCTGCTGATAGCGCTGCGCCACGTTGGAGAAGCTCACGGGGACGTGCAGCTCCTTCGCGATGACGTTGAACGTGTCGAGGTCCTTGTTCATCAGGAACACCTTGAAGCCGGGCTCGAAGTCCCGTGGGATGAGCGCTCTCGGAATGCGCTCGAGCGCCTTGCTGCCGCCGCTGGATGCCTTGACCACGTCGTAGATCGTCATCGGATCCAGGCCGGCCTTCACGCCGAGCACGAACCCTTCCATCATGGCGCACGAGTTCACGCACGCCATCATGTTGTTGATCGCCTTCACGGTGTTGCCGGCGCCGACGGGGCCGACGTGAATCACGTTCGGGCCGATGGACTTCAGCACGGCCTCGACCCGCTTCAAGATCTCCTTGTCGCCGCCGACCATCACGGCCAGCGTCGCCGCCTTCGCCCCGCTGGTGCCGCCGCTCACCGGGCACTCGAGAAAGTGCACGCCGCGCTTCTTCGCCGCGGGCTCGATCTTGCGGGGCGTCGAAGGAAGCACGCTGCTCAGATCCATCAGGACCGTCCCGGGCTTCGCGCTGTCGACGAGGCCGCCGGCGTCCAGGTAGAGCGCTTCGACGTCCGGCGAGGCGGGGAGACACGTCATCACGACGTCGCACCAGTCCACCACGTCCCTTGCCGACGCGGCTTCCTTGGCGCCGCTCTGCACGAGGTTCGCCATCGCCTTCGCGCTCTTGTCGTAGACGGTGAGTGAAAAGTTCTTGAGCACGTTGCCCGCCATGGGGTTGCCCATGTTGCCGACACCGATGAATCCAACGGAAAGCGCCATTGCGTTGTCTCCTTCGAAAAGTTAAATCGTCGACGCGAGCCCTTTCATGTCGGCATTATAAGCCGCGGTTCGGGTAGAGTCCTTTCGCGACGCATGCGCGGCGCCAAAGGGGAGGAACATGCGATACGGCTTTTACCTGCCGACCCGGGGGGCCACGGCGACACCGGAAGCGCTCGAGGCGCTCGTGAGTCGCGGCGAAGGCTTCGGCTTCTCGTCGGTCATGATCGCGGATCACGTCGTGTTTCCCACGAAGATCGAGTCGAAGTATCCCTACACGGCCGACGGGCGATTCCCCGGCGGCGGCGATGCGCTCGAGCAGCTCACCCTCATGGCGTTCGTCGCCGCCAAGACGACGAAGCTCCGGCTCGTCACCAGCGTGATGATCCTGCCGCACCGGAATCCGGTCGTGACCGCCAAGGTACTCACCACCATCGACGTGCTGTCGAAGGGCCGTGTCACCGTCGGGGTCGGTGTGGGCTGGCTCCGGGAGGAATTCCAGGCGCTCGGCGCACCGGACTTCGACCGCCGCGGCGCCGTGAGCGACGAGTACCTGCGCATCTTCAAGACGCTGTGGACGAAATCTCCGGCATCGTTCTCCGGCCAGTTCTATCGCTTCGACGACATCCAGTTCCTGCCGCAGCCCGTGCAGAAGCCGCACCCGCCGATCTGGATCGGCGGGCACAGCCGCGCGGCGCTCCGCCGAGTGGCGAAGCTCGGTGACGGGTGGCATCCCGTCGGCGCCAACCCCGCCGTGCCGCTCGGTCCGGCGGAGCTGCGTGCGTCGCTCGACGAGCTCTCCAAACTGACCGAAGCGGAGGGCCGCGATCCTCGCACGCTCACGATCTCGTACAAGGCGCCGCTCTACGACGTGGGCAAGCCGATCGCGTCCGGTGTGACCCGCCGGCCGTTCACCGGCAGCGCGGATCAGGTCCGTGAAGACATCGCGACATTCGAAAAGATCGGCGTCAGCGAGCTGATCTTCGATTTCCGCGCCGAGGTCCTGAGTGAAAGCCTCGAGCGCATGGAGCACGCCGTGGAGACGCTCGGCTTGAGGGGAGGGCGCGCGTGAGCACGATCGCCATCAGCCACCTGGTCACCGGGCCGACACCGCCGACCGCGGCGAATGCGAGCTGGCCCAACGTGCTCCACACGCGGATCGCGGATGTGATCGCGCAGATGG
>JBGPTW010000235.1:0-6307 GCA_041490825.1 Methylomirabilia bacterium | reverse complement strand
GACTGGACACCCACGCCCCTGACCGCGTTCCCCAGCGTTTCGGCGCTGGCGCCATCAGCTCGCGGAATTCCGGGGCGATCCCCAGCCCGGCGCTCGGTTTCGGCGGCTCGCGCGCGATCGTTCGTGAATAATCCGCGCTAAGGCCTCTGCTGGACCCGGTGACCCGAGATCGGTGAAAGACTGTGCAGTACACTGTGGCCGCCGAACCGCTCCGGATGACGAGGAGGCCGCGATGAGCACACCGTTGCGCGTGGCGCACTACATCAACCAGTTCTTCGCCGGCATCGGCGGCGAGGAGCACGCCGGCGTCGGGGTGTCGGTCCGCGACGGGGCCGTCGGCCCCGGACGCGCGCTCGACAAGACCTTCGGCGACGCCGCCACCGTGGTCGCGACGATCATCTGCGGCGACAACTTCGCGAGCGACCGCGGCGATGACGCCCTCAAAGAGATCGCGCAGCACCTGCGTCGACTCGCGCCCGACGTCGTCGTCGCGGGCCCGGCGTTCGGATCCGGCCGCTACGGACTCGCCTGTGCGCGCGTCAGCGTGACCGCGAAAGAGCTGGGCATCCCGGCCATCACCGCGATGCACGCGGACAACCCCGGCGCGACGAGCTATCGCAAGCAGGTCGTCATCGTGCCGACCGGCGAGAGCTCGACGTCGATGCAGCCGGCGCTCGAACACGTCGCGCGCCTCGCGCTCACGCTCGGTCGCCGCGAGCCGCTCGGTCCCGCCGAAGTCGAAGAGTATTTGCCTCAGGGCATCAGGCGCGTGTGGGATCGCGGGCGGCCGGGCTGGGAGCGCGCGCTCGACATGCTCGTCGCAAAACTCCATGGCCGGCCGTTCGTCACCGAGGTGCCGTACAACGCGCCCGAGAAAGTCCGTCCCGCCGCGCCGATCGCCGATCTCCGCCGCGCGACGATCGCGATGGTGACGACGGGCGGGCTCGTGCGCAAGGGCAATCCGGATCGGCAGGTCTCCGCGAACGCCACGCGCTTTCATCGGCATTCCGTGCGCGAGCTGGAGTCGCTGACGCCCGAGGGCTGGGAGGCGTACCACGCGGGCTACTTCAATCACATCGTCAACCGGAACCCGAACTACATCCTGCCGCTGTCGTTCCTCCGCGATCTCGAGGGCAAGGGAGCGATCGGCCGCGTGCACGAATGGATGTATGCGCTGCCCGGCGTCAGCACGCCGGTCGCCGTCGCAACCGGGCTCGGTCGGGACATCGCGCGCGACCTCGCGGAGTCCGGCGTCGACGGCTGTCTGCTCGTCGCCACCTGAGGAACCTGCAATCGTTGCGGTGCAACGATCGCCAAGGAAATCGAGCGGGTCGGAATTCCGGTGGGGATGATCTCGGCCATCTACGAGTTTGCGCTGACGACGGGCGCCAACCGGGTCGTGCGTGGCGCGCGCATCGAGCACGTGTGCGGCGATCCGAGCCTCGGCCCGGAGAAGGACTACGCGTTCGGCATGAAGATCGTCACCACGGCGCTGGACGCCATCGCGACGGCGGTCGAGGGGCCGACGCTGTTCGATCCGATGCGTGGTGGCTCGGCGGCGGAGCTGACGCATGTCTCGTGAGGTCCTGTGTCGGCATTCCGATCTGGCGCGGCAGGTGATACCAAGGAGCAGGACCATCGCGACTTCGACGCGCGCGCGGGGTGTTGGACCCACTCGTCCCGCGCCCTGGGTGTCGGCCCGCGGTCGCCGGCCCGTACAGACGCATGATACGATTTGTCTGTACGCCACACCAGGAGGGCTGACATGGCGGTCACGCGACGGACCGACCGGCGGGCGCGTATCCAGCGGAAGAATTACCGCATCGACGTCGCCAAGCTGCACCGGACGCAGCGGATTCTTGGCACCCGGACGGAGACAGAGACGATCCATCGGGCGCTGGAGCTCGTCGCCGACGAGGCGGCGCTCGTGCTGACGCTCCGGAACTTCGTGCTGAAGGGGGGAGGGCACATCGAGGACATCGATGCCCGCCGGTAGGTGGGTGATTTTCGACACCAACGTCTACGTCGGCGCACTCCGTGAGGGGCTGGGCGGCGCTTCGTTCGGCCGGCTCCAGGAGGCAGCCCCGCGCACCGTTCTCGCTTCAGTGGTGTCCGCAGAACTGCGTGCCGGGGCCGTCGATGAGGCAGGGCGTAGGCTCGTCATCGAGCTGGTGAAGCGGTTCGAACGGCTCGGGCGCGTCGTCGTGCCGACGGCCGGATCGTGGCACGATGTCGGGGATGTTCTGGCAAGGATCGCGCGACGCGAACCCCCGTGGCGGACGAAGGTCAAAGGGCTCTGGAATGATGCACTCATCGCCCTGTCCGCACGCCAGATCGGTGCCACGATCGGGTAGATGTTGTGCAAGTTGTGCGTGGCGTTCTCGGCGAGGTTGAGCGCCCGGAGGCCGGGATAGAACATGTGCATCTCGGCCGGCGCCTCCGTCTCCGGGGCCATCTGGAACACGATCTCGATGCCGTCCACGTGGTGCACCTCGATCGGTTCCCGGATCACGCGCGTCGGCGGGATGAGCGTGACGGTGCCGCGTGAGGTGACCTTGCCAAGGCCGGCGTCCACCTGGCCGCGCGGCCCCTTCGGTAGCGTCGCGCCGAACTGGAACTGCGCGCGCCGGACCATCGCCGGGCCCGCGAGCACGGCTTCCGAGACGACCTCTTCCATGAACCGGTCAGGCGCGATGATCTCGATCCGTCCTGACGTGACCTCCGCCTCGTCGACCACTCCCCGCACGCCACCGTAGTGATCGGTGTGACTGTGCGTGTAGATGACGGTTGTGACCGGTCGCCGTCCACGGTGCTGGACGTAGAGGTCGAGGCCAGCCCTGGCCACCTCGGTCGAGATCAGAGGGTCGATGACGATGAGTCCCCGATCACCCTCGATGATCGTCATGTTGGAGATGTCGAACCCGCGGATCTGGTAGATGCGGTCCGTGACCTGGAAGAGGCCGTGGTGCATGTTGAGCCGAGCCTGGCGCCAGAGGCTCGGATTCACCGTGGGCGGAGCCTGGTCCTCCTCGAGAAAGGCATAGTCCCGCAGGCTCCAGACGATGCGACCCTGAGCGTTCTTGATCTCGACGTCGGGCAGCGTGCCCAGGAAGCCGCGGCGCGCGTCCTCGAAATCCCTGACGTCGTCGAACGGAAGCGCGTCCAGCACCGCCAGGTTCTGGGCGCGCGTGATGGGTGTGGCGTCCCTCGGAGTGTCGGAGGCTATAAGTACTTCGTCGGCCACATGATCGTGCGCCACATGTGCGCCGATGGACTCGCGTCGAGGCCGAGGCCTTCCTTCGGCTGCTTGAAGTTCCGGCCGACGACGTCCGTGAACTCCTCGAGCTCGACCTTCACGTTCTGATCGAACGCGTAGAGGTCGTTCACGCAGATCTGGCGCGAGCTCATGTACCACTTGTGGTCACGCGCATATCTATAGTCCCGCTCGATGTAGGGCTCGGGCTTGAAGTCCGGACCGAACAGCTTGACGTAGCTCTCCGGGTACTTGTAGTCGACCGACTCGTCCGGATAGAACCGCAGCGCCTGGTGATAGCGGATGGCCCAGCTCACCTCTTCGTCCACGTAGGGCTCGACGAGCTGGGCGCTCCAGTACCCGTGGTCGCCCCGGATGAATCCGGCGACGGCGATGTCGTGCAGCAGGCAGGCGAGGACGATCTTCTCGCCAGCGCCGTTCTTCTGCGCGAGCCGCGCGCTCTGCATGACGTGTTGCGTGGGGCCGAAGCGGAGCTTGAAGAAATCGAACAGGGTCGGTTTCTCCGGCATCCGCGGCAGACGCGGATCGTGACCCATCATGACGAGCTTCCCGTTGTCGGGACGCTGAGCCGGGAGCCTCGGGTCACGCTCGCCGGAGGTGTAGATCACGGACTTCACGACGGCACGATCCAGCTCCTCGATCATCGCGCGCTCGGCTGCTTCCGCCCGCTCCAACGTTGTCATGGTTGAATCATCCGTCTCCTGGCTGGTAGGTGTCAAGATTCCCGCCGGCGCTTCCGGACGCTTGCGTCAGCCCATCAGCAGGGCGCCCGGCACCTCACGGCCCATCGTCTGGATCTGGTCCTTGGTGATGCCTTCGTCCTGAAGACCCGCGACGAACATCTGCAGGCCATCCGCAGGCGTCGGGTTGCCGGTCTGCCCGAGATCCGTGCCGAGCACGAAGTGTTGCGCGCCCACGTTCCGAATGCACGTCGCGGTCTCCGCGAGCGGCACGCGAATCGAATGGCGCATCCATTCGAGCGCCGCCTCGGGCCCGACGAGGATGCCGAGCGCGCAGAGCTCCATCTTGGCGCCCATGGCCGCGGCCTTCTTCATGTGCGCCTCGTTCATGCCGACGACCTCGAACTGCGCGTGGGTGACCACGATGCGGTCGCAGCCCTCTTCGCGCGCGGCGGCAATGAGCGCGAGTGCTTGCTCGGCCGACGAGTGGCCGGTGTGGACGACGAGCCGCTGTCTCGCGCAGATTCTCAAGATTTCGCGCACGGCCGGTGTCGCTACGCCACCCTCGTCGACGACCCGGATGCCTTCAACCGCGGTCCGGCGCTGGCGCACGTGGTTGTCGGCGTCGAACGTGGGAAACCACACGACGCGGCCGTAGCCACCCTGCATGCGCCACATCCACTCGACGGCGTGCGGATTGAGACTCCCGGCGGCGTGGTTGAGAACGATGCCGCCAAACACTTTGATCCCGGAGACGTGCTTGCGCGCCAGCCACGCGCGATCGGCGGTGAGCGCCACGTGGTTCTTGAAGACCACGGCTTCCATCTCGCGCGCCGCGGCGAGCGAGGCGAGCTCGTCGTCGTCCACGGCGCGCCCGAAGACGTCGGGCGCCGCGTGCGTGTGGAAGTCGATCAGGCCGCGAATCGGGCTGACGGGCGGCGGCGGCGGAGAGTAGCCACGGACACCCGGGTTCGGGGCGGCCTCGCGCGTCGCAACGTGGGCCGTGCCGGCGCCATGGCGTGTTGCACCGCCGACGTGTCGCGCTGGCGCCGTGGGCGCCGGCTTATGACTGCGGTCCCGCCGCGCCGCGAGCTCCACGGGCGAGAACGCGCGCACGTGACAGCAGCCGCACACGAGCGGGCAAGGCTGGATCGAGGGGAGCGCTTGGGTGCCACTGTCGTTGTTCATAGGGCCAGGATCATACACGGCCGGGGTGTGCGCCGGCGAGCACGCGCCATATGCGGATTCCCATTGCCGCAGGGTACACTGACGCCGCCGTGCCGAACATGTTGACTGGCGACACCCGGGGCATCTTCACCATCGCGCCCACGCCGTTCACCGAGGACGGCGCGCTCGACCTCGCCAGCGCCGACACGATGGTGGACTTCTACCTGGAGCGCGAGGTGGACGGCGTCACCCTGCTGGGCGTGATGGGCGAAGCGCCGAAGCTCACGCTGGGCGAGTCGCTGGCGTTCACGCGCCGCGTGCTCGAGCGGGCGGCGGGCGCGCTCCCGGTCGTCGTCGGCGTCAGTGCCCCAGGCCTCGAGCCGCTGAGGCACCTGGCTCACGAGGCCATGGCGATCGGGGCGGCCGGCGTCATGGTGGCGCCGATGGCTGGGCTACGCACGGAGGACCAGGTGGTCGCGTATTTCGACGCGGTCACGCGCGCGCTGGGTCCGTCGATCCCCATGTGTCTTCAGGACTATCCACCATCGAGCGGTGCGTGGATGTCCGTGGCCACGCTCGCGCGGCTCATCGATGCGTTTCCCCAGATCGTTGTTCTCAAGCACGAGGATCATCCCGGCCTTGGCAAGCTGTCGCGCGTTCGCGACATGCTCGCGACTCGCCGGCGCATCGCGATTCTCGTCGGCAACGGTGCGCTCCATCTTCCCCAGGAATTGGCGCGCGGCGCCGACGGCGCCATGACGGGCTTCGCGTTCCCCGAGATGATGGTCGGCGTCTACCGACGTTTCAAGGCTGGCGACGTCGACGCGGCCGAGGATCTCTTTGACGCGTACCTGCCGCTGGTACGCCACGAATTCCAGCCGGGATTCGGTCTGGCCATCCGGAAGGAAATTCTCCGACGGCGTGGTGTGCTGAAGTCCGCCGCTCTGCGACCCCCGGGCGCCGTCCTCGACGCGCGCGACATCGCTGAGCTGGATCATTTGCTCCATCGTCTCGAGCGCCGGCTGCGCGAGGTGCGCCCCGCGTAGATCGAGGAGCGCCCCGGGTTCCCCGGGGGCGCTCCGAGCGATGGGGGTCTGGGGGCCATGTCGGGCCCCCCACGTCAAGGTGGAGGGCGGCCCGGGTTCCCCGGGGCGCGCCGAGCGATGGGGGGGGTGGGGGCCATGTC
>JBGPTW010000234.1:0-6332 GCA_041490825.1 Methylomirabilia bacterium | reverse complement strand
CGTGGACCTTCGTGATTCGTTCCCTGGGTTTCGCCGCGCGGGCGACAGCTCGCGGAATTCCGGAGCGCCCCCCGGCCCCCCGCTCGCGGTCGTGTCGCCGACGCCGTGCGGCTCGGGCGCGACCGTTCATGCATAGTGCGGGTTAGGCCAGGTCGAAGACGAGCAGCTCAGCCGGCATGCTCGCCACGATCGTCAACGTTGGCACGTCGCTCACGGCTGCGCCGTCGCCCTGACCGAGCTTCAGGCCGTTCAGCTCGATCGCTCCGCGGGCCACCTGAACCCAGGCATGGCGCCCGACTGCGAGCGGATGGACGACCTGTCGTCCGGTGTCGAGCACGCTTGCGTAGAGCTGCGCGTGTTGCTGGATCGTGACCGAGTCGTCAGCGCCGTCCGGCGAGGCCACCAGGCACAGCGTGTTGCGCCTGGCGTCCACGGGATACGTCTTCTGCTCGTAGCCGGGTCTGATGCTGCGCACGGCAGGCTCGATCCAGATTTGCAGCAGATGCACGGGTTCGGTGGGCGAGTGGTTGAACTCGCTGTGGCGCACACCGGTGCCGGCGCTCATCCGTTGCACATCCCCGGGCCGGATGACGGAGCCGGTGCCCAGGCTGTCCTTGTGCTCGAGCGCGCCTTCGAGGATGTACGTCACGATCTCCATGTCCCGGTGTCCGTGGGGCGGAAAACCCTGGCCCGGTGCCACGCGGTCCTCGTTGATGACCCGCAGCGCGCGGAAGCCCATGTGACGCGGGTCGTGATAGTCCGCGAACGAGAAGGTATGGAACGTGTCGAGCCACCCATGGTTGAAGTGACCGCGCTCGTCGGCTGGCCGCAAGGTGATCATGGCGGCAAGGTTACTTCGGACTTCCGGCGCTGGAGATTTCCCAGACCGTCGTACGCCGCGTACTTGTAGGCATCGCCGAGCGTCGGGTAGTTGAACACCGCGTTGATGAACGCGTCGATGGTGCCCTCGGCCTGGAGCACCATGAGCCCCACGTGGACGAGCTCCGCCGCCGACTCGCCGATGATGTGCACGCCGAGCAGCCGCTTGTCAGCGGCGCGGAACACGAGCTTGATCTGGCCCGCAAGGTCGCCGATGATCTGCCCGCGCGCGTTGGTCCGGTAGAGCGAGCGCCCCACGCAGTGATCGATGGCCTTGTCCCGGCAGGCCTCCTCGGTGTCGCCGACCATCGAGATCTCGGGGATCGTGTAGACCGCCAGCGGGAAGATGGGCGCGACATGCGTCTTGTACTTGAGGTCGAAGGCGTGGACCATCGCCACTCGCGCTTGCTCCATCGACGTCGCTGCCAGCGCCGGGAACCCGATGACGTCGCCGGCCGCGTAAATGTGGGGGATGGCCGTTTGATAGTGCTCGTTCACGCTGAGGTGCCCGCGTTCGCCGACCGGAAGACCGAGGCGGTCCAGTCCCAGCTCGCGCGTGTTCCCGAGCCGCCCGGCGGCGATGAGCACGCTCTCGACCTCGAGCGCTCCGCCGCCCTTCAGATCGATGCGGACCGTGTCAGGATCGGTCTCGTACCGAGCGACACTCTCGTTCAGGCGGACGTCGATCTTCAGGAGCCCCATCTGGACGCGTAGCCGGTCCGAGACTTCCGTGTCGAGGAACGGGAGGAGCCGGTCGCGGCCGTCGATGAGCGTGACCTCGATCCCGAGCGCGGCGAAGGTGGTCGCATACTCGCAGCCAATGACGCCGGCGCCGATCACCACCATCGTCTTCGGGATCCGCGGCATCTCGAGGATCTCGTCGCTGTCGTAGACGCGCGGGTCCTCGAAGGGGATGCCGCGACTGCGGCTCGGTACCGAGCCGGTGGCGATCAGGATCGCGTCGGCCTCGAGCAGGCGATCCTCACCGCCCTCGGGCGGCGTGACGCGAATCGTGTGGGTGTCGTGAAAGTGCGCAGTCCCATGCACGAGCTCGATCCGGTGTCGCTCGACGTTCTGTCGCACCACCTCGCGGAGCGAGCGGACGACCTCTTGCTTGCGATACATGAAGTCCTGGACCTCGAGGTCGCGCTTGACGGTGTAATCGACGCCGTAGAGTCCGCGCTGCTTCAAGCCCGAGAAATAGAGGGCTGTCTCCCGGAGCGTCTTGGAGGGGATCGTGCCGGTGTTGACGCCCGCGCCGCCGAGGTGCGGTGTCTTCTCGACGAGGACGACCCGCTTGCCAAAATACGCAGCTTGCGCTGCGCCCTTCTCGCCGGCCGGCCCCGCGCCGAGGACGATCAGGTCGTACCGGGTCACTCGATGACGCCGCGCGTCCGGAGACCGCCGATCTCGTCGCCCGTGAAGCCCAGCTCCTTGAGCACGTCCTCGGTGTGCTCGCCCGCCAGCGGCGCCGCGCGCCGCACGGAGCCGGGCGTGTCGGAGAGCTTGATGGCGACGCCGAACTCCTTCACCTTGCCGAGGGTCGGGTGCTCCGTCTCGACGATCATCCGGCGGTGCAGGATCTGCGGATCGTTGACCATCTCTTCGACGTCGTAGACCTTGCCCACGCAGACGTCGGCCTTGACGAGGAGCTCGTACCAGTCGTCGCGATTGCGCGTCCTGATGATCCCCTCGATCTCACGGCGCGCGGCGTCCTCCTCGGCGTTCGCGGCCCGGACGAACTGGTCGGCCTTGCGCGCGAACCGTACGAAGTCCGGCCGGCCGATCGCCGTGCAGAAGTTCTCCCAGAGCCACGGCTCGGTGCACCCGATCGTCAGGAGCTTGCCGTCACGCGTCTCGTAGATCGCGTAGTAGGGATACGAGCCGCCGAGGAAGCCCTCTCCACGGCGGGGTGCGATGCCGTCGCTGAAGAAGAACCGCATGTTCGGCGTCGCCGCCAGCAGCGAGACGGTGGTGTCGAGATAGGAGACGTCAACGTGCTGGCCACGGCCCGTGCGCTCGCGCGCGAAGAGTGCGAGCACGATGCCGAGCGCGCCGTGCAACGTCGCGCCGGCGTAGTCGGCGACGAGGTTCAGCGGGATGACGGGTTTGCGATCCTTCTCTCCGATCAGCCCGAGCACACCCGCGAGCGACAGGTAATTCATGTCGTGGGCCGGATAGTCACGGTACGGCCCGTCCTGGCCGAATCCCGAGAGCGAGCAGTAGACGATGCGAGGGTTGCGGGCCCGGATCGTCTCGTAATCGGCGCCCAGGCGTTTCATCACGCCCGGCCGGAATCCTTCGACGATGACGTCGGCGGTCCCGGCCAGCCGGCGGAGGACAGTCTGACCCTCGGGCGATTTGAGATTCAAGGTCATGCTGCGCTTGTTGCGGTTGACGAACGCGAAGGCCGTTCTCCGCTCGGACTCCGGATCGCGTGCACGATCGGGCTCCGGCGTCTCGATCTTCAACACGTCGGCGCCCATGTCCGCCAGCATCATGCCCGGCATCTCCGCCGGGGGCACGCGCGCAAGCTCCAGGATCTTGATGCCGTCCAGCGCTCCCATGCCGCTCTCCTCCGGCGCGCGACAGCGCGCTGTCTCCGGCGTGCGACAGCACGCCGTCTCCGGCGCGCGACGGCGCGCCTCGTCTTACTCGAGGTCTCCGGCCAGGCGGGACGTCAGGGCCCGGACGTCCGGGATGGTTTCGAGGCGCTCGATCTGTTCGGCGATTCCCGCGGCCTCGTCCGCCGACAGGACCAGCCGGGCACAGCCGAAGAATTTCTCACGGAGCTGCGCGTCGGTAAGCGGATCATCCGGATGGCCGCGTGCACCGCGCGGGGCGATCCGGATCGTCTCGCCGCCGGCGAGGCGGACGGTCACGCGCGTCCAGGCCTGCTGTTCGAGACCGTCGGGTAGGCGAGGATCGACGACCATCTTCACCCGTCCCATGAGCGCGGCAACGCCGGGATTGCCCACCGGTCCGTCGTCGAACGAGTGGAGATCCACTCGACCTTCGACGAGCGCCGTCGCGGCGCAGTACTGCATCGAGAACTTGCGCTCGAGCCCGGTGGCTGGCGCCGGATACTGCAGCACGTCCGGGACGACGCGGTTGACGCCGACCTCGACCTCGGCGATCTGCTCGGGGACGAGCGGGCGGGTCGTGCGGAGATTAAGCAGCGCGTCGATCGTCGCGTGCGTCAGCGCGCAGGACGGATACGGTTTCACGGCGATTCGCGAAGAGCGAACGTGCCATTGGCGACCGAGACCGTCGAGCGCGGGTTCGAGCACGGCTCCGTCGGCGAACGCGGCCGTGTACCCCTGCTTGCCGTCGAGCGCCGTCTCCGAAGCGGTCAGTCCCTCCCGCGCGAGCTGCGCGGCCCACACACCGTTCCGCGCGGCGTGACCGGCGTGGTACGGCTTGGCCATCGATCCGAAGTTCTCCTTCAGACCCGAGGCGAGCGAAGCAGCAAGACCGAGCGCATGGCGCGTCTGGGTCACGTCGAGCCCGAGGAGACGCGCGGCTGCCGCCGCGCAGCCGATGGTGCCGATCGATGACGTGGCGTGCCAGCCACGCGTGTAGTGGGCCGGGTTGAGAGCCGTTCCGATCGTCGCGCTGATCTCGAAGCCGACGATGTACGCGGACGCGAGCGCGGCGCCGTCGGCCGGGTCAGCCTCCGCGCACGCCAGCGCCGCGGCCAGCAGCGGCACGCTCGGATGACCCATCAACGCGAAGTTGGTGTCGTCGAAGTCGTGCGCGTGCCCGGCGACCCCGTTGACGAGCGCGGCCCAGGTGGGTGACGTCCGAAGCCGGGTGCCGACGACGGTGCAGAGCGGGATTCCGCCTTCCGCCTGAGCCGTGCGCCGGACGATGCGCGCCGCGGGCTCACCGGCGCCCGCCAGCATGACCCCGATCGTGTCGAGCGCGGCCCGCCGCACCAGGGGCAGCGCCTCGGCGGGGCAGTCGTCGAGCCTCGTCTTCACCACGAACTCGGCAAGGCGCGCCGTCGCTGTCATGGGGGCACGATAGCCGACGCCACCCGGGCGTTGCAACCCAAGATCCGATGATCGGCTTTGACAGTCTCGGGTCGGTTGGCGCGCGCTCGGCTCCGGGGGCGGCGGCCACGTGAACGGCAGGCCAGGCGGCGAGCAGCAGGAGGAAAAGACAACATCTCATGAGCCGGCGGCCTCGCGCATTCTTCATGCGGCGTCGTGAAAGATGACGCCGAGCGTGTGGCGCTCGCCGGACAGGACGCGGCTGACGCCGTGACGCATGGTGGCCCGGGAGTATCCGCGCGCGCCCCGCACCGGCCGGTGCCGCGTGGTGAAGATCACGATCTCGCCTTGCTCGGTCGCGATCGCCTCGCCACGTGATTGGGCACGCGGGCGCTGCTCCACCAGCAGGAAGTCGCCGCCCGTGTAGTCGACGCCGCGACGACTCAGGAAACAGGTGAGCTGCAAGGAGAAGGCGATCTCCCCGTACAGATCCTGATGCAGACAGTTGTACCCCCCGGCGTCGTAGCGGAGGAGCAGCGGCGTGGGCTTCGTCTGCCCGTGGCGCGCGCAGAGCGCGCGAAGTCCGGTCAGATCCTCGGGGTAGCGACGTGTGGTCCCGAGCAGTGTCTCCCAGCGATTGGCGACTGCGGCCAGCGGTGGATAGGCATGCGTTTGCAGCGTCTCGACGACAGGCGGGAGCGGCAGCGCGAAATATTTATACTCGCCCACTCCGAACCGGTAGCGGGCCATGTCGACGCGACTCCGAAACCGCGTGTCGTCCGGATAGAGGGCGATGAGCGCGGCGCATTCCTCTCCAGTTAGCACCGGCGGTGTCTTGGCGTAGCCGAGGTCCGACAGCGACGCTTCGATCGCCGGCCAGTCGAGCCCGGCCAGCCGCGCGGCGATTTCCATGGCCGGATGAATTCTACCGGAGGATCGAGGCGGGCGCCGGGTACGCAATCTCGAAGTAGCAAGGACGAGGCCAGCCGATTCGTGCCCGAGCGCCCTCGGAAACCGATTTCAGGATCACTGTCGCGCGAGGTCAGGCAGCATCGGTGCCGGTCCCGTGGGACGGATGTGGAACGACGAGGGCTAGCGCCGATTATTCATGAACGCTCACTGTCATCGAGCGCGTGGCGCCGCGGGCCGGCCGGGTCGGTGAGGGGCCTCTGACCACGAGGCCCTTTGACCGATGACCCGCGAGCCGTTCCCACTCTCGACCGGGTTGCCCTCGATAGGACGCTACGGGAACGGGTCCGCCGGCCCCCCACCGACCCGGCCGGCCCGCGGCACCACGCTGTCCCCGGCCTCGGTCGTTCATCGATGATGCCCGCGCGTGATTCATGAACACCTCTAAACACGGTCGGCCCGGGGCCCCGCGGGGGCTGGGGCGCCGGGGGGCCGGGGCGCCCTTCCCCGCCCCCGCGGCCGCCCCACAACCCAGCCGCGCGGGGCCCG
>JBGPTW010000233.1:0-6360 GCA_041490825.1 Methylomirabilia bacterium | reverse complement strand
GCGAGCGACGTGCCGATCCGGAAGCACCTCGTCTACTACGGCGCCCAGGAGTACTACCGCGCCCAGTACGGCGTCCCGGTGTCGAGCCAGAAAGTTGCCGTGCTGCTCGAGCTGCGCAACAGCAAGGAGAACCGGCTCGGCGTGCCGCTGCCCAAGGGCAAGCTGCGCGTGTACAAGGCGGACGCGTCCGGCAGCACGCAGTTCATCGGCGAGGACTGGATCGATCACACGCCGCAGGACGAGCGCGTGAAGATCAAGGTGGGCAACGCCTTCGACGTGGTCGGCGAGCGCACGCAGAAGGATTTTCGCAAGATCGCTCACAACACGTGGGAGGTCGAGTGGGAGATCTCGCTCCGCAATCACAAGAAGGAGGACCAGACGGTCACGGTGATCGAGCCGGTGCCCGGCGACTGGCAGGTCCTCAACGCGACGCACACGTACGAGAAGCCGGAGGCGCACACGCTCACGTTCGAGATTCCGGTGCCGAAGGAAGGCGCCGCGAAGCTGACATACCGGGTGCGCATTCGTTACTAGGAGCGGTATGCTCCGCTTGATCCCAAGGAGGATGCGATGGACCCCAACGCCAAGAAGACCACGCTGCGAATGATTCCCTACGGCCTGTACGTCCTCACGGCGGCCAACAAGAACGGCCAGGTGGCCGCCGCCACCGTGAACTGGGTGACGCAGGCGTCATTCGAGCCGCCGCTCGTCGTCGTCGGCGTGAAGACCGACTCGGGCGCGCACGCCTTGATCAAGGAGACGAAGGCGTTCGCGCTCAACGTGCTCGGAAAGGGTCAGCAGGCGATGGCGTTCACGTTCTTCAAGCCGGCCGAGGTGAAGGACGGCAAGATCTCGGGCGAGGCGTATCGCACGGGCTCGACGGGCGCGCCGATTCTCGCGAGCACCCCCGCCTACATCGAGTGCACGCTCGAGAGCACCGTCGAGATGGGCGATCACTCCGTGTTCGTCGGCAAGGTCGTCGACGCCGGCGTCGCCAAGCAGCCGGAAGGCCGCGCCGACGACGCGACGCTCTGGCTGAAAGAGCTGGGCGACAAGGTCTTCTACGGCGGCTAGCGTGCCCGCGCCCTGTTCCTCCGCAATTCACCCGCGGGTGATTGCCCAGGCGTTAGACAGCCCTGATTGTGATGCAGCCAACGTACCCTGTCCTGGAGAGCGGAATCAGTGAGCCATAGCGAGATCGTCAGCTTCCTCTGGGGCGTTGCGGACCTCATCCGCGACACCTTCAAGCGCGGCAAGTACCAGGACGTCATTCTTCCGCTCACCGTTCTGCGCCGCCTCGACTGCGTGCTGGCCCCCAACAAGACCAAGGTCCTCGAGACCCAAGGAAGATTCAAAGGCAAGCTCGACGACCTCGGCGGCCAGCTCCGCAAGGCCTCGGGCTTCGCCTTCTACAACACATCCCGCTACGACTTCGAGAAGCTCCTCGCCGACGCGCCGCACCTCGCGGCGAACCTGCGGAACTACATCGCCGGCTTCAGCCCGAACATGCGCGAGGTGCTGGAGAAGTTTGACTTCGACAACACGATCAGCAAGCTCGACGAGGCGGGCCTCCTCTTCCAAGTGCTCGAGCGCTTCAAGAACGTCGACCTGCACCCCGACAAGATCGACAACCCCACGATGGGGACGATCTTCGAGGAGCTGATCCGCAAGTTCAACGAGGCGCTGAACGAGAACCCCGGCGAGCACTTCACGCCGCGCGACGTCGTCCACCTGATGGTCGATCTCATGCTGGCCGGGGACGAGACCGAGATCCGCGCCAAGAAGGCGATTCGCACCGTCTACGACCCCTGCTGCGGTTCCGGCGGCATGCTGATGATCACCAAGGAGCACATCACGGTCGGGCTACGTAAGAACGGCGATCTGCTCCGGCCCGCGATCAACCGTGCGGCCGAGATCCACCTCTTCGGCCAGGAGGTGAACCCCGAGACCTGGGCGGTCTCGAAGTCCGATCTCTTCATGAAGGACCCGACGGGCCGCGACGCGGACCACATCACGTACGGGAGTACGCTCGCGAACGACCGTCAGGCGGGCAATACCTTCGACTACCTGATCGCCAACCCGCCCTACGGCAAGGACTGGAAGCGCGACGAGGACGCCGTTCGCGCCGAGCACGAGCGCGGCGCGGCGGGCCGCTTCAGCCCGGGGCTCCCGCGCATTAGCGACGGCCAGCTCTTGTTCCTGCTCCACATGCTGGCGCACGCGAAGGAGCCGAAGGAAGGCGGCTCGCGCATCGCGATCATCATGAACGGCTCGCCGCTCTTCACCGGCGACGCAGGCAGCGGCGAAAGCGAGATCCGGCGGTACATTCTGGAACACGATCTGCTCGAAGCGCTGATAGCGCTCCCCGAGCAGCTCTTCTACAACACCGGCATCGCCACCTACGTGTGGGTGGTCACCAACCGCAAGGCTCCGGCACGCAAGCGCAAGGTCCAGCTCATCGACGCCACGTCCTTCTGGGTGCCGATGCGCAAGAGCCTCGGCGACAAGCGGCGCGAGATCCCGCTCGAACGCGCGCAGGACATCCTGAAGATCCTCGCCCACTTCAAGGACGGTGACACGCGCACGGTTGCAAAGGACGGCAAGGGCGAGCAGATCGTCGTGAGCCGGATCTTCCCCACGACGCACTTCGGCTTCCGCAAGATCACCGTGGAGCGGCCGCTCCGGCTCAACTTCCAGGCGAGCCCCGAGCGCATCGCGCGGCTCGAGGAGGAGCGGGGCTTCCAGGCCCTTGCGCAGTCGAAGAAGAAGGGCGCCGGGGGCACGAAGGAGCAAGCAGTAGGGCGCGGAGAGCAGGATGCGATCCGCAAGCTCGTCCGCACGCTACCGGACACGCTGTTCAAGAAACGGGACGAGTTCGAGCGCGTGCTCGAGGCCGCCGCGAGGAAGGTAGAGGTGAAGCTCGCTGCTCCCGTCGGCAAGGCAATTCTCTCTGCCCTCTCCGAGCGCGACGAGACCGCGGCCATCTGCCGCGACGAGGACGGCCACCCGGAGCCCGACCCGGAGCTGCGCGACACGGAGAGCGTGCCGCTCGTTGAGAGCGTCGAGGCGTTCTTCGAGCGCGAAGTCAAACCTCACGTGTCCGACGCCTGGATCGACACCGCGAAGTGCGACTTGAAGGACAGCCAAGTGGGCCCCGTGGGCTACGAGATCAACTTCAACCGCTACTTCTACCGCTACACCCCGCCGCGTCCGCTGGAAGAGATCGAGGCGGACATCCGGACCATCGAGACAGACATCATGCAGATGCTGGCCGAGGTGACGGGAGGTCATGCCTGAGCGCGAAATGTCGGCACTTGCGCGTAAGTGCCGACGTTCTCCGTCTCAGAGCGCAACCAAGTGACGTGGTCAAGACGTCGGGACTTGTAGATAATCCCCGACGTTTTGTATCATGCGGGTCACCATGGCCGCCCGTCGTGAGAGTCAGCTCCCCCAAGTCCTCCGGCGACTGGGAATCGTGCGCGCCGCCGACCTGGAGGCGCACGGAATCCCCCGGGGACAGATCTACCCGCTGGTGCGCAAAGGTCTGGTCGAGCGGCGGACCCGTGGAATCTACGTCGCCAGCAGGCACCCCATCACCGCCGAGCACACGCTCGCGCAGGTCGCCAAGCGAGTGCCGAGCGGCATCTTCTGCCTGCTGACGGCGCTGCGCTTTCACGAGCTGACGACGCAGGCCCCGGCCGAGGTGTGGATCGCGCTGGCCGAGAAGGCGCGCAAACCCAAGCTCGACTATCCGCGCCTGCGGGTGGCGCGCTTCTCCGGCCCGGCGCTGACCGAAGGCATCGAGACGCATCGGCTGGAGGGCGTCGAGGTTCGCGTCTACTCGGCCGCCAAGACGGTCGCCGACTGTTTCAAGTACCGCAACAAGATCGGCATCGACGTCGCGGTCGAGGCGCTGCGCGATTTCAGCCGCCGCCATCGCGGCGGTGCGACCAAGCTGGCCCGCTACGCGCGCATCTGCCGCGTGACGCGCGTGATGCAACCCTATCTGGACGCGATCGCATGACCGGTGGCAAGAGCAACCTTCCTGCCTCCGTCGCCGCGCGACTGCTCCACCGGGCGAAGCAGACGGGCGACGTTTACCAGACCCTCCTCACGAGCTTCTGCTTCGAGCGCTTCCTCTACCGCCTCGGGAAGTCCGAAGCCCGGGAGCGTTTCGTGCTCAAGGGCGCGATGCTCCTTCGCTTGTGGTCGGATCAGCCCTACCGGGCCACGCGCGACCTCGACCTGCTGCGCAAGGGTGACGGCTCGTTCGAGGCCATCCGCGCCGACATCCGGACGATCTGCGCGGTTCCGGTGGAGCCGGACGCCGTCACCTTCGATGCTGACGCGATCCGGATCGAGGCGATCCGCGCCGAGGACGAATACGCCGGCACCCGGGCGACGCTTTCCGCGCGATGCGGATCGGCGCGCCTCTCCATGCAGATCGACATGGGGTTCGGGGACTCGGTGTGGCCCGCGCCCCGGTCGTGCGTGTATCCGGCGCTGCTCGACTTCCCGCCACCCCGGGTGCTGGCGTATCCGCGCGAGGCCGTGGTCGCGGAGAAGTTTGAAGCCATGGTCGTTCTCGGCGATCGCAACAGCCGGATCAAGGACTTCTTCGATCTGCATCACCTGGCGAGCCACTTCGAGTTCGATCGGGCGACCCTGGCCGAGGCGATCCGCCGGACCTTCGAGAGGCGGCGGACACCGATTCCGACCGAGGAACCAATCGGGCTCTTGCCAGCCTACTGGGAGAATCCGTCGCGGCCGGCGCAGGTGCGCGCGTTCGTCCGCCGCGCGGGACTGACCGTCGCCGCCAAGCCCGGCATCGAGATCGCCAGCACGCTTGGCGCGTTCCTGTCACCGATGCTCGAAGATGTGCGCAGCGGAGCCCGGCGCGAAGGCACATGGCAGCCGGGTGGGCCATGGCGATGAGCAAGCCGCGCTTCAAGCCCTACCCGGCCTACAAGGACTCCGGCGTCGAGTGGCTGGGGGAGGTTCCGGCCCATTGGCAGGTGACGAGGACGAAGTTCGCGGCCAGGCTCCGGTCAGGCCACACGCCCAGCCGCCAGCACCCTGAGTACTGGCAGGACTGCACAATCCCGTGGTTCGGACTCGCAGATGTCTGGCAGATTCGTGACGGCCGCACTGAGTACGTGGCCGAGACTGCGGAGAAAATCAGCGAGCTTGGCTTGGCGAACTCGGCCGCAAGGCTCTTGCCAAAAGGCACGGTCATCCTATCCCGAACAGCTTCGGTTGGGTTTCCCGCGATCCTTGGCGTCGACATGGCAACAACCCAAGATTTTGTGAACTGGGTGTGTGGTCCGGCGCTGCGGCCGGAGTACCTGCTCAACGTGTTTCGTTCTATGCAGCATGAGTTCCGGCGCCTGACGATGGGGTCGACCCACCAAACGATCTACATGCCTGATGCCGGGGCTTTCTGTACACCGATGCCGCCTATTTCTGAGCAAGACCGTATCGTCGCGTTCGTGCGTGAACATACACGGCACATCGATGGGCTGGTGGCGAAGAAGGAACGGCTGGTCGAGCTGCTCCAGGAGAAGCGCACCGCCCTCATCACCCGCGCCGTCACCAAGGGCCTCGACCCGAACGTCCCCATGAAGCACTCCGGCGTCGAGTGGCT
The DNA here is from genome assembly GCA_041490825.1 of Methylomirabilia bacterium. Classification (GTDB taxonomy): domain Bacteria; phylum Methylomirabilota; class Methylomirabilia; order Rokubacteriales; family CSP1-6; genus JBGPTW01. The sequence continues at coordinate 716 of JBGPTW010000233.1, read as the reverse complement.
GGGGGAGATTCCGGCGCATTGGGAGGTGAAGCGGCTCTGGCATCTGACTCCCTCCGATCGCCGCATCATGTACGGCATCGTTCTCCCTGGGCCGAACGTCGACGATGGCGTCCCGATCGTCAAGGGAGGTGACGTCTCGCCGGAACGCCTCCGCCTTGCCCGACTCAACAAGACGACCTCGGAGATAGAGTCGGGATACGTCCGCTCGCGGCTACGAGGCGGTGATCTGGTGTATGCGATCCGCGGAAGCATCGGTGAAGTCGCGATCGTGCCAAGCGAACTTGAGGGCGCAAACCTCACGCAAGATGCCGCGCGCATCGCCTTCACGACTGCAACTCACGGTCCCTGGCTGCTCCATGCGCTCAAGTCTGCGGCGGTCTTCGCTCAACTGGAGGGAGGCGCTCTCGGGGCAACTATCAGAGGCGTCAACATCCGTGACCTGAAGCGCGCATCGCTACCGGTGCCGGCGCGGGTCGAACAAGAGGCGATTGCGGGCTTTCTCGAAAGTGAGACGGCGAGTATCGATGCGCTGGTGGCGAAGGTCCACAACGCCATCGACCGCCTGAAGGAACTCCGCACCGCCCTCATCTCCGCCGCGGTGACGGGCAAGATCGACGTCCGGGAGGAGGCCGCATGAGCCCCGATGTCTCCGAGCGCAGCTTCGAGGAAGCCATTGAGTGCGGCTTGCTCCAGCACGGTCCCGACGCATGCGTGGC
>JBGPTW010000232.1:0-6490 GCA_041490825.1 Methylomirabilia bacterium | reverse complement strand
GGGGCGAGTGAGTAGTTCGAGCCATCGGGCCTGCCCACCACCCGCCCCCGGCGCCCGCGCGCCACCTTATTTCTTCGACGCGTCGTAGATCTCGCCGAAGAGCGCCCAACGCTCTCCGTCGAACTTGGCAAGCTGCATCTGCTCGATCGGGTAGTAATCCTTGGGTCCGGTGTTGACCTTGACGCCGGGCAGGAGCATCGGCAGCGACAGGTTCTTGATGCTGGCCGCCTGCTTCATGACGTTCGCCCGCGACACGTCGGTGCCGCATTGCTTGAGAACCTGGGCGAGGCCCTGGGCGGCCGTGTACCCGAAGACGTTGCCGAGGTCGGACAGGTCACCCTCGGGGTAGTACTTCTTCATGAAGGCGAGCCAGTCCTTGAAGCCCTGGTCGTTCTTCCACTGCGGGTCGGTCGGGTCCTTCAGATAGAAGGTCGAGATGATGTCCTTCGAGTTCTCCAGACCGGCCGGCTTCAGCGTGGCCCCGACCGAATTGGAGACGTTGTTTAGCAGGTGCAGCGGCTTCCAGCCGATCTCCGCGGCCTTCTTGATGGCCTGGGCCGCGTACTTCGGAATCGTGACGTCGAAGAAGACGTTGGCGCCGCTGGACTTGAGATTCACGATCTGCGAATCGATCGTCGCGTCCGAGGTCTCGTACGTCTGCTCCATCACGATCAGCTTCTTGGCCGCGTCTCCGAGACCGTCCTTGAAGCCTTTGACGTAGTCCTTCCCGTAGTCGTCGTTCTGGTAGAGGATCGCGACCTTGGCGTTGGGGACGTTCTTCAAGATGTACGACGCGTAGATCTTGCCTTCGGTCTGGTAGTTCGGCTGCCACCCCATGGTCCACGGATAGTGCTCGGGATCGCCCCACTTGGTGGCGCCGGTGGCAACGAAGAGGTGCGGAATCTTCTGCTCGTTCACGTACTTGTGAATGGCCGAATTCGTCGGCGTGCCCAGCGTCTGGAACAGGAAGAGCACTTGATCCGACTCCACCAGCTTGCGCACCATCTCCACCGTCTTGGGCGGGCTGTAGCCGTCGTCGTAGGAGATGAAGTTGATCTTGCGACCATTGATGCCGCCCTCGTCATTCACCTTCTTGAAGTAGGCGGCGATGGCCTTGCCGATCGTCCCGTAGGCGGAGGCGTTGCCGCTGTACGGGTTGGTGTGGCCGATCTTGATCTCCGTGGCGGTGACGCCCGGATCGGCCGCGAAGGCTGCCGGGGGCAGCGCCACGGCGGTGAGCAGCACGAAAGCCAAGAGCCGTCTTGCGAACATGGTGTCCTCCCTGGGGCCTCACGATGTCACGGCCCGCATTCCTTGAACCGCTATGGTACTCGACTCGTTCCGGCGCGCACCCGGCCGATCCGGGCCCACGCTCGGCGGAGAAAACCGGACACGCCGAAAGGCATCGTGTACATGAACACGATGAGGAAGACGCCGTAGATGGCCCACGGCGCCGCTTTCGAGATGTCCTGCGCCCAGTTCGGGACGAACTGGATGAAGAGCGCGCCGAAGATCGCGCCCGAGATGGAGGCCAGGCCACCGATCACGACCCCGACGAGGAAGGTGATCGACAGAAAGATATTGAACGTGTCCGGCGCGACGAAGGCTACGGCGATGGCGCTGAAGGCGCCGGCGACGCCCGTGTAGGCGGCGCTCACGCCGAACGCCAAGGACTTGTAGAGCGCGGTGTTGACACCCATCGCTTCGGCGGCGATGTGATTGTCGCGAATCGCGACGATCGCCCGTCCGGTGCGTCCGGCCACGAGATTGGCCGCCAGCACGAGCAGGACGAGGAGGACGCCGAGCGTCACGAAGTAGAGCCATTGGTCCGGCGTGAGCGGCAGTCCCCACGGCGGCTTCGGCTTGCTGAGCACGATGCCCTGTGACCCACCCGTCCACTCGTCGAATCGCTGGTACTTCAGGAGCTGCGGCACCGCCAGCGCCAGGGCGAACGTCGCCAGCGCCAGATAGAGCCCTTCGAGTCGAAGCGCCGGGATCCCGAAGAGGAAGCCGATGATGAGGCACAGCACCCCGGCCACGGGGATCGTCCAGCCATAGGGGACTTTCCAGTGGTCGATCATGATCGCCGTCGTGTAGGCGCCGACGGCGTAGAACGCGCCGTGACCGAGAGAGATTTGCCCGTTGTATCCGGTGAGGATGTTCAGCCCGAGCAGCGCCATCGCGTAGATGAACACCTGCGTGAACTGGAACAGCCGGAAGCCGATCATGAAGAACGGCATCCCGCAGGCCACGGCCAGGAGCAGGACGTAGGCGGCGATACGGATTTTCATATGTGCCGTCGGGGCGCGTCTTTTCGTCGACTCGCCTAGCGTCGCGACGCCGCTCGACTCGCGATGCGGCCCGACGGTCGATCTGCTTGACCCGCTGGAATCTTTGTCATACCCGATGCACCACCGCGCGGCCGAACAGCCCGCTCGGCTTCACCAGCAGCACCACGATGATCAACACGAGCGCGACCGACAGCTTCAGCTCGGTGCCGATGAAGCTCACGTACGTGCCCAAGAGGTTCTCCATCACGCCGACGATGAAGCCACCGACCACGGCGCCGCCGGGACTCGTGAACCCCCCGAGCGTCGCGGACGCGAACGCGTAGATCAGGATGCCGGCCATCATGTTGGGATCGAGGAACACCATCGGCGCGACCATCATGCCGCCGACGGCGCCGACCGCAGCCGCGAGCCCCCAGCCCAGCGCCAGCATCCAGCCGACGCGGATGCCGACCAGTCGGCTGGAGGCGGGATTCTGCGCGGCCGCCCGCATCGCGAGCCCGAGCGTCGTGAAGCGGAAGAAGACATAGAGGCACGTCAGCACCACGAGGGTCACGCCGATGGCGCCGAGCGAATGCGCGCCGAACACGACGTTGCCGATCTTGACGGGCCGCTCCGGAAACGGACTCGGAAAGGGCTTCTGGATGTACGAATAGATCCAGCCCGCGACGCTGTTGAAGATCACCAGGAGGCCGATACACACGATCACGATCGTGAGGATCGGGGCCCGCTCGACCGGACGGATGATCACCCTCTGGATCACGATCCCCCCCACGAACGCGATCGCGATCGTCGCGAAGAACGCCAGCCAGTACGGCAACCCGGCGTTCAGCAACGTCCAGGACAGGTACGTGCTGAACATCGCCATCTCGCCCTGCGCGAAGTTCACGACGTCGGTGGCCTGGTAGATCATGACGAGCGCCAGGGCGAGGCTCCCGTAGATGCCGCCCGTCGCGAGCCCCGCCACGACCTGCTGGAGGAACGTGTCCATCGCCCTTCCTCAGTAGCCGAGGTACGAGCGCCGGATGGCGGCGTCTTTCCGGACGTCCGCGGCGAGCCCGGACATCACCACGCGGCCCGTCTCGAGCAGATAGGCGTGATCCGCGAGCTCGAGCGCCATGGAGGCGTTCTGCTCGACCAGCAGCACGCTGACGCCTTCCTGCTGGTTGATGGTCCGCACGATGTGGAAGATCTCGCGCACGACGATCGGCGCCAGGCCGAGCGACGGCTCGTCCAGCAACAGCAGGCGCGGTCGGAGCATGAGCGCGCGAGCCACGGCGAGCATCTGCTGCTCGCCCCCGGACAAGGTCCCGCCGGCCTGCCCACGCCGCTGCGCGAGCACGGGGAAGTATTGATAGACCCGCTCGAAGTCTTCCGCGAGCCGCGCCTTGTCCCGCCGAGCGTACGCCCCGAGCCTCAGGTTCTCCTCGACCGTGAGATGCATGAACGTGCCCCGACCTTCCGGGACGTGCGCGATGCCGAGTCGCACGATGTCCTCGGTGGCCTTGCCGTCGATGCGCCGATCGGCGAACGTCACCTCGCCGCCGATCCGCACCATCCCGGTCACGGCGCGGAGCGTCGTGGTCTTTCCCGCGCCGTTGGCGCCGAGGATCGTCGTGATCCCGCCGGCCTCGACCGCGAATTCCAGTCCGTGCAGGACCTTCGTCCACCCGTAATGGGCTTCGAGCCGTGTCGCGCGGAGGAGCGAGGGCATTACGCGTCGGTCCCGAGATAGGCTTTGATGACGTCCGGATTGCGCTGCACCTCACCTGGCGAGCCCTCGGCGATCTTCCGGCCGAAGTCGAGCACGACCACGCGATCGGAGACCTGCATCACCAGGCTCATGTGGTGCTCGACCAGCAGCACCGTCACGCCGCGCCGGGCGCGAATGTCGCGCAGCAGCACGCCGAGCGCGGCAACTTCCTCGTGGTTGAGACCGCTGGCTGGCTCGTCGAGCAGCAAGAGCTTCGGCCGCCCCGCGAGCGCGCGGGCGAGCTCGACACGTTTCAGTGTTCCGTAGGGCAGGCCCGCCGCCGGATGGTGCGCCACGGCCGGGAGGTCGAGGAATTCGATGAGCTCCATCGCGGAGTCGCGCATCTGCCGCTCCTCGCGGCCCACCCAGGGAAGTCGCAGCGCGTTCGACAGGTAATCGCTCCGCGTCCGGCTGTGCAGTCCGACCATCACGTTCTGCAGCACCGTCATCGTCTGGAACAGCGCCAGGTTCTGAAACGTGCGTCCGATTCCGAGCTGCGCGATCCCGTGGGGTGCGAGATTCAGGATCGAGCGGCCCTCGAACAGGATGGCGCCCGTGTCCGGCTCGTAGAGCCGGCTCAGACAGTTGAACAACGTCGTCTTACCCGCGCCGTTCGGACCGATGAGTCCGACGATCTGGCCCGTCGCCATGTCGAAGGAGACCTGGTCGAGCGCCACGATACCGCCGAACCGGACGGTGACGTCGCGGACGGTCAGGATCGTGGAGGCCGAGGTCGAGGTCATGGCGCGTACGCGGCAGAGTCTACGGCGAAAACGCGACGGGCCGACCGAAAAATCGGCCGGCCCGTCACAGGCAGAGAGCGTGATCGAATCTAGTCTTCTTCGTCCTCGAGCGCGTCCTCGATTTTCTCCTTCGCCTCTCCAATGCCCTCACGCACCTTGCCGCCCGCACGCTCCACGGCGCCCTCGGCTTCGAGCTCGGGGTCATTCGTGACTTCGCCGGTCTTCTGCTTCACATAGCCCTTGGCCTGTTCGACCTTGCCTTTGATCTCTTCCTTGTCCATTGACGTTGACCTCCCCCCGAATCGGTCAGCGGATTCGAGACAAGAGCTTTGTGCAAGGCGGCTGCCAGAGAGTGCCCTCGGCGGAGGCCGACAAGACCATGGTGTAGAATTCTTTGGCGATGTCCAGACCCGATAGCTTCGGCGAATTCGAAGCGACCAGTCTCTTTTGCACCCGGTGCCGTCGGGCGACGGCCGCGCGCAAGAAGTTGCTCCTCGTGCTGCCAACCGGCAACAAGTACGACTACGTGTGCGCTGAGTGCGGGGCACCGGTGGGGGGCAAGACCGACAACGACCCGACCGATTTCTACAGGAGTGTAAGTCCCCGCCGACCCGGGTGAGCTGGGGGCCTCGAAGGTCCCCAGACCCCCATACGCTCGCCGGTCGCCGGATTACCCGGCGCCCGCCTCGATAATCCGACACGCACCTACCTGGCTGCTGGGGCGCCGGTCTCATACCCCTTCCGGTCGGGCCTTGCTGTAACTGTTACACTAACGTTTGCGTTTGGGCTCGTGGTTGTGGAATAATCACGCCACTTCATCGAACCTTCCATTCATCATTCTCGTAGCGGTCGCTCGGACGTGAAACTCGGACGTGTAAACGCATAGCAAACGCATAGCAAGGAGGAAACGTATGAGCCAGCACAGCAAGGCCCTCGCGATCCTGACCCTTGGGTTTGCGATCGTGGTGAGCGGGCTCGTGATGGTCCGCCAGGTGATCGCGGTCGCCGGCGAAGCCGACGCCCAGAAGCTGAATCGGTCCATCCTCGAGTACATCGCCGAGAAGAACCCGCAAGCTCCGATCCGGGCATTTCAACGCTTTCCGGAGGTCCTGCTTGCCGAGTCTCAGCGGACCAATCTCGATCATTGCCTGACGCTCGCGCAGGCCGAAGTGGAGTCGGAATTCCATCAGGACGCCGTGGGCTCCGCGGGCGAGGTCGGCGTGTTTCAGACGCTGCCCAGCACGGCGGCGCTCTTCGAATCCACGGTCGGGCCGTTCCGCCATCCCGTGCTGACGAAGGGCCAGCGCGATCTCGGCGATCTCGCTGATCCCACCGTGAGCACACGGTTCGCGATGGCCTACATGCGCGACATTCTCGGCCGCAAGCCCAACGTCAAGGATGCGCTGACCGAGTACAACGGCGGGCCCCAAGGACGCCATCCGCATTATTACCGGATGGTGATGGGCACCTACGTCGAGATCCTCGAGCGGGCCGAGCTCAGATGCCGGTTCCGCGCCGTGCCGAAGGCACCGGTCGTCACGTCCATGCTGATCCGCACCTGATACCGAATACCGACCGGCGCAACCTTACGGCGGCTGGGAGCGTGTCGGGGCCGGCGGGGTGGGGATCGGTGACGTGGGCGAAAAACCCAAAAACCACGGCCACATGGAGGGAACCCCGGCCCCCGGGGGTAGCTAGCCGGGCGC
>JBGPTW010000231.1:0-6564 GCA_041490825.1 Methylomirabilia bacterium | reverse complement strand
GCGTCTCGCGCGGCGTGATGAAGAGGATCGCGGTGCCGCTTCGGCCCGCGCGCCCCGTGCGCCCGATGCGGTGGACGTAGCTCTCGGCGTCGAAGGGGACGTCGTGGTTGATGACGTGCGTGATGCGCTCGACGTCGAGGCCGCGCGCCGCCACGTCCGTCGCGATGACGATCTCGACCAGACCATCGCGCAGGCGCCGTATGACCACTTCGCGCGCCTGCTGGGTCATGTCGCCGTGCATCGCTTCGGCAGCGTAGCCGCGCGCCTGCAGCTTTTCCGTGAGCTGTGCGGCGCTGTTCTTCGTGCGGACGAAGACGAGTGCCGCTTCGGGCGCTTCGACTTCCAGCACGCGGGTGAGCGCGTCCAGCTTCTGCCGCTCGGTGACGTTGAGGTAGCGCTGGTCCACGGCGGCCACGGTGACCGTCGGCGTCTCGATGGCGATGGTCTCGGGATCCCGCAGGTAGCGCTCGGCGATCTTCCGAATGGCGGGCGGCATGGTGGCGGAGAAGAGCGCCATCTGCCGTTCCTCGGGCATCTCGCGCAGGATCGTTTCGACGTCGTCGATGAAGCCCATGCGCAGCATCTCGTCGCCTTCGTCGAGGACGACCATGCGCATCGCTTCGAAGGTGAGGGTCTCGCGGCGCAGGTGATCCAGGATGCGGCCGGGCGTGCCGACGACGACGTGCACGCCGGCGTGCAGCCGCTTGATCTGCTGCTGCATGCCCTGGCCGCCGTAGACGGGCAGCACGCGCAAGCGGCCCGAGCCCTTTGCCGTAGGTGTGGATGGCTTCGGCCACCTGGATGGCGAGCTCGCGCGTGGGCGTGAGCACGAGCGCCTGCACCTCGGCGCGCTTCAGGTCGATCGTCTGAAGGATCGGAAGGGCGAAGGCGGCCGTCTTGCCGGTGCCGGTCTGCGCCTGGCCGATGACGTCGCGGCCGGCGAGGAGCGCGGGGATGGTGCGCGCCTGGATGGGCGTGGGGGCTTCGTAGCCGACCTCTGCCAGGGCGGCGAGGAGTTTGGGAGTGAGGCCGAGGTCGGAGAAGGTGGGCATTGGAGTCATCGTATCAGGGCCGCTTCGCCCTGGACCCCATCGTCGAACTTCAGGAAGACGCGGTATCCCGCGAGCAGCCTGACCTCGACCACGTCTCTCAGCATGACGCCCGCCAACGTCGAACCGGCCGCGGTGGCGCCGAGCCAGCCGCCGATCGTCGCGTTTCGGCCGAGCACGGCGAACATGCCCGCCCAACTGATGGCGGCCGTGACGATGTACCAGTAAGCCAAGCTCGGGGAAGCTGGGCGCCGGTGTCGTCCTTCCCGTCGGCAGGAGGAAGCTGAGAACGCCGTATCCGATGAAGAACGAGCTCCATGTGCCGAGCATCGCCGTCGCCAGCGTGTCGCGATTCCGGTACGCCCACATGGCGGCGACGAACTGGGCGAACCCGCCCAGGACCGCGACGAACGGGACGAGAAGGAGGCGGCTCCCCGAGGTGTCCGTCGCGCTCGTGGCGCGGTACTATTCGATCGTGACGAAAGAAGCGGTCTTCGTGGCAGGCTTGGATGCCCGCGTGCAGGAGATCCTCGAGAACTGCTCGAGGTGCGGACGCTGCGTGGAGGTGTGTCCGACGGCGGAGCCGGGCGGCGTCGACAAGAGCGATCCGCGCGCGATCGTCGCCGACGTGCTCGACATCCTCCGCGGCGCCGGCGATCCGAAGAGTCGCGGCGCCAGATGGGCCGAGGTGTGCACCGGCTCCGGCGCCTGCCTGAAGGCCTGTGACGACGGCGTCAATCCGCGCTTCATGCTCGCGATGACGCGTCTCAAGTTCAACGAGGCGAAGGCCGAGGACGATCGGCGCGCCGCCGGGCAAAAGGGCTTCAACACCATGTCGCAGAGCGTGAAAGTGCTGTCCCGCCTTCAGCTCCCGCCCGATCTGATCTCACGCGTCACGCGCTCCGCCCACGCCGCCGCCGGGCCGGCGCCCGACGTCGTCCTCTACCTCGGCTGCAACGTGATGAAAACGCCGCACATCGCGCTCCTGTGCATGGACGTGCTCGACCGGATCGGCGCGAACTACTCGGTCTCCGGCGGTCCCGCGAACTGCTGCGGCGTCATCCAGTTCCGCGCGGGCGATCTGAAGACGGCGGGACGCGTCGGCGGCAACTCGGTGGCAGGCTTCGCGGCGACGGGCGCGTCGAAAGTGCTCACGTGGTGCCCGACCTGCAACATCCAGCTCGGCGAGATCCTCATGCCGGTGACCAAACCAAGCTTCGCGCTCGAGCACGTCGTGCCGTACATCGCCGAGCGGCTCGACCTCCTGCGTCCGCACTTCGTCAACCGGGTCGAGAAGCGCGTGGCGCTGCACGAGCACCCGGGCGTCGGCGGCGTCACCGAAGGCGTGCTGAAGATCCTCGGCGCGATTCCCGGGCTCACCATCGTGGACCTCGCGCAGCCGCGCGTTGGCTACATGTGCAACTCGCTCGCGCCGGTCCCGGACTACAAGCGCACGCTGCACGCGCAAGAGCTGCAGGCGGCCGAGGCGGCGAAGGTCGACGCGCTCGTCGGGATCTATCACGCCTGCCACCGCGAGCTCTGCGCCCACGAGAGCAACTACCCGTTCCGCATTGTGAACTTCCTCGAGCTCGTGGGCGAATCGATGGGTGTGGACCGCCCCGATCTCTTCAAGCAGTGGAAGCGCATGCAGGACGTGGATCGCGTGCTCGCGGATGCCACCGCGCAGATCGAGGCGGCCGGTCTCGACGTGGACACCGTTCGTGAGGTGATGGTGACCGCGATCCTCGGCGAGCAGCCGCTCCCGCTCAACTACCGTTAGCCGTTCACCGCGGCGCCCCCCCGGACACCTGCCTTGCAAGAGCCCCGGCGTCGAGATGTGCATCGGCGTGTCGCGATGTTCGACTTGTCGTCCTCGACCACGGGCTCCACCGCGCGTCCGAGAACACCGCCCTTTTCGTTGGTGTGCTTCACGCGGAGTTGGAAGGCGCGCCCCCGATTTTGCGAGAGTACCTCGTTGGGACCGCTCATTGAGACGCTGACGCCGATCCGGATTGGCGGCTGCGCCTCCGCGACCGCCGCGGCGCCCAACTAGGCCGAGACACAGAGGCAGCCCCAAGGCAGAACACGCAGGAGACTTCGCATGACGATGTGCCTCCTCTTCATCAGCGTGGTCGGAGTCCACTGACGGCGCCAAGGATCGTCAGCGCCGTCGCCCCGGCGGCGCGGGATTTTCGCGCTATGCTGGGGTCATGCTGACGCGGGCCAGGAGAACGCGGGCTTCCCGGCGTATCGTGCCGCCGGCGCCGTTGGTCTCGCGCCACCGCCGCTCGCCGCCGCTCGGCAGGGTCTCTCCAGAAGAGCTTGTCGGTCATGAATGGGCGGAGTGGTATCGTCTCACGCCGGCCGAGCGCTGGATGGAGAGCGAGAAGCTGTGGCAGATCTATTTGTCGTGGGAGAGACCGCTTGATCCGGAACCCGATACGCAAAGTCCTTTCTTCGATGCAGGCGCGCCGGGTCCGCGCCCTCCTCATGGGAGGGCAGGCGTGCGTGTTCTACGGCGGGGCGGAGTTTAGCCGAGACACCGACCTCGTCATCCTCGCCGACGCTCGCAATCTCTCCCGCCTCCGCCGCGCCATGACGGATCTGGAGGCACAGGTCATTGCCGTCCCGCCCCTCCGGCTCGAACATTTGCGGCGGGGCCACGCCGTGCATTTCCGCTGCGGGCATCCTGACGCCTTTCACATGCGCGTCGACGTCATGTCCCGGATGCGTGGCGTGGCGCCCTTCGCGGCCCTGTGGGCTCGCCGCACGACGATCACCCTGCCCGACGGGTTCTCGTGCGATCTCGTGTCGTTGCCCGACCTGGTCCGAGCCAAGAAGACGCAACGCGACAAGGATTGGCCGATGATCCGGCGACTCGTGGAGGCCCACTACTTCCAGCATCGCGAGCACCCGACGCCGCCTCACGTCCGATTCTGGCTCCGTGAGTTCCGAACGCCCGAGTTGCTCGTCGAAGTGGCCCGGACCCAACGTGCTCAGTGCCTTCGCCTCGCCCGACAACGATCGCTCCTCAAAGACGCGGCCGCCGGACGAGTCGCGGCTGTCGAACGAGCGCTGAGAAGCGAGGAAGCCGCGGAACGGCAGAGCGATCGGCAGTACTGGTTTCCGTTGCGTCGCGAGCTCGAACGCCTGCGCCACCGGCGCGTCGCTCCGAGCATGGCGACACCTCGGCGCCGTCGTTCGCGGACGAATGGTTGAGGCTCTGACGCCGCCGCATCGTGGGCCGCCGTGAACGCACTGTGGTGATCTCCTCCGCGAGTATGCTCGTGACCCGCCTGGTCCTGCTCCCCATGACTCGGTCCAGGTTCTGCGCGGAGCGGCATGTTGCGCGCGACACGGGCCGCTGGTACAGTTGGCTCATGCCCGGAAATCAGACAATCAGACAGCCCGTGAATCTCCGGACGGAGACGAGCAGGGTAGGGAAACGGGGCGCCATCGTGGTCCCGGCCCGGATGCGCAAGAAGTTCGGAATCCAGGAGGGTTCGCTGGTCATCGCCGAGGAGCGCGATGACGGCATCCTCATTCGCCCGGCTGTCGCCGTGCCCGTCGAGATATACACGCCCGAGCGAGTTGCAGAGTTCCTTCTTTCGAATGCCGTGGATGCGACGGACTATGCCAAGGCCGTCCGAGCCGTGAGGAAGCTCGGCATCGACCCGCGGACCGTCGCTCACCACCGGCCGCGACGCTGACGCCTTCGCGCCGGGTGGACCGGGTCTTTCTCGACGCCAACGTGCTGTTCTCGGCCGCCTATCGCTCCGACTCCGGCTTGGCCGTCCTGTGGCGTCGCGCGGGCGCGGCCCTGCTCACGTCCGCGTACGCGGTGGACGAAGCGCGGCGCAATCTCCCCGAGCCTGATCAGCATCGGCGCCTGGATGGGCTCATCGCCGCCTGCGAGATCGTGCCGACCCCGGCCGTGGCCAGGCTTCCCGAAGGGCTGGTGCTGCCGGCGGACGACCAGGTGATCTTCCTGGCTGCGATGGCCGCCCGGGCAACGCACCTCCTGACCGGTGACAAGACCCATTTCGGCCGGTATTATCGCCGGACCATCGCCGGCGTGCTCATCCTCCCGCCCGGCGTCTATCTCCGAGGCTGAACGCGAGTGAGCGTGCTGTCATCAGCGACCGAGTTCTGAGGCAAAGGGTTTACCCAGGTGGGTTCTCGTGCTGGCAACTCGAACAGGTCATGCCGCAGGATCCCAGCCCGCGAGCTGGAGACGGTCGGGAACGGGGTACGGCGAGCACCTGCGCGACATCCTCGTCGGTCGGCGCCGGTCGTTCATGGAAGACTGGAGCTGCCGTCGGCGCCGATCGTGTGAAGACCCCATGCGCGCCCCGTTCTTACGCCGTATACTCCGTAAGACTATACGTATACCACGACCGGGGAGGGCGGGGATGAAGGCGAAGCTCACGGTGACGATCGACGAGGAACTGATCCCTAAGGCCAAGGAACAGGCGCGTTCCCAGGGGGTCTCGCTGTCCGACCTTATCGAGCGCGCCCTTCGGGGGTTGACCCTCGAAAAGCGCCCTTCATTTTCGGCGCGCTGGCGAGGACGGTTCAAGGCCGCTCGCCGGAAGGACGATCGTTACAAGGCTCTGGCAGAGAAGTACCTGTGAACGTCTTGATTGACACGGATGTCCTCATCGACCTGGCGTTGGGGCGGAAACCGCACGACGAGCCTGCCGCACACCTGGTTGACGCGCTCGAACGGCGACGCGCGTCCGGATTCCTGGCCTGGCACAGCGCCTCGACCTTCTACTACTTGGTGGCGCCGAAGCGAGGGAACGATGTCGCCAGAACCTTCCTGCTCGACCTGGCGCAATTCGTCGAGATCGCGCCGACGACCACTGAGAGTCTTCGCCAGGCCGGTCGCCTGAAGCTCCGCGATTTCGAGAATGCGATGCAGGTGGCGGCGGCCATGGCCTGCGGCGCCGACCTGATCGCGACTCGAAACCACAAGGACTATGCCGGCGCGCCAATTCGGGCCGCGGCGCCGGGAGAGGTCCTCAAGATTCTGACGTAAGAACTCGCGGCCGGGTGACCGAGATCGCATGGTGCCTTTGTCGCTCGGCTCCCCTGGAGGCTATACCGTCGGCTCTGGGCCACCTGAACCACTTGAGTCAACGTTCTCCCTCCGCGCGTGGCGCTCAGGCGCCAGGGAGGATAATCGGTCCAAAGTCCTTTCGTCCCTGCCGGCCTCTCTCTCACATCGACCGGATGACGGCGCGGACGTTTGTTGCAGGCGACGACTCCCGCCGGTCCCGCCGGATTGGGCATATGGTCGATGTCATCGATGAGAGGATCGCCCTTGGCGTCCTTGATGACCTGGTTCATCGCCGCCAGGTAGATGCTCGCCGCGTCTCGCGCGGCGTGATGAAGAGGATCGCGGTGCCGCTTCGGCCCGCGCGCCCCGTGCGCCCGATGCGGTGGACGTAGCTCTCGGCGTCGAAGGGGACGTCGTGGTTGATGACGTGCGTGATGCGCTCGACGTCGAGGC
>JBGPTW010000230.1:0-6590 GCA_041490825.1 Methylomirabilia bacterium | reverse complement strand
GTGGGGGCGGTCCCTTTCGTAATTACTATCCGCCCCCGCGGGGCCCCCCCCCCCCCCCTCCGTCCCCCCCCCCCGACCGCTCTGCGGGAGATACGGTACACTACCGCGCCGATGTCCACGATCCAGTTCGACCACATCGCCATCGCCGTGGAGAAGATGCCGACGGTGCCGGCGTTCCTCGTCGGTGTGCTCGGCGGCGCGCCGGCGTACGGCGCTGACGCAGAGGTCTTCCGCTTCGGGCAGTGGCGCTTCGCCGGCGGTGGCCGCATCGAGGTCCTCGAGCCCACGGGCGACGATGGCTTCTTGCATCGATTTCTCCAGCAGCATGGGCCCGGCGTCCATCATGTGACGTTCAAGGTTCCCAGTCTGCGGGAGGCGTGTGACCGTGCCGAGGCGCAGGACTTCAGGGTCGTCGGCCACGACGACTCCGATCCGGAGTGGAAGGAAGCGTTCCTGCACCCCCGGGAGGCGCTCGGCATCGTGGTGCAGCTCGCGGAGGCGTCCGGCTCTGGCGCGGCACCGGTTCGCTGGCAGCCGCCCGCATCACCACCCGATCCGCCGCCGGCGGTCCGTCTGCTTGGACTCCGCATGCGCGTCCGTTCAGCGGAGCGGGCGACGTTGCTGTGGAAAACGGTGCTGAACGGCGTGTCGAGCCGGAACGAGGACGGCGATCTTGCGTTTCAGTGGCCCGATTCGCCGATGACGATCACGGTCGAGATCGACGCGGACCACGCCGAGGGTCCGCTGTCGGTGGACGTCGCCAGCGACCGACGGATCACGCTGCCGGAAGGACCACACCCGGTGCTCGGCGCGATCTTCGCGCAACACCGTGAGTGATGAGCTGGGAGCCTCGAAGGCCTCAGACCCCCATACGCTCGCCGGTCGCCGGGAAACCCGGCGACCGCCTCGATGATCCGAGCCGTTCCTAAACCTGCGGGATAACCTGCTCGGCGAACAATCGCATCGAGTTGGTCACGCGGTCGTGCGCGATCATGCCGCCACAATTCATCCAGACCGACAGCGTCGAGAACCCGAGCTGCTGGCGCAGGACGGTGAGCTGTGCGACGACCGATTCGGGGGGCCCGTAAATCGCGTAATTGCGCACGACGTCGTCATAGGTCAACGATGCCAGACGCTGCGCGCGCTCGGCGCGGGCTCGCGACACGGCGGCGGTCGCGCCATCCTGCTGCTGCAAGCCCCTGGCGATGGAGCGGAAGAAGTGCATCGTGCTCGCCTCGGCGTCTTCCCGCACGCGCGCTGAGGTCTCGGCGACGTACACCGGAATCGACAAGGCGACGTCACCGCGTCCAGGGTGCCCCGCGGCCGTCCATCCCTCGTGGTATCCGTGGATGAGCCGGGTCAGCTCCTCGGCGCCCGAGGTCCGCACCGCGATGAAGAGCGGGTACCCGAGACGCCCGACCATGTCGAACGTCTCGGCGTTCGTCGCGGCGATGCGCAGAGGCGGATGCGGCTTCTGCCACGGCTTCGGCATCACGCAGACGTCCTGAAGCTGGTGATACTTGCCGTCGTACGAGAAGCGATCCTCCGTCCACGCCTTGAGGATGATGTCGAGCGCTTCGTTGAAGCGGTTGCGGCTCTCCGCGTAGGGGATGTTGAAGCCGCGATAGTGCCCGGGCAGCCCGCTGCGGCCGACGCCGAAATCGAGACGGCCTCGCGTCAAGTTGTCGACGGTGGCCGCGTCTTCGGCGATGCGGATCGGGTTGCTGAGCGGCAGGACCTGCACCGCGATGCCGATCTTGATCCGGCGCGTCGCCATGGCCAGCGCTCCGGCAACGACGAGAGGTGACGACAGCACGGATCGGTCCTTCTGGAAGTGAAGCTCCGCGAGCCAGACGGCATCGTAGCCCAGGCTCTCGGCCGCAACCATCTGCGCCATCGATTGCTCGAAGGCGGTCCCCTCGGACGTTCCCGGCGGACAGTGAAATTCGGTGAACAGGCCGAACTCCATCGCGACGTCACCTCCATGTCGGGCGCTTCTCAGGCGTTAGCCTTCTCAGGCGGAAGCCTTCTCAGGCGCTCGCCCTCTCGGGCGGAAGCCTTCTCGGCTGCCAGACGCATCGTAGCAGAACCCTCCATTTCGTCCCGCTACGCGCTTGGAGCTCGTGAACTTTGCGCTTGACCGTCTCGAGGACGGTGCGCATAGTCCTCACGGATCGCGATGGCAGACGTGACACTCGGAGGCAAAGTAGCGCTCGTCGTCGGCGCCGCCAACGGCATCGGTCGCGCGATCGCGATCGAGCTGGCTCGCGCGGGCGCGTGCGTGGTCTGCACTGACGTGAACGACGCGGGCATCAAGGACACCGTAGCCTTCATGACCGGCTCGGACCTGCTCGTCGACGGCGGCTACACCGCGATCTAGCCTCGGAGGACGTCATGCATCGTGATCTCATCGTCGGTAAACGGCTGCCCGACCTCGAGCTCCTCGATTACAATAACCAACCCACGACACTTTCGAAGCTTGCTGCTGGCTTCCCGCTGATCGTTTGCTTCTATCGCGGCTACTGGTGACCGAAGTGCCAGTGCCAGTTGCGGCACTACATCGCGCTCGAAGAGGATCTGCGGGTCAACTATTGCCATCTGGTGGTCGTGAGCACCGACCCGCCCGACATCTGCGCGGCCTTTCGCGCGGGGCTCGGTGCCGGATTTCCGTTTCTGAGTGACCACGAGCGCCACGCTGTCCGTCAGCTCGATATCGTCGACGTGACCGACTCGAAACATCCGGAGATCGCGATCCCGTACAGCTTCTCGCTGGCGCCGGATCTCACGATCCACAAGGTCTACAACGGCTGGTGGTTCGTCGGTCGCCCCACGGTCGAGGAGTTACGGCAGGATCTTCGCGCGATGATGCAAGCGTGCCGCAAAGACTACAGCTACAACGGACCGAACGCGTGACCATCCTCGTCACCGGTGCAACCGGCTTCGTGATGGCGAACCTGGTCCGCCATCTCGCCGAGGCCGGTCACGACGTCGTCGCCGTCGATCTCAATCCTCCCGATGCGGCGCTGAGGCAATTTCTCGGCGGTCAACGCGGCGCGGTCGAATTCCATCAAGTCGACGTCACCGATCGTGCCGGAGTCCATGCGCTGATCGGCGGCATCCGGCCGGACCGCGCGGTGCACGGCGCGGCGATCACGGCGATCCCGCCGGACGCCGAGCGAAGACGATTCGTCGAGACCGCGAGCGTGAACGTGATTGGAACGCTGAACGTCGTCAGCGCACTGGCCGACGCCGGGACCCGTAGGATCGTGGCGATCTCCAGCGGCAGCGTCTACGGTCGCCGCAACAACCTGACGCCGATCGCCGAGGAGGACGGCAAGGATCCGCGCGCGCTGTACCCGATGACGAAGTGGGCAGGGGACATGCTCGCGCGCCGGTTCGCGGAAGTGCACGGCCTGTCGCTCGCTGTGGCCAGGCTCGCGTCGCCGTTCGGCCCGTTCGAGCGCGACACGGGCTCGCGTCCGCTGCTGTCGCCGATCGCGTACTGGGCAGGTGCCGCCAGCCGCGGAGAGTCAGTCGTCGTCGCGGGCGACGCGAGCGACGAACGCGACGCCATCTATGCCCCGGACATCGCGAGCGGCATCACGACGATGTTGCTCGCCGACCGGCTCCCACACGACGCATACAACGTCGGCTGGGGTCGCGGAGCATCGGCGAAAGATACCGTGGCCGCGATCGGCCGGATCATTCCCGGAATGAAAGTGGAGTGGCGACCCGACGAGCCGTCACCGTGGTTCAGTCCCACCAACGTCCCGCGCGGTCCGCTCGAGATCGAGCGTCTGCAGAGCGATCTCGGCTGGCGTCCGCGCTTCGATCTCGACTCGGGATTAGCGGCCTACATCGAGTGGCTACGCGAGGCTCGACGCGTAGCATCTTGATACAGCCCACCGACGTGTGTTGCGATCTCACGGATCCCGCTACAACAGGAGAGACATCATGGCGAAGATCGAAAAGTATTGCCCCAGCGGCGTCTACGATCCGGCCGGCTACAGCCAAGGCGTCAAGGTCACCGGCGCGCAAACGATCCTGTTCCTGGCCGGGCAGGTCGCGTACGACAAGGATGGCGGCGTCGCCCACAAAGGCGACTTCCAGGGTCAGGCACGGGACATCTTCGGTTCGATCAAGAAACTCGTCGAGGCCGGCGGCGGCACGCTCGAGAACGTGGTGAAGATCAACACCTACGTGACGGACGTGCGCAATCGGCCTGACTTCCGTGTGGTACGCGACGAGTTCTTCGGCGTCAAGGGCCCAGCCTCGACGATGGTCGAGGTCTGCGCGCTCGCGCACCCGGACTATCTGATCGAGATCGAAGCGATCGCGGTGGTGTAGGCCCGAGCCACTTCCACCATCGCGTCGAAGGCCGACTGGCCAGCAGAGAAGCCGAACGCGTCGACCGCCTCGTCGGGAATTGCCGGTCCGCCCGCCGTGAGGCGATTCAGGCCGCCCCAGCCGTCTCGCATCCACACGGTGCCGGCCGGGATCTTGTGCGTCACGTGGGCGCGCGCCTGGAACTCGCCGCGATCGTTGTAGATACGGATCGCGGCGCCGTCATCGAGGCCACGCGCTCCCGCGTCGGCGGGTGAGATCCAGAGCGCCGGCTCCGGATCCGCCTTGGCCAGCGTGGGCAATGCCTGCCCGTGGTCGTAAAAGCCGTGGAAGTGCGTCAGCGTGCGACCCTGGCGGAAGGCAAGCGGATAGCCGGACGACGGCAACTCCTCGTACACGGGCAGCGGCGGGAGCCCGAGCGTCTCCGCGCGCTCCGAGTAGAACTCGACCTTGCCGGACGGCGTGTCGAACTTCAGATCGGGATGGGCGACGTGCGAGATGTTCAGCGCACGGATCCCGCCCTCGGCGCGGAGCGCCGCGACCGTGGCGTGGCCAGTTGCCGGATGATCGAGGATTGCGTCGAGTGGACCCTCGTCCGCCGTCCACGGAAAGAAATCGTCGAGATCGAGCCGGCGCGCCAGCTCCTTCAGGATCCACACGTTCGTTCGCGTCTCGCCGGGCGCATCCAGGATCTTCGGCATCAGATAGAGGTGCGTGTTCGTGCTCTTGCACCCGAGCTCTTCGAGCCACGCCGTCGCGGGCAGGACGATGTCGGCGAACCGCCGCGCCGTGTCGTTCATGAAGAGGTCGTAGCTGACCAGCAAGTCGGTCCGCGCCAGGCCTTCGGCGACTCGACCGGCGTCGGCGAACGACGAGAGCATGTCCGTCCCGAACAGCAGGAGGACGCGGATGTCTCCATCGCAGAGCGCGTCGATGATTCGCGACATCTGATTCGGGACATACTCACCAGGCGGGCGGCGCTCCAGCGCCACGATGCTGGCCAGCGCCTGACCGTGCGTGGCGCTGCCGTGGCGAGGACCGAAGCCGCCACCGGGGACTCCGAGATTTCCGGTAAGCGCCGGGAGGCATGCGGCGGCACGGCCGCCCTGCCAACCGTTGGCGCCCTTGTGCATGGAGCTTCCACCCAGAACGATGATGGCCGGCTTCTCCTGCGCATAGCGGCGCGCAAGCGCGACGATGCGCTCGGCGGCGATCCCGGTCTCGCGCGCGGCCCACTCGGGCGTGAAGCGGGCGACGTGAGCGGCCAGCGCATCGAAACCGAGTGTGTGGTGAGCCACGAAGTCGCGATCGTGCAAACCCTCGGTGATGATCACGTGCATCATCGCGAGCGCAAGCGCCGCATCCGTGCCCGGCCTCAACACCAGTACCTCGTCCGACTGAGCAGCCGCCTCGGTTTCCCGCACGTCGATGGTGACGATGTGCGCGCCACGCCGGCGCGCGGCGGCGAGATGTCGCCCGGTGTTCGGCTGGCTCGCGAGATTGGCGCCCCAGAGCAGGATGAGCCGCGAGTTCGCGCCCATGTCCTCCTTGGTGTTCGTCTCGAGCACGCCCGTGAGTCCGAGGCCGAAGGCGCCGAGCCCCCAGCAGATCATCGTTGGGTTCCACCACTGGCAGCCGTAGAAGTTCGAGAAGCGACGCAGCAGATGCGAGTTGATCCGCGTGCCGTAGTTGGTCGAGAAGAGTCCGTGTCCGGACCACGTGGCGACGGCCTCGCGGCCGGCGGCCTGCATCCGGTCGACGATCGTGTCGAGCGCTTCGCCCCAGGAAATACGGCGCCAGTCGCCGGCGCGGCCGCGTCTCACGAGTGGATGGAGCAGGCGCTTCGGATTCCCGATGATCTCGCGCGAAGCGTGTCCCCGGATACAGAGAAAGCCCTGGCTATCCGGATTGCCGGCATCGCCGCGGACACCGAGCAGGCGTCCGTCCTCCACCTCGACCAGCATTCCACAGAGCGTCGGGTGACAGTTCATCGGACACATCGTGCGGACGACGGAGCTCATCGCGGGCGCCACCGGTAAGCCATGAGCCGATTCTATCAGTGGATGCAGGCGCGCGGCGGCAGCGGCACACGTCGAAGCTGAGTGATCGAAGGCTAGCGGGGATTGTTCATGAACGCTCACTGTCATCGAGCGCGTGGCGTCGCGGGCCGGCTGGGTCGGTGAGGGGCCTCCGACCACGAGGCCCTTTGACCGATGACCCGCGAGCCGTTCCCACTCACGACCGGG
>JBGPTW010000229.1:0-6679 GCA_041490825.1 Methylomirabilia bacterium | reverse complement strand
CCGGCGGACCCGTTCCCGGAGCGTCCTATCGAGGGCACCCAAGCCGCGAGTGGGAACGGCTCGCCGGTCATCGGTCAACAGGGCCTCGTGGTCAGAGGCCCCTCACCGATCCGGCCGGCCCGCGACGCCCCGCGCTCGATTGCCGGTGAGCGTTCATGAATTATCCGCGCTAGGGCCGGCGGGGGTCGAGTGAGCTGGGGACCTCGAAGGCCCCTCGACCCCCATACACTCGTCGGTCGCCGGGGCACCCGGCGCCCGCCACGATAAATCCGACGTCATCCTACTCCCAGAGCGTCCAGGCGCCGGCGATGAGGACGTAGCCGGGCGATGAGCACGTTCGCCGGCGCGTGCGCCACGATCGGGTTGCCCGCGAGGCAAGACTCGCGTGCTCCGCCTTGACGAGCGCGGACTCTGCCTCTACCTTGCCGTCCATGGCCGACCGCCGAACACGGTCGGCTTTGCTAACCCGTCAGAGAGGAGTCCCGTATGAGCGACTCGACAGCTCGCACCCAGTCCCGGATTGAAGGCTATTTCAAGGAGCTGAACAACTGGGGTCGCTGGGGTGACGCCGATCAGCGCGGCACGGTCAATCTGATCACCGGCGCCAAGCGCGCGCAGGCGCAAGCGCTCGTGCGCACGGGCCGGACCGTGTCGCTCGCGCGCGACATCGGGCCGCAGCCGGCCATCATGTACAACATCACGTTCCCGTCGAGCCGCGAGCGCGCCGACGTCGTGCTCGATCGATTCGACCTCGTCTATCACGGGTTCACGATCACGCACATCGACGCGCTCTGCCACGTCGGATTCGACGGGCAGCTCTACAACGGCCGGCCGTTCGCGCAGAGCCTCACGGCGACGGGCTCGACGTGGTGTCCCATCGATCCGCTCTTCGACGGCATCACGACCCGCGGCGTGTTCCTCGATGTGTCGGTCGGGCGGAAGGACGGCTACGTGACGCCGGACCAGAATGTGACACCGGGCGAGCTCGACGCGGCCGAGGCGCGATCCGGCGTGAAGGTGCAGCCGGGGGACGTCGTGGTCGTGCGCAGCGGTGACGAAGCGTTCCGCAAGGCGCATCCGGAGTGGGTGGCGCGCGTCTCACCGCATCCGGGCCTCGACATCTCGTGCCTCGAGTGGTTCCGCGAGAAGGACATCGCGGCGATCTCCTGGGACATGATGGACGCGCGCCCGGTGCCGTACGCGGGCTTCGCGATGGGCACGCACCTCGCGATCCCGTTCCTCGGGCTCGCGCTGATCGACAACACGAATCCGGAGCGCCTCGCCGTCGCGTGCCGTGAAGAAGGGCGCAACGAGTTCATGTTCACCGCCACACCGCTCCGGCTCGTCGGAAGCACCGGCGCGCCGGCGCACCCGCTGGCTGTGTTCTAACTGGGGGCCCCGAAATGGCCCCCAGACCCCCAACGCTCGTCGGGCACCGGGGAACCCGGCACCCGTCTCGACCCCCGCCCCCAACGCTCGGCAGCGCCACGGGCACCGCCGTGGCGCTCCTCGATAGCTGGAGGAACCGACCATGAAAGGCCGCGTCGCTGTGCTTCGCGCCTACGAAGGAGAGTTCACGCTCCGGGAGTATCCGGTGCCCGAGGTGGAGGCAGGCGCGATTCTCGTGCGGCTGACGCGCGCCGGCATCTGCGGGTCCGACCTTCACATCTGGCGCGGCGAGATGAAAGAGGTCTACGGCGCGTCGCCGCACGACCTCACGTTCGGCCACGAGATGTGCGGGCGCGTCGAGCGGCTCGGCGCCGGCGTGACGACTGATTCAGGCGGTCTACCGCTGGCCCAGGGCGACCGCATCACGTTCACGTACTTCTATCCGTGCGGCCGCTGTCCCGTCTGTCTCCACGATGAGATGGGAAGCTGTCCGCGCAAGGGCCGTCCGAGCCGAGTGGCCGGCACGCCGCCGTACTTCAACAACGCGTACGGCGACTTCTACTACCTGCGGCCGAACCATCACGTCTTCAAGATCCCGGCGGAGATCTCGGACGACATCGCCACGCCGGCGAACTGCGCGGTGGCCCAGGTGGTTTACGGATTGTCGCGCTGTGGCTTACGCGCGGGCCAAACGGTGGTGGTTCAGGGCGCCGGCGGTCTCGGCCTCTACGCGGTCGCGGTCGCGCGTGACATGGGCGCGGACCGGATCATCGTGCTGGACCGCATTGCCGAGCGCCTGGAGCTCGCCAAGGCGTTCGGCGCAGATTTCACGCTGAGCCTGGAAGAGCTGGCCACGCCGGCGCGACGCATCGAAGCCGTCCTCGACCTGACCGACGGCTTCGGCGGTGACGTCGTGACGGATCTGGTCGGCTACCCCGAGGTGATTCCGGAAGGGCTCCGCATGGTCCGCAGCGGCGGCTCGTACCTCGAAGTGGGCAGCATCGCGCCGGGCAATATCTTCTCGTACGACGCGACCGCGCTCGTGCGCGGCAACACGCGCCTGGTGGCGGTGTCGAACTATTCGCCATGGGCGCTCGGCCGCGCGCTGTCGTTCCTCAGGCGGAATCTGGCGCACTTTCCGTTCGAGCGGATCGTCTCGCACGTCTATCCGCTGGAACGAATCTCCGACGCGTTCAAGGAGGCCGATTGGCAACGCAAGGGCGGCGATCCACTGCGCGTGTCGCGGGCCGCGCTCTCGATGGCCTGAGTCGCTGCGGCCCGCAACGGTTACACGTCCGTCGAACAGGTCATCTCCAGTGTCCGCTGGCACCGGTCGCAGACTCGTTGCTTTCTCTCGAAGGCACCGCTCGATGCGAGATGAAGCGCGGCCTGGCGAGTGTCCTGGAGCGACGCCTTGAGATCCAGCGCGAGGCACGCGTCGCAGTACACGGACGTCTTCTGACGTCGAAGCAACTGGGCGATCTTGTGCTCGAAGTGTTCCTGATTCTCCACGAGACCTCCGGTGCGGGCACGACAACATCAACCTCTACCACCTGGGTCTCTGCACGACGAGAAGTGCCAACCCGATAAGGCCTCACGTGGGAGGACCTACACGCTAACAGCATCCGACCCGCGCCGCACGCTTACTCGCTACGCAGCCTCAGCTCGTCCCGGGCGTCCGCGAGACGCTCGGCGTGGTGACGGATCTCATCCGCCCGATCGCGACGGTACGCGAACGTCGGATCGCTCGTGTACGCTGACCACGCGTCCATGTACTTCGGACGGCTGAGCCCGAGCGCGAAGGACGAGATCCGCGCCGGGTTCGCGAAGTCGGCCATGATCCCGACCTCGTTGTGCACCGCGGGCCGCGGCCCATCGAGGAAGCTCCGCAACGCCGCAGGTTTCGGGCCGTGAGGCAGGCCGACAGGATGGACCGTGACCATCCCGAGCTGGCTACTCCCACCGCTCGAGAAGAAGCTGCCGGAGTGAAACCCGATCGTCTCGCAGTAGTAGGTGTGCGTGACTGCGCCGGCGAAGCCGCCGCGATCGTGCTCCTGTTCGTAGACATGCTGGAGCAGGGGACCGGCATGCGGAGCCCGCGGCACGATCCCGACTTCTGGTAAGCCACGAAAGTATTCGATGTCCGCCATCATGGACGCTCCATGTCGAGAATCTCAGCCTCGTCTGTCCCGTCGAGATCGGCCATATATGCCGGGTTACACGAGGCCGATGGCTTGCGCAACCGTCTCCAGGTGCACCCCGGCGTCCCCGAAGTCCTGCGCCGCCGTCAGGATGCGCTTGTGGAAAAGATGAAGGGGATGCTCTTCGCAGTAGCTGATCGCTCCGAGAATCTGATGCGCCTTGCGAGCCACCCGGAGGCACGCTGCGCCGGCGTGAGCCTTGGCCATCGCCACGAACGTCTCCGCGCCGGATTGCGCCTCATGAACGTTCCACGCCGCGACATGGACCATCGAGCGAGCGCCCTCGACGTCTCGCAACAGATCGGCGCAATGGTGCTGGATCGCCTGGAACGAGCCGATGGGACGTCCGGACTGGACGCGCACCTTGGCGTACTCGACCGACAGCTCGAGCGCACGCTGCGCGCAGCCCACCATTTCCGCAGCACGCGCGAGAGCGCCGAGCCGCAGTGCCGGCGCGAGGGCATCCCAGCCGCGCCCGGCGCCCCCCAGGAGATCGTCGTCCGTGACCGCGACCTCGTTGAGATCGACCTCGAAGAGCTTGTCGCCGGAAATGTTGGGCATGGGGGCGAGCGTCACGCCGGATCGGCCGCTGTCGATCACGAAGAGGTTGAAGCCTCCGCTACCGCGAGCGACGACGATGACGTGGTCGGCAAGATGAGCGTCCTTCACGAAGAGCTTCCGACCACTGAGGCGTCCACCGGGCTCGCCCTTCAGCGCGACGTCATCAGGGTGGAAGCCAGCAGCCTCCTCGGTCAGCGCGAGCGTCATCAATCGATCCCCCAGCGCCAGCGACGGCAGAAACGCGGATTGCTGGCGCCGGCTGCCGGCGTCGACGATGAGCGACGTGGCCACCACGGAGCTGTGAATGAACGGACTCGGCAGACAGGCGCGGCCCATCTCCTCGACCAGCAGCACGACGTCGAGCAGCGTGCCCTCGCTTCCGCCGAACGATCCCGGAACGAGAAGCCCCGGCCAGCCGAGCGCGGACATCCGCTTCCAGAGATCGTCGGAGAATCCCCGCGGGTCCAACGCGAGCTGCTGGACCAGCTCGGGCGGGCAATGCTCGCGCAAGAACGCGCGGGCCAGATTCACGAGCAACCGCTGTGGCTCGCCGAGACTGAAGTCCACGCTCAGCTCCGCGCCTCGCGCGGCAGGCCGAGTCCCCGCGTGGCGATCGTCGTCCTCAGGATCTCCGATGTCCCACCGGCGATCGTATGGCCCAGGCTGGTCTGGTAGACGTGCTGGATCTCGCCGCGGAGCGGGGCCCAGCGCGAGTCGCCGGTGAGGGAACCATAGGGCCCGAGCATCTCCATCCCGAGCGCGGCGAGCTTCTGGCCGGTCTCGTCGGCGAACACCTTGCCGAGCGCGGATTCGTACGGTGTCGGCATGCCGCGCTCGATCATCCACCCGGTGCGGTAGAAGAGCAGGCGGATGACCTCGAGCTCGGTCGCCAGCTCCGACAAGCGCCGCCGGATGACGAGATCGCGCGCGAGTGGCTGGCCGTGGCGGACCGTCGTGTTCGCGTACTCGACCAGGCCCGAGAGCGTTCGTTTGAGCGACGGCGCCTTGTAGAAGCGTCCCCAGAAGCGATCGGTGTCCAGACCCCTCAAGAGCTGGACGAAGCCCTCGCCCTCGCGCCCGAGGAGGAAATCTTTCGGGACGCGCACGGCATCGAGAAACACCTCGTAGTGGTAGACGCCGCCCGTCATGCTGCGGATCGGCCGGATGTCCATGCCGGATGTTCGATTGTCGACTACGAACATGCTGAGCCCGTGGCTACGCCGCGCCTCGCGGCGCGTTCGGGCGAGCACGAGACCGTAATCGGCGACGCCGGCGTGACTCGACCAGATCTTGTGCCCGCGAATCACGTAGTCATCGCCGTCGAGCGACGCTTCGCTCTTCAACGACAGGAGATCCGAGCCGGCCTCGGGCTCGCTGAACCCTTGCCAGAACGTGGCGTCCCCGCGCGCGATCCGGGGCAGCAGCTCGCGGCGCAGGCGCTCGGAGCCGTAGTGCATGATCGACTCCGCCGTCTGGTCGCAGCCTTCGAGCGGACCGAACGGCGCGCCCGCGGCCGCCAGCTCTTCGAGCAGCACGAGCTTGTGCGTGAACGGCTGCGCGGCGCCACCGAACTCGTGAGGCCACGTCATCGCGATCCAGCCGCGCTCACCGAGCGCGCGCAGGAACGCGCGCGAGACCGCGCCGGAGCCGTAGCCCGCGTCCATCCCGTCGACGGGGAAAGTCTCCGGTGGATTCGCGCGCAAGAACACGCGAACGTCGGCGGCGAACCGCGTCTCGTCGGCGGTAAAGCCGAGCTCCATCGCTAGCCCGTCGCGCCCGTCTCGGTCAGCAGTGGCACCTTCGTCTTGGCGTACGTGTGCTTCTCGGTCACGAGGCCGTTCTTCACGTGCAGGATGTCGAGGCCTCGCCAGCCGGCCGGCCCACGCTTGGTATCGAGCGTGCAGACCCAGCGGATCAGCGCCTTGCCCGCCACCGCGTCGACGAAGAGATCTTCGGTATGAAAGCGCAGCTTGCCGTAGTCGCCGCGGAACTGCGGAACGAACGCCGCGCGGATGGCGGCCTTGCCGCGGTTCAGGGTTCCGGTGAATTCGTCGTAGATCGCATCCTCGGCCATCAGCGCCATGACGCCGTCGAGATCGTCACGGTTGAACGCGTCGGTGAAGCGAATCACCAGCGCCTCGAGCGCGGCATGGTCGGTCATCGTGGTCCTCCCCCCACGCCGCGCCGACGCGGGGCGTCGTGGCCGAAGAACCCGCCGCGAGGGCGACCGTGGGCGTGGTAGTGGTCGGGGATGTTGCGCATGTGATCATCGACGTAGAACTCGCCGAACTCCACCGTGGCGATCTCGCGCAGCCGGTCGTGCATGTGGCGGAGGTGGTCTTCCGGCGGCGCCACGCCGTGAAAGCGCCAGACCACCATCGGCACTTCACAGATGTCGCACTCCGCAACCCAGCAGATGTCGTCCTCGTGATACCAGGGCGTGATGCGCGCCGCCCGGCACAGATCGCAGCCTTCGAACCGTTCGAACTCCGCCACGGTCGCAATCCTCCCAGGGCGGTCGGCGAGGG
>JBGPTW010000228.1:0-6716 GCA_041490825.1 Methylomirabilia bacterium | reverse complement strand
GGGTATTCGAGCAACGGACCCCTCACCCACCCGCCTCCCGCCCCGCTCGGCGCCAACCTCACAAGCCGTAGAGCGCCCGCGCGTTGTCGCAGAGCACACGCTGACGCGTCGCCGCGTCGACACCCTTGAAGTTGTCGGCGATGGCCTGCTGCGACTCCGGCCACGTGCTGTCCGCATGCGGATAGTCGGAGGCCCACATCACGCGGTCGGCGCCGATCGAATCGATCAGCCGCAGGCCCGCGAGATCGGTCTGGAACGTGGCCCAGACCTGGCGGCGCCAGTACGCGGTCGGCGCCATCGTGAGCTGTAGCCCACCGTGGGCGCGCCAGTACTCTTCGGCGTCGAGGAATTTCCGGTACGTGTCGTCGAGCCGCTCGAGCATGTACGGCAGCCAGCCGATCCCGGTCTCGGCCAGCACGACTTTGAGCGTGGGATGCCGCTCCAGCGCGCCCGAGAAGATGACCGCGGCGATCGGCTCGTCCATCTGCAGCGTCGAGCACGCGACACGCACCCCCATGTTGCCCGCGTTGTTCGCCTTCGGGCCGCTGAATGCGACCGTGCGTAATCCGCCGCCGAGATGGAAGCCGATCGGAATCCCGGTCTCGGCGCCGGCCTCCCAGAGCGGCTCCCACACCTCTTCCCACAGCGGCGTCTCCACGCGCGCGGCGAGGAACATGCCGGTCCGCAGACCGATCTGCCGGAGATAGCGCACCTCGTCGGCCGCGGTCTTCGGGTCGTCGATCGGGATCAGGCCGGCGCCGACCAGACGCTCCGGCGCGGTGGCGCAAAACTCCGCGAGCCAATCGTTGTAGGCGCGATAGCACACCTTGCGAAGGTCCGGGTCCTTGATCAGCAGCGGAACGATCGGGCCATACATGACCGTGGCATCGACGCCGTCGCGATCCATGTCCGCCAGACGCAGCGCCGTCGTCGTCGGCCGCAGCACGCCGTGCTCGAGCACACCGCCGCGCTCGATGGCCGTGCGGCGACCGCCCTGCGCGCCCGCCGCTCCCGCCCGCCCGCCCCACAGATCCCAGCGATCGTCGCCGCACACCCACGCAGGCCCGTCGGACGTGTCGACGACGTTCGGCGCCCGGTCGCGCCACTGCGCCGGCACGCGCTTCTGCCAGAGATCTTTCGGAAGCCACTGGAGATCGATGTGATCGTCGGCCGAGATGATCCGGTAGTTCATAGCTCCTCCTGCGTGGGCAGCGTCACCGGGGATCATCGCACCCTGCGCGGCCGATCACCACCGTTGCCGGATCGAGCGGCCTGTGCCATAGGTATGTGTGTGCTCGGCGCGGCCGACGTCATCAGCGTCGTGATCCGCCTGTCGCTCGTCCAGATGCGGACCGCCGACGAGATGCGCGGCCGCGTGACCGCGATCCGCTCGACGTTCACCGGCACGTCGAACCAGCTCGGAGATTTCGAGTCCGGTCTGGCGGCCGCGCTATTCGGTCCGGTGCCCGCGGTGCTGATCGGTGGGATCGGAACGGCCGCCGTCGCGATGCTGTGGATGTACCTGTTTCCCGAGCTCCGGCGCATCCACGCCTTCGAGCGCTGAGCTACCTCGCCCGTTCGATCTCGACGCGATTGTCGTGAAAGACGGCGCCGCCGCCCATGTCGGAGTCTCGCTCGGCCACCGTGGCGTTGGCATTCGCGGCGCCGGGCACGCGCTTGGGCCAGAAGCCCTTGATGCTCGCCGCGACGCCCGACCGAACGCGGTCGCTGATGGTCACCCTCGCGGTGAACGCGCCCCGATCGTTGTAGACGCGCGCATCGTCGCCGTCGCGAAGCCCGCGCGGCGCGGCATCGGAGGGATGCAGGACGATGGCCGGCGGGCCCTGGCGCCGGGCCAGCGCGGGCACGTTGGAGAACGTCGAGTTCAGGAAATAGTGCGCGGCGGGAGCGATGAGCGCGATCGGATACCTCCGCGCCAGCTCGGTCGCTTGCTGTGCCGCCTCGTATGGCGGCGTGTAGGTCAGCACGGGATCGAGGCCGGCGGCGGCCATGCGCGGCGACACGAACTCGAGCTTTCCCGACGGCGTCGGAAATCCGTTCGCGAACGGGACGAACGGCGTCGGGACGCTGAGCCGCGCCCAGCCATCCCGCTTGAGCCTTTCCAGCGTGATTCCTTCCAGCACCGGCGAGTCGGCATCGAGGAGCTGGCGCACCATGTCTTCGTCGCTGTCGTACACGCACGGCTCCGTCACGCCGAGCGCACGCGCGAGACGACGAAAGATCTCGGTGTGGGACAGGCACTCGCCGGGGGGCGGCACCGCGGGCTCGTTCCACGCGAGGTACATGTGACCGTAGGCGTGATGCGCGTGGCGATCTCGTCCAGCGCCTCGTCCCAGGAGATACGCGTGAACCGGCCTTCACCCTTCTTGCCGATGCGGCGCTGCGGATACATCAATCGGTCGGGCGCGCGGGTGTAGTCGAGGAAGCGGTTGACCTTCGCGCACAGCGCGCCGCGCGTGTAGGGATGCCGCCGGTCACCGCGCAGGGCGATCGCTTCGCCGTCGCGGACGGTCACAACCCAGCTACAGGTGTCGGGACAATCCAGCGGACAGGCGCCGTAGACTTCGCGATCACCGGTCACGTCAGGCAACGCCACGCTTGCCCCTCATCACGTGAGAACCATCTGCGTTTGGATCGTCAGCGACAACAGGCGTCCGGTTTCATCCGTCACGCGCGTCTGCCAGACGTGCGTGCGCTTGCCGCGATGGAGCGGCGTGCTCTCCGCGCGAATCGTTCCGGACCGTACCGCGGCGAAGAAGTTCGTCTTGGACTCGATGGTCGTCGTGCTCGCGCCCGGCGGCAAGTTCAGCATGGTCGCGGTGGCTCCGATCGTGTCGGCGAACGCCATCAACGTGCCGCCATGGAGGGCGCCGCCGACGGTCGTGAGCTCCTCGCGATAGGTGAGCTCCGCAATCACATGGTCCTTCCCGGTCTCGACGAACCGGATGCCGAGCAGCTCCGTCAGGGTGCCCTTGTGGCGTTCTGAAACGGTGGCCGGGTCCAGCGTCATCGGCGCATCTCCTCTTCACGGCTTGTCGCCCGACGATCTGCCGCCATCGTCGAGCGTCACCGGAGCAGGTTTCAATTACCTGCGAGGTAATTTCGCTCCGGCAGGAGCCAGTGTACAGTCCCGGCATGAATCAGGCCCGGCCGGCGGCACACAAACACGCGCGTCACACCACCAGCGCGTTCGGCCCACTCGTGGCGCGCCCGGCGGCGGGTCAGCCAGCTCGATCTCTCCGTCGAGGCGGGGGTCTCGTCACGCCACTTGAGCTTTCTCGAGACCGGACGCGCGCAGCCAAGCCGCGAGATGGTGCTGCTGCTCGCCCGCGCGCTCGACGTGCCGTTGCGCGACCGCAACCAGCTCCTCACGACCGCCGGGTATGCGCCCGTCTATCGTGAGAGCCGGCTCGACGCGCCGGACATGGCGCAGGTGCGCCGGGCGCTCGACTTCATCCGGAAAGCAGCAAGAGCCCTACCCTGCGCTGGTCCTCGATCGGCACTGGAACGTGCTCGACGTCAACGCAGGCAGCGCGCGCGTGCAGGCCGCATTTCTCGATCCAGAGGAAGTCGCGCAGCTCGGCGCGCCGAACGCCATGCGGCTCATGTTCCACCCGCGGGCGTTCCGTCCCTACATCGTCAACTGGGAGGCGACCGCGGCGTCGTTGATCCAGTGGCTCCATCGCGATGCGATCAGCGGCTTCGGCGGCGCCGAGACCCGCGACCTGCTGGAAGAGCTGCTCTCGTATCCGGACGTCCCGCGCCACTGGCGCACGCTCGATCTCGATGCCTCGACCGCGCCATTCCTGCCGATCGAGTTCAAGAAGGGCGACCTGGGCCTGCGCTACTTCACGACGCTGACGACCCTCGGCACGCCGCACGACATCACGCTGCAGGAGCTTCGGATCGAGTCGTTCTTCCCGGCCGACGAGGCAACGGAAGAAGCGTCGCGCCGCCTCGCGCAGCGCTGATTCGCCCGCGCGTTCCTCGAAGAACGGCGCGGGTGGTTGCGACGTCGGCCCCGCCATGCTAATCAAGACCACCACCGCGCTCTGACCTCACCGCCCGTTCACGTCGTATCGAGGAGCGCCACAGTTGTCGAGGCGCTCCGATCGTGCGGTCGAGGCGGGCGTCGGCTTCGCCGGCGCCGGACGAGCGCGTGGGGGTGTGGGGGTTCGAGGCGTGCCACGGCTTTGCCGGGGCGCGCCGAACGCGTGGGGGTGTGGGGGCCATGTCGTGGCCCCCACGTTGATTGAGAGGTCAGTCATGGTCACTCGACGCGATCTTTTGAAGCTCGGGGCTAGCGGCCTCGCTGTCGGGGCCGTTAGCCGCGTGGCGCTGAGCGCGGCGCAGACGCCCAAGCGAGGCGGCACACTGACGGTCCGCGCCTGGGACCCGCCGCACTTCGACCACGTGATCACGCACTCGTACAAGACGCACGTGCCGATCAGCTTCACGCAGAATTACGGACCCAACCTCGGCTTCGATCTCGGCGGCCGGATGCTGGCCGCATGGCTGGAGCGATGATGACGTTACCGCTGGCCGGCGTCAAAGTGCTGGAGCTCGCGCAGAACCTCGCGGGCCCCTTCGCGGGCGAGACGCTGGCGCGACTCGGCGCCGACGTCGTGAAGGTCGAACGCCCCGAGGGCGGCGACGACGCGCGCGGATGGGGCCCGCCGTTCCTCGAGGGCGCCGGCGCGGTCTTTCACAACGTGAACGGCGGCAAGCGCTCGATCACGCTCGATCTGAAAGACTCGCAGGCGGTCGCGTGGGTCAAGGAGTACGTGACCGGAGTGGACGTCGTGCTGCAGAACATGCGACCCGGCTCGCTGGAGGAGCTTGGACTCGGCCCTGAGATGCTTCGCGCGATCAACCCGCGACTGATCTACTGCTCGCTGAGCGCCTTCGGACCTGTCGGGCCGTTG
Organism: Methylomirabilia bacterium; assembly: GCA_041490825.1. Classification (GTDB taxonomy): domain Bacteria; phylum Methylomirabilota; class Methylomirabilia; order Rokubacteriales; family CSP1-6; genus JBGPTW01. Next base: position 1,770 of record JBGPTW010000228.1, on the reverse strand, counting down.
AAAGATCGGCCCGGTTACGAACCGATGATGCAGGCGTTCGCCGGACTGTTCATGGTGAGCGGCATCGAGGGCGGTCCGCCGTACCGGATCGGGGTCCCGACGCTCGACGTCGGCAGCGGCATGTGGGCGACGATCGGCATCCTGGCGGCGCTCGTCCGGCGCGCGCAGACGGGCGCGGGCTGCGTCGTCGACGCCTCGCTGTTCGAGACCGCGCTCGGCTGGCTCAGCGGCCACTTCGCCAGCTTCCGCATCTCCGGCGAAGTCCCGAAGCGTCACCCGACAGGCAGCGTGAGACTGGTGCCCTTCGAGGGATTCCAGACGAAGACTGGCCCCATCGTCGTCGCCGCGGCCAACGATCGGCTCTTCGCCACGCTCGCGAAGACCCTCGGCCATCCGGAGTGGGCGAGCGATCCGCGCTTCAAGACCAACAAGGACCGTTTCGCCCACAAGCAAATCTTATTGTCGGAGATCGAGAGCGTGCTGAAGAGCGAGCCGCAGTCGGAATGGCTCGCGCGACTCGAGAAGGCCGGCGTGCCCTGCGCGCCGATCAACACGTTGAAGGAAGTGCTGGCCGAGCCGCAGGTGGAGGCGAGCGGCATCATCCAGAAAGTCCCGGGGCTCGACCTCGAGCTGATGGCGCTGCCCCTGCGCTTCGACGGCGAGCGCCCGCCGCTGGCGGGACCGACGCCCGGGCTCGGCGAGCACAACAAGGAGATGAACACGCCATGAGGATCGGCGTTTCGCTCACCAGCAGCTTCGCCGTGAAGGACCCGCGCGCCGGCGCGCAGTGGATGATCGAACGCGCGCGGGCGGCCCGCGAGGCGGGGCTCGACTCGCTCTTCGTCGGGGATCATCACGTGACGCCCGGCTTCTACTACCAGAACGTCCCAATCCTCGGCCGACTTCTCGCCGAGTGGAGTGCAGCGCCCGCCGGATGTCTCTTTCTCCTGCCGCTCTGGAATCCGGTCCTCGTGGCCGAGCAAGTCGGGACGCTCGCGGCGATCGCGAAAGGCCGCTTCATCTTCCAGTGCGGCCTCGGCGAGGACGCCCAGCAGTTCTCGGGGATGGGCGCCGACCTCAAGCTCCGGCCCTCGACGTTCGAGGAGTCCTTCGTCGCGGTGCAGCAGCTCTTGCGCGGCGAGACCGTGAGCGGTGTGCGCCGCTTCAGCTTCGGCGAGGCGCGTCTGGCTCTGCGGCCCGCCGAGCCGGTCGAATACTGGATCGGCGCGCGCGCCGAACCGGCCATCGATCGCGCGGCTCGTCTCGGAGACGGATGGCTCGCCGCTCCGTCGATCACGCCGGACGAGGCGCGAGTCCAGGCAGCGTATTACCGAGAGCGCTGTGCCGCGCATCGCCGCACGCCGACCGCCGTGGCGATCCGTCGCGACGTCTACGTCGGCGAATCAGATACCGAGGCGACGACGACCGCGAAGCCCGTGCTCGAGGGCGGTCACCGCGGATTCCGGCCCGCGGCGCTCGTCGTCGGCGGTGTGAAGAAGGTCATCGACGACTTCCGCGCGCTCGCCGGCGCGGGCTACACCGACGTGATCATCCGCCACATCGGCGTCGACCACGCGAAGATCCTGGGTTCCTATGCACGTCTCCGCGAGGTCCGCGAAGCGCTGAAAGACGTGTAGCAGCCTGCGAGTCTCGAGGCGCACTACGGCTGTGCCGGGGCGCGACGAGCGTATGGGGGCTCGAGGAGCGCCACGGCTGTGCCGGGGCGCGACGAGCGTATGGGGGTTCGAGGAACGCCACGGCTGTGCCGGG
>JBGPTW010000227.1:0-6817 GCA_041490825.1 Methylomirabilia bacterium | reverse complement strand
GGGGTTTTGCGGGGGGGGCGCCGTGGGCCCGGGCGCCCGCCGCGGTTTGGGGGGGTGGGGGGGCCTTCGCGCCCCCCCCTCGAGTAGGACCGTGTCGGAGTATCGAGGAGCGTCCCGGGTTTCCCGGGACGCTGCCGAGCGTGGGGCAGTGTGAGGGGCCATTTCGGGGCCCCTCACGTAAAACTAGGAGCCTGTCGCAGTATCGAGGAGCGCCACAGCTTTGCTGGGGCGCGCCGAGCGTATGGGGGTCTGGGGGCCTTCGAAGGCCCCCAGTCGACTAGGAGTCTGTCGCAGTATCGAGGAGCGCCGCAGCTTTGCTGGGGCGCGCCGAGCGTATGGGGGTCTGGGGGCCTTCGAGGCCCCCAGTCAACTGGAGAAGGCCAATGGCCGAGAACGAGAACATCGTCGTCGAGAAGTTCGCTGTCGGGCAGTCGGTGCGCCGACTGGAGGACCCGCGTCTCATCCAGGGTCTGGGTCGCTATTCGGACGACGTGACGCTGGCGCGCCAGGCCCACGCCGTCGTCGTGCGCTCCCCCCACGCGCACGCGCGCATTCGCGCGCTGGACGCGTCTGCCGCGCGTGCCGTCCCCGGCGTCGTCGCCGTGCTCACCGGTGACGACCTCGCCGCCGACGGTATCGGAAACCTGCCCACCGACGGCGCGCGCAAGCGGGTGGACGGCTCGCCCGCGTTCCCCACGCCGCGACCCGCGCTCGCGCGCGAGCGCGTCCGCCACGTCGGAGATCCCGTCGCGCTCGTCGTCGCCGAAACGCACGAGCAAGCCGTGGACGCCGCGGACCTGGTACGGGTCGACTACGAGCCCCTGCCCGCGGGCGCGGCCACGGAGGACGCCCGGCGTCTCGGCGCGCCGGTCGTGTGGGAACAGGCGCCGGACAACGTCGCGTTCGTGTGGGAGGCCGGGAAGCGTGATGCGGTCGCGCGCGCGTTCGAGAGTGCCGCGCACGTCACGAAGCTCGATTTCGTGGTCACTCGCGTGGCCGCCGCGCCGCTCGAGCCGCGAGCCGCCGTCGGGGAATACGACCGGCGCTCGGGACGGTACACGCTGCACACCGGGATCCAGGCGCCGCACGGACTCCGCACGTTGCTCGCCGAGCCGGTGCTCCACGTCCCGCAGAGTCATCTGCGCGTGGTCACCGGCGACGTTGGCGGAAGCTTCGGGATGCGCAGCGGCGCGTATCCCGAGCACGTGCTCGTGCTGTGGGCGGCCAAGCGCCTTGGACGGCCGGTGAAGTGGACGTCCGACCGGCGCGAGGGTTTCGTCACGGATGAACACGGGCGCGACAACGTCTCAACCGTCGAGCTGGCGCTCGACGCGAGCGGGACGTTCCTCGGGCTCCGCGTTGCGATCACGCTCAACGTCGGCGCCTATCTCACGCCTCGGAGCGCTGGCCCGGGCACCAACAACGTCGGCGGCCTGGCTGGTGTGTACACGACGCCAGCGATCCACGTCCAGACGACAGGTGTCTACACGCACACGACGCCGACGGGCCCGTACCGCGGCGCGGGTCGCCCCGAAGCAACCTACGCGATCGAGCGCGTCATCGACGTGGCCGCGCGCGAGCTCGGGATCGACTCGATCGAGCTGCGCCGCAAAAACCTGATTCCGCCGTCGGCCATGCCGTTCAAGACGGGACTCGTCTTCACGTACGACTGTGGCGACTTCGCGCGCGGCATGGATATGGCGCTCCAGCTCGCGGAGCACCCGGGATTCGACAAGCGCCGTGCGGAGGCTCACACGCGGGGCAAGCTGCGCGGGCTCGGCATCGCGAATCCGATCGAAGTCGCCGGCGGGCCGTATACCGGCGTCAATCCCGACACGGCGGAGCTGCGGATCAACGCGGACGGGTCCGTGTCGCTCTTCGCCGGCTCGACCTCGATGGGACAGGGGAACGAGACGGCCTTTGCGCAGATCGTCAGCGATCGTCTCGGCGTACCGCCTGGGCGCATTCAGGTGTTCTGGGGCGACAGCGATCTCCTCGGCGCCGGCCGCGGCAACGGTGGCTCGGGCGCGCTCACCGTCGGTGGCTCGGCCGTGATGCGGGCCACGGACAAGATCATCGAGCGGGGCCGGCGCATCGCCGCGCAGCTGCTCGAGGCCGCTCCCGAAGACGTCGCGCTCCGCGACGGAAAATTCACCGTCGCCGGCACCGATCGCGGCGTGACGTTTGCGAACGTCGCGCGAGCCGCCTACCAGCCGCGTCAGCTTCCGGCGGGGATGGAGCCGGGCTTCAGCGAGACCGCGACGTTCACGCCACCCGCGGTCACGTTCCCGAACGGTTGCCACGTGTGCGAGGTCGAGATCGATCCGGATACCGGTGCGGTCAGCATCGCGCGGTACACCGTCGTCGACGACGTGGGCCGCATGGTCAATCCGATGCTCGTGAAGGGACAGATCCACGGCGGCCTGGTCCAGGGTCTCGGACAGGGGCTGTTCGAGCAGCTCGCCTACGATGCGACGACCGGCCAGCTCCTCAGCGGATCGTTCATGGACTACGCGATGCCGCGCGCCGACGACGTGCCGTTCTTCGAGGTCGACTCGCACGAAGTGCCGACGCAAGTGAATCCGCTCGGCGCCAAGGGTGTCGGCGAAGCCGGGACCGTCGGCGCGTTACCGGCGCTGCTGAACGCGGTCAACGACGCGATTGCGCCGCTCGGTGTGCGGCATCTCGACATGCCGCTGACGCCGGAACGCGTGTGGCGGGCGATGCAGGCCGCCAAGCGCTGACGTCGCGACGTCCGTCGCACGCGGTCATCCTCGTCGCCTACGCCGCGCTGATCAGCGTGGTGTTCTTTCCGATCGTGTTCGGCGGCGAGAGCCTCTTATCCTCGCCGCTGATGCCAGGCACGTTCCCATGGGGTCCGCCCGGCGTCGATGTCGAAGCCGTGCGGCATGCGATGGACGATCGCAGCCACGTCTTGGACGTAGGGGCGCTGCCCTGGATGAGTGAGCCGTGGGCCGTCGCCGCGGGCCGAATGTACCGGCACGGTGAGCTGCCTCTCTGGAACCCGTCGATGGGGCTCGGCGCGCCGCTCGCGGCAAACATGGTGTCCGGCGTGTTTTCGCTCCTGCGTCTGCCGGTGCTCCTGTGGCCGCGCCCGATCGTCTGGAACGTCTACTTCCTGGCGCGATTGCTCATCGTCGGGTTTTTCACGTACGTCTTCCTGCGACGTCTCGCGATCTCGCCGCTGAACGCGTTCGCCGGGGGCGCGGCGTTGATGCTGACGGGCCACTTCGTCGTCTACGTGAATCACTGGGATCTCGACACCGGGGTCCTGCTCCCGGTCGTCATGGTCGCCACCGACATGCTTCTGCGGGCGCGGTCCGTCGGCGCCATCGTCGCCCTCGGGCTGGCGGGCGGCATTGCCGCCCTCGCGGCGTCTCCGGAATCGCTCGTCATGATCGGCGTGTTCGCCGGGGCGTACTTCGTCGTCCGATCAGCGACCGTTGCTTTGCGAGCGCGGCGCTTCGGCGCCGCGATGTGGCAGTACGTCCGGCCGCTGCTCTGGAGTGTTCTGCTCGCGATCGTGATCGCGTTACCGCTCTTCGTGCTCGTCGCCGAGTATCTCCGGCACGCAGACGTGCCGGGACACCACGGCGACGCCGGGTCCGGGCTGCACGTGAGCGCGCCGGCCAGCGCCATTTCCTTGTTGATCCCGTTCTTCTTCGATCATCTCGGCTGGCGGACGACGCTTCCGCCTGACATCTCGGCCTTCCTGGTCGTGCCGTACCTCGGCCTCGTTCCGGTCACGCTGGCGGCGCTGGCTCCCCGGCGGCGCATGACGGTCTTCTTCGCGGTCTACGCGGTCCTGTCGCTCCTGAAGGCCTACGGCGCTCCCGCGATTAACCTGGTCGGCGTCCTGCCAGGGATCAACCGCGTGCTCGTCTTCAGATACAACCAGCCGATCGTCGCCTTCTGCGTCGCCGCGCTGATGGCCATCGCGCTCGACGCTGTGACGGGACAGATCCGGCATCGATGGTCACCGAGGCGGGTCATCGGGATTGCAGGCTCGATCGTCCTCGTGATCGCCGGATTCGTCGTGTACCACGCGGAATGGATCGCGGCCGCCGGCGGGATGCCGAGCCTGCTCCGAGCCGGTCTCGGCGTCGCGATCGTGACGCTGGTGGCGACGCTGCTCTGGATAGCAGTGCGGTGGCCCCGCCTGGCTCCATCGGTCAACGTCGCCCTCGTGGTCGTGCTTGTACTGGAGCTCTTCTCCTACGTCCCGAAACGCTTTTCGCCGCGCATCGATGCCTTCGCGACGTCGGGCTTCGTTCAAGCGCTGCGGCGTGATCGCAGCGTCTTTCGCATCGATGCGCTGGACGGCGTGCTGCAGCCGAACACGAGCAGCGGCTACGGCTTCGGTGACATCCGCGTGCTGGAGAATTTCTATCCCGATCGCTATCTGCCGCTGATCCACGCGTCCCTGATCAGCGCGACGCCCGACCCGATGACGACCGCGACGGCGGGAACGCGCGCTGAGTTGCTGGGCAGCCAGGCGCTGCTCGATCTGCTGAACGTGAAATACGTCGTGACCCTCGCTCCACTGGACTCGCTCGATCTCTGGGACGCGGCGCGGCGAGGCGACCCGATCCGGATCGAGCGCATCGCCATCGAGGGCGTGTCGAAGACCTTCATCGTGCAGCATTCCCCCTCGCGGATGACGTTCCCGCTCCACGTTCCGGAACGTGGCGGAATACTCCGCTTGAGCGTCGGTCTGCATCCAGACGTCTCGCCGGCGATGCCGGGTCGCGTCGTGCGTTATCGTCTGGCCGTCCGCGGCGCGAACGGAGTCGAGAGCCCGCGCTTCGAGCTGGCGCTCGATCCTGCCCGGATCGAAGACCGTCGCTGGCACGACGCGGCCATCGACCTCCGTGGGTACCGCGGCACCACCGTGACGCTGGCCTTGATGGCGGAGCGGGCTGGTGGGGACGTCTCGGTCGATGGCGGCTGGGGAGACATCAGACTCGATAGCTCCGAGACACGCTCGACGTGGGAGCTGGTGTACGACGGGGAGGTGAAGATCTATCGGAACACGCGAGCGCTGCCTCGCGCGTTTCTCGTCCATCGGGCCGAGGTCGTCGCGTCGCCGCGGGACGCGCTGGCGAGAGTGACGGCAGCCGGCTTCGACCCGCGCCGGGCCGCGATCCTGGAGGAGCCGTGGTCGCAGGAGCCACCGGCGCCGGCGGTGTCGGAGCCCGAAACGGTCGACGTCGTGCAGTACGAGCCTCAGCGAGTGCGGCTCGCGGTCAAGGCCGCCGCTCCCGCGCTGCTCGTGCTCTCGGACATCTTCTATCCTCACTGGCAAGCCACCATCGACGGTCGGCCCACGAAGATCCTGCGCGCCGACTATGCGGTTCGGGCCGTCGCCGTCCCGCCCGGTGTCCACGACGTCACGTTCGAGTACCGGCCGATCCACTTCTATGTCGCTTCGGCGCTGTCACTGGCGACGCTGATCGGAGCGCTGGCCATGGCCGCGGTACGATGGCAACGCCAACGGGCAGTAAAGGAGCGGTGATGCGGATCGCGACGTGGAACGTCAACTCGCTGCGAGCGCGGCTCGAGAAGGTGTCGTGGTGGCTCGAGCGCGCGAAGCCCGACGTGCTGCTGATGCAGGAGACCAAGCTCGCCGATGGGGATGCGCCCGCCGACGTGTTTCAGGCCGCCGGCTATGAGCTGGCGCATCACGGCGAGGGCCGCTGGAACGGCGTCGCGATCGCCAGTCGCGTCGGCATCGCACATGTCGTCTCGAACTTTGGCGAGCCGCTCCGTCCGCCGGTGACGCCGGACGTTCCCGATGACGAGCCGCTGGCCGAGGCGCGCATGATCTCGGCCGTCTGTGGCGGCATCCGGGTCGTGAGCCTCTACGCGCCGAACGGACGGGCCGTGAGCTCGCCGTTCTACCAGGCGAAGCTCGCCTGGTTCGATCGACTTGCGCGCTGGCTCGCCGACGCGGCTCGCTCCGACGAGCCGCTCGTGCTAGGCGGCGATTTCAACGTCGCTCCCTCGGACGCCGACGTCTGGGATCCGGAGGCGTGTCATGGCGGGACGCACGTCTCCGAGCCGGAGCGGGCGGCGTTCGCGCGGTTGTGCGACTGGGGCTTGATCGACGCGTATCGCCTCCATCATCCGGAGCCGGGCCGCTACACGTGGTGGGACTATCGCGCCGGGAGTTTTCACAAGAACTTCGGAATGCGGATCGATCACCTGCTGGTGACGGCCGTCCTTCGCGACCGCACGGTGTCGGTGGAAATCGATCGCGAGGCCCGGAAGGGGAAACCGATGCCGTCCGATCACGCGCCGCTCGTGATCGATCTCGACGCGCCGGGGCATCCGTTCGACCCCGGGTGGAGCGGCGCCGAAGGTCGAATCGCCTCCCGGCGCTAGGCGACAAGGCTAGCCCAAGGCTGGCCCGGATCATTCATGAACGCTCCCCGTCAATCGAGTGCGTGGCGTCGCGGGTCGGCCGGATCGGTGAGGGGCCTCTGACCACGAGGCCCTGTGGACCGATGATCGGCGAGCCGTTCCCACTCCTGGCCTGGTTGCCCTCGATTGCACGCGACGGGAACGGGTCCGCCGGCCCCTCACCGACCCGGCCGGCCCGCGGCAACACGCTGTCCCCCGGCCCCGGTCGTTCATCGATGTCTACCTATCCGGCTAACTCCCAACGGCACCACCGATGGGGTCCGGGTGTTCCCATTCGCGTCGGCCCTGCACGACGCCGTAGAGCCCGCGATAAGTCGGGCCGAGTCGTTGGACTGGCGAGGCCGAGCACGGTCTGGAACGCGGCCATCGGTGT
>JBGPTW010000226.1:0-6830 GCA_041490825.1 Methylomirabilia bacterium | reverse complement strand
GGAACGGATTCCCCACGTCGTGTCAAGCCCCCATTTTTCTATGACGCCGTGGCGATCACGCGGCGCGCCGGGTCGTAGAGAGTTTGAGTTGTCAGCATGGCCATGAGAACGCGGAGCAGCCGATCGACGACACCGCGAATGGCGCGACCGTGACTATGGCCCCCGGCGCGGAGGCGCGCGTACTGGGCGCGGCTTCGGGGATCGTGCCCCACGGCGGTCTGGCCCCAGTAGTGGGCGGCCGCCCGCAGCCGCGGGTTGCAGGCATAGCGCATCACGACGAGCTTGCGCTTTCCGCTCTGCTTGGTGATCGGCGCGACCCCGAGATGAGCCCGCAGACCGTGATAATCTCGCGCCGCCAAGAGCCGCGAGGCTTCGGCGAGCATCGTGGCGGTCACGACTCTTCCGACTCCGGGGAAGGACTGGAGGATGGCGACGTCACGATGCTCTGGTGTCTCGGCGAGCTGCTCCAGCAGTTCGTCCACGCGGGCGGCGCAGGTGGCCCGCTGAGCATGAACCAAGCGCAGCCGGGGCAGCAAGACGGTGAGATGAACCTGCGCGGCATTCACAGGGCCCGGCGCCACCGGCAGGGCCGGGGTGCGCAGGACGGCGATCACCGCCTCGGCACTGAGCCGGCGGATCCGATAGCGCGTGAGCAGGTGGCGCACGGCGGCGCGCGGCAACGCGCGGGCGGCGGCCGGCGTCGGCGCGCGCTCGAGCAGGGCCCAGAGCCAGGGCTCATCGGCGGCGGGACAGAGCTGCAACGGCTGCAAGAAAAACCGGGAGAGCTGTTCGCGGAGGCGATTGGTCAACCGGCCCAGCTCCTCGCGCAGGTCGTCATCGAGCCGCGAGACCTCCCGCAGTTCAACGAGGCGAGCGTCCTCTGGCGCCAGCCGACGAAACGCCGGGCGATCGGTGGCCAAGGCAGGCACTCTCGACGAGATCGCCACACTCGCATCGCTGGCATCGTACAGGGTCCACCGGCCCCCCACCGACCCGGCCGGCCCGCGGCAACACGCTGTTCCCCGGCCTCGGTCGTTCGTCGATGGTCCGCGCGCGTGATTCATAAACGTCTGGACCGTCAGCTCACCGACCTCGCTACAATCCGCAACATGCACCATGCCGAGCGTGTCGGCGCAGCCCTCGTCTTCACCGCAGCCCTCTGGCTCGATCCCACGGCGGCAAGGGCCGACGGCATCATGCTCGTCCCCGCCGGCGCGTTCTGGATGGGGCGCGACGACGGCCCCGCGAACGAGGCGCCGCTCCACCGGGTCTTCGTGAGAAACTTCTGGATCGAGCGCCACAAGGTGACCAACGCCGAGCTCGCCGAATTTTTGAACGCCACCGGCCTGGAGCCGCCGGGAAGCGATCATCGCTTCGACGACGACGATCCCGACGCGCGCATCCATCTCCGCGATGGGCGCTGGCTGCCGGATCCGGGCTTCGAGCGCCATCCTGCCGTCGAGGTCTCATGGTTCGGCGCGCGCGACTACTGCAGGTGGAAGGGCCGTCGCTTGCCCACCGAAGCCGAGTGGGAGAAAGCCGCGCGGGGCGAAGACAAGCGCCCGTATCCCTGGGGCGTAGCGACCCCGTCGCCGGAGCTGGCGGTCTTCGGTCGCGCGTACAACGCCACCGACCGCGGTGACTCACGTCCCGGAGGCCAGAGCCCGTACGGCGTCGAGGACCTGCTCGGAAACGTCCGCGAGTGGACGTCCAGCGTTCTTCGCCCGTATCCGTACCGCCCGGGCGATCAGGAGGTCTTCACCGGTACCGGACAGGTCGTCGTGCGGGGCGCGAGCCACGACGACCCGGCCGCGGCGCTGCGCGTGACCCTCCGTCGCTCGTACGATCGGCGAGGCGCCGGCGCCGGCCACCACTTCCTTGGATTCAGATGCGCCACATCCGAAGACCTGGGAGAAATCGCACGATGACGGCTCAGCTGAACGACCTCATGATGGACTATCCGTTGACGCTGACGCACTTCTTCGAACGCAGCCGCCGGCTCTTCGCGAAGAAGACGCTGGCGACGCGCATTCCCGGCCAGCCGCTGTTCCGCTACACCTACGCCGACTTTGCCGATCGCACGCGGCGCCTGGCCGGCGTGCTGACGACGCTCGGCGTGAAGAAGGGTGATCGGGTCGCGACACTGGCGTGGAACAGCCACCGACACCTCGAGCTGTACTGGGCGGTGCCGCTCTCGGGCGCGGTGCTGCACACGCTGAACTTCCGGCTCGCGCCGAACGATCTCGCGTACATCGTCAATCACGCCAGCGACTCGGTGATCTTCGCGGACGCCAGCGTGTATCCGACGCTGGCGGCCATTCGCGACAAGCTCACGACCGTACGCGAGATCGTCATCATGCTCGATACGCCGGACGCCACGGTTCCCGCGGGGTTGAAGGAATATGAATCGCTGCTCGGTGCCGCCGCGCCGATCGAGCGATGGCCGCAACTGGCCGAAACTGACGCCTCCGGCATGTGCTACACCTCGGGGACCACCGGCAATCCGAAGGGCGTGGTCTACACGCACCGCGCCGTGTTTCTCCACTGTCTGGCCTCCTCGCACGCGGACATCCTGGCCGTGTCGGAGAACGACGTCATCCTGCACGTCGTGCCGATGTTCCACGCCAACGCCTGGTGCGTGCCATACGCGGCGGTGATGAACGGCTCGACGCAGATCTTCGCCGGTCCGAACATCCAGCCGCGCGAGATCTGCGAGATCGTCCAGCGGGAGAGAGTCACGTTCGTCGGCGCCGTGCCCACCGTCTGGATCGCGATCAAGGAGCTCGTGGAGAAAGAGGGCTTCGACATCTCGTCCATTCGCTGCATTCCGATCGGCGGCTCGGCGGCGCCCCGGAGCCTCATCGAGCTGTTCGAGAAGAAGTTCGACGCCTCGATGACCCACGCGTGGGGCATGACGGAAATGACGCCGCTCGGCACGATCTCGCGGCTCAAGAGCTACATGCGTGACTGGCCCGACGAGCAGCGCTATGCCGTGCGCGCGCGGCAAGGGTACCCGGTGGTCGGCGTCGATCTCCGCATCGTCGACGAGAGCGGACGCGAGCAGCCGTGGGATGGGCATAGCATGGGCGAGATCCAGGTGCGCGGCCCGTGGATCCTCCAGGCGTACTACGACAACCCGGAGAGCGCCGACCGGTTCACCGACGATGGCTGGTTCCGCACCGGCGACATCGCGACGATCGATCCCGAAGGCTATGTCCAGATCACCGATCGGACCAAGGACGTCATCAAGTCCGGGGGCGAGTTCATGTCCAGCGTGGCGCTCGAGAGCCTGATCATGGGACATCCGAAAGTGCTCGAGGCCGCAGTCATCGCAGTGCCGCATCCAAAATGGGTGGAGCGACCGCTGGACTGCGTCGTCCCGCGCCCGGGGGAGACTGTCACGCAGCAGGAGGTCGTCGACTTCCTGCGCCCGCAGGTCGCCAAGTGGATGCTGCCCGACGAGGTCGTCCTCGTCGACGCCATCCCGAAAACGGGTGTCGGCAAGTTCGACAAGAAAGTGCTCCGCGAACGATTCAAGAACTGGATACCGACGGAACCGAGGTCTTGACACGCTGCGCGCGTCGTCTACACTCGCGTCACTGTTGCCACGCCGCCAGTCATTCAGGAGATAGATCCATGGTGTCGATGAGCCGCCGCCGCTTTCTCGTGACGAGCGCCCACGCAGGCCTGGCCGGGATTCTCGCGACCCGGGTCGCGCCCGCCGTCGCGCAGCCGCGCGAGATCTCGTACCTGTGCTGGAACAACTTCGCGCCCGCGTCGGACAAGAAGCTCGCCGAGATCGGGCAACGGTTCACCAAGGACACCGGCATCAAGATCCGCATCGACCACATCGCGGCGCCCCAGCAAGCCGCGAAGTACGCTTCCGAGGTCCAGACGCAAGGCGGCCACGACCTCGTCGAGATGCGCATGCACTTCCCGTGGCTCTACGAGCCGCAGCTCGTCGACGTCTCCGATCTCGTGGCCGAGCTCGAGAAGAAATACGGTGCGCTCCTCTCGTCGGCCCGGGAAACGGCCAACGTCCACGGGGTCTGGCGCGCGGTGCCGCAGTACCACACCTTCTTCGTCGCGTGCTATCGGGAGGATCTCTTCAAGAAGGCCAGCCTCAAGGTGCCGGACACGTGGGAAGACCTCTACGTCGTCGGCAAGGAGCTCAAGAAGATGGGGCACCCGATCGGGATCCCCATCAGCCAGAACTACGACACGATCTCCACGGCGGGGCCTGTGCTCTGGGCCAACGGCGGCAAGGAGATCGACAAGGACGGCAAGACCGTCACCATCAACTCGCCGGCGGCGGTCGAGATGGTCGAGTGGTACAAGAAGGTCTACCGTGACTGCATGGAACCCGAGGTGCTCTCCTGGACGGACGCCAGCAACAACGAGTCGCTCCAGCAGGGCAAGGCGGGCTGGATCCACAATCCCGTGAGCGCCTACATCGTCGCCCGCAACAGCAAGCTCGTGACGGCCGACGGCATCAACCACCACAAGAGCCTCGCCGGCAAGAACGGTCAGCGTCACGAGACCGACGTGCCGCGCCACATCGGTATCTGGAAGTTCTCGAAGCACATCGAGCCGGCCAAGGAGTGGATCCGCTATCTCCTCGGCAAGCGCGAGGTCTACGACGAATACATCATGTCGGGCGACGCCTTCAATCTGCCCGTGTACGCCAAGCTCCAGGATCATCCCGTCCTCAAGACGGACCCGAAGTTCGCGGCGCTCAAGCAGGAAGGCGTGCAGTTCCACTGCTACGGTTGGCCGGCGCCGGCGTCCGACAAGGTGCAGCTCATCACCAACTCGTTCATCCTTCCGAACATGCTCGCCAAGGCGGTGACGGGCACGTCGACGAAGGAGGCCATCGCGTGGGCTGAGGGCGAGATGAAGAACATCCTGGCCGGGTGAGCTGATGGCGGTCGGCCAGCTCCGCGTCGCGTCGGCGAGACCGCTCGGGTTCCGCGTGCGGCTCCGCGAGGCCCTCGATCGCGAGAACATCCTCGGTCCGCTCTTCGTCACGCCCGCGCTGATCCTGGTCCTGCTCCTCGTCGCCTACCCGTTCGTCATGGCGCTCTACTTCTCGCTGTCGAACGCATTCATCGGGCGGCCGAGTCATCTTGTCGGCCTCAAGAACTTCATCGGTCTCTGGCGCAGCGACGCGTTCCGCCAGACCTTTCAGAACGCGTTCGTCTTCACCGGCGCCGCCGTCGGGATCAAGCTCGTCTTCGGCATCAGCCTCGCGCTGCTGCTCAATCAACAGCTCTGGTTCAAGCGGATGATCCGGGGCACCGTGCTGCTGCCCTGGGTGATCCCGACGGCGCTGTCGACGCTCGGGTGGCAGTGGATGTTCAACTCGCTCTACAGCGTCGTGAACTGGACGGGCATCCACCTGGGACTGATGGACCCGCCCGGCCCGAACTGGCTCGGCCAGAAGTACTACGCGATGACCGCGGTCGTGGTCGTGAACGTGTGGCGCGGGCTCCCGTTCTTCGCGATCACGATCCTGGCCGGGCTCGTCTCGATTCCGAAGGAGCTGTACGAGGCGGCCGAGGCGGATGGCGCCGGCGCCATCCGGCGCTTCTGGTACATCACGCTGCCGCTGCTGAAGGGTGTTCTCGGGATCGTGATCCTCTTCTCGACGATCTTCACGTTCAGCGACTTCAACATCGTGTACGTGCTGACGCACGGCGGCCCGATCAATTCCACGCATCTCTTCGCGACGCTCGCGCGTCAGGTCGGACTCGAGACGGGCCGCATCGGCGAAGGCGCCGCGATCTCGCTCTACCTCTTCCCGGTGCTCGTGATGGTGGTGTGGATGCAGCTTCGGTTCGTGCGGAAGCAGGACAACTGATGGCGGCGAGCGCGCGGCAATGGCGCGGGAAGGTCTGGACGCACCTGGCGCTCGTACCGTTCCTTCTGTTCGCGCTGTTCCCCTTCTACCACATGGCGCTGACGTCGCTGAAGACCAACCGTGAGCTGTACGACCGCGAGGCGGTGCCCCTGCTCATTCGTCAAGGCGTGACGTTGGAGCACTACACGAGACTCCTCCGGGACACCGAGTTCCTCACGTGGACGAAGAACAGTCTGCTCGTCACGCTGCTCGCAACGACGGTCTCGGTCGTGATCGGCACCATCGCCGCCTACGCGCTCGCGCGGCTCCGGTTCTTCGGCGTGAGGGCGTTCGGAACCGGGATCTTCGTCACGTACCTGGTGCCGACGTCGCTGCTCTTCCTGCCGCTGGCGCAGGTCGTGAACTGGATCGGCCTCGCGGACTCGAAGTGGGCGCTCGTCGTCACCTACCCGACCTTCCTGGTCCCGTTCTGCACCTGGCTCCTGCTCGGATACTTCCGCACGGTGCCGAAGGAGGTCGAGGAATGCGCGATGGTGGACGGCGCCACGCGCATCCAGGCGCTGATCAGGATCGTGCTGCCCATCGCGATCCCGGGCCTGGTCTGCGCGGCCCTCTTCGCCTTCACGCTCTCGTGGAACGAGTTCATCTACGCGCTGACGTTCACGTCGTCCTCGGACCAGATCACCGCCAGCGTCGGCGTGACGAGCGAGCTGATCCGCGGCGACATTTACTACTGGGGACAGCTCATGGCCGGCGCGATGCTCGCCTCGGTGCCGATCGTCATCCTCTACGTCTTCTTCCTGGACTACTACGTCTCCGGCCTGACGCAGGGCGCGCTGAAGTAAGGGCGGACCGCGCCGCGCGACACCGGCGAGGCTCCGCGCTAGCCCGGATTATTCATGAACGCTCACTGTCATCGAGCGCGTGGCGTCGCGGGCCGGCCGGGTCGGTGAGGGGCCTCTGTCCCCGG
>JBGPTW010000225.1:0-6952 GCA_041490825.1 Methylomirabilia bacterium | reverse complement strand
GGTGGGAGATGGGCAGCCGGGGTCCGGGTGATCCATTCCCGCCTCGCGAGGCGACTACCCAGCCGTCACGAGTGGGAACGGCTCGGCGATGATCGGGGCGAAGGCGCCTGTGGTCAGAGGACCCCGGCTGCCCGTCTCCCGCCGGATCACCGGTCGGCGCGCGCGTCGTTCGTTCATGAATAATCCGCGTTAGCATCGCCTCGGTGCTTCAGAAGTCGCGATACAGCCCCATGTTCTCGGCGGTCGCGGTCCCGCGTCGACGGGCGTATAGTCGCGCGCACGGGACGATCGAAGGGTTCGGACCACGTGTCCGGAGGTGGACCATGGCGAAGAAGGGAAACATCCTGGTGGGAACGATCGGCCAGGGCGTCATGATGAGTCCCGACGACGGCGAGAGCTGGACGCGGGCCAGCGTGCGCCATGGAATGCATTCCGACTGTATCGTCAAGGCTCTGCTACCGGATCCGCGGCGCCCCGACGTCGTCTACGCGGGAACCGACATCGGTCTCTACCGCAGCGATGACGCCGGCGCACAATGGACACGACTGGACACGCCGATGAGCGGCTCGATGGTCTGGAGCATGGCCATCGATCCGGTCGATTCGAATGTGATGTTCGCCGGCACGGGCACGCCGAGCAAACCAGGCATCTATCGCTCCAGCGACGCCGGTAAGAGCTGGGAACAGTTGCCCGTGGAGATCGCCGACGAGTGCCCGAACGTTGGCGTTCCTCGTCCCACGGGGATCGCCGTGGATCCCACCGACCACCGGCACGTGTGGGTCGGGCTCGAAGTGGACGGTGTGCGGCACAGCGCCGACGGCGGCGAGACGTGGACCAGGGTGAACGGCCAGATCCCGAACCAGGACGTGCACAACGTCCTCGTGGTGGCAGGTCCTCCCAAAGCCGTGTTCACCGTCGTCAACGACGATATCTGGCGCAGCACCGACGATGGGGAGACCTGGCAACCCGCGCGCGCTCGTGAAGTCTTTCCCTGGCACTACCCTCGCTGTATCGCGGTCAAGCCGAATGATCCGAAGACGGTGTTCGTGACGCTCGGCGATTCCACGCCGGGCCGCATCGGGACGGTGATGCGCTCCGGCGACGCGGGCGCCACGTGGCAGAGCCTGGCACTGCCGGTGCAACCCAACTCGGCCATGTGGACCGTGAGCATCCCCGCATCAGCGCCCGACACGGTCTTCGCGGCGAGCCGCTACGGCTACCTCTATCGCAGCGATGACGGCGGCGACTCCTGGCGCAAGCTGTGGCGGGAGTTCGGCGAGGTGTCGTCGATCGTCTGGATCGCTCAGTGGAGGAACGCATGAGCGCTCACGCGCTGTACCTGGTCCGGATGGACGTCGGTCACGATCACGACGCCGCTTTCAACGAGGTGTACGACCGAGAGCACGTCCCCAACCTCCGCGCCGTGCCCGGAGTGCGCCGGGCCAGCCGCTACCGCCAGCCCTCGCCGACCGAGCCGCGTTACCTCGCCGCGTACGAGCTGGATGGGCCCGCGGTCGTCGACAGCGCGGCGTGGAAGGCGGCCGGCGAGGCGGGGCGCTGGCCCGCCTCGGTGCGGCCGCACACGATGAATCGTCATCGGGCCCTGTACGAGTGGGTGGGCGGAAGCGCGGTGCTCACCGCGAAAACCCCGTACGTGTTCTGGGTGATGATGGACGTGGAGCCGCACCGTGAGGCGCTCTTCAACGAGCTATACGACAATGAGCACCTGCCGCTCTTGATGAAGCTGCCCGGGGCCGTCAACGCCGTACGCTATCGCACGGCGGCCGCCGGAGAGCCGCGCTACCTCTGCGCGTACGAGGTCGAGCGCCCCGACCTGCCGATGTCGAAGCTGTGGAACGACACCTCGGACATCGGGCGCTGGAAGCCGGAGGTGCGGCCCTACACCTCCAACAAGCGGTACATCGTCGGCGAGCGGATCGTCTCGGCTTGAAGCGGAGAATCGAGGATGAGAGCGTGAGAGACATAAACGCCCTTCTCGGAAGTCGCGTCGGTCTCACTCATCTCACTCCTCCCCCCAGGGACAGCGGGGAGGCGACGTCCCCAGTACTCGAGAGTTATTCAGGAAGAAGTCGACCGATTCGGCGGAGAAGGTATCGATCGGGCCAAGGGATGACGCGGCGACACTTGGATCTCGTCGGTGCTTGCCCTAGCGGAAAGCCCGCGATACCGTTCGACTGATGCTTGATTGGAGTGCGTGTGATGCGGTGGAGCGCGCACCTGGCCGGGTCAGCGGCGCATGGACGTTCGCAGGCACTCGGGTTCCGGTCAAAGCGCTCTTCGAGAACCTCGAAGATGGGGCTACTGTGGACGATTTTCTTCAGTGGTTCCCCGGAGTCGCACGGCGGCAGGCCGAAGCTGTGCTCGAGCATGCCGCGCGGAGCCTGAGCGAGGCCTGAGCCGCTGGCGCGCATTCTGTTCGACCAGGGTACCCCGGCTCCCTTGCGAGCCTTTCTGGTCGGGCATCACGTGGCGACGGCGTACGAACGCGGGTGGTCCACGCTGAACAATGGCGAGTTGCTCGACGTTGCGGAACGCGAGTTCGATCTCCTCATCACGACCGATCGCGGTCTTCGTCACCAGCAGCATCTGTCTGATCGACGCCTCTCGATCCTCGTGCTTCCCACGACGAGTTGGCCGCGAATACGAGAGCACGGATCGCAAATTCTTCAGGAGGTCGGTTCGATGGCGCCGGGAGAGTATCGTGAGTTGACCTGGTAGAGCACACTTCCTCCTGGCAACCCGCAATTCCGTCACCGGCTGTTCGCAAATCTACTTGCGATCAAAACACAACGATCGGGTTCGCGGGCGATCCTGTTCCGCCAACGACGCGCAGCGGGGCGATCACCAGCATGAACTCGTCGCGGCCTTCCTCGACGCAGGCCTTGGCGAGCGGATCAGGCACAGCCGGGCCCGCGGGCCGGCATCTCGGGCGGGCGCTGCTGACCGGGCGCGGAAACGCCGATGCGGTGTCTGGATTCGTGGACATTGACGCCGGAATGCCGGCCCGCTAGGCTCCGGATCGATGGCGTTGACGGTTGGCTCCCTGCCGCGACTCCGGCGCTGGAAGCGCGTCGAATACGAGCGCTTGATCGAACTTGGAGTATTTCAGCCCGGCGAGCGACTCGAGCTGCTCAACGGTCTGCTCGTCGTTCGCGAACCCCAAGGAAGTCGCCACGCCACCGCGATCCGGCGCGTGCTGGCGGCACTCCGCAAAGCGCTCGGCGATGACTGGCAGATCGACTCGCAGCTTCCGATCGCGCTCGATGATGACTCAGAGCCCGAACCGGATGTGGCCGTAGTCCCGGGCGATCCAACTTCCTATCGAGACGCGCATCCGACAAACCCCGTGCTCGTTGTCGAGATCGCTGATAGTACCTACCGGACGGATCGGGAGACGAAGACGGGTCTCTACGCCCGCGCGGGAATCGCCGACTACTGGATTCTCGATGTCGTCCATGGCGCGCTGGAAGTCTATCGGGAGCCCGAAGTCGCGCCAGCGACAGTCTATGGCTGGCGCTATCGCAGGATCGAGACGCTGCGGCCCCCTGCAGTAGTTACAGCTCTCATCGCCCCCGGAGCCGCGATTCCCGTCGCCGACCTCCTCCCCTGACCCGCACGCCCTCCCCTGACCGGCGCACCCGGAGGGCTTGTCCTACTCCGAACCCGACCGCCGGATGTCGAGCATCGCGTCGAAGTTCTCGGCGGACCGCTCGAACTCGAGGTGGGTGATGTTGATCATCCGCTGGACGATGTCACGAATGGCCTCGGCGCTTCGGATCGCCACGTCGATCTTCTCGCGCATCTCGGCGTCGGAAACACCGCGCGCCAGGAGCGCGAGCTGCCCCAGCAGCGGGTTCAGCGGATTGAAGATCTCGTGCGCCGTGGCCCGCGCCAGCGCCGCCACGCTCCGAAGCGCCGCGCGCCGCGCCTCCTCGATGCGCTTGTGCTCCGTGAAATCGAGCACCTGGCCCTCGACGCACCAGGCTCCGCTCGGGTCGTCGACGCGCGCGGCATTGGTGAGAATCCAGCGCACCTCGCCGTCCTGACGGCGGAGACAGAGCTCGAGGTCGCTGAGCGTGCCCGCCCGGCCGAGCCTCGCGACGAGCTCGTCCCACTCGGCGGGATCGACGAGAAAATCGCTGAACCGCCGGCCGATCACATCCTCGCCGGCCGCTTTGCCGACGATCTTCGCGAGAGCGGCGTTGCCGTCGGTGATCAGACCATCCGGGCTCGCGACGAAGATACCCGCCGGGCTGCGGTCGAACAGGGTGCGATACCGGTGCTCGGTCACCCTCAGCTGGCGCTCCAGTTCCAGCCCCTGCCGCCTCCTGCGAACGAGCGACGCAATGTCGGGGCCCAGCTGCGCGACGACGTCCACGAGCGCGGTGTCGACGTCGCGTGGCCGCGTATCGAAGAAGGAGAGCACCG
This sequence comes from Methylomirabilia bacterium, assembly GCA_041490825.1. GTDB lineage: Bacteria > Methylomirabilota > Methylomirabilia > Rokubacteriales > CSP1-6 > JBGPTW01. Next base: position 2,503 of record JBGPTW010000225.1, on the reverse strand, counting down.
CGACGGGCTCCGCCCCGGCGGGAATCGGCACCGAGAGCGCGCCGCGCAGTCCGAAGTCCCGAGCAAGGACGGCGCGGGCGAAGCGTGGCTCCTCCAGGACGTCGCGCGTCGTGATGGGCTGGCGCGACTGCCACGCGGATCCGGGTAATCCCACTCCCGGGTCGACAGCAAATCCGAGCGCGACATCCACGAAGTGGCGGTGGGTCTTGTCACGGCAGTAACACACGGGCGCCAGCTCGAGCGCCGTCCCGTTCGGCCGGACGATCCAGGCTTCGGCGATGGCCCAGTCGTACGCTTCGGCGATCACCCGCAAAACCGTCTCGAGCGCGTGATCGACGTCCTCGTGCCGGCAGGCTTCTCGTACGCTCGCAAGCAGGCGAGCCGCGTCGCGCGGCATCGTCCGCCGCTGCCTCGATCGCGATGTGACCTTACGGGGGCCGCGAGGCGCTCGCCGTTCCATCGGCCGATTCTACATCAGATCACGCCACTCGCGGTGGCTGAGTTCGGCCGTCGCCAAACCCATAGCCGGCCGACGGAGCGGCCAGCCGTCACTACGCGGTCGCGGCCTTTAGATCGTCGAGCTGGCGCCGGACGCCCGCGATCATCGACGCCAGGTCCGACGTGAGCATGACGAGGTCGAAGCCACGCTTCACCGCTCCGGCGGCGAACGCCGCGCTCGCGCAGTGCATGCACGCCTTGATGCCGTGCTTGTGCGCCGCCTCGCGGATCTTGTCGCACGTGGCGATGTGTACCGGGTCCGGATTGTCGCCGCGCGGCGCCATGCCGAGCGCGAACGATAGGTCTGAGGGGCCGATGTACACGGCGTCGAGCCCCGGCGTCGCGCAGATCGCGTCCAGGTTGGCAAGCCCTTCCTTCGTCTCGACCATGCCCATCACGACGATCTCGTCGTTCGCATGGGCCACGTAGTCGGCGCCGCCGTAGTGGATGGCGCGCACCGGCCCGGACGAGCGCATGCCCACCGGCGGATAGCGGCACGCGGCCACCGCCTTCGCCGCGTCCTCGGCGGTGTTGATCAACGGCACGAGGACGCCATACGCGCCGAAGTCGAGCACCTTCATGATGGTCGCCGGGTCGTTCCACGGCACGCGCACCACCGGCACGGTGTCGGTCTGTGAGATGGCCTGCAGCATCGGCCAGACGTCGTTCATGTCGGTCAGGCCGTGCTGCATGTCGACGACAAGGGCGTCGAAACCCTGGCGCGCCATCACCTCGGCGGTGAACCCGTGGGACACCGAGAGCCAGCCCATGGTGATCCATCGTCCGTCGCGCCACATCTGCTTCATCTTGTTCGGTCTCACGATTGCACCTCACGTTGTGGTGTGGCCCGTGTCCCTACGAGGCGCGCACCCCCGCGTCGTTCGGCCAGTAGACGAAGCCGCACCCGGTCTGGGTGCAATGCGCCGGCACGTACTCGACCACCTTCGCCGGGCGCTTCATCGCCGCGGCCGCGCTGATCCACGCTCGCACCTCGCCCGTGCCGGAACGCACGTTGTCGGAGTCGAACGTGAAGAGGTGCTGCAGAGCTTCGAGGTCGTTGCGCTCGAGGCGTTCGAGAATCCAGTGATCGAGCGGCTGATCGATCCAGCACGCGTTGTACATACCCGGATAGTGGGAGAGACCGCCGGACGCGTAGATCGCCACGCGCTCCGGCCGGTCGCGGAGCACGTCCGCGATTGCCTCGCCGAGCTGCGCGCATCGCGCGGCGCTGGGCAGCGGCGGATAGTACTCGTTGAGGAACACGCAGACCAGCGGGATCTCCAGACCCGGATCGACCTCGGGCACGAGGTTGGAGACCATGTGAGAAACCCCCCGCGCGGGATTGCCACGCGGATCGAACCGACCGATGTTGGCGACGTCGAATCCCCGCTTCACGAGCCCGCGCAGGAGATGGCGAGCCAGCTCGCCGTGCTGACGGAAGACCAGCTTCGTGCGCTCCTGCGGCGGCGTGCCGAGGGGATCGCGGGCGCTGCGTCCCCACAACGGTTCGTCACCGGTGTAGACGGAGAACGTGGGATTGTTGACCTCGTCGAACATGTCACCCTGGTCGTCGCCGATCATGAGAAGGGCATCAGGTCGGAACGCGCGGAGCTGCTCCCGCAGCGTGGCGAACGCGGCCTCGATCCGCTGAATGTGCCCCTCGATGATGGCCGGTGTCGCGATCTCCACCCGGGCGCTCTTCGGAAGCTGTTCCCGGGCTTCGGGCGGTATCCGCTCCACCACGCGGGGCCAATACTGCGCTTTCTGGAACATCATCGGTGCGTGTGACGACGCCATCCCGAATCCCAGCATGATTCGCCTCCCTATTGACGTGGGGGCCCCGACATGGCCCCCACACCCCCCAACGCTCGCCGCGCGCCGGCGAAGCCGCCGCCCGTCTCGACCGTGCGCGCAGGCCCCGACATGGCCCCCACACCCCCCAACGCTCGCCGCGCGCCGGCGAAGCCGCCGCCCGTCTCGACCGTGCGCGCAGGCCCCGACATGG
>JBGPTW010000224.1:0-7211 GCA_041490825.1 Methylomirabilia bacterium | reverse complement strand
GGTCGTGAGTGGGAACGGCTCGCGGGTCATCGGTCAAAGGGCCTCGTGGTCAGAGGCCCCTCACCGACCCGGCCGGCCCGCGGCGCCACGCGCTCGATGACAGTGAGCGTTCAGGAATAATCCGGGCTAGCGCAGCGCTAGCGCTTGGCCGCGACGATGAGGAGCGATCCGCCGACCGGAAACGAGACGCCAGCTCGGATGAGCGCGCGCTCCACGCCGAGCGCGTGACCGAGCACGACGTTGAGAGCGCGAGGGACTTCAAGCTCGGAATCGGGCGGTCGACGCGCGGCGGTCCGCCGGGTTCTCGCTCTGGTGATGAACATCAGTGGCGCGAGAAGCGAGACGAACGACGTCGCCCTGAGAACGTGCCACCCGGCTCGGGTGAGCTTCGTGACCATCTCCGTCCGCGTGTACCGGCGCTTGTGGCGCGAGATGTCGTCGACGGGACTCCACAGGGAAGGATGCTGCGGCACGGTGACGATCGCGCCGCCGCCCCGCTTGGCGGCCCGGAACATCTCGGCGATGACGGACTCGTCGTCATCGATGTGCTCCAGGACGTCGAAGCTTCCGATGACGTCGAACTCGGCTTCGAAGGGCAGGTGGCGCGCATCGATCTGGAAGAGCGGAACCCCGGGCAGCCGCCGCCGCGCGTGCGCGATGCCCTCCAGCGACATCTCGCCGCCGGCGACCCTGAGGTCAGGAAACGCGGCGTGGATGCCGGCGAGCACGAAGCCCGTTCCGCATCCCACCTCGAAGAAGCTGCGACCGGCCGGAAAGTATCGTCGGAGCATCCAGGCCACGAGACGGTTCCTGGACTCGAACCAGTAATTGCCCGGCTCGACGGCCGCCAGCCGCGCAAAGCCCGCACGCGCGAAATCCCGTTCGTCGTCGGCCAGGTCGGGCGCGAACGCGAGCGTGCCGTCGAGACGAACGGGACGGTACCCGCACGCGGGGCAGTCGAAGACGTCGGACACGACGGTGTGCTCGCATCCAAGGCAGCGCTTCACGGCTGGCTCTTGGAGAGAATCGATCCGGATCGCCGGCGCCGGGCGGGAAGACTACTTGATCGCGACGGCCTTGACCTGCCGATAGTCGGTGGTGCCGGACAGCGCTTTGAGGATACCGTCCTGCACGAGCGTGGTCATGCCCTCGGCCTTCGCGACCGGAACCATCTCGGCGACGCGCGCCTTGTTCTGGATCATCTTCTTCATCTCGTCGGTCGCCATCAGCAGCTCGTGGATGCCGGCCCGGCCACGATACCCGCTCTTGTTGCAATCGGCGCAGCCCTTCCCGCGATACAGCTTGAAGGTCTCGTCGTACACATAACCGAGCTTCTCGAAATCCTCTTTGCCGTACGCGTGGGCGAGCGTGTCGTACTCGGAGCGGTCGGGGTGGTACTCCTCCTTGCACTTGCCGCAGATGCGCTTGACGAGGCGCTGGGCCAGGACGCACAGGAGGGCGTCGGCAAAATTGAACGGGTCGAGACCCATGTCGAGCAGCCGGATGACCGTCTCTATTGCGCTGTTGGTGTGCAGCGTGCTGAACACCAAGTGGCCGGTCAGCGACGCTTCGATGCCGGTCTCGGCCGTCTCGTGGTCGCGCATCTCACCGACCATCACGACGTCGGGGTCAGCGCGGAGGAAGGCCCGCATGGCCGCGGCGAACGTGAAACCGATCTTGGGCTGGACTTGCACCTGGCGCAGGCCGTACTGCGTGATCTCGACCGGGTCCTCGGCCGTCCAGATCTTCTTGTCGGGCTTGTTGATGAAGCCCAGCACCGAGTGGAGCGTCGTCGTCTTGCCGGAGCCGGTCGGCCCCACGACCAGGACGAGGCCGTACGGTTTCTCGGCGGCGCCCTTGACTTCGCGGAGGTTGCGGTCGGTCATGCCGAGCTTGTCGATGGGGATCGGCTCGCTGGCGGCGAGGATCCGCATGACGACGTCTTCGTTGCCGCCCGCGGTCGGGATGGTCGCAACCCGGAGCTCGATCTCCCGCTCCGGCATCTTGAACTTGATCTTCCCGTCCTGGGGCTTCCTCCGCTCGGCGATGTCGAGCATCGACATGATCTTGAGCCGGGCCGCGATGGCGCGCCGGTACGTGCCGGGAATCTTCTGGTACTCGATGCAGCTTCCGTCAATCCGGTACCGGATAACCATGTCCTTCTGCGAACCGTAGGGCTCGACGTGGATGTCGGACACCCGCATCTTGTAGGCGTCCGTGATGATCTGGTTCGTCAGCCGGATCACGGCGCTGTCGTTCTCGTCGAGGTCGCTACCGGCCTCGACCTGCTCGGGGGCGTCCTCGCTCGAAAGCTCGCTGACCAAGTCTGAGATGCTGCTTTTCGACGCCAGCTCGCCGCTGGCCAGCTTGATGTAGAGGGTCACGTCGCTTCGTATCCCGACCGCGAACTTGACCTTCTGGCCCTTGAGCAACTGGGTGATGCTGTCGACTTTCTGCAAATCTTGAGGATTGTCGATCAGGATCAGGACCGAGCCGTCGTCCTCGCGCCTGATGGGGATCCAGTAGTTGCGCTTGAGGTACTCGATCCTCAGGTCCTTCATGAGGTCCGGCGGCGGCACGATCTTCTCGTCGAACTCCATGAACGGGATTTTGTAGAACTGGCTGAGCGACGTTCCGAGATCCGTCTTCTGGACCTTGTACTGCTCGATCAGGATCGACTCGACGTCGACCTGCCGGCGACGACTCTCGGCGATCGCGGCGTTGATCTCGTCCTGCGTCACCTTGTGCTGCGCCAGGAGGTAGTCGAACTTCGACTGGCGCCGGTTCGCGGCCATCTGCTGCTGGTTGTGGAACGCGATGCCGAGCGTCTTGGCGATCCGCGCGACGCTGGCCTCGTCCTCCTTGGTGAACCGCTCGTCGCTCTTCTTGTTGAAGAGCTGGATGACGCCCACCGCCGTGCGGTTTTCGTGGAGGACCGGCGCGCAGAGGACCTGCGTGGTGCGGAACCCGCTCTTCTTGTCCCAGGAGCTGTCGAACGCGAGCGTGGGGGAGATCTTGGTCAGCTCGGCCTTGTCGTAGGCGTCCGCGATGTTGACCATCTGGCGCCACAGTGCCACGTAGCCGGAGATGCTCTTCTCGGAGATCGGCACCCGGATCTCGTTGACCGTGTCCAGCGAGAGGAACTTGGAGTAGAGCTCCTTCTTCTCCTGGTCCACCGCGTACAGGGTCATTCGCTCGGCGTCGAGCAGGCCGAGGATCTCGCCCAGCATCTCGACGAAGATCTGGTCGATGTTCCTGGCAGAGTGGATGCGATCGACTAGCTGGACGAGCTTCTGCTCGTACGCAAGCCTTTCTTGAAGCGTTTCAACGTCTTGCTGGGCCAAACGCCCTCCCACCGATGCGCAAGAGTTTAGCAGATTTCTGGCGTACCGAGGATAGGACCCGATGCCCGGGTCCGGCCTTCAGTCGCCTCGGAGCGTGGGGTCCAGGAGGTCGCGGAGCCAGTCGCCCGTCCGACTGACCACCACGGACGTGGCCATCAGGACGAGGCCGGGGAACGTCGAGATCCACCAGGCCGAATCCAGGTATTCCCGACCCTCGTGGACCATCCCGCCCCATGACGGCGTCGGCGGCTGGATGCCGAGCCCGAGGAACGACAGCGTCGCCTCCAGCACGATGGCTCGCGCCAGCTCCAGGGTGGCCACGACGACGAGGGATGAAAGCACATTGGGCAGGATGTGCCGAACCACGATACGCATCACGGAGCCGCCGAGCGCGTGGATGGCGTCCACGAATTCGCGCGACCTGAGGGCCAGGACCTGAGCTCTGAGAATCCGCGTGTACGCGACCCAGCCGGACAGCCCGATGACGACGATCAGCGTGGGGAAGCTGGGGCCCAGCACGGCGATGATCCCGATGGCGAGAAGGATGAAGGGAAAGGCGAGCTGGGCGTCGGCCAGCGTCATGATGATGGTGTCGGCCCATCCTTCGCGGAAGCCGGCGAGGAGCCCGAGACTGGACCCGAGGAGCCCGCCCACCACGACCGCCGAGAAGCCGACCAGCAGCGAGACCCGGGCCCCGTGGATGACCCGGGAGAAGACGTCACGGCCGAGGTGATCCGTCCCGAGGAGATGCGGCCGGCCGTCCTGGCCCTCGAGCGTGGGCGCGGTGAGCCGGCCCCGCAACGATTGGCGAACCGGATCGTACGGCGCCAGCCATGGCGCCGCCGTGGCGACCACGCCGAGGAGGACCACGAAGATCGCGCCGCCGAGCGCCAGCCATGCCGTGCGACGCATGTGCCGCGGCCCTGGCGCGGCCGCAGCGGCGGCGACGTCAGGCGGAGCGGACGCGGGGATCGAGGACGCCATAGAGGACATCGATGCAGAGGTTGATGGCGATGAAGAGCACGGCGGAGATGAACACGGTGCACTGCACGATGGGATAGTCGCGGTTGTAGATCGATTGGATGGCCAGGCGGCCGATGCCTGGCCAGGAGAACACCGTCTCGGTCACGACCGCGCCACCGAGCAGCGAGCCGAACTGCAACCCCGTGATCGTGACGATCGGGATGGCGGCGTTCTTCAGCGTGTGCTTGCCGACGACGAGGAGCTCCGCCAGGCCCTTGGCGCGCGCCGTGCGGATGAAGTCCGCACGCAGGACCTCGAGAACCGCCGAGCGCGTCAACCGTGCGATCGACGCCATCGCGAAGGCGCCGAGCGTCACGGCCGGCAGCACCAGGTGGTGCCAGTCGCCGCGCCCTGAGGTCGGCAGCAGGCCCAGCTTCAGCGACACCACGAGGATGAACAGGATGCCGAGGAAAAACGTCGGCGCCGACTGGCCGATCAGGGCGACGCCCATCGCGGCGTGGTCGATCAGCGAGTTGCGCCGCACCGCGGACAGGAGCCCGATCGGGACGGCGACGACGACAGCCAGCGCGAACGCCGTCAGGCCGAGCTCGAACGTCGCCGGGAGATAGTCGAAGACCACGCGCAGGGCGGGCTCGCGAAAGTGGATCGATCGGCCGAAGTCGCCGCGGAGCGCATTGACGAGAAACACGCCGTACTGGACGGGGAGCGGTCGATCGAGCCCGAGCTCGGCCCGAACGCGAAAGATCTCACTCCGTGGCGCATCGGGTGGAAGGAGCAACGGCACCGGGTCCCCCGACAGGCGCATCACGACGAACACGACCGTGGACACGAGCCAGAGCGCGACGGCAGCGCGGAGAAGCCGTGAGCCGAGGAATGAGAAGAGCCCGCGCATGGCGGCGGGCGGAGCCGGTTGTCCGGCTCCGCCCGGACCTTCTCAGGCGCGGCGAAGCTTGAAGTTGAAGCGACGGATCTCGAGCTGCTGGAGCGGATCCGGCGTCCACTCCACGTACTTCTGGAGACCGTAGTCCTCGTACGGCTGAATGACGGGCACCCACGGGAAGTGCTCGAGGAAGATCTTCGTCATCTTCCGATACGCGTCGCCGCGGAATTTCTCGTCGACGGAGTAGCGCGCGGCGTTGCCGAGCTCGTCGAACTCGGGATGGCGCCAGTAGTCTTGCGGACCGCCGGGACCGAGCAGGCGCCACATCATGCCGTCGGGATCACGCAGGGTCGACGTGGGATCCGACCACCACAGTCCCTTGAAGCTCTTGTCCCGCAACTTGGCGGCGCGCACCGAGTACTCCAGCAGCTCGACCTTGGCGTTGATGCCCACGTCGCGCCACATGGCCTGGACAGCTTCGGCCATCGGCTTGTCGCCGGCCATGTAGCCCGAGGTCGTCTCGATCACGATCTCCTCGTTCTTGTAGCCCGCCTTGCGTAACCGCTCCTTGGCTTCCTTCGGGTTGTACGCGAGCGGCGGCAGCGAGGCGTCGAAGTGGTTGTCGCCCTTGGCGATCATCCCGCTCGGCGCGATGCCGCGCCCGCGCCAGAGCTCCTTCACGATCAGCTCGCGGTCGATCGCGAGCGAGAGCGCCTGCTTCACTAACGGGTTGTCGAGCGGAGGCCGCTTCGAGTTCACGGCCAGCACGTAGAGGCCACCGTAGAGCGCGCCCGTCACCGTCGTCCCGGCATTGCTCTTGATTTGTTCGCCCTGGTCAGGCGGCACCTGCGTGATGATGTCGACCTCGCCCTTGAGCAACGCGGCCACCCGCGGCGCCATCTCCGGCAGTGCGCGGATGACGAGACGATCGAAGTCCACCTTGCCGCTCCAGTAATCGGGGTTCGCCTCGAGGACGATCTTGTCGTCCTTGGTCCAGGAGACGAAGCGCACCGGACCGGTGCCCACTGGCTTCTGGTTGAAGGTGTCGGGACCCACCGTCTCCACGTACTTCTTCGGGACGATCTGTCCGCCGTAGAATCCGAGCCGCGCCGGCAGGAGCGCATCAGGCTTCTTGGTATGGAAGATCACGGTCGTGGGATCCGGGGCCTCGACGTGATCGACGGTGGTGAAGACCGTGTTGACCCGTGTCTTCGCGGCGGGATCGTACGTCCGTTCGATGCTGAACTTGACGTCGGCGGAGGTGAACGGCTCGCCGTTGTGCCATTTCACGCCACGACGAAGCTTGAACATCCAGGCCGTCTGGCCCTGGAGCTTCCACTCGGTCGCCAGCCCCGGAGCCAGCTTGCCGTCCGGACGGCGGCTCGTGAGGTTGTCGTAAAGATTGAACGAGATCCGGATGTCGTTCGACGACGTGCTCATGTGCGGATCGAAGAAGGCGATGTCGCCACCCTGCGCGACCACGAGCTCACGCTTCTGTGTGGTCTGCGCGCGTGCGGGCACCGCCTGCGACAGCGCAGCGGCGGCACCGATCGACATCGCACCCTTGAGAACTTCGCGTCGGCTCAGTTGGGACATTGGCGCCTCCTGCCGTCTCGGACGGAGAGTGGCAGCTTTATAGCACAGGGCCGCGCCGAGTGGCGACCTGGGGGCCTTGAAGGCCGAGTAGTGAGCTGGGGGCCTTGAAGGCCCCCAGACCCCCATACGCTCGGAAGCGTCCCGGGAAACCCGGGACGCTCCTCGATGCTCCGCGCGGGGCCGGCGTGAGGAGCAGAGATGGGGTCAGGGGTCAGGGGCGAGTGAGGTTTTCGAGCCATCGACCCCTGACCCCATCCCTGCTCCTGGTCAACGTGGGGGCCTCGAAGGCCCCCACACCCCCAGACGCTCGGAAACGTCCCGGGAATCCCGGGACGCTCCTCGATCCTCCGCGGGGCCGGCGTGAGGAGCAGGGATGGGGTCAGGGGTCAGGGGCGAGTGAGGTTTTC
>JBGPTW010000223.1:0-7356 GCA_041490825.1 Methylomirabilia bacterium | reverse complement strand
CGGGCGAAGCCCTTCAGCGTCAGGTCTCCGATCGGCTCCGCCGTCGCCAGCTCGTCGATCGTCCCCACGAACCGGCGGGAGACGAGGATCTGGCCGGGCTTCGCCTCACCGCAGAGCCGGGCGGCCAGATTGGTCACCGTGCCGATCGCGCCGTAGTCCCACCGGCCCTCGAAGCCGATGGCGCCGATCGTGGCGTAACCCTGCGCGATGCCGACCCCGAAATCCAGCTCGTAGCCAAGCTTCCGCCACTTCACCGTCAGCTCGGCCACGCGGTCGCGCATCGCGAGCGCCATCCGGATCGCCCGCTCCGCGGGATTGGACACCCGGGATCGGATCGTTGAAGAAGATCATCATGCCGTCGCCGGTGAACCGCTCCAGCGTCCCTTCGTGCCCGATGATGAGGCGACCCATCTCGGCGTGATACTCGCGTAGCACGGGTAGAATCAAGGTTGTGCCGCACCTTCTCGTCGTCGAGGACGAACCGGAGATCCGCAAGCTGATCGTGCTCCACCTGGAGCGCGATGGCTTCGAGTGCCGGACCGCCGCGAACGGCGCCGATGCCCTGAGCGTAGGAAACATAAAGGCCCATTCTCGGAACCCCCGCTCACCCCCAGGCGGTGTCGGCACCCGCCAGCAGGTGGCTCTCGCCGCCCGCCCCCAGGACAGTGACCGATGATCCGGCAGGCGCGCCGCTTTCACGCCGTGCGGTGCTGCGCCTGATGGCCGCCGCAGCGGCGGGAGCCGGCGCAGGCCCTTCGGACGCAGCGCTGATCACCCACCCCATCCCCTCGAGCGGTGAGACGATCCCCGTGATCGGTCTCGGCACGTGGCAGACGTTCGACGTCGGCGCATCCGCGACGGACCGCGCGCCACGGCGCGAGGTGCTGAAGCAGTTCGTCGCGCTCGGCGGCACCGTAATCGATTCGTCGCCGATGTACGGCGCGGCGGAAGCGGTGGTGGGCGAGCTCGCGTCCGAGATTGGCGTGAGCGGCAAGCTCTTCGTCGCGACAAAAGTCTGGACGAGCGGGCGCGCGGCCGGCGTCACCCAGATGGAGCAATCGCTCCGGTTGCTTCGCAAGCAGCCGCTCGACCTGATGCAGATCCACAACCTGGTCGACTGGCGCACCCACCTCGCCACGCTGCGCGAGTGGAAGAAGGCCGGCCGCATCCGCTACATCGGCGTCACGCACTACACCGCGAGCGCCTACGACGAGCTGGAGCGAGTGCTGCGCAGCGAGACGCTCGACTTCGTGCAGCTCAACTATTCGCTGGGCGAGCGCGAGGCCGAGCGCAAGATCCTGCCGCTCGCGAAGGACCGCGGCATCGCAGTGCTCGTCAACCGCCCGTTCGCTGAAGGCGGCCTCTTCCGTCGCGTGCGCGGCCAGGCGTTGCCGGCGTGGGCCGCGGACATCGGCTGCGAGAGCTGGGCGCAATTCTTCCTGAAGTGGATCCTCGGGCACCCCGCCGTCACCTGCGCAATCCCCGCGACGAGCAATCCGGAACATCTCGCGGACAACATGAAGGGCGGCGTCGGCACGCTGCCGGACGTGGCGATGCGGGAGAAGATGGCGGCGCTGATCGGGCGCTAGAGCTTGTGGGTGACGAGGACTTCTTCGCCGAGCATGTCGATGATCTTCACGGCGACCACTGAGCCGGCATAGGCTGAAGGCATCTCGTAGCGGCCACTCACAAAGTCCGTCTTTCGTTCCGGCACGTCGGACACCGTGATCTTGAAGACCTTGCCGTCATAGTTTCCGTCGATCAACACGCAGTCGACCATCGCACGCCAGTCGTCGACCTTCGGTTTCAGGAGCGCAGCCTGTTGATCGAGGCGCTCGATGATGCTCGGAGAGATAAAGTCCTTGATCTCGACGATGACGGTTTCACCCTTGCGGTGAACCTCCACGCGCGCCTTCGCCGGGTTGTGCTTGAAGAACTTCCCGTACTTCGGATCGGTCCGCAGCTCGATGATCTCGATGCGATTGACGGCGACCTTGCCGCGCCGCATCTGGTTCCAATCCGCCGTCCATGCATCCGCAGCAGACTCCTTGCCCAGAGAGACAATGACGATTCCGCGGTCCTCACCAGGCCGCGCCTCGATTTCGCGCCGGAGGTCTTCGAGATCGAGCACGGTGAGCGGGTGGTTGAACGGCACGATCTTGACCAGCCGCTTGCCGAGCGTGCCATCGAAGTACGTGTCGGTCTTCATCCGCTCGACCCCGAGGTGCTCGCACGCGAGCCCCACCGCTTCGAGGTGCTGGATCGCGAGGTCGTAGTCGTTCACGCGATACACGGCGAACGAGAGCTGTGCCGGCGGCAGGATTTCGTCGGTGGATTCGACTCCGCCGAGCTTCGTCTGCTGTGGCTTGGCAACTTGTTCGATTTGGTCGCCAATGATGGTCTGCAGTCGTTTGCTGGTCGTCTGAATCGCACCCTTGTTGATGTCACATGCAATCCATCGCCGGCCGAGCCGCTGCGCAACTGCGGCCGTGGTACCTGAGCCGATGAAACAGTCGAGAACAAGATCTCCGGCATCTGACGAGCTTGCTACAACGCGTTCAAGTAGAGCTTCAGGCTTCTGAGTTGGATACCCTTCGCGTTCAAGCCCAACCATGTTGATTGGATCAATGTCGTCCCAAAAGTCGGTACAGGCGCGGCCGTCGGTCTCGTCTTCGTAGCGCTTCAGCCTTGGCCAAGCCCCTTCCTTCTTTGGCCAATAGATCAAGCCGAGACTATCCAAGCGATCAAGCTCTGTAGGCACGTTCGCCCAATGACGCCCGAGGGTAGACGGGTTGAAGTCCCGCCACGCGGTTCCCGATGGACCTCGGCGAAGTCCTGGCGCTGTCAATTTTCCGAAGGCGTGCTTCCCTCGCTGGTCTTCATGCCGATAGTGTCGGGCCCGATGCACCTCCGTCATCTCCTGACGTTGCACGTTCCATGTGTTGACGTCGTAGGGTGAGTAGAAGAGAAGAAAATCCGTTACAGATCCATACCGATTGGCGCCGCCGTGGGCTGACGTACGCTTCCAGCTGATCTGATTTCTAAAGGCGTCAGCGCCGAAGACTTCGTCCAGCAACAACCGAATAGCGTGGCAACGTCGCGCATCAACATGTACGTAGATGCTGCCTCGGTCGCGAAGTAGCTCCCTTATGAGCAGCAGCCGCTCGAACATGAACTGCAGATAGTTGTCGTTCGCCCAGATGTCCGTGTACTGGATCTGCTCGCCGAGGGTGTAGCTTTCGCCGTCGAGCTTCGCGGTGCCCTTCGGCCCACGGAGCGACACCTTCCGGACGTAGTCAGCGCCTGAGTCGAACGGCGGGTCGATGTAGACAAGGTTCACCTTCCCTCGAAAGCCATTGGCGACGAGGTGCGCGAGGACTTCCTTGTTGTCTCCATGAAAGAGGAGACCGCCCGGCGGATACGCGCTTGGCCAGTCCGCCCACACGCCACCCGTTCGATTCGCGGCGTCATGGGCGGGATCGAACGTCTCGATGTGCTGCGCCGGAAACGCGACGACGTGACGAAGCGGGCGCTTGCCGACCCACGTCAGCATCGGCCGGCCCTTCGCGGCGCTGATCTTCACCTCTGCATGAGGAGCCGGCGCGGGCTGCGCCGGTGCAGGCCGCGGTGTCGCTTTAGGCTGTGGCTTCGGTTTCGTCCTGGGTTTCGCCTTTGCCATCGCTATACGCTCGGCCGTCCCGCGTCGAGATACGGCGCGAGGTGCTGGCGGACATACGCGATGACGCGGTCGGCGATATCAGCGTGGTGCGTGGCGTCGGCCTTGCTCACGGGCTCGGAGCCAGGATAGCGCGCCGAAACGGCATATACGGTCAGCGCGCGGGCCACTCCCAGCTCCACGATGATCCCGACGGCTCGCGCCTCCGCGAGATTGAGCAGCTCACTGATGTCGTGACTTCGCGGGAAGTTGATCTGGTATCGCACCAGGACAGCCTTAAGCGCCTTCTCCGCCGCCTGCTGCGCGTGAAAGCTCGCGATCTCCCACGACCGCAACGTTCCGCCGAGGATGAGCCCGGCCGCCGCGAGATCCTCCTCGGCCTTCGCGAGCCAGCCCGTCACGAAGTCCCAACGCACCTGATCAGGCGTTCGGATGGAGCACCACTCCTTCCGTCCACGCGGGGTACGCGAGACCACCGATCACCGTGCGGGTCTCCTCGAACTCCTCCTCGGTCATCACCCACGGCTCGGCGGTCGCGCCGAGTCCGCGCAGCACGTCGTACAGCCGGTCGTGGTACGCCCGGAGCTCGTTGCGCGTCGCGCCCCGAACGATGACCAGCACGTCGTAGTCGCTGTCCGGCCGCGCGTCGCCACGAGCGCGCGACCCGAAGAGGATGATCCGGCTGACTCGGGTACCGTCGGCCGCGAGGATCCGCTCTTTGAGCTTCGTCGCGATGACGATATCCGCCGCATACGGACGCTCGGGTTCTCGCACGAAGCGCTGGACGGGCGACATCTGGTCGACGCCGAGAGGGCCGTCGACGAACAGCAGCTCGTACTTGAGGCGGTCCGGGTTTACCTCGGCCAGACGCGCGAGCGCGATGGCCTTGCGCCCCTCGCTCGACGCCGCCTCTTCCTTGCGCGCGGCGCGTTCGAGGTCGGCGCGCGTGACGGCAGCGAACCGTGGCGCCTTGATCTCGACGATGAGCACACGCCCGCTTCCGGCCGGCTGTCCCGGGCGCGCGCGCTTACGGATGACGAAGTCGGGTGTGTACCGATGCCACCGGCCATCCTCGCCGCGGTACTCGACGTAGAAATCCGTCTTCGCGGGATCGGTAATGCCGCCAGTGAAGTAGATGTCCTCGACCTCGGCAGGCTGCACGTTCAGCTCGGCAAGGACCTGCTGATAGAAGTCCAGCTCCGGCCGCGAGTCGAAGTTGTACGGATCGTAGTGGAACCCGAAGCCCGCCGGGTTTTCCCTCACCACGCGGTGGGCGGACAAAAGGAGGTCTTCCTTGTCCTTGGGGTACGTGATCTCGGCGACATAGGCTTCGGTGCCGTCCGGTTCCGTCGTCTTCGAGAAGCCGCCGGGTTTGACAAGAGCGATCGCCCACTCCACCCGCTCCTCGCGGACCTCATAGCGCTGGGCGTGCTCGCTGATCTGGCGGGCGAGGTCCGCCACATGCACGGCGGGAACATCGTCGTGCGGGTACAGCGAACGCAGGGCGTCGTAGACGGCCCAGATGTCGATATGACAGGCGGCCGCAAGCTGGACCGCCGCCTCGCAGTGACCGAGCGTCTCGGCCTCCACCTCCAGCACGATCGTCTGCCCCGTCTCGCGCAAGACACTGCGCAGCCCCTGCCGCGGAAGGATGTCGAGCGCCGTTTCGGTCAGCACCATCTTCGGGTCGATCTTCGGCCGTTCGAGCTGAAGTGCGCCGTTGCTCCCCGCCGCCGCCACCACCGTGCGCACCACACGAGTCAGGCTAAGTGGAGGCGGGTTCACCTTGCGAAGCTTCAGGCGGCGGGCCCCTCGCTCACGAGTCGTCCGCGCAAGATCCGCGATAGTTTCTCCGTACGTCTCTTGCAGCTGTCGATCGAGGATGGCGCGATTTTCGTGGGACAGGTAGATCCGCGCCTTGTGCGCGTTGCCGGGCACTTGACGCAGACACCGCGTCGCCGTCTGGAGCACGAAGTTGTTCGCGCTGCTGAGACGCCGCGCGAGCGCGCACGCGAACAGGCTCGGACAATTCCAGCCCTCCGTGCCCTTGTTGACGAGCAGGATGACGCGATGAGGGGCCGCCGGGTCGTTGAGGCGGTTGAAGGCGTCGATCTCGTCCCTGGTGGAGTCGGACGTGTTGCGGAGGCAGAGCGTGGGCGACTGCCCGATGGTTGCGAGAGCCTGATCGATCGCGGGCCGCAGCCGTTCGAGATCGTCGGTCTGCGGGAAGTACACCGCGAGCCGAGCCGGCGCCCCGTCCGGAAGATGGACCGCGCCGTAGTCCTGGAAGAAGTCTTCGATGACGTGGGCGACATAGACTTCGGCCTGTTGATCGAGGCTGAAGGCCCGGATGTTCCCGCCGGAGACGTCCTTCAGGATGTTGTCGCGAATGCCCTCGGAGAGTCCGTACCAAACGACGACGTCGCGGAGAGGCTGTCGTTTGAAGTACGGCGTTCCCGTCGTGTTGACGACAGCCAGCACGTTCGTGTTCGCGGCGAGGTAGTCGACGGTCTTGCGAACCTTCTTCAACTCCGTTTGGAGCGACTGCCCGTACGTATGGTGCGCTTCGTCGGAAAATACGGCGAGATGCGGCAAGGAGGCGATCGCCTGGAGGCGAAGGTTGGCGACCTCGGCGCGCGCTTCGTCCTCTTTGCCCCGCGCAAACAATCCACCGAGATCGCCACGCCGAACTGTTTCTTTCTGGATACGGATCTTCTCCGTGTTGGTGACGACGACGTTGTACAGGCTCTCGCGGACGACCGGGATGTCCTTGTCGCCGTCGCGGGTAAACGTCAGCTTCACCGAAGCGGCGAATGACTTGTGCATCCGAGGCGGAAGAATCCGGTCGTACGAAACGCTGAGGAGCTCGCGCAGCGACTCGATGATGGTCTTGCCCGGCGCGAACACCAGCGCGTTCTGCACGAAGGGCCCTTCCGGATACTCGAGCGCCATCGCGAACTCGGTCGCGAAGACGGCACAGATCAGGATCGTCTTTCCGGCGCCCATCGCGAGCCCGAGGATGTAGCTCGCGTATCCGAGCGTCAACGTTTCGCGCAGGCTTTCGAGGTGGTGCTCGCGAACGAACGCGTCGTCAATCTTGATGCGGTCCCACAGGGACTCGAGCGGCTGACCGACGATCTGACGCATGAGCGCCGGGCTGGTGAGCCCAAGCGCCGCCATCAGATCGGGAGGCGACGGGAACAACCGGCTGTAGAGATCGAAGACGTGCGGTGTCTTCTCGATCAGGCGCAAATACCAGTAGGTTTCGAGGGCTCGGAGCTGGGGCCGGCGCAGGAAACGCAGCGATCCTGTCTGATCGTCGCGAGCCCACTCGAAGATCTCGGCGACGGCGGGGTAGTCCGGACAGGGGTACCCATCCGTCCGCCACTGGTCCACCTGCTGTCCCAGGATCTGATGCAGATGGGTCATTCACGCGAAATCTTACATGATTCCTCGGGCCCTACCGTGCGACTTTGCTATCGTCAGGCGGAGATCACGCTCCGTCGGAGGGATCCATGAAGAGGTTGCCGGTCGGAGAGTTCACGCGCGACCTCGGCGACCGCATGGCCGACGTCGTCGTGCTCACGATGTCGGAGTTCGGCCGGACCGTGGCCGAGAACGGCAATCGCGGAACGGACCATGGCCACGCCACCGCGATGCTGGTGCTCGGGGGAGGCGTG
>JBGPTW010000222.1:0-7416 GCA_041490825.1 Methylomirabilia bacterium | reverse complement strand
GTCCGGGTGACCCATTCCCGTCACGCGAGGCGACGACGCAGCCGTGACGATTGGGAAGTGCTCGGCGATGATCGGGGCGAAGGCGCCTGTGGTCAGAGGACTCCGGCTGCCCATCTCCTGCCGGATCACCGGCCGGCGCACGCCTCGTTCGTTCAGGAATAATCCGCGCGAAGCACCCGCGCGCCGGAGTCTCGTCGGCTAGCCCGAGACGTCACGCCGGGTGCAGCACCTCCAGAGAGATGCTAGAGTGCCGGCTGATCCGCTTCAGGAGGTGTCCGGATGGCGCGCGTCGCTCTCGTGCAGTTCAGCGGTCATGTTTCGAAAGACGTCAACGTGCAGAAGGCCGAGGATCTCGCCCGCCAAGCGGCGGGCAATGGAGCCAGGATCATCTGCTTTCCCGAGCTCTGCACGACGACCTACTTTTGCTACGAACGGAACCCGGCCTTCTTCGATCTCGCGGAGCCGATCCCGGGGCCCGCCGTGAATCGCATGCGCAAGGTGGCCAAGGAGACGGGCACCGTGCTCGTCTATCCGCTCTACGAGAACGACGGCGGCAAGCTGTACAACACGGCCACCGTGATCGGGCCGGACGGCGAGCTGATCGGCAAGTACCGGAAGATGAGCGTTCCACAGATTCTCCGCACGGTCGGCAAGGGCGAGACACCGGCTGATGAACGGTTCTACTTCACGCCGGGCAACCTCGGGTTTCCGGTATTCGACACGCCGTTCGGGATCAAACTCGGCATCCTCATTTGCTACGACCGCCACTTCCCCGAGGCGGCGCGCACGCTCGGGCTCAAGGGCGCCCATCTCGTGCTCGTGCCCACGGCGACGTATCGCGAGTGGATCCGCGAGGTCTGGGAGGTCGAGCTCCGAGGTCATGCGATCGCCAACATGTTCTACGTGGGTGGCGTGAACAAGGTCGGCGCGGACGTGGGTGGGGCGCCGAATCGCCAGTACTTCGGCTCCGCCGTGTTCATCGACCCGCGCGGCGCCGTGATCGGGCGTGCGGGCGACAAGCACGACGAGATCCTCTACGCGGAGATCGATCCCAAGGCCTGCGACGACGTGCGCGATCTCTGGGGCTTCTTCAAGTTCCGCCGGGCCGACGCCTACGGTGAAGTCGTGAAGGAGCAGAGTCAGCCGCGATGAAGGCCGACCTCCTCGTCCGCGACTGCCGCGTGGTGAAGCCCGACGCGATCGTGCCGTGCACGCTCGCCGTGCGTGACGGCAAGGTCGCGGCGGTGCTCGCTGTGGGCGAGACGGTGGACGCGCGCCGCACCGTCGACGCGGGCGGGCGTTACGTGTTCCCCGGTCTCCTCGACACGCACATCCATCTCGGCAACGCCAACCAGTCGTTCGCCGCGGACTGCATCACGGAGAGCCGTCACGCCGTCACGGGCGGCGTCACCACGATGTTCGTCTTCGTGATCACGCGCGGATCGTACTTCGAGGTGCTCGGCGACATGCATCTCGCAGTGCGCGAAGGCAGCGTGGCCGACATGGTGTTCCACGCCATCCTCATCCGACCCGAGCAGATCGCTGAGATCCCGCGCATGGCCTCGGAGTTCGGGGTGCGCTCCTTCAAGAGCTTCATGGCCTACAAGCGCGGCGAGATCTCGCCGAGCGGCATTCAAGGCATGAGCGACGATCAGATCTTCACCGTCTTCCAGCAGGTCGCGAGGGTGTCGGGCGGCCTGGCCATCGTGCACTGCGAGAACATGGAGCTGATCGAGCTCCACCAGAAGGCGTTCGCGGGACGACAGGACACCGCGGCGTGGTCGGATTCGCGGCCGGTGTTCGGCGAGCTCGAGGCGATCCGCCGCATGGTGGCGTTCGCGGATGCCGCCTCTGTCCGGCTGCTGATTCCTCACATGGGCATCGGCCTCGGGTCGGAGTTCCTCCGGCAAAAGTCATGGGGACGCGGGCGTGTGGCAACGGAGACGTGTCCGCACTACCTGCTGCTGGACAAGGACACGAACCGCGGCGTCGAAGGCAAGGTCAACCCGCCCCTCCGAAGCCGTGAGCACATCGACGCGCTCTGGCAGCGACTCCTCGACGGCACCATCGACGTGCTGGGCTCGGATCACTGCCCGTATACCAAGGCGGCGAAGGGAACGGACCTCTGGGCCGCGCGCCCGGGCATTCCAGGCGGCAGCGCGATGATCCTCCCGACGATGCTCGGCGAAGGCGTGCACCGCCGCGGTCTCACGCTGCAGGACGTGGTGAGGCTCACCTCGTACAACGCCGCGCGTCTCTTCGGCCTCTATCCGCGCAAAGGCGCCCTCGAAGTCGGCTCCGATGCCGACCTCGTGATCGTCGATCCTGACCGCGAGGTGCGCGTGAACGTCGGAGAGCTCCACTCCGTGGCCGACTTCACACCGTACGACGGCTACCTGGCCCGCGGCTTCCCGGACATGACGATCGCGGGTGGCGAGATCGTCTACGAGAAGGGCGACGTGGTGGCCGAGCGCCCGCGCGGACGCGTGCTCGCGCCGGCGACCACCTGAGACCCGCGTGCTCACCTTCGGCGTGATGTTCCGGCCCGGGCAATTTTCCCTGTCCCACGTCATCGCCTGCCTGAAAGTCGCCGAGGACGTCGGGTTCGACCACGCGTGGTTCGGGGACTCGCATCTCATCTGGCACGAGACCGGCGCGTACTTCACCGCGGCGGCGATGTCGACGTCGCGCCTGCGCATCGGACCATTCGTCGCCAATCCGGTCACGCGCGATCCCACCGTCGTCGCGAGCTCGCTCGCGACGCTCGGCGAGCTCTTCGACGGACGCGCGGTGATCGGCCTCGGGCGCGGCGACAGCGCCGTGCGCACGATGAATCGCAAGCCGATGACCGTCGCCGAATTTCGGGAATCGCTCCACATCATCCGCGTGTTGTGCCGCGGCGACGAAGTCGAGCTTCACGGCGCGAAGCTTCGGTTCGCGTGGTTGCGGCGTCGCGTACCCGTCCTCGTCGCTGCCTATGGTCCTCGTGTTCTCGCGCTCGCCGGCGAAGACGCCGACGGGCTGATTCTGCAGCTTGCTTCTCCGAGCGTCGTCGAGTGGGCCGTGGGCCACGCGCGCAGGGCGGCGGAGAAGGCGGGGCGAAAGTGGAGCGAGCTGGAAGTGGTCGCCGGCGCACCATCGTACATCTCGACGGATCGCGAGCACGCGCTGTCGCGAGTCCGCGGCTTCCCCGCCACGGTGTCGAATCACGTGAAGGATCTGCTGCGGCACTACGCGCCGTCCGACCTGCCCGCGGATCTCGTCGAGGGCATGGAAGCGGTGCGCGGCTACGACTATTCGAAGCACGGCCACCCGGACGCGCCGCACGTGCGCGCGGTGACCGACGACATGGCGGATCGCCTCACACTGATCGGCACCGCCGAGCAGGTCCGTGCGAAGATTCAACGGCTCGTCAGCGTCGGCGTGACGCAGGTCTGTCTCTACATTGGCGTCGTGGAGCCCGAGCATCATTTCTCGCTGCTCGAGACGTACGGGCGCGACATCATTCCGGCGTTCCGGTAATCGGTTCGTCGAGGGAGGGTCGAGCGATGAAACGGGGAACGATCATGGTCACGGTGCTCGCGCTCGTCGTGGGGTTCTCGCTCTACGCCCCGCAGGGAGCGCCGGCACAAGAGAACGTGCTGAACGTCGGCAAGTACACGCAGCTCGGGAGCTACGACCCGCACGCAGGCGCGCTCGACACGCTGTGGTGGACCGGCGACACGTTCTACGAGGGCCTCGTCGGGCTGAACGAGGACTTGAACGGCGTGCGGCCCGTGCTCGCCACCGCATGGCGTATGGCGAAGGACGGGAAGACGTACACGTTCACGCTACGCGACGGCGTGAAATTCAGCGACGGCACACCGTTCGACGCAACCGCGGTGAAGCTGTCCATCGAACGCGCGCAGGCGCTGAAGAAGGCGGCGTATCTGTACATCAAGGCCATCGTGCGCGTGGAGACGCCGGCGCCGAACACCGTCGTCATGCATCTCGAGCAGCCGTACACGCCGTTCCTCGGAGGTCTGCGGTTCCTGCTCGTCGTGAGCCCAAAGGCGCTGAAGGAGCACGACGGCGGAGACCAGGCGCAGAGCTGGCTCCGCGAGCACACGGCGGGCACGGGACCGTACGTGCTGGAGCGATGGGAGGCGAACATCATCCACGTCGGCAAGAAGAATCCGCTCTACTGGCGCGGCTGGCCGGGCAACAAGTTCACCACGATCAATCTGCGGCACATCTACGAGCCGGAAACGCAGCGGATCATGATCGAGAAGGGCGAGCTCAACTGGGCGGAGAACATCACGAAGGACGCGTTGCCCGCGCTCAAGCGCAATCCCGCGCTCACGGTGTACGAGAAGCCGGGCACGAGTCTCATGGTCACGTACCTGAACACGCAGGCGCCGCCGACGAAAGATCTGCGCGTGCGCCAGGCCATCCACCACATGTGGAACCAGGACGCGTTCAATGCGATCACCGGCCACACCGCGAACCCGGGACCGCTCTTCACGCCGCTGCTCGGCCGCGACTGGCGGATGGAGAACCCCTATCCGTACAACCCGGATCGCGCCAAGAAACTGCTCGCCGAGGCCGGGTATCCCAACGGTGGATTCACGCTGCGCTTCCAGTCGCAGAAGGGTGACGTGGACAAGCGCGCGATCTTCGAGCTGATGCAAGCGGAGCTGAACAAGCTCAACATCAAGGTGGAGTTCTTCGACGACACGTGGCCGGCGCTCGTCAAGAGGGCCACGGACTGGGGCGCGACGAAAGACCCGCAGAGCGCCATCCATCTCTTCGCGTACTTCCGGCCGATGTTCGTCGCCTCGCCTCACGACTACCTCTTCCACATGTACCACTCGGACGCGTTTCCCTCGAAGGGCGGGCGGAACTTCACGTACTACTCGAATCCCGAGTACGACAAGCTGATCAACGAGTCGATGACGTCGCTCGATCCCGATCGTGAGCTGAAGCTGGCCCGCCAGGCCGCCGAGCTGGTGTGGACGGACGCCGCGATCGTCGTGAACGGCCGCATCGTGGACAAGTTCGTCGCGCGCAAGGACGTGAAGGGCTTCGTGTACCAGGGGGACCGGGTCTCCTTCCGGTACTACGACATGTACCGCGAGCGCTGAGCCGCATCGACGCGTTCCCCCGTGGCGTCCGCGCTGCGCTCCGTGGCGTCCGCGCTACGCTCCGTGGCGTCCGCGTCGCGCTCTCCGGCGGTCCGTTCGTCGTCGGCGCCGCCGTCGTGCTGCTGATCCTGGCGGCCATGACGGCGGTGCCGGGACTCTTCACCGCCCGCGACCCGAACGCGATCGAGTTTCTCGCGCGCCTCGCGCCCCCGAGTCTCGCGCACCCGTTCGGCACGGATGAGAACGGACGCGATCTCTGGGCGCGCGTCGTGTACGGGACGCGACCGACACTGGCCGCTGCGCTCTCGCTCATCGCGCTCGCTGCAGGCGTGGGAACGCTGGGCGGTCTCGTCATCGGATCGTCGGGACGGCGCACCGATGAGCTCCTCATGCGCGTCATCGAGTTCTTCCTCGCGTTCCCGCAGATCATCTGGGCGCTCGCGCTGACCTCCGTGCTGGGTCGCGGCCTCGGCAACTGCGTGCTCGCGCTCGCCGTGACGTGGTGGGCGCAGTACGCGCGCCTCATGCGGGCGCAGGTGCTCGTGTACCGCGACCGCGAGTTCATCCTGAGCACGCGCGCACTCGGGCAGCGACCGTGGAAGATTCTTCTCCGTCACCTGCTGCCCAATTGTGTGTCGCCGGTGCTCGTGAAAGCGACGATCGACATCAGCCTCGCCATTCTGCTGCTCGCCGCGCTGTCGTTCCTTGGCGTCGGCGCGCAGCCGCCGTTGCCGGAGTGGGGCGCGATGGTGACGATCGGACGAAAGTACCTGCTCGACTATCCGTGGTACGCGACGTTTCCGGGCCTCGCGATCTTTCTGACCGTCCTCGCGTTCAACATTCTCGGCGAGCGGGTCCGCGACGCGCTGGACCCGATGAGCCGGATGTCCTGACGCATGCGTCTGATCCTCGCTCGGCTTCCGCTGCTGGTGCTGCTTCTCCTCGCGATCACGATGGCGGTGTTCGCGCTGACGCAGAAGCTTCCCGGCGATCCTGCGTTCGTCGCGGCGGGCGGCGGCGACGCGACGCCGGAGATGATCGCGCACGCGCGGGCCAGGCTGGGACTCGACAAGCCGGCGTGGCTGCGCTTCGTGTACTACGTGCGCAACGTGCTTCAGGGCGATTTCGGCCGTTCGATGGTGAACGGCAAGCCCGTCATCCAGGATCTCAGCACGTTCTGGCCGGCGAGCGTCGAGCTGGCGCTCGCCGCCATCGCCATCAGCGCCGTCGTCGGTATCCCGCTCGGCGTCGTCTCCGCGGTGTGGGCGCGCCGTTGGCCCGATCGGCTCATCACGCCCGCGTCGGTGTTCCTCGGCTCGATGCCGATCTTCTGGCTCGGCCTCATGGCTGTTCTTGTCTTCTATCGAGTGGTGGACTGGCTGCCGGCCAGCGGGCGACTCACCGTGGGCATGACGCCGCGACCGCCGGTGACCGGTCTGCTGCTCGTCGACGCGCTGCTCCGGGGTGACGTCGCCCTGTTCCGCGATGCGCTTCGCCACCTCGTCTTGCCGGCGTCGATTCTGAGCGTGATCTCGCTCGCCATGATCACGCGCGTCACACGAGCGGCGATGCTCGACATCCTGCACGAGAATTATTTGCGCACCGCACGCGCCAAGGGTGTGCCCGAGGCGCAGGTGATTCTGCGGCACGCGCTCGGCAACGCCGCCGTGCCGATCGTCACGGTGGTGGGCATTCAGCTCGGCCAGCTCATCGGAGGTGTCGTGGTGACGGAGACGATCTTCGCGTGGCCTGGCCTCGGCCTGTACGCGGTGGCGGCGGTGGAGAACCAGGACTACCCGGCGATCCTCGCGTTCACGCTCGTTTCGACCGTGGCGTACGTGATGATCAACCTTGTCGTCGACCTCGTTTATCTGTGGCTGTCGCCCCAGATGCGCGGATGACCCGGATTATTCATGAACGCTCACTGTCATCGAGCGCGTGGCGTCGCGGGCCGGCCGGGTCGGTGAGGGGCCTCTGACCACGAGGCCCTTTGACCGATGACCCGCGAGCCGTTCCCACTCCTGGCCTGGTTGCCCTCGATCGCACGCTTCGGGAACGGGTCAACCGGCCCCCCACCGACCCGGCCAGCCCGCGGTAACACGCTGTCCCTGGGCTGCGTCGTTCATCGAACAGTCCCGCGCGCGTGATTCATGAACGTCTATAACCAGGGTCGGGCGGGGGCGCGGGGGGGGGGGGGGCCCCGGCGGGGGGGGGGGCGCGCCACGGCAGCCCACGCGGCGCGACCCCGCAGGCGCGGCGGGGCGGGGAGCGCCGCGTGGGGGGGGGGGCGGCG
>JBGPTW010000221.1:0-7525 GCA_041490825.1 Methylomirabilia bacterium | reverse complement strand
CCGACTGGCCCCCCCACCCCCCCCCACGCTCGGAGCGCCACGGGTAACCCGTGCCGCTCCTCGACACCTCCGGAGTCCCAGCCTGACTTCGCCCGACTTCGTCGCCGTCGGCCACATCACGCTCGATCGCTTCGGCGACGCTCTCCGTCCGGGCGGCGCGGCGCTCTACGCGGCGGTCACGGCCGAGCGGCTTGGACTGTCGGTCGGCCTGTTGACCAGCCATGCTGACGACTTCCCGCTCGATCTGGTGCCGCCACGCATCGAGGTCGTGAGGGTGCCGGCGCCGGTGACCACCCGGTTCGAACATCGCCAGGCCGACGGTCCGCGCATCATGGGCGTGACCGCGATCGCCGAGCCGCTCGGCATGGACGACGTTCCGGACGACTGGGTGGGGGCGCCGATCGTCTTGCTGGCGCCGGTCGCGGGAGAAGTCGATCCGCTCTGCGCCACGGCCTTCACCGACGCGGCCGTCGGCGCCGCCGCACAGGGCTGGCTGCGCCAGGTCGCGCCGGATGGGACGGTGGTTCCGCGAGCCTGGGAGTCCGCGCCCGTCGTGCTCGCGCATCTCCAGGCGCTATTTCTCAGCGGGGAGGACGTGCAGGGTCAGGAAGGCGCCGTGACCGAGTGGTTCCAGCACGTACCCGTCGGCGTGCTGACGGCGGGGCGGGATGGCGCCCTGCTCTTCGTCAACGGCTACCGGTACGAAATTGCGCCATGGCCCGTGGAGGAAGTGGACGCCACGGGCGCGGGCGACGTGTTCGCGGCGACGTTCCTCGTGAACTATCACTTCGAGGGCGATCCCTGGGAGGCCGCGGGGACGGCCGCGTGCGCTGCCGCGCTGTCGGTGCGCGGGGAAGCGTGGTCGGCGATTCCGGATCGAGTGACGCTCGCCACGACGCTCGCCGAGTACCGTCGCGCCTCGTGAGGCGCGACGTCGCCTTGACACTGTTCGGACGCGCAGACTAGGCTCGTTCGATGGCGGATCGTCCGATCACGATCACCGCCGGGGGCATCTCGACCGATGCGCTCTTGAACGGTTCGCGGACAGCGACGGCCATCTGGGACGCGCTGCCGATCGAGGCCACGGCCCAGACGTGGGGCGACGAGATCTATTTCGGCATTGGTCTCACGGCGGGACCCGAGGCGCCACGCGACGTCGTCGACATGGGCGACCTCGCGTACTGGCCACCGGGCCAGGCGTTCTGCATCTTCTTCGGCCCGACGCCGATGAGCGAAGGGAAGGAGATCCGGCCGGCGAGCGCAGTGAACGTCGTCGGGCGCGTGACCGGTGACGCCACGGTGTTCAAGCAGGTCCGCGCGGGCGCCAGGGTGAGGATCGAACGGCGACCATGATCGTCAGGGGGAGGGCGCGATGAAAATCTTTCTCGACACGGCGAACGTCTCGGAGATCAAGGAAGGTGTCGCCATCGGCATCGTCGACGGAGTCACCACCAACCCGACGCTCGTGGCGAAGGAGAAGCGGCCCTTCCGGCCGCTGGTCGAGGAGATCTGCTCGATCGTCCCCGGTGACGTGAGCCTGGAGGTGGTGGCCACGGACTTCGAGGGCATGGTGAAGGAAGGCCAGGAGCTGGCGCAGATCGCCCCCAACGTCGTCGTGAAGTGCCCGCTCACGAAGGATGGTCTCAAGGCGGTGAAGTACCTCACCGGCAAAGGCATCCGGGTGAACCAGACACTGTGCTTCTCGGCGACCCAGGCGTTGCTCTCCGCCAAGGTCGGCGCGTACTACATCAGCCCGTTCCTCGGGCGTCTCGACGACATCGGGCAGATCGGCATGGACCTCATCCGCGACATCGCCGAGATCTATCGGGTGCAGGGATTCAAGACCCAGATCCTCGCCGCCTCCATCCGGAATCCGCTTCACGTCATCGATGCGGCGAAGGCGGGCGCGCATGTCGTCACGCTGCCGTTCACGGTGCTCGAGCAGCTCATGAAGCATCCGCTCACGGACATCGGCCTGAAGAAGTTTCTGGACGATTGGGCGAAGTCGGGCTCGAAGCTGTAGCGCTGCCGATCGGGGCGCGGCTGGCTGGGTAGGGCCGACGCTCAGACGGAGGCCTGACTTCGCGCTGGCCCTACCCAGCCAGCCGCGCCCCGATCGGCGGCGATTCAGTTCGCCCCGATCAGCGGTGGTTTACTCGACGAACTTGAGAATATGCGTCGCGGCGGCCACGACGTCGCCCCGCCCGGTTGTGCACGTCACCTTTGCGAGCGCCTTGCCGTTCGCGCGATCGTGCTCGACGATCTCGTACGTCACGGTGACCGTGTCGCCGATGAATGCGGGACGCGGGAGCTCACCTTCTTGCCGACGGGCAGGGCGTCGAACATCAGAGACGCGCCCGAACGTCGTCGGCGAACCGCTCGTAGAGGGAGGTCATCTCCCCGAGATCGCGCATGCGCGACTCGAGGATGACGTGCTCGGCCCCGGCCTCGCGCAGCCCTTCCAGGTCCGCAACGAGATCCGTGGCAGAGCGCCGCGCGGACAATCCGAGCCGAACACTGACCGTGAGCGTGGAGGCGTCTCGCTGGCGCCCGGCGCAGGCGTGGCGCAGATCCGCGAGGCCTGTTGCGAGCGCCGTGCGGTCCGCGAACGCCGCATGCCAGCCGTCGCCGAGCTCGGCCACTCGTCTGAGCGCGCGTCGCGTGTGCCCGCCGATCCAGATCGGGATGGCGCCGCGCGCCGGCTTCGGAAAGCAGGCCAGGTCGTCGAATCGGAAGAATTCACCGGCGAACGACACGTGCTCGTCGCGCCAGCACGCGCGCATGATGTGGAGCGCCTCGTCGGTCCAGGCTCCACGCCGCTCGTACGGCACCCCGAAGAGCTCGATCTCTTCTTTCATCCAGCCGACGCCCGCGCCCAGGATGATCCGGCCCGGCGCAGCATGGTCGAGCGTTGCCAGGATCTTGGCCGTGAGCACGGGATGGCGATGCGGCACGACCAGCACGCTGGTGCCGAGCATGATGCGCTCGGTGACGCCGGCGACGAGCGCCAGCGCGGTGAGGGGCTCGAGGAAATTTCCCGTCGGCGGCAACGGAAACTCGCCGGTCGGACTGTAGGGATAGCGCGACCGGATCGTCCAGGGGATGACGACGTGATCGCTCACCCACAGCGAATCGTAGCCGAGGGCCTCCATCCGCCGGGCGAACCCGAGCAGCGCGTCGCGCGTGGCGGCAGGCCCGTAGATTGGGAGATGACAGCCGAAGCGCAGGGCAGCCGTCAGCGGAGCACCAGGCGCTCGTTCAGCTCGTCGTTCTGGATCATCTGCCCGAGCCGCGAGCGCTGGATCTTGCCGCTCGACGTCTTGGGGATGGTGCCGGCGCGCGCCAGCAGAACGCGAGCCGGCCGGTGTCCGCGGGCCTTGTAGACCGCCGCCACGATGCTGCGGCTCAGCGCACGGTAGGCGTCCTCGGCCGCGTTCTCGTCGCGGACCTCGGCGACCACGTAGAGACGCTGGGAAGCCGTGCGCTCGCTGTCGATCCCGACCGCCGCGGAGTAACGGACGCCGGCCACATGATCGACGATCTCCTCGATGTCGCCCGGAATCACGTTCTCGCCGCTGATGATCATGACGTCCTTCAGCCGGCCGGTCACGAAGAGGTAGCCCTCGGCGTCGACGAAGCCGAGGTCGCCCGTGCGCAGCCAACCATCCGGCATCAAGACCCGTGCGGTCGCCTCGGGATCGTTGTAGTAGCCCTTCATCACGCCCGGGCTGTGCACACAGATCTCGCCATCGACGCCGGCCGGCAGGTCGAGGATCTCGGCCGGCGCCTGCTCGTTGGCCGGCGCGACGATGCGCACCGATACGCCGCGGCATGGTCTCCCCACCGAGAGGAAGCGGGCGGTCGGATCGAGGCGAAGCGCCGTCGTGCGCGGCCAGATGGCGACGGCGAGGGTCGCTTCGGCGAGCCCGTAACACGGCGCGATCACCCGCTTCACGCCGAAGTGACGCTCGAAGGCCTCGATCGTGGAGGGCCGGACCGGCTCGGCGCCGGAGAGCGCGGCCTTGAGGTGACTGAGGTCGAGGTCGGAGGTGTCGCGCACATTGCGCACACAGTTTCGGTAGCCGAAGTCCGGCGAGACGGTGAACGTCGCGCGCACCTCGGTGATCAGGTTGAGCCACTGTCGGGGATTGCGGAGGTCCGGCGGCAGGAGCCAGATCGGCGCGCCGCTGAGTGGTGGCGTGAACGAGCAGCCGATGAGGCCCATGTCATGGTAGAGCGGCAGCCACGAGACGACGCGATCCGCGGCGGTGAGTCCGGCGCCTTCGGTCATGAAGTGCAACGTCTCGACGACGTTGCGGTGGGTCAGCATGACGCCGCGCGGGTGGCCGGTGCTGCCGGAGGTGTACTGGAGGAACGCGAGATCATCCTCGTCAGCGGCCGGCGTCGACGGGGCCACCCCGGCGGCTTCCAGGTCGGGCGGTTCGAGCACCGTCTTGATGTTTGGCGCGAGCGCGACGCTGGCGTCGACTCCGGAACGGAACCAGCCGATCGTTGCCACGGCCGTCGCGTCCGAATTCCGGAAGATGTTCGCGGTCGCCTCGACGCCGAGCGTCGGATAGAGCGGGACCGGAACCGCGCCGAGCTTCAGGGCGCCGAAGAACGTGTAGAAGAACTCCGCGCACGTCGGATAGATCAGGCAGAGCTTGTCGCCTCGTCCCACCCCTGCGCGGGCGAGCCCGGCCGCGTAGACGCCGCTCTGCTCCCAGAACCGCGCATACGTCACCGTGTCGCCGTAGAGGTGGAAGTACGGTTTGTCCGGCGTGAGCCGTGACCGCCGCTCCATCAGCTCGGTCAGCGTGCGTGCGTCGAGAAGCTCTCGGTCCACCATCGTTGCTGCTCCTTCACGGACGACTGTCGAGTGACGTCGAGGCGGTGCGCTCCTCGCCGTCGCGGAGATACACGACCTCGACCCGGTCGCCCGCGGTCTTGTCACGCAAGACCTCGCGAAGGTCGTCGAAGCCGTTCACGGGCACGCCGGCGAACCGCACGATGACGTCGCCCTCTCGCACACCGGCGCGGGCTGCCGAGCTCCCGGGTACGACGTCGGCGAGCCTCAGACCGTCGGCCTCGCGCCCTGGTTCGGCCATGATGCCGAAGAACGCGCCACCGGCAGCGCCACGTTCGCGCATCGGCACTCTCGCGTACGCTGCGCGAGACCCGTTGGCGAGGCGTTCGATCGTCGCCGCGCCCAGCGTGCCGATTCGAGCCATTCCGTCCGCGTTGATCTTGTCCGCGGTATCGCCCGGCTTGTGGTAATCCTCGTGCGTCCCGGTGGAGAAGAAGAGCACTGGCACCCCGCTGCTGTAGAACCGGGAGTGATCCGACGGGCCGACCGGTGCGCCGCGCAGATCGAGATCGATCGGCAGCCCGCGCGCCGCTTCCTTCACCAGGCTCCGGAGACCCTGGCCGGTATCGAGACCTGTCACCATCAGATGATCGCCGCGCATGCGGCCCACCATGTCGAGATTCACCATCGTGACGACACGGTCGAGCCCAGCTCCGGCGTGGCGGACGTAGTAGCGGGAGCCCAGAAGACCGAGCTCCTCGCCGGAAAACAGCGCGAACACGAGCGTGCGAGGCGCGCCGCCCGCGGCCGCGAACGCGCGGGCGAGGCCGACCACCAGGGCCGTGCCCGACGCATTGTCGTCAGCGCCGGGATGCACCTGACCGTTGACGCGACCGACGTGGTCGTAGTGCGCGCCGACCACGACGACCTCCGACGCCAGCGCCGGGTCGCGTCCGGGCAGGACGCCGACGACATTGGCGGTCCGCCGCTCCTCGTGCGCGAGCTCAACGTGCAGTCGGGCGCGCGCGGGCACGTCGAACGAAAATGGAGCGCGTGTCTGCTGCAGCTTCTGCTCCGCTCTGGCGGTCGTCCATCCGCTCGCCGCCAGCAGTCGGTCGGCGGCCGTCCTCGCGACCGTGCCCGACACGATCTTGACCGGCGCCGCAGTGGCGGCGAGCGCAGGAAGCTTGTCCGCGACGATCAAGAGCGCTGCGGCACCGCGCTGGCGCGCGGCCAGCAGCTTCTCGATCCTCGTCGCTTCCGCCGCCGGGACACCGGCCGGCGCGCCATCCAGAGCCAGGGCGATCTTTCCCCGCGCGTCAAAGGCGGCGTAGTCGTCGTAACGACCGTCCGCGGTTGTCACACCGTAGCCGACGAACGCAATCCCAGCTTCCATGTGCTGCTCGAGCGACCCGACGTGGGGTCGCCAGTCTTGATTCAGCTCGAGTCGCGGCATCGGGGAGGCCAAGACGGTGAGGTCGCTGGTATCGGCGACCCTCGTAACCGTCGAGATCGTGAACGATTGAAAAAATGTCCCGGCATCGCCGCCGGGGCGGAGGCCGGCCTCACGAAGCCATGCGGCAATTTCCGCGCCTGCGCGTTCGCCGCCCGGGGTCGCCGATGCTCGACCTTCCATGTCGGGGGCGGCCAGCATCGCGACGTGCTCGGCGAGCCAGGTTGCCGTCGGCGGTGCGACCGGCGCTTGGGCCGCAACGCACGTTGCGGTGAGGAGCAGAAGAAGGAGCGAGACAGTCAGGCGCCGGCGCACCGACGTATTCTACCGGACGATGGCGATCCGGTCGAACGCCTCCGCGTACGCGTAGCCGTTGCTCTTTCCGAGCCAGGCGGATCGCTCTCGGACGCGCGCTTCCACCGCGGGAAAGTCGGGCACCTGCGACGCGTGGCACGAGAGCGCCTTGATCTTCACGTCCATCGTGTCCGAGATGTCGACCACGAGCTGCGGCTCGTTCCACTGCATCACGTAAATCTCGCGGACCTTGTGAGGCTCGTACTCGGGCATGAGCTCCGGAAAGGCCATGTAGTCGCGGGCCAGGGGATAGACGCAATCGAGAACGACCCCGGCGACGATCCGGTGATCGCGGTGCGAGGCGCCCAGGTTGTACGAACGGTGAGGATTCTGCGTGATGACGAGATCGGGCCGCCACCGCCTGATCTGCCGGGTGATGTCGCGCCGCAAGTCCCGCGTGTCCTCGACCTCTCCGTCCTCGTAGCCGAGGAACTCGACCTGCTCGACGCCCAGCGTGCGGGCGGCGTTGCGCTGCTCCTCCTGACGGATCCGGGCCAGCCGCTCGGGGGTCATCGAGCGGTCGCTCGAGCCCTTGTTGCCGTTCGTCGCGATGACGTACACGATGTCGCGGCCTTCCCTCACCAGCTTGGCCACGGTTCCACCGGCGCCGAACTCCGAATCGTCCGGGTGCGCTGTCACCACCATCACACGCTGCGCTGTCTCGGCCATGCGCTCCTCTTCCGTGTCCGGGTTTCTCGATCGTGGTTTCGACGCCGGCCCGGCGCCCGGGCGCGTCAGCCTACGATACACCACGCCGGCGTGGGGAGCAGCGGTGGGGAGCAATCAGCGCGTAGAAAACCCCACTCCCGCAGGAAGCTCCCCACCGCAGCCCCACACACCGGCCCCGCCGAGTATAGCCGCGGACGCTGAGTTAACCCGCCCCCCGCGAGCGTATGAGGATGTGGGGGTTT
>JBGPTW010000220.1:0-7551 GCA_041490825.1 Methylomirabilia bacterium | reverse complement strand
TGATCGGGACGAAGGCGCCTGTGGTCAGAGGACCCCGGCTGCCCGTCTCCCGCCGGATCACCGGCCGGCACGCGCGTCACTCGTTCATGAATTATTCGCGCTGATACGGAGGCAGGAGAGTCGAGGAGCGTCCCGGGGAACCCGGGACCCTCCCCAGCGTTTGGGGGTGTGGGGGCCATTTCGGGGCCCCCACGATCTCATACTCGGTCGTGCGCTGGACGGGCGTGAAGCCTGCGTCACGAATCAGCGTGGTCATTTCGTCGACGGAGATCGTGTTCACGTAATCGGCGGCCCTGTGGACGTTCTCCTCGAAGAGCGTACCGCCCCAGTCATCCGCGCCGAAGTGGAGGGCAATCTGGCCGGTGCGCTTGCCCTCCGAGAACCAGGACGCCTGGATGTGCAGGAAGTTGTCGAGATAGACACGGCTGACGGCCAGCATTCTCAGATAGGCGCTTGGACCCTTGTACTGCTTGATCCACTTCTCGAGCAAGGTGTTGCCCGGCTTGAACGACCACGGGACGAATGCGGTGAAGCCTCCGTGCTCGTCCTGAAGCTCGCGGATGACGTCGAGATGGTCGAGGACATCGTCCGGTTCCTCGACGTGCCCGTACATCATCGTCGCCGTCGATTTGAACCCTCGCCGGTGCGCCTCGCGATGCACGTCGAGCCACGCAGCGGGACCGCCCTTCTTGGGCTCGATCCGCTTTCGCACGCGCTCGGACAGGACCTCGGCGCCGCCCCCGGGCAGCGTCCGCTGACCGGCACCCCACAGCCGGTCGAGGACATCGCCGACGGTGAGGTCGCTCACGCGCGCCATCGTCTGGATTTCGGAGGCGGTGAAGAAGTGTGGCGTGACACCGGGGAAGCGTCGCCGGGTCTCGCGTACGAGCGAGACGTAGTACTCGAGCGGGAGCGCTGGATTGTGACCGCCCTGGAGGAGGACGGTCGTCGCCCCCTTCGCGGCGGCAGATTCCACCTTGGCCAGGACCTCGTCCACGGTGAGCGTGTACGCCTCGGGGTCTCCGGGCTTGCGATAGAACGCGCAGAACTGACAGTCGGTGATGCAGACGTTCGTGTAGTTGGGGTTCGAATCGATCACGAAAGTCACCGCGCGGCCCGGGATCTTCGCCGAGCGGATTTCGGCCGCCAGCGCGCCGACGTCGAGGAGGGGCGCCTCGGTGAGGAGCCAGCGGCCTTCGGCGCGGTCGAGACGCTTCCCGCTGAGCGCCTTGTCCCGGATCTGATCGAGGGGCGCCGTCAATTGAAGACCTGGACGATGGTATACAGCGCGTCGCGCTCGACCGGAATCTTGCCGGCGTCGCGGATCATCCGGAAGAGCTGCTCCCGGGCCACGCCGGCGGGCGTCTGCGCGCCGGCCATGTGCTGGATGCGCTCGTCTTCCAGGGTGCCGTTGATGTCGTCGGCGCCGAAGTGGAGCGCGACGGACGTGGTGTCCTCGCCGAGCACCACCCAGTACGCCTCGATGTGCGGAAAGTTGTCAAGCAGCAAGCGGGCTGCCGCGATCGTCCTCAGGCTGTCCGTGGGGGGCGTCTGCCTCGGAACGAGGCGCGCGGGGCCGACCTGGTAGGCGAGAGGGATGAACGTCAGAAAGCCGCCCGAGGCGTCCTGCTGTTCTCGGAGACGAAGCAGGTGATCGACGCGCTCCGCGTGCGTCTCGACGTGGCCGTAGAGCATCGTGGCGTTGGTCCGGATCCCGAGCGAATGGGCGATCCCATGGATCTCGCACCAGCGGTCCGGATTGGCCTTGCCGGTGTAGTGGAGCAGCCGCGCGAGCCGGTCCGAGAAGATCTCCGCGCCGCCGCCGGGCATCGACTGCAGTCCCGCGGCCTTGAGCCGGGCCAGCGATTCCTTCGGCTCGATCTTCCAGCGCCGCCAGAAGTAATCGATCTCCGCGGCGGTGAACGCCTTGATCTGCACCTGGGGATGCGTTGCGTGGATCGCGCCGATCACGCGCTCGTAGTACTCGAACGGCCAGTCCGGATGGTGGCCGCCGACGATGTGGACTTCGCGCACGCCTTCTCGAACCATCGCGACCATGTCTTCGATGGTGTGCTCGTACGCGCCGTCCTGGCCCTTCTTCCGCGCGAAGTCGCAGAAGCTGCAGGAGAGCACGCACACGTTGGTCGGCGTGATGTGACGGTTGATGACGAAGTAGACGCGGTTGCCTTCGCGCCGGGATTTCACGTGGTCGGCCATCCGGCCCACGCCCAGCAGGTCGTCGGTCTCGAAGAGGAGCAGGCCGTCGTCACGGGTCAGTCGTTCGCCGGCCTGAGTTTTTTCCCAGACGGGCGCGAGGCGCGAATCAACGAAGTGCACGGTGAGTCCTCCTGGCCACGCGGCACGCCGGCCGGCGTACGGCAAACCGACGGGTCGATCTGACTCTAGGAACTGCGGGACGCGATTGTCAAGGACCGACGATGCGCCGATGCGCCACGTTTCGTTGACGCGGTCCGACCGGCCGTGCTATTGCTCGTGACCGCTGTCAACGTTCCCCTCGGGAGTCCTCATGCTTCGTGAGCTCGCTCGGAAGATCGACGCTGCGCAGGACTGGTTCGGTCGCGGGCTTGCCTGGCTCATGCTCGCGATGGTTCTCGTGGTCTTCACGGACGTCGTCATGCGCTACGCGTTCCATCGCTCGTACGTCGCGACGCAGGAATTCGAGTGGTACCTGTTCGGGATCACGTATCTGCTGGGCGGCGGATACGTCATGCTGTGGGACGAGCACGTGCGGGTCGACATCCTCTACTCACGGCTCAGTCCGCGGAAGAAGGCCTGGACCGACTTCATCCTGCTGCTCGTGTTCTTCTATCCCTCCTGCCTGCTGATTCTCTGGACGGCGTGGCCCTTCTTCAAGAACGCCCTCAGCGTGTGGGAGGGGTCGCCCGATCCAGGGGGGATCCCGGCGCGCTGGGCGCTGAAGGGCGTCATCATTCTCGCGTTCGCGGTGATGGGCATCCAGGGCCTGTCCCAGGTCATCAAGAACTTCTACTGGGCGATGGGCTGGGAAGTCCCCGAGGTCCGGTCCAAGGAGATCCACTGATGCCTGGCGACCAGATCCTCGCGGCCCTCATGTTCGTCGGGATGATTGCCTTCCTCTTCTTCGGCTTCCCGGTGGCATTCAGCCTCACGTTCACGGGCCTGTTCTTCGGCACGCTCGGGGTCCTGTCCGGATTCCTGCACGCGAACTTCTTCAACATCTTGCCGATTCGCATCTGGGGCACGATGACGAACTTCACGCTCCTCGCCGTCCCGCTCTTCGTCTTCATGGGCGTGGCGCTCGAGAAATCCGGGCTCGCGGAGGAGTTGCTCGAGACGATGGCGCTGCTGTTCGGCTCCTTGAAGGGCGGGATCGCCATCTCGGTCGTGATCGTGGGTGCGATCCTCGCAGCCTCGACGGGCATCGTCGGCGCCAGCGTGATCACGATGGGGCTCATCTCGCTGCCGACGATGCTACGCCGCGGGTACCAGAAGGAGCTGATCTGCGGGACGATCTGCGCGTCGGGCACGCTGGGACAGATCATTCCGCCGAGCGTCATCCTGATCCTGCTCGGCGACATCATGGGTGTGCCCGTTGGCGACCTCTACATCGGCGCGGTGGTGCCGGGGCTCGTGCTCGTCGCCCTCTACGTCGTCTACCTGTTCATCCTGGCGCACCTGCGCCCCGACCTCGCGCCTCCCATCCCGAGCGCCGAGCTTGCGGAGTTCCGTACGGCGGCGGTCAAGCGTGTCACGATCGCGCTGATCCCGGCGTTCACGCTCATCGTCGGCGTCCTCGGATCGATCTTCGTCGGCATCGCGTCGCCCACCGAGGCCGCGTCCGTCGGCGCCACCGGCGGGCTCGCGCTGACCATGCTCAAGGGGCGGTTCTCGATGGCCATGCTTCGGTCCGTGATGCAGGGGACGCTCAGGATCACGAGCCTCGCGTTCCTCATCCTCGTCGGCGCGAACTGCTTTGGGCTCGTGTTCCGAGGTCTGAACGGCGACCACCTGATCCAGAACTTCCTGACGTCCCTGCCGCTCGGGCGCTACGGTGTCCTCGGACTCGTGATGTTCGTGATCTTTGTGCTCGGGTTCTTCATCGACTTCTTCGAGATCTGCTTCATCCACGTGCCGATCCTGACGCCGGTGCTCGTGACGCATTTCGGCTTCGATCCGGTATGGCTCGGTGTGGTGATCGGCGTCAACCTCCAGACGTCGTTTCTCACGCCGCCCTTCGGCTTCGCGCTGTTCTACCTGCGCGGCGTGGCGTCAGCCGAGACGATCCCGACGACGACGATCTATCGAGGCGTGGTGCCGTTCGTAGGCCTGCAACTGATCGGGCTCACGTTGACGATCGCCTATCCGTCGCTGGTGCTGGGGACGATCAGCTTCTTCCGCAGTTTGTTCTGATCCAATCACGTCGGGCCAGTCGGGGCCCCGGACACGCGGCGTGAGATCGAGGCGGGCTCGGATTCACTCCGGGCCCGCCGAGCGTTAGGGGGTGTGGGGGCCATTTCGGGGCGCCGGACACGCGGCGTGAGATCGAGGCGGGTCCGGATTCACTCCGGGCCCGGCGAGCGTTAGGGGGTGTGGGGGCCATTTCGGGGCCCCCACCTTCAAACGGACGCTACCTGCGAGTGGTAGGCGGCCTCCGAGATGAGCCGCCAGTCGCTGAGCTGGCTCTCGAACTTCTTGACCGAGGCATAGACCTTCTTGGCCATCGGCGTCTTCTCCGACTCCTCCTTGAGCACCTGGTCGGACAGCTTCTTCAGCTCCTTCAGCGTCGCCGTCGAGAGCTGAGTGAGCTCCACCTTGCTCTTGAACTCGGTCTTGAGCTTCTGGAGCGCGACCGTGTTCTTGTACTCGTACTCCATCAGCGACGACACCTGGATCGATCGGCAGCCGTAGTCGATGATCGCCCTGAGGTCCGCGGGGAGCGCGTCGTAGGTCTTCTTGTTGAAGCTGAATTCCGCCGTCGTTCCGGGCTCGTGCCAGCCCGGCCAGGTGTAGTACCTGGCGGCGTTGTGCAGGCCGAGCTTCATGTCGTCGTGCGGCCCGACCCACTCCGCGGAATCGATGACACCGCGCTCGAGCGCCGTGTAGATCTCTCCGCCCGGAGTGAGGACGACCGTGCCGCCAGCGGCGGCCACGATCTTGCCGCCGAGCCCCGGGATCCGCATCTTGAGACCCTTGTAATCCGCGATGCTGTTGATCTTCTTCCTGAACCAGCCGGCCATCTGCACGCCGGTCGATGGACCCGGCCGCGGCACGAGGTTGAACGCGCTGTACGCCTCTTCCCACAGCTTGAGTCCGCCGCCGTCGAGATACCAGGCCATCTGGGCCTGCGGGTTGAAGCTGAACGGCACCGCCGAGAACCACTGGAAGGCCGGCTCCTTTCCCGCGAAGTAGTACGGCGCGCTCATGTAGGACTCGATGGTGCCTTGCGAGGTGGCGTCGAAGTTTCCGAAGGCCGGCATGAGCTCGCCCGCGGTGAAGACCTGGATCTTGAGCCGGCCGCCGCTCATCTCGTCGACGATCTTCGCCAGCTGTTGAGCTCCGCCCTGCAGGACGTCGAGGGCTGGCGTCCAGCTCGTGGACAGCCGCCACTGGAACTTGGGTTGCGCGATCACGTTCGGCGCATCGACGATCGCCGCCGCGCCCGCGGCCGCCAGAACTCCGCCAGCCTTCACGATGAACCTGCGTCGCTCCATATGTGTTTTCCTCCTGAAGTAACTATGAAAGGGGCCGCAAAGCTGTCGGGAGAATAGCACCCGCGCGGTGGAAGGGACAATGAGGCTGTCAAACGTTGGGCCATGAACCACCGCTATGGTTAAATTGCGCTAACATCCCCGTCCTGACGGGGAACACCAGGAGGGACCACCCATGAGCCGACTCACCGCGATGCTCCTCGCCCTCGTCTTCGCCGTAGGTGTCTTCGCTGCACCGGACGCGATGGCGCAGGGGACCAAGACCGACAAGGCGCCGGCGAAGTCCGGCACCGCGACCACGGACAAGGCCGCCGAGAAGAAGTCCAGCAAGAAGCTCGACCTCAACACCGCGTCGGAGACCGACCTGAAGGAGCTCCCGGGCATCGGCGACGCCTACGCGAAGAAGATCGTCGACAACCGCCCGTACAAGCGGAAGGACGAGATCGTCAAGAAGGCGGGCGTCCCGCAGGCGACCTACGACAAGATCAAGGACCAGATCATCGCGCACCAGGTGAAGGAGACCTCCCCGTCGGCGTCCACGGGCACCAAGAAGAAATAAGTTACACCCGACGTGAGGCCGACCAGGCTATCGGGGACGCAGAGGCGATCGTTGCGTTCTGTGCGCGTTCGATACCCCGATAGAGGGTCGATGCTTGCGACGCTGAAGACTGTCGCCGAAAACCTCGGCGCGAGTCGGCCGGAGATCGCAGAGATCCGCCTGTTCGGATCCCTCGCCCGCGGAACGCGCAACGCCTTCGCCGATGCCGATCTGCTGATCGTGCTGGACGCGTCCGACGTGCCTGTCCAGGATCGGCCGCCGCTCTACAAGCCGCTCGGGATTCCCATACCGATCGACCTCACGGTGTGTACGCGGCGTGAGCTGGACCGGGAGTTGGCCGCTGGCAACCGCTTCGTTCGGCGGATCATCGCCGAGAGTGTGCCGCTCTACGCCCGCGAGCAGGCCTCATGACGCGTGATTCACGGCGACGGTAGGAACTCGGCGGGCCGAGAGGGGGTACCTATTGCGCTAAGATCGTCTGCTGGTAAGGTCGTGAGAGTCACGGCAAGACGGACCGGCTCCGCTCGGGCGACGAAGAAGGGTATCTGATTCCAGTCGACGGCGATCCGAGCAACCTCTTCTCCACCGCGACCAGCATGGACTCGCTCGGGAAGATCTCCGACCGGCTACCGGCCAAGCACATCCTCTACGTGATGGACGCGTGCTACTCGGGCTACGCGATCGACAATCGCTCGATCAGCGACGACTTGCTGGAGGAGATGGTCAAGAAACCGGCGATCCAGATCCTGACGGCCGGGCGTCAGGGCGACGAAGCGCAGGAGCGCGGGGGCACGGTGTTTTCACCGGGGTGTTTCTGCGCGGCGTTGAGGGCGAGGCGTTCTCGGGCAAGGGCTGGCTGTCGCTCGAAGAGCTGGGCGTGTGGGTGAAGCAACGCGTGTACGCCGAGTCCGGCAAGCAACAGCTCCCGCAGTTCGGCAGCATGCATGGCGAGGGGCAGTTCGTGTTCCTCAAGGCCGGCGCGCAGGTGAACGGCGCTCGTCTTGTCCTGGCGTTACCTTGGGGGCTATCTCGGTTCTCGAACCTCAAGACATGAGCTTCAGGGAACGCACCACGGGGAGCGTCAAGAAACAACACCTTCAGGCGTACCTTAACGAATTCACCTTCCGGTTCAACCGACGCCGAACACCGATGGCCGCGTTCCAGACCGTGCTCGGCCTCGCCAGTCCAACGACTCGGCCCGACTTATCGCGGGCTCTACGGCGTCGTGCAGGGCCGACGCGAATGGGAACACCCGGACCCCATCGGTGGTGCCGTTGGGAGTTA
>JBGPTW010000219.1:0-7748 GCA_041490825.1 Methylomirabilia bacterium | reverse complement strand
GATCGCCCTCACCTTCGACCCCCAGTCAGGTCACGAGCAACGCGGGCGTCGTCCCGCCCTCGTGGTCAGCAACGACCTCTTCAACAAACACACGGGGCTTTGCATTGCCTGTCCGATCACAAACACCCGCCGCGACTACCCCTTTCATGTGTCGATCCCCGAAGGCCAGGACGTCACCGGATTCGTCATGGTCGAGCAGGTCAAGTCGATCGACTTCCGGTCTCGCAAAGCCAGGCGAATCGGAAAGGCCCCAGCGCAGGTACTGGAGGAAGCGCTGTCGATCCTCGACGCGTGCCTCTACTGAGCGCTCTCCGCGACGATGTCCGATGACATATCGTCGACTAGTCCGCGGCGCTGAGGGGCATAGCGCCGACATAGACTCGGGATGAGAACGCCGACAATGCCCAACGATGGATACGCCACAGCCATTGGGGGCGGCCGGAGTAGGACCGCTAGCGCTTGGCCGCCGAGAAGAAGTAGCAGCGGGATCGCGTGTCGCGCTTCGGACCGAAGATGGCGGTGTGAGGCGAGATTCAGCGCGCGCGGCGCCGGCGCGCCGGACGCGTCGGCGATGCGGCCTCGTCGCGCTCGCCGACCTCAGCACCCTTGATCTCCGGGAGGTCAGCCGTCTTCAACGGCAAGTTGACGTGGTCGCGGATCCACTTAGCGTCCCACCACTCGACCGGCGTGACCGAGATCCCGTTCACCAGCATCTCGTAGTGCAGGTGATCGCCGAGCGCGAGCCCGGTGGAACCCGTGCGTCCGAGCTCGCGGCCCTGCTCCACCTTGTCGCCGGGCTTGACGTCGATCGACGAGAGATGGCCGTAGAGACTTTGCAGGCCCCAGCCGTGATCGATGATGACGGCATTGCCGTAGATCGTGAGCGGACCCGTGAACGCGACGACGCCCGAGTTGGCGGCGGGCACCGGCGACTGCTTGGTGGAGGCGAGATCGTAGCCGTAGTGGACCTGCTGGTCGACCTCGCGACCCTGGTAGAAGTACGTGCGAGTCTCCGCGAAGTTGGCGAAGACCTTCGTGTTGCGCGGCTGGACGAACGCGCCTTCCCACAGCGGTGAGTCCGCGGTCTTCTGTCCGATGCGCTGCTTCTCGGCCTCGGCCTGTTTCCGCTGATCGCGATTGATCACGAGGAACGCCTCGATCAGCGGCTGGCTCGGCGGTCGCTGGGGCAGGAGCTCCGGGACCTTGGCGTTGAGGAAGGCGTCCTTCACCTCGATGCGATCGTGCGGGAAGCGCCTGGGCTTCAGCTCGAACGGAATCGTGCGCGTCGCGACGTTCCCCGCTTCGTCCTGAGCCGAGATGGCGAGCGTCGTTCCCGGCGCGACGTCATAGGGCAGCGCGAGCAGCGCCACGCGCGCGCCACGTTCGGGAGGTCCGATCGGAAAGCTCCGGAACGAGCGCGGGCCCGCCGTGACCGATGCTGTCCCGCCGGCCTCGACGCGAAACGCGACGAGACCCACGCCGCCGGGCGACATATATTGCGTGGAGGACAGGATCTCGATCTTCGGTGGCGTCAAGTCCACGGTCACCGGGAACGTGGCCACTGGTCGGTCTCCCGGCTTGATCGGGCGCCAGAAGTCGTCGCGCGCTCTCACCTCCAGCGTGGCGCTGCCTTCCCGGAGCCCCAGCGCCGCGCCCTCGAACGTCGCCGAGAGCTGGCCGGCGCTCCCGAGCGGCGCCTCCTGCTTCGCGACGACGGCCGATCTGCCGCCCTGGATCACGCGCGCGTCGGCGTTCACGATCGAGCCGCGGCGCGCCTCGAGGCCGATCGCCAGCGTGGTCTTCGCCGCGATGAAGCGCGGCGGCGCGCTGGTGACCTGGACGCCGGGAACCGTTTGCCGCCAGCCAAGATAGGAGACCGATCCGACCACCGCGAGCATCAGGAGCAGGACCACGAGGATCCAGATCTTTGCGCGGGACTGCGGAGGCACGAGGCG
This sequence comes from Methylomirabilia bacterium, assembly GCA_041490825.1. GTDB lineage: Bacteria > Methylomirabilota > Methylomirabilia > Rokubacteriales > CSP1-6 > JBGPTW01. The sequence continues at coordinate 5,793 of JBGPTW010000219.1, read as the reverse complement.
GATCATAGCACGCCGGCACGCGCGGTCTCGGTTGACACCCCTGAGCCCCACGGCTAGCATGGCCCGGTGTCGATTTCCGTGTGGTGGATCCCTGCTTTTCCACTCGTCGGCGCCATCATCAACAGCGTGTTCGGGCGCGTCACCGGTCACCGCGCGCACTGGATCGCGGTGCCGGCGCTCGCCGGCTCGTTTGCGGCGGCGTGCGTGGTGTTCGCCCGGCTGCTCGGTGCGGGCAGCTTCAGCAGCACGCTCGCGCCGTGGATCGTCGCCGGCGATTTCGAGACGTCGATCGCCGCCTACGTCGATCCGCTCACCGGCGTGATGCTGCTCGTCGTGACCGGCGTGGGCTTCCTGATCCATCTCTACTCCGTCGGCTACATGCACGGCGATCCCGGATACGCCCGGTTCTTCTGCTACATGAATCTCTTCGTGTTTTCGATGACCATGCTCGTGCTCGCCGGCAACTTCCTGCTGCTCTACGTCTTCTGGGAGGCCGTGGGTCTCTGCTCGTACCTGTTGATCGGGTTCTGGTACGCGCGGCCCGCTGCCGCGCAGGCCGGTAAGAAAGCGTTCGTCGTCAACCGGGTCGGAGATCTCGGTTTCGGGCTCGGGATCATGTGGCTCTGGACCCAGCTCGGCACGCTCGACTACGGCCAGGTGTTCAGCTCGGTGGACAAGCTCGCGCCCGCGACGGCGACGGGCATCGCGCTCTTGCTCTTCATGGGCGCGTGCGGCAAGTCCGCCCAGCTGCCGCTGCACACCTGGCTGCCCGACGCGATGGAAGGTCCCACGCCGGTGTCGGCCCTGATCCACGCGGCCACGATGGTGACCGCCGGCGTCTACATGGTGGCGCGCAGCCACGCCCTCTTCGAGCGGTCGGGAACGGCGCTCACCGTCGTCGCGTGGGTGGGCGTGGCCACCGCGATCTTCGCGGCAACGGTCGGCCTCGTGCAACCGGACATCAAGCGCGTGCTCGCATATTCCACGATCAGTCAGCTCGGCTACATGTTCGCCGCCGTCGGGCTCGGCGCCTACGTCGCCGCCATCTTCCACCTGGTGACGCACGCGTTCTTCAAGGCGCTGCTCTTCCTCGGCGCCGGCAGCGTGATTCACGGACTCCACGGCGAGCAGGATCTCAGGAACATGGGTGGGCTGGCGCCGCGCATGATGACGACGACGATCACGATGACGATCGGCGCCGTCGGTCTGGCCGGTGTCCCGTGGATCACCGCCGGTTTCTTCTCCAAGGAAGAAATCCTCGCGGCCGCGCTCGACGGCCGGCACCTGCCCGTCTTCGGGCTGTTGCTGGCGGGCGCGTTCCTCACGACGTTCTACACGTTCCGCCTGATCTTCCTGGCCTTCTTCACCGGGCCGCGCATGTCGAAGGAAGTGGCGCGTCACGTCCACGAATCGCCGGGAGTCATGACGCTGCCGCTGATCGTTCTCGCCCTGCTGACGGTCGTCACCGGGTGGCTTCTCGGTATCCGGTCGTCATCGGCCGGGACGACGCCGTTCGCACGCTTCCTGGCGCCGGTCTTCCCGATCCACGAGGGAGGACACGGCGGCCTGCTGCTGCTGGGGCTCTCGTTCGTCGTCGTGGCGGCCGGCTTCAGCCTCGCGGTCTTTCTCTACAAGGCCTCCATCGTCCGACCGGAGACGATCGCGCAGCCCCGGACGTGGGTGCACGCGCTGCTGCTGAATGCGTATTACGTCGACTGGATCTACGATCGGCTGATCGTCCGGCCGCTCTACGCGCTGTCGAACTTTTGCGCGCGTGTGGTCGACCTCGGCGCCATCGATGGGATGGTGGACGCGGTCGGCCGTGCGGTCGTCGCGTGGGCGGCCGCGCTTCGTCGCCTCCAGACCGGCTACATCGTGAACTACGCGCTCACGATGCTGGTGGGCGCCGTCGTCGTCATCGGGTTTCTGTTGACCCGGTGAGCGCCCGAGTGTTGCGAGTACGTCGGAAAATCGAGAAACGCTGCGGGGTGTCGAGGCGCGCCATGGCGGGGTCGGGGGGCGCCGAGCGCTGGGGGAAGAGGTGCGCCGCGGCTGGGCCGGGGAGCGGCGAGCGCGGGGGAAAATCGAGGCGCGCCGCGGCTGCGCCGGGGAGCGCCGAGCGCTGGGGGGTGTGGGGGGCCATGTCGGGGCCCCCCACATGAAATAATGGGGCCGCTGTCGATCGTCACCTTCCTGCCGGCGCTCGGCGCACTGGTGCTGAGCTTCGTGCCGCGGCGCGCGCAGGGTGCGCAGCGGCTCGGCGCGCTGGCCGTGACGCTCGTGACGTTCGCGTTGTCCGTGCCGCTGTACTTCGGATTCGACGCGGACTCCGCCGACTATCAGTTCGAGCAGCTCGCGCCGTGGATCCCGTCGCTCGGCGCTGGTTATCACGTCGGCATCGACGGCATCAGCCTTCTGCTCGTCCTGCTCACGACACTCCTCATGCCGATCGCGCTCGGTTCCGCCTGGCACGCCGTCGAGGACCGCGTGAAGGAGTTCGTGATCACGCTGCTCGTCCTCGAGACCGGGATGCTGGGCGTCTTCGTGAGCCTCGACCTCTTCCTCTTCTACGTGTTCTGGGAGGCGACGCTGATCCCGATGTACCTGATCATCGGGGTGTGGGGCGGGCCCCGGCGGATCTACGCCGCGATCAAGTTCGTCCTCTACACGATGGTCGGGTCCGTGCTGATGCTGGTCGCGATCCTGGCGCTTTACTACCAGCACGGCAACGCGACCGGCCTGTACACGTTCGACTTGCCGACCGTCGTGCGCTACGTGGTGCCGCCGGGGCTCGGACAGACGCTGATGTTCCTCGCGTTCGCGCTCGCGTTCGCGATCAAGGTCCCGTTGTTTCCGTTCCACACGTGGCTGCCCGATGCCCACGTGGAAGCGCCGACGGCCGGCAGCATCATCCTGGCCGGTGTGCTCCTGAAAATGGGCACCTACGGATTTCTGCGCTTCTGCCTGCCGCTCTTCCCGGATGCGAGCGTCACGATCGGGCCCGTCGTCTTGGCAATGGCGGTGGTCGGGATCGTGTACGGCGCCTGGGTGTCGACCGTGCAGCCCGATCTGAAAAAGCTCGTCGCGTACTCGAGCGTGAGCCACCTCGGATTCGTGATGCTCGGCATCTTCACGCTGACCCAGCAAGGCCTGGTCGGCGCTGTGATCCAGATGGTCAACCACGGTCTGTCGACTGGCGCGCTGTTCCTCATGGTCGGGATGATCTACGAGCGTCGCCACAGCCGGTTGATTGCCGACTTCGGCGGTATCTGGCAGGTGGTCCCGGCGTTCTCGGCACTGTTCTTGATTGTGTCGCTGTCCTCGCTCGGCTTGCCCGGGCTGAACGGTTTCGTCGGCGAGTTCTTGATCCTCGTCGGCGCGTTCCAGGTCGCTCCGGTGCTCACCGCCTTCGCCACGACCGGCATCGTCTTCGCCGCGGTCTATCTCTTGTGGATGTACCAGCGCGTCGCCTTCGGCGAGATCACGCACGAAGAGAACCGGAGGCTCACCGATCTCACCGGTCGCGAATGGGCGCTGCTCGTGCCACTCCTCGTGTTCATCGTCTGGATCGGCGTCTATCCCGTCGCCTTCACCGGCAAGACGCAGGCGTCCGTCGAGGCGCTGATCGCCGAGGTCCAGAGCAAATCGAGCATGGCCGCGGTCTCGCGGACCTCGGTACAATCTGGACGGCTCGCATCTCGACACAGTCCACCGGCGCTGGTCCCGGTCGGGCGGACCTCGGGACAATCTCGAAGTCCCGCATCTGGATACGGCCCACCTGCGCCAGTCGCGATCTCGCGGCCCTCGGTACAGTCTCGAAGCCCCGCCTCTGGATATGGCCCACCTGCGTCAGTCGCGATCTCGCGGCCCTCGGTACAATCTCGAAGTCCCGCATCTGGATACGGCCCACCGGCGCTGGTCCCGGTCGGGCGGACCTCGGTACAATCTCGAAGCCCCGCCTCTGGATATGGCCCACCTGCGCCAGTCGCGATCTCGCGGACCTCGGGACAATCTGGAAGTCCCGCATCTGGATACAGCCCACCTGCGCCAGTCGCGATCTCGCGGACCTCGCTACAATGACCCCGATCGTGGCGCCTCCCGTCGTGATCTCGGCGCTCGCGCCGGCGCTCGCGATTCTCGGCACCGCCTGCCTCGTGCTCTTGCTCGACCTGCTGCCGCCGCGCGACAGCAAGGACCATCTCGCCGGCGTCACGCTGGCCGGCATCGTCGTCGCGTTGCTGATCACGATCTCGCGCTGGGGTGGCGACGGCCGCGCGTTCCGCGACATGGTCGTTCTCGACAACTACGCGCTCTTCTTCGACATCGTCATTTGCTATGCGGCCGGTCTCATCGTGCTTCTCTCGATCGACTATCTGAGCCGCAACGGCGCCGCATCCGGCGAGTACTACGCGCTGCTGCTGTTCTCCGTGGCCGGAATGATGCTGCTGGCGTCTGCCGGCGACCTGATCGTCCTCTTCCTCTCGCTCGAGCTGATGTCGCTCTCCCTCTACGTGCTGGCCGGGCTCTTCAAGACCCGGCTCGCGTCGGGGGAGGCGTCCATGAAGTACTTCCTGCTCGGGGCGTTCGCGTCGTCGTTCCTGCTCTACGGCATCGCGCTGATCTTCGGCGGGGCCGGCGGCACGAGCTACGACCGCGTGGCGGCCGCGGTCGCGGCGAGGCCTCACGACCCGCTCCTGGTCATCGGCCTCGGGCTCATGCTGGTCGGGCTCGGATTCAAGATCTCCGCCGTGCCGTTCCACATGTGGGCTCCCGACGTCTACGAGGGCGCGCCGACGAGCGTCACCGCGCTGATCGCCACCGGATCGAAAACGGCGGCCTTCGCCGCGCTCATCCGGCTGCTGGCGAGCGGCATGCGCGAGCTCCAGCCGGACTGGGCGGGCTTGCTGTGGATCGTGGCGGTTCTCACCATGACGGTGGGCAACGTCGTCGCCATCGCGCAGTCGAATCTGAAGCGCATGCTCGCCTATTCGTCAATCGCGCACGTCGGCTATATGGTGGTGGGGCTGGTTGCCGGCGGGCCGAATGGCACGGGCGCCGTCCTCTTCTACCTGCTGGCCTACACCTTCACGACGGTCGGCACGTTCGGGGTGATCACCCTCTGCGAACGCGCGACGAATGAAGAAGCGCTGGACGTCGGAGATTATGCCGGGCTCGGCCGCCGCAGTCCTGTGCTGGCGCTGGCGCTCTCACTCTTCCTGCTGTCGCTGGTCGGTATCCCGCCGCTCGCCGGGTTCGTCGCCAAGGTCTATATCTTCGGCGCCGCCGTCCGCAGCGGTTACGTCTGGCTGACCGTGATCGCCGTGCTGAACTCCGCGATCGCCGCCTACTACTACCTGCGCGTGATCGTCTACATGTACATGCGCGAGCCCGAGGGCGCGTCGGCGATCTACGCCCCGTCCTTCGCCGGGGGGCTGGCTCTGGCGGTCGCGCTCGTCGGCATCGTGCTGCTCGGCGTGATGCCGGCGCCGTTCGCGGACCTCGCCCAGGCCGCAGTGGCTCCGCTGCTCCGATAGCGCTTCGGTGGTCTCTGTCGACGCGGGTCCTGTCACGGGGTGCGGGTCTCCCCCGTCCTCGCCTCGCTTGTTTCTTCGCGCTGCTTGGTTCCGCCACCGACGGCGATCGTTCCGGCTCCAGCACGGCACCCACGATCCCGGATTATTCCTGAACGCTCACTGTCATCGAGCGCGTGGCGTCGCGGGCCGGCCGGGTCGGTGAGGGGCCTCTGACCACGAGGCCCTTTGACCGATGACCCGCGAGCCGTTCCCACTCACG
>JBGPTW010000218.1:0-7837 GCA_041490825.1 Methylomirabilia bacterium | reverse complement strand
ATGACCCGCTCCATCGAGTACTTCACATCCTGGGCATCCAACTCCTTGCCGTGGTGGAATTTGACGCCTTCCCGCAAAGGGAAGATGTACTCCCGCCCGTCCTTCGAGACCTCCCAGGATTTGGAGACGTCGGGATAGATATTCACCTGCGGGAGTTGGCCGACGTCAGTGAGGGCGTTATACATGAGGTAGTAATTCTGGTATTCCATGAAGTCCTGGTTCTTGTGCGCATCCAGGCCGGGGGAGCCGAACCGCTCGGCGATTCGCAGCCTCCCGCCATACTTGGGCTTCTTGTCGGCTCCCTGGCTCGGCTCGGGAAGGCCTGTCAAGGCCGCTCCCGCCAATGCCGCCCCGCTGATTTGGATGAATTTCCGCCGGGATGGCTCGAACTGGGACTCGACGGTCGCGCTAAACTGTGGAAACATTTGGCGTGTCTGCTTTTCCACCGCCGCCCTCCTCGCGCCCGGACGATCGCACGTAGTGTAGTCGGAGCATCATGTCGCCGACTGGGAACGGCGTCAATCTGCCGAACGCCTCATGGCGCTGATGCAATCTACTATCCGGACCTGGGCCGTGAGAACTCCCGCCGGCGGAGGCGGAGATGAGACAGTGTTGGCGTGAAGTTGAGGGCCCGGGCCGTCAGAGTACAGATCGACCGGCGGGATGGTTCACGACCGCGTGACCATCCTGACCACCTGGCCGACGTCCTTTCATGAACTCGCGCACGGTCGTCGGCCGGTGACCCGGCGGGGGATGGGCCGCCGGGGTCCTGCTCAAGGGCGACTGGCGGCTCGACGAGGCGCGGAGCCTGGGCGACCGCGCCGTCGAATCCTCTCAGGGTCACCCGTGGTTCGCGGCTCATGCGCTGCACCTGCTCGGCGACATCGCGACCCATCCCGACCGGTTCGATGCCGAGAGCGGCGAGGCCCACTACGAGAAGGCGCTGACACTCGCCGAGCCGCGCGGCATGCGACCACTCGTCGCACACTGCCACCTCGGTTTAGGTAAGATCTATCGACGCTCGGGCAAGCGGCAGGAGGCGCAAGAGCACTTCACCACCGCGGCGACCATGTACCGCGAGATGGACATGCAGTTCTGGCTCATGCAGGCGGAGGCGGAGATAAGGCAGCAGTTGGGATGATCGACGCTCGCCATACTTGGAGGACAGGAGGGAGCCATGCCGATGTACGAGTTCATGTGCGAGAGCTGCAAGAAAAGCTTCACGGTGACGCTGACCATCTCGGAGCGGGCGAACGCAAAGGCCCGATGTCCGAGCTGCGGAAGCGCGAAGGTTACCCCCCAGCTGACGACGTTTACCGCGAAGACCTCGCGGAAGAGCTGAAGACGAACGGCGTACTGTGACGCGGGGCACTCTCGGAGTGGACCTCGGCAGGAGGAATAGTCATGCCCAAGACTACGCAGCTTATTCTCAGCCTCGAGTCAAAGCCTGGTGTCCTGGCAAAACTCTCTCGGGTGCTGGCCAATGCGGGCGTCAACATGACGGCGCTCTGCGCGTCTGAGACGGCAGGCCGGGGCAAGGTTCGCCTCCTCGTCAGTGACCTTGCCCGTGCCAAGGAGGCGCTCAAGGTCACGAAGTATCGGTTCAGCGAGGAACAGGCGGTGACGGTGCTTCTCGAGAATCGCCCTGGCACCTTCGCGGCCATCGCGGAGAAGCTGGCGCAGGCGCGAATCAACGTCAAGTGCGCGTATGTGACCGGGAACGGCGGGAACCAACTGGTCGTCCTGTCCGTGGCGAACGCCGACAAGGCGCAGCAGGTGCTCGGCGGATGAATGAGGTCCTCTGGTCCGACTACTACGGGGCAGCCCTGTTCGGTGACGAAGGAGGAGTCGTCAGGGCTGGACCCTCTCACTTGCCTTTGAGCTTCACGTCCTCGTAGGGCGCGGAGAACGCGTACCCGGCGATGACGCCGATCCCCGATTCCTCCACCCTCGGCCCCACGCCGTTCATGCCGGCGTTCAGCCAGATCGGCGCGATCATCACCTTCTCGTGGATCAATTGCTGGATGCGGTGCAGAACTGTCTCGCGCCGTTTTGGATCCAGATCGTTCGCCTGTTCCGTGAAGAGGCCGTCGATGTCGGCATAGCCGCCGTACGCGTAGGCGCCGCCCGACACGATGAACGCCTCGATCCGGGTCGCTGCGTTGCCGAACGCGGCGCTGGCACCCTGGATGAGGCCTTTGTATTTCTTCTCGGAGTACCCTCTGAAGAAGGCGGCCCGCTCGATTGGCCTGAGCTTCGCGCGGATGCCGACCGCGTTCAGATAGTTGACGACGGGCTCGCCGACATTCGTAAACGCGGCGTCGCAGAAATAATCTCCCGCGTCGAAGCCGTTCGGGTAACCGGCTTCGGCCAGGAACTTCTTCGCTTTGGCCATGTCATACCCGTAGCCGGGCGGCTGCCAGTAGAACTCGAAGCTCGAGGGAACGATGCTCCAGGTGATCTTCGAGAACCCGAGCGTCTCGGCCTGATTTATGGCCGGTCGATCAATGGCGTAATTCGCGGCCAAACGCATGCGCCGGTCGTGCCAGGGCGATTTCGGATCCCACTGCTCGGGGAAGTAGACCCAGAACGTGGCCTGACCGACGTTGGGTTTGAGCGTGAGCCCGGGAGTTCGCCGAAGCTCTTCGGCGAGCGCGCCGCGAATCGCGTACGCGATGTCCACCTCACCCCGTTTCAGCGTGGCCAGTCGCGTCGCTTCGTCGGGAATCGACCTGAACACGAGTCGTTTCACAGCGGGCGTTTTTCGCCAGTACTGATCGAACGCGTCCAGAACGAGCTCGACGCCTGGAGTGAACGAGACGAACTTGTACGGGCCCGCGCCGATTGGCGCCTTCTTGAACCCTTCGTCGCCGACTTTTTCAACGTACTTCCTCGGCACGATCCACGCCGCGCCGGTGGCGTTCAAATAGAACGCCAGAAAGTCCGGCCACGGCCTCTTCAGGCGGAAGCGGACGCGTGAGGCGTCCGGAGTCTCGATCGCCGCGACGCTGTCCTTGAGTGACTTGTGCGCCGCGCCGCGGTAGCGCTCGAACGAGAACTTGACGTCCTCCGCGGTAACCGGATCGCCGTTGTGGAACCTCACGCCCTTGCGCAGCACGAACTCGTAGACGAGCCCGTCGGGCGACACGCTCCACGACTCGGCGAGACTCGGCGCCATCGGATTGCCCGGCATCGGCTTCACCATGGCGTCGTGCAGGGCGTAGAGCACCATGAAGGGCGTGATGATCCCTGAGGTTTCCGCGGGATCGAACCAGGTGGGGGCGAGCGAGATGTGAACGGCCCAGGTGATCTGACCCGCGGGCGCGTCCGCGCGCCCCGCCGGCGCGGCCGCGCGCCCCGCCGGCGCGGCGGCGGCTGGTGAGATTCCGATGGCCGAGATCACCACGATGAGCAGCGTGGCGAAAAGGCCTCGAGCGTATCTCATGGTGAACGCCTCCCTGAGGTAGGGGAACCCTCGCAGGGTTCCCCCGCCCCCTCCCTCACTTGCTCTTCAGCTTCACGTCCTCGTAGGGCGCCGAGAAGCCGTACCCGCCGAGCAGGCCGAGCCCCGATTCCTCCACGCGCGGGCCGACGCCATGGAGGAATGCGAAATCCCAGATCGGCGCGAACATCGCCTTCTCGTACACGAGCTGCTGCATGCGATGGAGGATCGTTTCGCGTTTCGCGCGGTCGAGCTCCGTGGCCTGCTCTCTGAAGAGACCCTCGATGTCCGGATAACTTCCGTAGGCATACGTGCCACCCGATACGGCGTAGGTTTCCAGCCACGTGGCGGCGTTCCCGGAGGCGCCCGCGAAGTGGTAGAGGACGTTCCGGAACTTCTTCTCCGCCATTCCCTTGAAGAACGTGGCGCGCTCGAGCGGCCGCAGCTTGAGCTGGATTCCGACGGCCTTCAGGTCGGTGATCATCGCTTCGCCCCAGGGACAAACTTGAAGGTCACAGAAAAACTCGCCGGCGTCGAAGCCACTCGGGTATCCGGCCTCGGCGAGAAGTCGCTTGGCCCGGGCCGGATCGTGGGGATACGGCGGCGCCGGCCAGTAAAAGTCGAAATGCGACGGGATGATGCTCCCGGTGATCTTCGAGAGGCCGAGCGTCGCGGCGTCGTTCAGCCCGTGGCGATCGATCGCGAGGTTGGCGCTAAGGCGCACGCGCTTGTCGTGCCAGGGCGATTTCGGATCCCACTGATCCGCGAAGATCAGCCAGTGATTCGACGGGTACACGGCCTTGATCGAGAGACCTGGCGTGCGCTTGACCTCCTCGGCCAGCTCCCCGCTGATCAGGTAGACGATGTCGACCTCGTTGCGCTTGAGCGCGGCGAGGCGCGTGGCGTGGTCGGGAATCACGCGGAAGACGAGCCGTTTCACGTTCGGCGTCTTGCGCCAGTACTGTTCGAATGCCTCGAGCACGAGCTCGACGCCGGGCGTGAACGAGACAAAGCGGTACGGGCCGCTTCCGATCGGCGCTTTCTTGTAACCGTCGTCGCCGACCTTCTCGACGTACTTCTTCGGGACGATCCATCCGGCCCCCGACGCACGGGTCCCGTAGAACGTCATGAAGTCGGGCCACGGTTGCTTGAGCCGAAATCGCACGCGCCCCGGATCGGGCGTCTCGACCGCGGCGACTCGCTCCTTGAGCCCCTTGGCGAACATGCCGCGATAGCGCTCGAAGGAGAACTTGACGTCCTCGGCGGTGACGAATTCGCCGTTGTGAAATTTGACGCCCTTACGCAGGACGAACTCGTAGACGAGCCCGTCAGGAGAGACGCTCCACGACTCGGCCAGACTCGGCGCCATGCTCTTTCCGGGCATCGGCTTCACGAGAGCGTCGTGCGTGGCGTGGAGGACCATGAACGGCGTGCCCTGGATGTTCTCCGCGGGATCGAACCACGACGGCACCAGCGTCGTGTGCACGGCCCAGGTCATCTGACCTTCGGGGCCAGCGGCGCTTGGCACAGCGCCGCAGGTGGAAATCATCACGACGAGCAGCGTGATCGAGAGGCCTCGAACGTGTCTCATGATTGAAGCCTCCTTGTTATCTGGCATAAAGAGTCATGAAGGACGTGATGCTCGCCCAGTCCCAGGAAGAGCAGGGAGACGAGCACGATCCCCACGGTGCGGTTCACTGCGAGGATCGCCGCGAGCCGTTTCGTCGTCACACCGCCGCTACGCCCTCGACCTCGATCAAGAAATCCGGATGGAAGAGACTCTTGACCACGATCAAGGTGCTGGCCGGAAGCTCGCCTTGAAGCACCTCGCTGCGCGCCTGAGCGACGGCGGGAAAATCCTCGATCTTCGTGATGTACGTGGTGATCTTCATGAGATTCGAGACGTCACCACCGGCGGCCTGCAGCACTCCTCGCAGGTTCTCGAATGCTTGCCGCGCCTGGGCGCGCACGTCGCCTTTGCCGACGATGTTGCCGCTCGCATCCCACGCCACCTGGCCCGAGATGTAGAGCAATCGACCTCCTTCCATCCGCGTCGCCATCTTGTAGTTCGCTACCGGCTTCGCTTCGGGCGTCGCAATCGTCGTGAATGGCATGTTTGCTTCTCCTTGGTTGTTTGAATTGGGGGCCCCGAAATGGCCCCCAACCCCCCGACGTTCGGAGCGCCCCGGGGAACCCGTGGCGCTCCTCGACTTCCGTTTACGCCACCGCCGCGATCACTTCGATTTCCACCAGGAACTCCGGTCGCGCCAGTCCCGGAATCTCGATCAGCGTCGAGGCCGGGAAGTCGACGCCCTTGTAAAAGGCGTGGCGCGCCGGAGTCCCGTGCTGCCGCCACGAGTCGATGCTCTGCACCCACGTGGTCTCTTTCACAGCGCTGGCCGGGGTTGCACCGGCGGCGCGCAGCACGTGGCCAATGTTCTCGTAGATCTTCTCCGCCTGACGTCGCCAGTCGCCGACGCCCGCCACGGAGCCGTCGGGATCGTTGGCGACCTGACCGGCGAGGTACAGCAATCGTCCGCCGTTGACGATCACTCCCTGGTGGAAGTTGCCCGGGTGGTTTTCCGCGTTGTATTTCTCGATCAACGGCTTCCCCTGAGATGAGCCGCCGAGATCGACCACGAGCTCCACCTCGATGAGCATGGCGGGGTCGGCCAGTCGGCGCACAACGAGCCCCGTCGAAGCGGGGCGACTCTTCGCGAAGAACTTGGCGCGCTCCGCCCGGCCACTCGCATTGTAGGCGTCGATGTCCGTGACGTAGACGAGCTGCTTGACGACGACGTCGAAGCTCGCGCCTGCATGCGCCAGGATCGCTTGCAGACGCTCGAAGGTGCGATGGGCCTGCGGAGCCATCCCACCGGCAACGAGGTTCCCGTCAGGATTTCGCCCCGTCAACCCGGCGGTGAACAGGATTCTCGATGGATTGACGCTGACCCCGGGCATGAAGCCACGACCTCTTTCGACCGGACGTTCGGCGAGAATCTCTCGGCGATCCATGGGGGGTGTCCTCCTCTCTCAGAGAGAGCGATGGCGCGCAACGAATCCTACGTTACGAATAACGGCGCCCCGCAGCAAGGGCCCCCGCGGGGCAACGATCTGCGATGTCTTGCCCCCTCCGAAGCGGTCGGTTACTATCACCACACTTTCGCTCGACGCGCGCAACGAGGGGACGTCGCTTTCCGCAGTGAACGTCGACACCGAGGCCGCACGGCTGGCTTCGTCTCGAGTGGGGTCACGCAGATGGACTACCGGATCATTTCCGCCGACTGCCACATCGACATGACCTGGATGCCCGGCGACCTCTGGGTGAAGAATGCGCCCGCGAAGCTCCACGAGCAGGTCCCTCAAGTTCGCGAAACGCCGGACGGACCGCACTGGTTTGCCGAAGGGAAGGATCTCGGGGTGTTCGGTGGCCTCGGCTTCGGATTCGACCGCGTGCAGCGCGGGTACTCGAAGCACGTGGACAAGATGTTCGAGGTCGGGTTCTACGAGGGCGGCCCGCATCCGACGACGCCGGAGCTGCGCCTCGAGGACCAGCAGCTCGACGGCATCGACGCCGAGGTGATGTACGGCATCCTCGGGATCGGGATGCGGATGACCGACCGCGAGCTGATCCAGGTGGTGTACGAGATCTACAACGACTGGGCGGCCGACTTCTGCAAGACCAACCCGCAACGCTTCGTCGGTCTCGCGTGCATTCCCAATCACGATCCGGACGCCGCGGCGAAAGAGCTGCGGCGCCAAGCGAGTATTTCCGGCGCCAGGTCTTCGCGACGTTCATCGATGATCCGGTCGGGGTCGCGACGCGGGAATTCATCGGGGCCGAGAACATCATGTGGTCCTCCGATTATCCCCATACCGTCTCGACGTGGCCGCATTCCCGCGAGATCGTCGCGCGGGACTTCAAGGGTGTTCCCGAAGACGAAAAGCGCTTGATCGTGCGCGGCAACGTCGCCCGACTCTATGGCCTCGCGCTGGCCTAGGCCGGGTTCTTCATGAACGATCGCGCGCGTGCCGCCGAAACCGAGCGCCGGGCTGGGGATCGCCCCGGAATTCCGCGAGCTGATGGCGCAAGCGCCGAAACGCTGGGGAACGCGGTCAGGGGCGTGGGTGTCCAGTCGATGATCGAAGCCAACGGAATTCCGGAGCGCTCCCCAGCCCGACACTCGGCCTCGGCGGCCGCCGCGCGCGATGCTCCGGGGCGTCGGCGCGCTCGCGATGACAGCGCGTCTACGAAGACGGAATCGCACCACGGGAGACCGCGAGCGGGGGGCCGGGGGGCGCTCCGGAATTCCGTTGGCTTCGCTCGTGGGATGGGCGTGGACCTTCGTGATTCTTTCCCTGGGTCTCGCCGCGCAGGCGACAGCTCGCGGAATT
>JBGPTW010000217.1:0-7866 GCA_041490825.1 Methylomirabilia bacterium | reverse complement strand
GGGCGCTCCGGAATTCCGTTGGCTTCGATCATCGACTGGACACCCACGCCCCTGACCGCGTTCCCCAGCGTTTCGGCGCTGGCGCCATCAGCTCGCGGAATTCCGGGGCGATCCCCAGCCCGGCGCTCGGTTTCGGCGGCCGCCGCGCGATCGTTCATGAATAATCCGGGCCAGCCTGGCGCGAGTGGGTGACGGAGCCAGGGCTGGCCGGGGCCACACCGGTGACAGGAGCCGCCCGCCGCGCGCACCGAACGTTCATGACGAGTCCGTGCTGGTAACAGGAGGCGCTGATAACAGGAGGAACGATGGACAAGATCCCGACATGGCTGAGTGACCACCAGGGCGAGCTGCTCGCGCTAACCGAGCGCCTCGTGAACATCGACAGCGGCTCGTACTGCAAGAGCGGCGTCGATCGATGCGGCGAGATCCACGCCGCCGAGCTGCGTGATCTCGGATTCACGACGCAGACGATCACCGAGACCGAGCGGGGCAACCACATTCGCGCCGAGCGAGCGGGCCGCGGCAACCATCGTCTCTTTCTCTCGGGCCACCTCGACACCGTCTGTCCGGAGGGCACCGTGGCGAAGCGGCCGTTCCGCGTCGCCGACGGAGTCGCGCACGGCCCGGGCGTCGGTGACATGAAGGGCGGCACCGTGCAGATGCTCTACGCGCTGAAGGTGCTCCACGCGCTCGGTCTTGAGACGCCGCCGATCACCGTCTTCCTCACCGGCGACGAAGAGGTCGGCAGCGTGCGTGGCCGGCCGCACATCGAAGAGATCGCGCGGAGGTCCGATTCGTGTCTCGTGTTCGAGGCGTCAGTGTCACCGGGCTCGATCGGCGTTCGGCGCTGGGGCACCGGCGCCTACTACGTGACCATCCACGGCCACGCGGCGCACGTGCTCGATCCGAAGACGCCGGGCGCGAATGCGACGGGGGAGCTCGCGCTGAAGATCCTGGCGCTCGAAGGTCTGTCGGATCCCGTGCGGGGCGTGAAGGTGTCGGTGAACCTGGTGCGCGGCGGCACGTCGCGCCAGGTGACGGCGCCGGAGGCGCGCGCCGACGTTGACGTGCGCGTACGCGACCATGACCACGTTGCGACCGTGGATGCGCGTGTGCGCGACGTGGCTGGTCGGGCGTCGCTGCCCGGCATCTCGATCGAGGTGACGGGCGGCATGTCGCGTCCGCCGATGCAGCCGACCGCTCGAACGGAGGTGTTGCTCGCGCTCGCGACCGAGGTCGGGCGCGCGATCGGCATCGCCGTCGAGCCGATCGAGAAGATGGGCGGCTCGGACGGCTGCTTCGCGTCTGCGCTCGGTGTTCCCGTCCTCGATGCGATGGGGCCGCTCTGCCACGACATCTGCGGCGAGACCGAGCGCATCGAGCTCGGCAGCCTCGTGCCACGCACGGCGCTGATCGCGGGCATCGTCGCGCGGCTCGCTCACGCGTGAGCGATCTGGCGCGGTTGCGAGATGGCGCCGCGGTCGCTTACGATCTCGTGCCATGACCAACGATTCCACGGCCCAGCCCACGTTCACGCTCGTGCGCGGCGGTCAGGTGTTCGCGCCGGCGGCGCTCGGCGCGCCGGAGATCCTCATCAGCGGCGAGCGCATCCTCGCGATCGGCGAGAACCTCGAGCGCCGTGCGACATCGCTCGGCCGTGTCGACGTGATCGACGCGTCGGGCCTGTCCGTCGTCCCCGGATTCATCGATCAGCATCTCCACTTTCTCGGCGGCGGTGACTTCGAAGGACCGCTCGGCCGGGTGCCGGAGCTCCACGCCAGCATGATCACGGGCGGGGGCGTCACGACAGCCGTCGGGATCATGGGAATCGACATGGACGGCAAGACGCTGCACGCGCTGCTCGTGAAGGCGCACGAGCTGGAGCGCGTCGGCCTCACGACGTACATCTACACCGGCGCGTTCCGTATTCCGTCGCCGTACCTCACGTCCAGCGTGCGGGCCGACATCGTGCTGATCGACAAGGTCGTCGGCGTGAAAGTCGCGATCGCCGAGGACACGTATCCCAATCTCTTTCTCCCCGAGTTCGCCAAGCTCGCGGGAGAAGTTCGTCTCGCCGCCGGGATGTCGGGCAAGCGCGCGGTCATCCACGCGCACATCGGACGGAATCCGAAGCGCTTGCAGCCGATCTTCGACTTGCTCGCCGAGGTCAGCATTCCCGTCACGCAGATCGTGCCGACGCACGTGAACCGCTTCACGCCGGACACGCTCGAGCACGCCGTGAAGTTCGCGCAGCTTGGCGGCACGATCGACCTGAGCTCGAACCTGAGCAAGCGCTCGGGCAGCATCACCGGCATGAATCCCGACGAGGCGCTGAAGCGGCTGCGCGCCGCCGGCGTTCCGATGGCGCAGATCACGCTCTCCTCGGATGCGAACGTGTCGATGCCGGTGCTCGACTGCGACGATCATCACGTTGGCTTGCACAATGCGCCGCCGTCGATCCTGCATCGGGAATTCGTCCACGCGATCCGCACCAACCAGCTCGACCTGGATCAGGCGCTGCCGCTCGTCACCACGAACGTCGCGCGCGTGCTGGGGATCGAGGGCCGCAAGGGCTCGATCGACCCGGGCCTCGACGCCGATTTCGTCTTTCTCGATCGAGATCTCGCCGTCGACACCGTTGTCGCACGCGGCCGGGTCATGGTTCGCGGCCGATCGCCGCTCGTGAAAGGCCCGTTTGAGGCATAGCGGTCGGAAGGAGAGCGGCCGCCTCGTTCTCTCCGGATTGACCAAGCTGTACGGCGACGTCAGGGCGGTCGACCAGATCGATCTCGACGTCGAGCCCGGCGAGTTCGTGACGCTGCTGGGGCCGAGCGGGTCGGGTAAGACCACGACCTTGATGATGGTCGCCGGCTTCACGCCGCCGACGGCCGGCGACATCCAGGTCGACGACCGCTCGATCACCGACATGCCGCCGGATCGGCGAAACATCGGCGTCGTCTTCCAGAGCTACGCGTTGTTCCCGCACATGAGCGTGGCGGACAACGTGGCCTTCCCGCTCCGCATGCGGCACGTGCCTCGCGCGATGGTCGCCGAGAAGGTCGCAAGCGCGCTCGACATGGTCCGCCTGTCGGGATTCGGCGCGCGCATGCCGCGACAGCTCTCCGGAGGCCAGCAGCAGCGCGTCGCGCTCGCGCGCGCGCTCGTCTTCGATCCGGAGCTTCTGCTGATGGACGAGCCGCTCGGGGCCCTGGACCGGAATCTCCGCGATCAGATGAAGGACGAGATCACGCGGCTCCACCGGACCCTCGGTGTGACCGTGCTCTACGTCACCCACGACCAGGAAGAAGCGCTGACGCTGTCCAACCGCGTCGTGCTGATGTCCCGGGGACGCATCGAGCAGGTCGGGTCCGCGCAGGATCTGTACGAGCGGCCGCGGACGACGTTCGCCGCGGAATTCATCGGCGAATCGAATCTGCTGCGCGGTCGCCTCGTCGTCGAGAGCGACCGCGCGTGGTTCGTCAGCGAGTCCGGCGTGCGGCTTCGCGGACCTGACGCGGCGCCTCCCACGCCGAGCGGATCGTGCCTGTTCTTTCTTCGGCCGGAGAAGATCGTGCTGGCGAGCGACCGTTCGCGTCGCGACGGCGCGGCCGGCGCGGCCGGGACGGTGGAAGACGCGACGTACGCCGGCGACGTGACGCGCTATCGTGTGCGGGTGGGTGCGACGGACACGCTGGTGGTGAAGGTGGCGAACAAGAGCGGGGCCGCGCGGCCCGCCGTCGGCGACGCCGTGCGGCTCGCATGGGATGTCGAAGACGCTCGACTACTGCCCCTCGACAAGGAGGACACGTGATGGTGAGGCGGCGCGAGGTACTGAAAGTGATCGGCACGACGACGGCGGCGGTGGCGCTCGGTCCGTTCTTCCATGCGCGGCCGGCGCGCGCGGACAAGGGCGAGCTGGTCGTCGTCACGTGGGGCGGGTCGCTGGTGAAGGCGCAGCGCAAGGCCTACTTCGAGGGATTCGAGAAGGAGACCGGGATCAAGATCAAGGACGACACGCCGCCGACGCCAGCCAAGCTCAAGGCGATGGTGGAGAGCGGCAACGTCACCTGGGACGTGATCGAGACGGATCTCGCCGCGATCCTCACGATGCGCAAGGACAACCTGCTCGAGCCGATCGATTACCGGAAGCTCGACACGCGCGCGCTCGATAGCATCTACCCCGCGACACGGCTCCCCGATGCGATCGGCAGCAAGATCTACTCGTTCAACATCGTCTACAACACGAAGGCGCTGGCTCCCGGCAAGCATCCGCGCACCTGGGGCGACATGTGGGACGGGAAGAAGTTCGCCGGCGGGCGCACGATGAACTTCGGCGGCGGCGTGACGCCCCAGCTCGAGATCGCGCTGCTCGCCGACGGCGTGCCGAAGGACAAGCTCTACCCCCTCGACGTCGCCCGTGCATACGCGAGCATGGCGAAGCTGAGGCCCCTCGTGAACAAGTGGTACGGCTCGCACGCCGAAGCGATCCAGCTCGTGACGTCCGGGGAATCGGCCATCGCATGCACCGTCGGTCCGCGCGGGATCGCGGCCAAGCGCGAAGGTGCGCCGATCGACGTCGAATTCAACGAGGGCAAGCTCGCCGCCGATCACTGGTGCATCGTGAAAGGCTCGCGCAATCGCGAGGCCGGGCACGCGTTCATCAGCTACGCGATCGATGCGAAGCGCCAGGCGGCGATGTCGCAGGAGGTTCCGTACGGTCCGAGCAACAAGAAGGCGATCGAGTTCCTGAAGCCCGCGGAGGCGCGCGAGCTGCCGAGCAGTCCGGAGAACGAAAAGATGCAATGGTGGTGGCAAGCGGCGTGGTGGGGCGAGATCGGTTCCGACGGCAAGACCAACCGCGAGCGCGAGACCGAGAAGTTCGCGCGCTGGATGGTGACCGGGTAGGGTGGCGAAGCCGCGTTACTGGTCGGTGACGGAAGGACCGCTGGTGCTCCCGGCGGTCCTGCTCTTCACGGCCGTCTATCTCTATCCGCTGTCGCGACTCGTCGCGTGGAGCTTCTTCACGCCCGGCTTCAGCATCCGGCACTACCGCGCGCTCTTCGCCGAGCCAGCCTACGTGACGGCGTTCGTCAACACGTTCGATCTCAGCGTGTCGGTGACCGTGATGACCTTCCTGCTCGGTTATCCGGTCGCCTATCTGATGACCACGATCTCGCCGCGGGCGCGCGCCATCGTGCTCGCGTGCGTCCTGGTCCCGTTCTGGACCAGCATCCTCGTGCGCACGTTCGCCTGGATGGTGCTGCTCGGCCGGAACGGACTGGTCAACCACGCGCTGGCGGCGCTCGGGCTCGTGACCACGCCGGTCGCGCTGATCCACAACCGCATCGGCGTGCAGATCGGCATGGTGCACGTGCTGCTGCCGCTGATGATCCTGCCGCTCTACAGCGTGATGGTGCGGATCGATCCGGCGTGGCTGCGCGCCGCGCGCAGTCTCGGCGCGCGGCCACGGCAGGTCTTTCTCCACGTGTTCCTGCCGTTGAGCCTTCCGGGTATCGGCGCGGGCGGCGCGCTCGTGTTCCTCTCGTCGATCGGCTTTTTCGTGACGCCGGCGCTGCTCGGCGGTCCGAGGCAGATCACGATCGCCATGCTCATCGACCTGATGATCAACGATCTGCTGAACTGGGGATTCGGCGCGGCGCTCGCGCTGGTGCTCCTCGTCGTGATCACCGTGTTCTTCGTGGTCTTCCAGCGCGCGCTGCGGCTCGATCGCGTGTGGGGTGGTGCGGTGTGAGCCGGATCGCGCTCTGGGCCGTCGCCGGCGCGGTGCTCGGATTTCTCCTGCTCCCGCTCGTGATCATCGTGCCGACGTCGTTCAGCGCGTCGGCGTACATGGAATTTCCGCCGCGCGGGTTCTCGCTGCAGTGGTACCGGAACTACTTCACCTCGCGGGCCTGGATCGAGCCGACGCTTCTCAGCATTCGCGTGGCGGTCGTGACGATGATCCTGTCCACCGTCGTCGGGACGTTGGCCGCGTTCGGTCTCGTCCGCGGACGCTTCCGGGGTCGCCGCGTGCTCGAATTCTTCCTGCTGTCACCGATGATCGTGCCGGTGATCGTGTTCGCGATCGGCTGCTACTTCCTGTTCGCCAGAGTCAAGCTGATCGACACGCCGGCCGCGCTCTATCTTTCGCACTCGATCGTCGCGACGCCGCTGGTCGTGATCATCGTGGGCTCGGCGCTGCGCACGTTCGATCGCACCGTCGAGCAGGCGGCGCGCAGTCTCGGCGCCGGATACGCCCGGGCGCTGTGGCACGTCACGATTCCGCTCCTGCGGCCCGCGATTCTGTCGGCGGCGGCGTTCGCGTTCCTGACGTCGTTCGACGAGGTCGTGCTGTCGGTGTTTCTCGGCGGCCCGGCCGCGACGACGTTGCCGAAGCGGATGTGGGACAACGTGCGCCACGAAATCGATCCGACGATCACGGCCGTCGCATCCATCCTGATCGCGGCGTCGATCGTCGTGCTGGCAACAGGTGAAGTCCTGCGGCGCGCGGCGGAGCGTTCGCGGACCCCGGCATCGTAATCGTCTCGAGAGCGGAGGCGTCCTGAGCGGCCGGTCGCATCCGCGACTGGCCGGGCTCGCCGCTGGCTTGACATCCGGAATCCCGGCCGCGTATGTAGAGGCACGATTCACGAAGGCAAAGGAGGACGACGCAGTGGACGACAAGGTGAGCCTGCTCGTGCCGTCGATCACGCGACGTGGCTTTCTCCAGGGAAGTCTGACGGCCGCCGCGCTGGCTGCGTCGGGCCTGCCCGATGGCTGGGTCCGAGTCGCGAGTGCCCAGTCCCCATCATCGGTCTCGCTGCAGCTCGGCTGGTTCGCCAACGCGCAGATGGCCGGCGATTTCACGGCGATCGGGAAAGGCTACTTCAAGGACGCCGGCCTCGACGTGACGATCGTGCCCGGCGGCCCGTCGATCGATCCGGTCGGCGTCGTGGCGAGCGGCTCGTCGCTCGTCGGCAACGTGGCGTCCATCGGCGTCCTCATCACGGGCCGCAGCCGCGGCGTGCCGCTCAAGGCCTTCGCGAGCGCGTTCCAGCGCCATCCCTTCGCGTTCTTCTTTCTGCGCGACTCGGGTATCAAGACGCCGGCCGACTTCGCGGGCAAGACGATCGGCATCCAGGGCACGGCGCGCCCGCTGCTCGACGCGGTGCTGGCGAAGTACCACGTGCCGCGCGACAAGGTGAACGTCATCATCATCGGTGGGACGACGACGCCGCTGCTCACCAAGCAGGCGGACGTGGTGACGGGCTGGGTCATCAACTACGCGCAGAACCTCCCCATCCAGGGGAAGAGCGATCACTTCCTCCTGTGGGGCCTCGGCATCCGCCAGTACGCGTACACGTACTTCACGACCGACCAGGTGTTCAGCAGCAAGAAGGACGTGCTCACGCGCTACACCGGGGCGGCCGGGAAAGGGTGGCAGTACGCGAAGGATCATCCCGACGAGGCCGTCGATTTCGTCCTGAAGAGCGCGAGCGGCCTCGATCGGGAGATGGAAGTCCCGACGTGGAAGGTCAGCATCCCGTACGTCTCCTCGGAGGTCACGAAGCAACAGGGATGGGGCTACATGGACCCGCAGGTGTGGAACCAGCTCTCCGACACCTACCATGCGCTCGACCAGATTCCGCGGAAGGTCCCGGCCGACGAGGTCATGACGAACGAGATCGTGCTCGCCGCGAAGACGCCGAAGTTCTAACCCGCGCGATGCATGAACGATCGCGCCCGAGCCGCACGGCGTCGGCGACACGACCGCGAGCGGGGGCCCGGGGTGGGGCCGGCAGTACACCAGCGGGGGCCCCCCC
The DNA here is from genome assembly GCA_041490825.1 of Methylomirabilia bacterium. Lineage (GTDB taxonomy): Bacteria > Methylomirabilota > Methylomirabilia > Rokubacteriales > CSP1-6 > JBGPTW01. The sequence continues at coordinate 43 of JBGPTW010000217.1, read as the reverse complement.
CGCGACCCACCGCGCACCCCACCCGACCGGCCCCCCCCCCGCC
>JBGPTW010000216.1:0-8035 GCA_041490825.1 Methylomirabilia bacterium | reverse complement strand
ATTCCGTTGGCTTCGATCGTGAAATGGGCGGGGACCCTCGTGATTCGTTCCCTGGGTTTCGCCGCGCGGGCGACAGCTCGCGGAATTCCGGAGCGCGCCCCGGCCCCCCGCTCGCGGTCGTGTCGCCGACGCCGTGCGGCTCGGGCGCGACCGTTCATGCATAGGGCGGGCTAACAACGCGTGGACGTCACGCTCTTCTCGCAGTATCTGCTGTCCGGGCTCGTCATCGGCATGCTCTACAGCCTGATGGCGCTCGGGATCACCTTCATCTACAGCATCATGAAGATGATCAACTGGTCGATGGGCGAGTTCTACATGATCGGCAGCTACGTCCAGTACGCGCTCATCGCCACGCTGCTCGGCCCTCGGAGATGGTGGCTCGCGCTGCCGATCGCCATGGGCGTCGTCTTCCTCCTGGGTCTGGTGATCCAGCGATGGCTGCTGCGCCCGATGTTCGTCGGCACCGTCGAGCGGCGCGACGAGTACGCCACGATCGTGACGATCGCGATGATGCTCTTCTTCCGCAATCTCGCGATCGTGCTCGGCGGCCCGAACCAGTACGCGCCCGGTGACTACGCGCGGCCCGTGATGATCGGGCCGCTTCCGATCTCGGGGAACCGCTTCGTCGCGCTCATCGCGACGTTCTTGCTGCTCGCCGTCTTCTATCTCGTCACCAAGCACACCTGGGTGGGACGCGCCCTGCGCGGCGCGGCGCAGAACCGCGTGGCGATCCAGACCGCGGGTATCGACGTGCTGCGGCTCGACATGCTCGCGTTCGGCGTTGGCGTGGCGCTCGCCGCGGCCGCGGGCGCGCTCCTGGCGCCGGATTTTCTCGTCTATCCCGAGAACGGCTCGATCTCGACCTTCAAGGGGTTCGAGATCATCGTGATCGGCGGGCTGGGCTCGGTGATGGGCAGCGTCATCGGTGGCCTGCTGCTCGGCGTGATCGAGGCCCTGGGCTCGGTGTTCCTCTCCGCCGCCTACAAGGATCTCTACGGATTCGTGCTGCTGATCGGCCTGCTGGTCTTCCGCCCGAACGGTCTCTTCGGCGAGCGCGAGCGCACGGCGTAACGCCCTTCACACGACTCGGCGCGCGCCGGTGGTACCACGACGATACCGGCCGTCAGTTCTTCGAGCAGGGCGTAGACTCAGGTTTGGAGGTCGACGATGAGATACAAGATCGCGTTGATGAAGACGGATGAGGGGTACAGCGTGTCGGTCCCCGGGTTGCCCGGCTGCTGGTCGCAGGGCATCACCGAGGAAGAGGCCCTCCAGAACATCCAGGACGCGATTCATGAGTACCTGGCCGTCCGCGATGACCTTCTAGACGGAGCGGTCGTCCGCGAAGTCGAGGTCACTCCGTAGAACGTGCCGCGCATTCCGGGTGTCAACCATCAGGACGCGGTACGGGCTCTGCAGAAAGCGGGCTTCCGCGTCGCCCGGCAAGGCAAGCACATCGTGATGACCGACGGTGTCCGGATCATCACCATCCCGAGGCACAACCCCGTCAACGCATTTACGATGGGCGGCATCGTCCGCGATGCCGGGCTCGGTGAAGAAGAATTCCGCGCGCTCCTGTAATGTCTGGTCGCATAACGGTTCGTTTACTTTCCACGATGCTCGTCAGCCCGCTGTCTCGTCCAGCTTTCTGGCCGTAGTCTCCCACCCGCGGGCGAGCGCCGCGAAGTCGTCCGCAACTTCCGGCCAGTCGTGCAGAGTCGCTGGATCGAAATCGGCGCCGTTCGGCCACACCACGGTATGAACCTCCGGGTCGATCTTGACCGACTCGAAGAGACGACGATCGCGAAGCGGCCCGTAAAGTTGCCCGAAGAGAACAGGCCGAAAGTCTATCGTTCGGCTGACTCCGTCGTCGAACTCGAGGCGAAGCGTGAACGGCCCGACGACCTCAACGCTTTTGACTCGATGAATCGCATGTTCCACGAACTCTTTACCTCAGTGGTTCGATCTTGAATGGAGGTTCGCCCGACTGCAACCGTTGCCAATCCGCCATGAGTTCATCCTGGTGAAGCTCGGCCCACGCCTCGACCAGTCGCTGTTGGCGGCGAGGCAAACTGCCAGCTATGACTTCAATAGCGTCGATTGCAATGATCGCAACATTGTCCTGATAGTACCCGTGAAAATGAGGACGGTGATGACGAACCGCAGGTTCCACGAACATGCGAATGATGATGCCAAAGAATCTCGCGATCTCAGGCATATCTTTGGCTGTCGCGATCGTTGCTCATTCCCACTGTCGGCGAGGCGCCAGCAACGCGCCCAGCGACGGGACTCGCGCCATAAGCCGTTCCCGCGCGGCCTGAACGATGCCCGCGATTCCTGACGGATAGGCCCGCGCGATCAGGATCACCAGGAGCGCGAACAGCACCATCCGCACTTCGCCCCACGCCCGCAGCAGCTCCGACACCACCTCGATGAAGATCGCGCCGAGAATCGGCCCGCTGAACGTGCGCAGACCTCCGACGATCACCATGACGACGATCATCGCGATCTCGTTGAACTTCATCGGCGTCGGCGAGAGCAGGCCGACGTAGTGCGCCTGGAATCCACCGGCCACCGCGGCGAAGACCGCGGACAGCGCGAACACGAAGCGCTTCCACTTGAACGTGTCCACGCCCATCGCGGCCGCCGCTTCTTCGTCGTCGCGGATCGCGCGCATGTACACGCCCACGCGCGAATGGACGATCTGCCACGCCGCCAGCACGGCGGCGATCGCCAGTCCAAGAAAGAGGAAGTAGTACGGTGTCGGTCGCGGCGTGTCGAAGAGGACCCGTGTCGCGAGCCCCAGGTCACCACGTGTGATCTGGTACTCGACCGTGACCAGCAGCCGGATCGACTCCGCGAATGCCCAGGTGGTGAGCGCCAGATAGATCGCCCGCATCCGCAGGCACAAGGTGCCGAGACACCAGCCGACGAGCGCGGCGACGACGACGCCGGCCGCGATGCCGACGAGGATCGGGACCTTCGCATACAGGACGAGGAGCGCCGAGGTATACCCGCCGATGCCGGCGAAGGTGTGGTGCGCGAGCGAGAACTGCCCCGTATACCCCGCGAGCAGATTCCAGCCGATGGCCAGGATCACGTAATAGGCGGCGGTCGCGAGGATGTGCGTGTGGTATTCCGACAGCACCCACGGCAGCCACGCGAGCGCGACGTAGGCGAGCGCGCACCATCCGAGCCGGCGGGCGAACCCCGGCACGCCGTCAGACTCCGAGGAGCGAGTCGCGGATCAGGTCGCGCAGGTGATCGACGAACACGGAGCGCGGCCCCTCGTGACGGACGCGGCCCATCTCGAGCAGATAGAGGTAGTCGGAGACCTCGACGCACTTGGTGATGTTCTGGTCGACGAGCAGGATCGTCACGCCCTCCGCGCGCGCCTCCAGCAGCCGCTCGTAAAGCTGGTTGGCGAGAATGGGCGCGAGCCCGGCCGACGGCTCGTCCACGAGCATCAGCTTTGGACCCGTCACGAGCTCCTTGGCGACCGACAGCATCTTCGCCTCGCCGCCCGACAGCCCCGTCGCGCGCAAGTGGCGCCGCTCGCGCAGGCGCGGGAACGCGTTGAACGCGCGCTCGAGCAGCTCGCCGACGCGCCGGCCATCGCGGCGAAACACCCACGCGCCGAGCTCGAGGTTCTCCTGCACGGTGAGCTGCGGGAAGATGTTCGACCCCTGCGGGACGTAGCTCATGCCGATCCGCTTGAGCGCGTGCGGCGCGAACTCTCCGATCTCGCGCCCGTCGAAGACGATGCGGCCACGGTGCGGATGAAGAAAGCCGAAGATCGTCTTGAGGAGCGTCGACTTGCCCGCGCCGTTCGGCCCGATGATGCCGGTGATCGTGCCGGGCTCCACGCGGAGCCTGACGTCGTCGAGAATGTCGATCCCCTCGACGTATCCCGCCGCCATGCCGTCCAGCTCCAGCAGCGCCATCTATCGCCCGAGGTACGCTTCGAGGACCAGCGAATGGTTGGCGACTTCTTCGAGCGGCCCTTCGGCAATGAGCCGCCCCTCGTGCATGACGGTGACGCGCCGGCAGAGGCGACGAAGCGTCGCCATCTCGTGGGACACGATGAGAAACGTCACGCCTTCCTCCGCGTTCATGCGGAGGATCGTCTCCATGATCGTGTCCTTGATCGTCGGATGCACGCCGGCGAACGGCTCGTCCATCAGGAACAGATGCATCGGATGCACCATGAATCCACGAGCGATCTGGAGGAGCATGCCCTGGCCGCCGGACAGCTCCTTGGCCAGCGCGTGCCGGAGCGAATCGAGGCCGACGAACTGCAGCAGCCGGCGCGCGCGCTCGATGATCGCCGGCATCGGACGACCAGCGCCGCGATCGAGCTCGGCAAAGGCGGGCACCAGCACGTTCTCGAGCACGGTCATGTTCCAGAACAGCTTGGAGATCTGGAACGTGCGCGCCACACCGCGCGCGCTGATCTCGTGCGGCCGCAGGCGATCGATTCGCTCGCCGCGCAAGTAGACTTCGCCGGCGTCCGGGCGGTACAGCCCCGACAGGAGATTGATCGTCGTCGTCTTGCCCGACCCGTTCGGGCCGATGAGTCCGCGGATCTCACCCGGCTGGACGCCGAGCGACAAGCCGTCGACGGCAATGACGCCGCCGAAGTGCTTCGTGAGCCCGCGGGTTTCGAGCAGCGCGCCGCTTCCGCTCGCGGCCGACCCGGGCGTGTCCGGGCGCCGCTCTATCGCTGTCACTCGAGCGGTTCCCAGAAGCGCTGGATCTCGACGAGATAGCCGTTGGGATCGCGGGCGAACGCGTTGTAGATCCGGTAGGCCGGCTTGTCCGTGGGCTTCTGCACGATCTCGGCGCCGCCCGCTTCGAGACGGGCACACCACTCGTCCACCTGATCGGTGATCAGCGTCAGGACCGTCACGCCGGCCGCCGCGCGCGGGGCAATCGCCGAGCCGGGATCGCGACGGCAGAAGCCGATGTAGGCGCTGCCGCACACGTGATAGATGCGGCACGTGCCCTGATCACGCGCGAGTCGGAGGCCGAGCACGCGCTCGTAGAATTGAGCAGTGCGTGCGAGATCCGTCGTGTCGAGGAACGTGATCTGCTGCGCGATCGGAAAAGCCGGCATGGCCGCCAATTCTCGCATGGTTCCGGACCCCGTTGTTCGCCGTGCGAGCCCGTGATAAAGACGAGCGATATGTTCCCGCGCGTGTTCTCGCCGTTCCGTCTGAGGAACGTCACGCTCAGAAACCGGATCGTCAGCACGCCGCACAGCGACGGCATGGGCGAGGACGGTCACGTCACCGATCAGTTGATCGCCTACTTCCGCGCCAAGGCGCGTGGCGGCGCGGGTCTCGTGATGGGGCCCGCCGGCTGCTCCGTCCATCCAAGCTCGCCCACGCGCGTGGGCGGGCTCGAGTTTCATCACGACAACGTCGTGACGGGCCTGGCCCGTCTCGCGCGCGCGGTGCACGAGGAAGGCTCCGCGTGGATTCCGCAGATCACGCACTGGGGACGACGCGGAACGTCCGGCGATCGCCCTGAACCCCTCGTCGCGCCGTCCGCAATCCCCGAGCCGGTGAGCGCCGAGAACCCTCGCGCGCTCACGACCGACGAGATCGCGGACATCGCCGGCGGCTATGCGAGCGCCGCACGTCGGGCGCACGAGGCGGGAGCCGACGGCGTCGACGTGTGCGCATGGGCGAACCACTTGATCGACCAGTTCTGGTCGCCGTTGACGAACCAGCGCACCGATGCGTACGGCGGCAACCTCGAGAATCGCATGCGCTTCGCGATCGAGGTGCTCACCGCCATTCGCCGCGCCGTCGGTGAATCGTTTGTCGTCGGCATCCGGGTGACCGGCGACGAGCTCGTCGAGGGCGGCCTCGGCGCCGCGGAGATGCAGGAGATCGCCGGCCGTGTCGTCCGCACGGGGCTCGTCGATTACCTGAGCGTCTCCGGAGGCGCGGGCATGACCCCGATGGCCCAGGCGGCGATCGTGCCGGGTCACTGGTGGCCGCAAGGATGCTTCGCGGGGTACGCACGCGCGATGCGCGAAGTCGCGGGCGCGGTGCCGATCCTCTATGCCGGGCGGGTCGTGCGCCCCGAGATGGCCGAGCGCCTGCTCGCCGACGATGCGTGCGACCTCGTGGGAATGACGCGCGCGATCCTTGCCGACCCCGAGCTTCCAAACAAGGCGCGCGACGGCCGCGTCGCCGAGATCCGCTACTGTGTCGGCGCGAACGTCTGCATCGGCCGCCGCTACGGAGCGCACCTGCCGGTGACCTGCGTCTACAACCCGAGCGCCGGCCGCGAGCTGGATTTGCCGCCGCTCGCGCGAGCGTCGTCCAGTCGGCGCATCGTCGTCGCGGGCGGCGGACCGGCAGGATGCGAAGCGGCGCGCGTCGCCGCCGAGCGCGGGCATCACGTGATCCTGTTCGAATCAGCGCCGGAGATCGGCGGGCACGTGCTGCTCGATGCCGCGGTACCGCACCGCCACGAGCTGCGCGGCATCGCCGAGTACTATCGTCGTGAGCTGGCGCGACTCGGCGTTGATACGCGCGTCGGCATCGAAGCCACGGTCGAGCGCGTGCTTGCCGAGCGTCCCGATACCGTCGTGGTCGCGCTCGGATCACAACCCGCGCTGCCCGATATTCCCATCGAAGGTCTCTCAGTTCTCACCGCGGACGACGTTCTGCGTGGTGCGCGCCTGCGAGGTTCCGTGATCGTTTTCGACGACGATGGACGATTCCGCGGGCCAGGCGCCGCGCTCCTGCTCGCGCCCGAGGGCGCACACGTCGAGATTGTCACACCCGAACTGTACGTCGGTGTTCGTCTCGATCCGTCGAATCTTCCGCCGGTCTATCGGCAATTGTCCGAGGCAGGCATCACGCTGACGCCGAATCACGCGCTGGTGAGCGCGTCGGCCGGCGTGGTGCGATTCCGGAATGTGTTTTCAGGCGTCGGCGTCGAGCGTCGCGGTGTCGATGCGCTGGTCGTGACGCTGTTGCGCCGCGTCCCGAACGACGCGTTGTATCACGCGCTGCACGGTCGCGTGGAAGTGCACCTGATCGGTGACGCCGCGGCCGCGCGGACAACGGACAAGGTCATCCTGGAAGCAACCGTGCTGGGCAGGAAGCTGTAGGGTCGGTGCCCAGCGCGCGACTTGCACGACAAACACCTATTGCCTACCCTACTGTCACATAGGCCACGACGGCACATGATCAGCGCATGACGCGCCTGGACTCCGCCCCGCCCGTCAGTACGAAAAATTCATCCGCCAAGATACGCATCGCCGCGCCGTTGGCGAAATCAGCGACCGCAGAACGGCACCAACGGTAAGGTGTTGGCGGAGCAGGAATACGGCCGGCACGAAAGCGACGCGTGATCTGGCAAAAGCTGCGGCATGGTGCAGCGAGACACGGTCGGCCTATCCGTGGGGCGATTGTAGTTTGGCGGCCCGCCCGACGTATCCGAATTCGGACATTGCCCGACCCAGGCTCGTCGTCTACCCTGGTCGCTCACAGAGGGTGAGCCGTGGCATGATCAGCGTTCTCAGGGAGCTTCCGCTCTCGTACGCGGTGCTGTCGAAGGGCCGCCGATGCGGACCCGCGTCCGCGGTCCACGAGCCGAGCCCCGCCGGCCCCTCTTACCGCGCATCATCGATCGCGCCCGGCGGAGCCTCTGCCCGCGCCACGTCCACCTCGCGGGTCTCGCCCGAGTCTTCCACCTCGCGGGTACGGCTGCATCTCAAGCCGGGCCAGAAGGGCACGAAGCAGCTTCTCGCGCAGTACGGTGACCGCCTCATCTGTGTGCGCTATCGTTATGATGCGCAGCGGAAGAAGCGGTTCAAAACCGTGGAGCTCCTCGTCGCCGAGCGCGATTGGGCACCGCCACGCCCTCGCTGCGCCCACGACCAGATCGTCGGGTTACGCGTCGCCTTTGCCGAGGTGGCAGTCCGCGACCGGGTGAAGCAGGCCGGCGGGACGTGGAATCCAGCGCGACGGGTGTGGCAGTTGCGCTACGATCGCGTGGTCGCGCTCGGCCT
>JBGPTW010000215.1:0-8093 GCA_041490825.1 Methylomirabilia bacterium | reverse complement strand
GGCCCCCAGACCCCCATACGCTCGTCGGTCGCCGGGGAACCCGGCGGCCGCCTCGACAAAGTCCGACACGTGTCTAGTGCACCGTGCCCGCGGCTTCGCGCGCGCCCCGGCCAATGCCGATGCGCCGCGCCATGCTGACGCGCTGGATGTCCGCGGTGCCGCCGGGATGGACCGCGACGATGCCGTTGCGCTGCTGCAGCTCCAGGAATCCCTCGGCGGAGCCCCACGTGTCGTCGCGCGTCAGCGCGGCCGGCCCGACCGCTTCGAGAATCGCGCCGGTCATCCACAGCCCGGCCATCTTGCGGTAGTACGAAAGCTGCGGCCCCTCGTAGGAGCGCGGCCGGCGCGCGTACGTCAACCAGAAGTTGCGCAGGCCGAAGAGTCTCATGACTTCGGTCTTGATGTAGATGTCGGCCAGAAGATCGCGGCTGTCAGCGTGCTGCGTGAGTGGCACCCCGTCGCGCTTGGTCTCCTGGCAGTACGTGAGCAGTCGGTCCCAGACGCGATTGCGACCGATGCGGCCGCCCGCGCCGTGCTCGAGCTCGAGGTGCGTGCTGGCCGCCTTCCAGCCGTTGTTCTCGCCGCCGACGAGAGTGAACGCGGGGACGCGCACATGATCGAAGAAGACGGTGTTCTTCACGGCGGGGTCGGTGCCGCCTTCACCGCCAGTGCCCATCAGCTCCATCGGCTGCACCGTGATGCCGGGCAGGTTGGCGTCGATCATGAACCACGAGACGTTCTCGTGGCGCGCGCCGCCGGGCCTGGTGCACGCGATCATCCAGATGCGGTCCGCGCCGTGGTCGCTGCCGACGAAGATCTTCTGCCCGTTGATCACGTACTCGTCGCCGTCGCGGATGGCCGCGGTGGTCACCCCCGCGAGGTCGGAGCCGGCTCCCGGTTCGGTCAGGAGCTGCCACGTGCGGACCTCGCCCCGGTAGATCGGCGGGAGAAACGCTTGCTTCTGCTCCTCGGTGCCCCACACGAGGATCGTCGCGGAGCCCAGCCGGCCGCCGCTGTCGTAGTACGGGGGCAGGGAGAGACCGAAGCGGTCGACCTCTTCCTCGAGAATGATGGTGTGATCGACGTCGAGCCCGCCGCCGCTGTACTGCTCCGGCGCGCGCGGATAGAGCCAGCCCTTGGCGCCGAGCTTTCGACCGAACAGGCGCAGCTCGTGATACCGCGCCCGGCTGTCCTCGTCGGAGACTGGCGTGCGCGTGATGCCCGCCGGCACGCTGGCTTCGAGCCAGGCGCGCACTTCACGCCGGAAGCGCTGTTGCTCTTCGGTATAGGTGACCTCGAAGTCCATGCGTGCTCCTTCCTCGCGTGGCCCGGTGGCGCCATGATCCGGGCATGGCTGGATGGAGTCAACCGCAAAGGCGCTGCGCCGGCAGCGGGAGCCTTGATACTGTATCGGCCATGCCCGACCACAGCTTGAAGATCGAGAACGCCCGGTACGTCCTCACGCTCGATCCCCGGCGCCGGATCATTCGAGACGGCTCGGTCATGGTGGAGCGCGGCCGGATCAGCGGCGTCGGCAAGGCCGCCGAGCTGGCCGGAACACGAGCCGATCGTGTGATCGACGGGCGGCGCTTTCTCATCACGCCCGGCTTCTTCAACGGCCACATGCACATCAGCTATGCGCACGCCGTGCGCGGGATCTTTCCCGACGAGCAGGCGAGCCCGTTGCTTCACGTGTTCAACCTGCAAACCGCCATGACCGAGGAGGAGGAGTACTACACCTCCCTGCTCGGGATCGTCGAGCTCCTGAGAAACGGCACGGTCTGCTTCCTGGACCCGGGCAGCACGAAGTTTCCGGACGCGTGCCTGCAGGCCTACGAGGATTCGGGCATCCGCGTGATCCTCGGCGAGTGCGTCACGGACCAGGCCGCGCCATTCAAATTGCCGCGCTACGAGACGAACGAAGCGGTCGCGCGGACCGCGTCGTTTCTCGAGAAGTGGCACGGGCGTCTGGATGGACGGCTCCAGGCGTGGGCGATGCCGTTCTCACCGGAGACCTGTAGCGCAGACTTGCTGCGAGCGGTCAAGCGGGTGGTGGACGAGCACGGCACGAGCCTGACATTGCACCACGGCAGCGGGCCGCAGGCACGCAAGGACTACGCGGCGCGGCACGGCTCCACCCCGACCGGATACCTGGAGTCGCTCGGCGTGCTGGGCCCGAACGTCCTTCTCGCCCACGTGCTCGGCCTCGACGAGGCGGAGATCGACTGCGTGGCCCGCACACGCACGGCGGTGGTCATGTGCCCCGTCACGGCGGCCAAGGGAGGTCGCGGAGTCCCGCAGCACGGCCGGATGCCGGAGCTGCTGGCCAAGGGCGTGCGAGTCGCGCTCGGGTGCGACTCGCCCAACAACTCGAATCACCTGGATCACGTCCGCACCATGAACATGGCGGCGATCCAGTACAAGGATGCACGGCAGGACACGCGCCAGATTCCGGCCGAGACCGCGCTCGAGATGGCCACGCTCCTCGGCGCGCAGGCACTCGGACTCGGCGACGACCTCGGATCGATCGAGCCCGGCAAGAAGGCGGATCTGGTGCTGTTCGACATCGAGCGACCGGAGTGGCAGGCGCTCTTCAATCCCGTCAACAACCTCGTCTACAACGCGGACGGGCGGAGCGTGCACACGGTCATCGTGGATGGCCGGGTCGTCGTGGAGGATCATCGCCAGTCCTTCGTGGACGAGGCTCAACTGTTCTCGCGCGTGCAGGAGATCGGCGAGCGGCTGATGGCCAGGACCGGCATCACGTTTCCCCGCTCGCGCTGGCCGATCGTATGATCGCTCACGTCAGGTTCCTTCTGGAGGACGCGATGCCAACACTGATGGCGACTCTCCTCGCGGCCGGGCTCCTCGTCGGGCTGGCGACTCGCGTCGTCGCGGATGGCGACAGCGGGAGCAGGGCAAGCACTCCGGCCGTGCAACAGGATCCCGCGTACGCGGAGGCGGTCAACGCCATCAAGCGGGAAGACTGCTTTCCTCCCTGCGAGGAGTACTCCGATCTGAAAAAAGCCGTGCAGACGTACGAAGCCAGCCGCAGGAGCAAGCCATGAACATCGGCGTCTCGGTGCCGCTGCCCGCGTACAACGTCGACGTCGCGTTCATGGCGCGCACGGCCGAGGCACTTGGCTTCGAGTCGTTGTGGTGCGCGGAGCATCCGATCATGCCGGTGCACAGCAGCAGCCGTTTCCCGGGCACCGCGGACGGCGTCATCCCCGAGAGCTACTCGCACTTCATCGATCCGTTCGTGGCGCTGGCCCGGGCTTCGGGTGTGACGACCACCCTGAAGCTGGGGACCGGCATCACGCTGGTCCCCGAACGGAATCCCTTGTTGCTCGCCAAGGAGATCTCCACGCTCGATCTGTTCAGCGGTGGGCGGTTCCTGTTCGGCATCGGCACGGGGTGGCATCGCGAAGAGACCACGATCATGGGTGGCGACTTCGATCACCGCTGGACGCAGGCGCGTGAGGCGATCCTGGTCATGAAGGAGCTGTGGACGAAACCGGAAGCCGAGTTCCACGGCAAGTTCTATGACTTCCCGCCGGTCAAGTCGTATCCCAAGCCGGCACAGAAACCGCATCCGCCCGTGATCCTCGGTGGCCACGCCAGGAGCGTGCTGCAACGGATCATCGAGTGGGGCGATGGCTGGCTGCCGAACCGTACGACGCCGGCAGAGGTCGAGACCAGCCGGGGTCTGCTGACCACGATGGCGAAGCAAGCCGGGCGCGACCCGTCATCGATCACGATCTCGGTCTTTGGCCAGCCCGCCGACCGGGAGCTGGTCCGCCGCTTCCATGACGCCGGCGCCAATCGCGTGATCATCCGGCCGCCGACCGCGAAGACCGAGCAGGAGATGGGGGTTGAGCTGGGGCGCATCGCCGAGTCGGTGCTATGAGTGGATTCGATTTAAACTGGGGGCCTCGAAGGCCCCCAGACCCCCAGACGCTCCGCGGTCGCCGGGAAACCCGGCGCCCGCGTCGATACTCCCGAGGCTCCTAGCGAGCCGCTGACGCCGTGGCCGGATCGGGACGGGCGTAGCTCACCGTCAGCACTTCCCACAGGTGACCGTCCGCGTCTTGCCAGTACACGTTCTTCCCGCCGAGCCGGCGGTTGATCTGCATGTCGTCCTCGCCGAGCGGGTGGCTACGGTACTTGATTCGCCCCGCCTGGATCCGCGCAAAGATCGCGTCGAACTCGGCGTCGCTGACGCGAAAACAGAAGTGGTGGCTCTCGAACGTGTCGCGCTCGGCGAAGTCGAACGTGAGCGTGTCGTTGACGTAGACCGGCGTGAAGTGGCCGTCGGATTCCTCCCACGGCACATCGAGAAGCCCCGCGAGCAACTGGGCGCCGGCGACGCGGTCATGAGAGGGGACGATGACGTGGTCGAGCTGGATGGCCATGGCGCACCTCCTCGGTCGTGGATCCTAGTTTACTGCTCGCGGCCGCTCTGGTACGGTTGCGCCACTGAACGCTGGAATCTCACGTCACGTCCTCGGGAAGCTTCGTCTGGGAGGGCAGCCATGATGCCGGAACCTCGCAGCCTGGAAGGCACCACCAGGATCTCGCGGCGGAAGTTCATGAAATCCATCGGCGTCGTCGCTGGCACCGCGGCTTTTGTCCCGGTCGTAGCGAAAGCCCAGGGGCCGCCGTCCGGGAAACCCGCCGAGCCGTTGAGCACGATCACGACGCCGCCGCGCGACTTCAGGCCGACCGCGTCCCCGACGACGTACGTCGATCCCGACGTCATCACGATCGACCCGCTGTTCAACAGCTATCGGCAGGGAAATACCCCGATCAAGCGGCTCTGGACCGGCGCGATCTGGTCGGAGGGACCGGCCTGGAGCAGCCAGGGCCGCTATCTGGTCTGGAGCGATATTCCCAACAACCGTCAGCTTCGCTGGCTCGAAGACGACGGAAGCGTGACGGTCTTTCGCAGCCCGTCGAACAACAGCAACGGCAACACGTTCGATTTCGGGGGCCGTCAGCTCTCGTGCGAGCACCTGACCCGGCGCGTCGTCCGTTACGAGCACGACGGCTCGGTGACGATCATCGCTGACTCGTACAGCGGCAAGCGCCTGAACTCGCCGAACGACATCGTGCCGCATCCGGACGGCAGCTACTGGTTCACCGACCCGCCATACGGTGGCCAGCTCTACGAAGGCGCGCCGGACGCCTCCGGCGGACCGAGCAACCGCGCGGGTAGGCTGAAACCGCGGCTGGGCCAGCCGCCGGAGATCGGCAGCATGAAGCGCGAGCTGCCGACCAACGTGTACCGCTGGGATCCGAGCGGGCGACTCGACCTCGTCATCGGTGAGGATCAGCTTCCCGATCCGAACGGGCTCGTCTTTTCCCCCGACTACAAGAAGCTCTACGTGATCAGTACGGGCCGGGGGCCCGGCGACGCGGGTCCAGGCGGCAAGCGCGACATGCACGTGTTCGATGTCGGAAGCGACAACAAGCTCTCCAACCAAAAGGTCTTCAGCGACTTCATGATTGACGGCATCACATGCGGCCCTGACGGTGCGCGCTGCGACGTCGACGGCAACGTCTGGGTCTCGAGCAACGGCAACCCCGGCGGCCGCGGTCTCGGCTACAGCGGCGTGACGGTGTGGACACCGGAGGGCAAGCTGATCGGCCGCATCCGTCTCCCCGAGATTTGCGCCAACATCGCGTTCGGCGGTCCCAAGCGCAATCGCCTCTTCATGGCCGCGAGCCAGTCCCTCTACGCGGTCTACGTCAACACGCAGGGCGCGGCACCAGGATAAAGCGACGCCGGCGCGTGAATGACGTGATCGACATCGTTTCGCCGACGCGGCGGTAGCGCAGAGACGTTCGCGTGGCGAGCGCACCCCGGTACGGCTCGGATCTCGTCGTGGAGCTGCTGCGTGCGGTCGGCATCGACCACGTGGCGGTGAATCCGGGCGCGACGTTTCGCGGACTTCACGACTCGCTCGTGAATTACGGCGGGAATCGCGCGCCCGAGCTCATCCTCACCACGCACGAAGAGATCGCCGTCGCCCTCGCGCACGGCTACGCGAAGGCCAAGGGCCGGCCCATGGCCGCCGTGGTGCACGACGTCGTCGGCCTTCAGCACGCGAGCATGGCGATCTTCAACGCCTTCTGCGATCGCGCCCCCGTCCTGGTGCTCGGGGCGACAGGCCCCATGGACGCGACGAGACGCCGGCCGTGGATCGACTGGATCCACACCGCGCTCGTGCAAGGCACGCAGGTTCGCGACTACGTCAAGCTGGACGACCAGCCGGCAAGCGTCGCAGCCATTCCGGAGGCCTTGCTGCGGGCGTGGCGCGTCGCGCGCACGGAGCCCCAGGGGCCGGTCTATCTCTGCCTCGACGCCGCGTTGCAGGAGCAATCGCTCGATCAGCCCGTCCCGCTTCCCGACGTGGCGCGGTTCGGGCCAGCCACTCCTCCGCACGCCGACCCGCGCGCCATCGAGGAGGCCGCTCGTCAGCTCGTCGAGGCCCGGTTCCCCGTGATCGTCGTGGAGTCGCTGGGACGCCGGCCCGGCGCGACGGCGGCGCTGTGCCGCCTCGCCGAGCGGCTCGCGGCGCCTCTCATCGATCTCGCCGCAGAATCACAGGGGCGACCGAGCGTTCCCGGCCACCATCCGCTCGACATGAGCGAGGCGCGCCACGAGGTCGTGAGCGAGGCGGACGTCGTGCTCGCGCTCGACGTGACGAGCTTTCTGAGCGCGCTCGGCCAGACCGATCGCAGCACGCGGGAGGTGCGTCCCCTGAACGAGGAGGCCCGTGTGATCGCGATCTCGCTCGACGACTACGCGTTCCGGAGCTGGGCGCACACGTTCCAGTCGCTTGCGGCGGTGGATCTGCCGATCGCCGCGGACGCCGCGCTTGCGCTGCCCGCGCTGCTCGCGGCGGTCGAGGATCGTCTCGGACGCGACCCGCATGCAACCGAGCGACGCGGGCGCGCGGAGCGCATCGCCGCCCGCCACGCCGCGCTCCGCGCCGAGTGGCAGGCCGTGGTGAGGTCAGAGCGATCGTCGACGCCCATGGCGCCCTCGGTGCTCGCCGCGGAGATCTGGAACGTGATCAAGGACGAGAACTGGGTGCTCGCGAACGGCACCGGCAAAGGCTGGGCGCGGCGACTCTGGGACTGGGCACCCGAACGCAGTTACGGCGGCAGTGGCGGTGCGGGTCTCGGCTACGGGCTGCCGGCCGCCCTCGGCGTGACGCTCGCGCACCGCGGCTCGGGCAAGGTCTGCGTCAACCTCCAGTCCGACGGCGACATGCTCTACGTCGTGAGCGGCCTCTACACCGCCGCGCACCACCGGTTGCCGCTCCTGACCGTGATGTTCAACAACCGCACGTACGGCAACGACGAGGAGCACCAGGCGACGGTCGCGAAAGCGCGGGGGACGCCCGTCGAGAACAAGGTCGTCGGGATCCGCATCGACGACCCGGCACCGGACTTCGCGCGGATCGCACAGGGATTCGGCATCCACGCCGAAGGGCCGATCGAGACCGCCGATGCCGTGGGACCGGCGCTTCGCCGAGCACTGCGCGTCGTGAAAGACGAGGGCCGCCCGGCGCTGGTCGACGCGATCACGCGCCTCTGAGCCCGAGGAGACGCCCATGAACCGTGCGGCTCGACGCACGGGGAACATCGTCCCCCGACATCCGGGCCGTTCGAGGACGTACGTCTGAAGCGATAGCCGTTAGCCCGAAGTATTCCTGAACGCTCACCGTCAATCGAGCGCGTGGCGTCGCGGGCCGGCCGGATCGGTGAGGGACCTCGGACCACGAGGCCCTTTGACCGATGATCGGCGAGCCGTTCCCACTCCTGGCCTGGGTGCCCTCGATCACACGCTACGGGAACGGGTCCGCCGGCCCCTCACCGACCCGGCCGGCCCGCGGCAACACGCTGTCCCCGGCCGCGGTCGTTCATCGATGATCCCCGCGCGTGATTCATGAACGCCTATAACCACGGTCGGGCGGGGGCCCCGCGGGGGGTGGGGGGGCGGGGGGCGGGGGGGCCCATACCCCCCCGCCCGGCGCCGACCCCGCCCGGGCGCGTGGGGACGACAAGGCGCTGAGAGGGGC
>JBGPTW010000214.1:0-8124 GCA_041490825.1 Methylomirabilia bacterium | reverse complement strand
GTGCCGACGCGATCATCGCCCTGCGTTGCTGCAAGCTGAGCGGCCGGTTCGAGGACTTCTGGGAGCGGCGGTCAGCCGGCACCCCGTGAGGTCATCTCACAATCCTGACGTGCACCCCGTTGAAGGGTGTTGCGGTAGGCGGGGTGGGCGCTGGATGTTACGATCCTGTTCGAAGTCGCACGGCCAGTAGTTCCTGGGATGCCGGAGGCGCCTGGAGCGTGTCGGAGTATCGAGGCGGGCGCCGGGTTCCCCGGTGCCCGGCGAGCGTGTGGGGGGTCGAGGCGGGCGCCGGGTGTCCCGGCGTCCGACGAGCGTATGGGGTCTGGGAGTATCGAGGCGGGCGCCGGGTTCCCCGGTGCCCGACGAGCGTATGGGGGTCTGGGGGCCTTCGAGGCCCCCAGCTCAACGGAGGGAGATCATGATTCAGGCACGCAGGCTGGGGCATGTCGTCTTGAAAGTTCGTGATGCCGCGAAATCACGGGACTTCTACACGCGAACTCTCGGTTTGAAGATCGCCCACGAGGATCTGGAGCGGGGGACGGTCTTCCTCAGCTTCGGCAGAGAGCATCACGACCTGGCTCTGTTCCAGCTCGCGACCGGCGAGACGCCCGGCGCCACACAGCCGGGGCTCCACCACATGGCATGGCAGCTCGGAAGCTTCGAAGAGCTCCAGGCCGCCTACAAGGAGCTGAAGGCGCTCGGGGTTCCGGTCGAGTCGACGGTCGAGCACAACGTCACGCGCAGCGTATATTTCTCGGATCCCGACGGGAATCGCGTCGAGCTGTTCTGCGACATGGTGGAGAACGGTTTCGAGGCCATGCGCACGGTGGGCCCCAGGCGCGATGCCCTGGATCTCGATCGCGCGTGAGTGTTGGGGTCGAGGAGCCCCCGGCTTTGCCGTGGCGCTCCGAGCGTCTGGGGGTCGAGGCGGGCGCCGGGTGCCCCGGCGACCGACGAGCGTCTGGGGGTGTGGGGGCCTTCGAGGCCCCCACATTAAATTGAAAGGGGCGCATATGAGCATCCGCAAACGACTCGGCGTCATGGTGCCGTCGACGAACACGACGTTCGAGGCAGACTTCCAGCTTGCGGCGCCGCGTGACGTCACCATCCACGGCCAGCGCCTCTGGCTGACCAACGACGCCCTCGGCGAGGCGGGCATGGACCGCATGAATGCTGAGATCGAGGCCGGTGCCCGCTATCTCGCGACCGCGAAGGTCGACGCCATCGCGTACGGCTGCACGACGGGAAGCTTCTACCGGGGTCCTGGCTGGGATAGAGACATGCTCGAGGTGATCCAGCGCGCGGCCGGCGTTCCCGCCGTCGCCACCAGCCCGTCGGTGGTCGCGGCGCTCCGATTCTTCGGGGCGAAGAAGATCTCCGTGGCGACGCCCTATCCCGAGTGGAACAACCAGAAGCTCCGCGCGTATCTCGAGGCGTCAGGCTTCGAGGTATTGAACGTCGAGGGCGAGCCGCGCGCCGCCGGCTCCGGCAATCAAGGCATCAACGATTACGATCCCGACGATGTGATCGCGTTCGCGCCCGGCGTGTGCCGTCCCGACGCCGACGCACTGCTGTGCTCGTGCACCGCCTGGCGCTCACTCGAGGCCGTGGCCGAACTGGAAAGGCGCACGGGCAAGCCGGTCGTCACGTCCAACCAGGCGAGTATCTGGATGGCGTTCCGCGCGCTCGGCGTCGCGCCGGGACGTCGCGGGCTCGGCAAGCTTCTCGACACGCTCGCTCCCGCGAAGACTGCCGCCTGACGCTCATGTCCGAAGGTAACCACGCCGGCTTCCGCGTCGGCGTCGACATCGGCGGAACCTTCACCGACATCGTGTTCCTCGACGCCGACGGCCGGATCCACACCCGCAAGGTCTCCTCGAGCGTGGACGACTACGCGCGCGCCATCGTGGAAGGCGTGCGCGAGCTGTTTCGCGACACGGGACTGAATGGGGACGACGTCAGCGAAGTCCTCCACGGGACTACCGTCGCCTCCAACGCCATCCTGGAGCTCCGGGGGGCGCGGACGGGGCTCATCACCACACGTGGCTTTCGCGATGTCCTCGAGCTCAGGCGTCTGCGGATGCCGAGGCTCTACGATCTGCGGTGGGAGAAGCCCGTGCCGCTCGTGGAGCGTTACCTGCGCGCGGAGGTCACCGAGCGGATCAATGCGGAAGGTGTGATCACCACGCCGCTCGATGCGGCCGAGGTCGAGCAGGTCCTGGAGCGACTGCTCGCCGAGGGTATCGAGGCGCTCGCCGTGTGCCTGATCAACGCGTACGCCAATCCAGTGCACGAGGAGCAGATCAAGGCGATCGTGCAGCGGCGTGCACCCGATCTGCCGATGTGCATCAGCGCCGACGTTCTGCCGGAGATCAAGGAGTACGAGCGGACGTCCACGACGGTGATCAACACGTACGTGATGCCCGTTGTCCAGCGCTATCTCCGGACGCTCGCGGCGGGGTTCGAGGACATCGCGGTGCGGGCGCCGCTCATGATCATGCAGTCGAACGGTGGGCTGATGACCGCCGAGGCCGCCGCGCGGATGCCGATGCACATCATCGAGTCGGGCCCGGCCGCGGGCGTGATCGGGTCGCAGGCGCTGGCGCGTCGCATGAACCTGTCGCGGGTCATCACGTTCGACATGGGCGGCACGACCGCGAAGGCATCGATCATCGAAGACGGAGAGGTCAACCGCGCCTCGGAGTACCAGGTGGGCGGCGGGATCATGCTCGGCTCGCGGTTGCTCACGGGCGCCGGCTATTTGCTGCGCGTGCCGGCCGTCGACCTCGCCGAGGTTGGCGCCGGCGGCGGCTCGATCGTGTCGATCGACGCCGGCGGCTCGCTCCAGGTCGGGCCGCGAAGCGCTGGCGCATGGCCCGGACCGCTGTGCTACGACCTCGGTGGCACGGAGCCGACGATCACGGATGCGAACGTGATCCTCGGCTATCTCAACCCGGCCTACCTGGTTGGTGGCGCCGTGAAGCTCAACGCCGCCCGCGCGCACGAAGTCTTCGAGGAACGGATCGCAAAACCCCTCGGGCTCACCCTCGAGCACGCCGCGTATGGCGCGCACCTGATCGCGGCCTCGAACATGATCCGCGCGATCAAGGCGGTGTCGAGCGAGCGCGGTCGCGATCCGCGCGAGTACGCGCTGTTCGCGTTCGGTGGCAACGGCCCGCTCTTCGCCGGCGGCATGGCGTCCCAGCTCCAGATGACCAGGATCGTGGTGCCGCCGGCGCCCGGATTGTTCTCGTCGTTCGGCTTGCTCTACGCCGACGTCGAACACCACTACGTCCGGACGTATCGACGGCAGACGCGACGGCTCGGTCTCGCGGCGCTCAACGAGACGCTCCACCGCATGGAAGCGGAGGCGCTGGCGCAGCTTTCCGCTGAGGGCTTCACGTGTGCCGCTGCTCGGGTGAAACGCTCCGCCGATCTCCGCTATCACGGCCAGTCCTTTGAGCTGACGGTGCCACTGCCGGCCGGTGAGCTCGGGCGCGACGGCCTCGCCGGACTCGAAGAAGCGTTCGGCCGCGAGCACGAGCGTGTCTACGGCCATCGCGCGGGACCGGACGAGCCGGTCGAGCTCGTCACGCTCAGGCTCGTCGGGCAGGGGATACCCGAACGACCACGCGTGCCCGATCGCGTCGTGATCGATCGCGAGGGGAGCGAGGCCGCGATGCGACGCGTGTACTTCGGGCCGGAACGAGGCTGGCTCGACACGCCGATCGTGCGGCGCGCCGAGCTCGCCGGCGCCAGGACAGGGCCGTGTATCGTCGAGGAGTACGACGCGACGTGCGTGATTCCTCCGAATGCCCGGGCCATCCTGGACGAGTACGGCAACATCGTGATCGAGCTTCGGTGAGCCCACGTCAATTCTCTGGTCGAATCACGCGCTCGGTAACCTGGTCGACCGTGAAATCGATCGAGTCGAAGCAGACAGAACTCTGGACGCACCGGATCTCGTCGTCGATGGACCGCGAAACCGACGAATCTTCATGCGCAGATACTTCGACCCAGTGCTGAAGCGGGAGATGTTGCTTCGAGTCGTGGTCGAGGAGACCATAGGCGAAACGTCGGTCGTGACTGTCTACAAGACGTCGCGGATGGACAAGTACTTGAAAGGGCTCAAACGATGAGGGTGACATATGACCCGCAGACTGATTCTCTAACGATCACCTTGCGAGAGGAACGGATCAAGGAGAGTGACGAGATCCGCCCCGGGGTGATCGCAGACTTCGGCTACGACGGCGGCGTTGTGCGTTTCGAGATCATGAAGGCGTCGGAAGTCGTGCAGAACACGAGGGAAATCCAATTCGCTGTGACCGAATCGCCGTGACACCTAACGGGCGTGATCCGATCGCGTTCGAGCTGTTCAAGAACACGCTGTTCTCGATCGCCGACGAGATGGCCCTGACGATCTTCCGAACCGCGTACTCCGGCGTGCTGAAGGACGTCATGGACTACTCGACGGCGTTCTGTGACAGCGACGGGAAGACGGTTGCGCAAGGGCTCACGCTGCCTGCGCACCTCTGCTCGATCCCGGACGCACTGGCCGCCACGATCGCGCGTTTTGGCGACCGCATGCATCCCGGTGACGTCTATTGCCTGAACGACCCGTTCGAAGGCGGGATGCACCTGCCCGACGTGTTCATCATCAGGCCGCTGTTCCACCAGGGCCAGCGGCTCGCGTTCGCGGCGACCGTGTGCCATCAGACCGACATGGGCGGCCGCGTGGCCGGTTCCAACGCGTCGGATTCGACCGAGACCTACCAGGAGGGCCTCCGCATCCCGCCGGTGAAGATGTACGACCGCGGCGAGCCCAACGAGACGCTGTTCCGCTTGATCGAGAAGAACGTGCGCATGCCTCAGCGGGTATTCGGCGACATGCGGTCGCAGCTGGCGGCGTGCCACATCGCGGAGCAATCGTTCGCGCGCCTCGTCGCGCAGCACGGCGCCGACACCATCACGCGCTACATGCAGGAGCTCATCGACTACACCGAGCGGATGACGCGCGCGGCGGTGCGCGAGCTGCCGGATGGCGAGTGGAGCTTCGAGGACTGGATCGACGACGACGGGATCGACTTCGGCAAGCCGATCCCGTTGACGGTGACGCTCCGGAAGCGCGGCGACACGCTGGTCGCGGACTGGACGGGATCGTCGCCGCAGGTGAAGGGCGCGATCAACAACACGCTGTCGTTCACGAAGGCGGCGACCTACACGTGCGTGAAATCGGTGCTGCCTCTCGATATCCCGAACAACGAGGGGTTCTATCGCGCGATCCAGGTCATCGCGCCGCCCGGGACCATCGCCAACTGCGTGCTGCCGGCTGCGACGGCGGCGCGCGGCCTCACCGGCTTCCGCATGGTCGACTGCTGCTTCGGCGCGCTGGCGATGATGCTGCCGGATCGCGTGTTCGCGGCATCCGAGGGCGGCAACACCGGGATCTCGATCGGCGGTTACTACGCCGACCGGACGCCGTTCATCTACGTCGACTTTCTGTGCTCGGCCTGGGGCGGTCGTCCCTGGGCCGACGGTCTCGATGGCAACGCGAACATGATGGCGAATCTTTCCGCACAGCCGATCGAAGTGTGCGAGGTCGAGCAGCCGCTCGAGATCCTGTCGTTCGAGTTCATCCGTGACGTTGGCGGGCCCGGGAAGTTCCGCGGCGGCATGAGCGTGCGCCGTGATTATCGGTTCCTCGAGGAAGAGGCGGTGCTCCAGGTGCGCGCCGATCGCTGTACGTTCCGGCCCTACGGCCTCTACGGCGGAAGCCCGGGCAAGCCGTCGGTCAACATCATCAATCCCGACACCGAGAACCGCGTCGTCACCGCGAAGGTCACGATGACGATCAAGCGCGGTGACGTCTTCCGTCACGAGCAGCCTGGTCCCGGAGGCTGGGGCGATCCGCTCGAGCGCGAGCCCGCGCGCGTCGTGAAGGACGTGCGCAACGAGCTGATGAGCCTCGCCTCCGCGCTTGCCGACTACGGTGTGGTGATCGACCCGGCGACGTGGAAGGTCGACGACACGGCGACGACGGCACTGCGTGCCGAGCTGCGTGGGCGGCGCGGATGGAAAGAAACGCCGGTCATTCAACGGTGAGAGCACTCGAATGATCACTCGACGTGACTTCGTCTTGGGTGTCACGGCGTCGCTCATCGCGGCGCCGTTGGCTGTCGAGGGTCCACTGCCGGAGCGAGCTCATCCGGGGAAAACCTGACGTCATCGTGACAATGGGACCGCCCGCCACCCGCAGCGTGAAGCAGCTGACCAGCGATATCCCCATCGTCTGTACGACCTGATCGTCAACGCGAAAACTGCCAAGGCTCTTGGTCCCACGATAAGGTGAGGCGCGTGTTTCACCGGACGTACGGCGATGTGACACAATGTGCACATGGCAACGATCACGATCCGTGAGCTCCACATCAATACTGGCCGCTGGATCCGGCGTGCGGCCGCCGGAGAAGCCATCGTGGTCACTGAACGCGGGCATAGCGTGGCTGCGCTCCGTGCCATCGAGGCGTCTCCGAGTGGTCGGCCTCTTCCGAATCGCGAAACGCGGATCCGGAAGCGCTCGCGAATCCCAGTCGATTCGGCTCGCTACATCTCGGAGATGCGGAGTCGAGGCTGATCTATTTCGACGCGGCGTACATCGCCAAATGTTACTTGAACGAGCCCGGAGCGGAGCGTGTGCGCGACGTGGCGCACGGCGCCGAGGGGCTCGCCTCGTGCGAGCTCGCCCGGCTGGAGTTCGTCTGCGCGCTTCACCGCCACGTGCGCGAGGGACATCTGAGGCCACGCGAGGTGCGCGAAGTGCTGACGGAGTTCCGGGCCGACGAGGAAGCTGACGTCTGGCGGTGGTTGCCGATCACATCGCAGCTATTGCGGATGGTCAGCGACGATGTCGCGCGTCTGCCCTCGCGCGCGATGCTGCGGGCGGCGGATGCGCTCCATCTCGGGGCGGCGCGCGAGCATGGATTCCGCGAGGTGTACACCAATGACCGACACATGCTGGCGGCGGCTCAGCACTTCGGGCTGATTGGCGTCAACATCCTCGCGTAGGACAGTCGGCGAGCGGGAGACTCGAGCAGCGCCACGGCGTGGCCGGGGCGCTGCGAGCGTTGGGGGTACGGGGACCATTTCGGAACCCCCGTGGAGGAAATCATGGCGAAGCGACGAGTCGTATTGACCGGCGCGGCCGGGTACGTGGGTCAGCGCATGTTCAAGGAGCTCAACGAGCGCTGGGATCTCGTGCCGATCGACATCCAGGCGACGACTCGCGGCGGGGAGAAGGTGCCCGGCATCGTGATCGCGGATCTCACGAGCCCGAATCGCGATACGTACCGGCAGCATTTCCGCGGCGCCGACGCGGTGATCCATCTTGGATTCGTGCGGGCCCCGAACCTCGACGCGACGACGTGGCAGAACAACAGCGACGCGAAGTTCTGGGCCGAGCACCAGAACGTCGCGATGGCGTACAACGTGTATCGCACCGCGCTCGAGGAGGGCGTCCGGCGCGTCGTCGTCGCGAGCTCGAACCACGCGGCGGACTACTACGAGCGCCTCGTGTGGGCGGGCAAGCTCGACATGGTGACGCCGGAGATGCCGCCGCGCTCCGACAACTGGTACGGCTGGGCCAAGGCCGCGTACGAGCTGCTGGGCTTCGTGTTCGCCACCGGGCAGGTGGAGACCGGAGTGGGGCAGGGTAACGGGCGCAAGCTCGAGATCGTCCAGTGGCGGATCGGCGGACCGCGTGATGACGACATCGACCAGGTCGCGCCCGGGGACCTCAAGGTCATGCACCGCGCGCTCGGCGCGTATCTCTCGCGGCGCGACCAGGTCCAGCAAGCGATCAAGATGGTCGAGACCGAGCACATCGAGGACGAGCACGGGATCCCGTTCCTGATCGTCTACGGTATCAGCGGCAACACGCACCGCTTCTGGAGCATCGCGAACGCGCGCCAGAAGATCGGCTACGCGCCCGAGGACGACAGCCAGGTGAACTTCGCCGACAAGATCGCGGCGATCGCGCGCGCGGCGAAGAAGTAGCGAGACTCCGCGGGGCCGGCGTGAGGAGCAGAGGTCCGTTGCTCGAATACCCCACTCGCACGGACCTCTGCTCCT
>JBGPTW010000213.1:0-8193 GCA_041490825.1 Methylomirabilia bacterium | reverse complement strand
TGTCGACGTCGTAGAGCACGAGGTCGGCGCGCTTGCCCGGCTCGAGCGAGCCGATCTGCCGCTCCAGCATCAGCGCCTCGGCGCCGTGGATCGTCGCCATTTCGAGCGCCCGCTCGGGCGGCATCACGCCGACGTCGAGCCGGGCGTCCTTGTAGATCGTGGCGACGAGATACATGAGCCGCAGCATGTCGACGTGGTTGGAACCGTTGCCGCTGTCGCCGCCGAGCGAGACGCACACGCCGCGATCGAGCATGTCGACGAAGCGCCCGTGGGCCGCGAGGCCCTTCGTGTGCTTGAGTCCGGCCGTCGGGCAATGGGAGATCTTGACGCCGCGCCGGGCGAGGAGATCGATGTCGGCGTCGTCGACATAGACCATGTGGGCGAGCTTCGCGTTCGGCGCGAGCACGCCGAGCTCGTCCAGCCGCGCGAGCGGCATCGTATCGGCGGTCTTGCGCGACGGATGAGAGGCGAAGTGCATCATGCCCCACCCCACGCCGTGGCGATCGGCGAGCGTCTTCGCGCCGGTGATGAGCCGCTCCGAGCAGGTCCCGAAGCCGAGCAGCAACGGCCAGGCGCCGATCCTGCCGTCAACCCGGCCGTTGACGCTCTCCAGCATCGCCTCGTTCAGCGCGATCGCCTCGGTGGTGGTCTGCCGCATTCGCTCGGGGCCGCCCGCGAGGTCCCACGTCCAGCGTCCGAGGATGGCGCGCATCCCGATGCGCTCGACGACGTCCGCCACCGCCGGGACGTCGAACAGCGTCCCCGCCTCGCAGAACGTCGTCGTCCCCGTGCGGATCATCTCGATGCACGCGAGGAGCGCCGAGCACTGTTCCTCCTCCGGCGTCATCACGGAATAGAGCGGGATCAGCCAGTCCGGCAGGTACCGGTCGACCGGAATGTCGTCGAGCAGCAGCCCGCGATTCAGATGCTCGGAGAGATGCACGTGCGTGTCGACGAAGCCCGGAAGAACGACGAAGTTCCGCGCGTCGATGACACGGTCGGGCCGTCGAGACGACACCACGTCGCGAGCCGGTCCGACGTCGACGATGTCGCGCCCGTCGATGAGCACCGAGCCATCCGCGAAGATGCGGCGCTCGCGATCCACCGTGATGACCGTGCCGTGCTCGATGAGAATCATGCGGCGGCCCGCACCGAACACTACTCTACGTCACCGAGCGAAGCGGCGGAATCTGGCGACATCCCCCGCACAAGACCCTCAGCGTGACGCCGGCGATGGAAGCACGAGTGACACATCGTGTATGGTCGCTGGAGGAGATTGCGAAGCTCGCGAAGTGATGGAGGGTCCGATGGATCAGGTGGACGTGAACGGTATCCGAGAGGCCGTGCGGAAGCGGTACGCCGACGTATCGAGTTCGACGGCGGGTCGATTTGAGTATTTGACCGGGAGAGCGGGTGCGCTCGCTCTCGGTTACGAACCGGGGATGCTCGACGCGATCCCCGATGACATGTTGGTCGCGTTCTGCGGCGTAGGCAATCCATTCGGTCTCGGCCCGGTGCAGTCCGGGGAGGCTGTCCTCGATGTCGGCTGCGGCGCGGGGGTCGATCTTCTCATTGCCGCCCAGCTCGTCGGGCGGAACGGCAGGGTATGCGGTCTCGACCTCACTCCAGAAATGGTCGAGCAGGCACGGGCCAACCTCGGCCGCATCGGTGTTCCTAACGCCGATGTCGCGGTGGGGCCGGCCGAGGCCATGCCCTTCCAGGATGGATCGTTCGATGTCGTCATCTCAAATGGCGTACTGAACCTGTCGCCGTTGAAGGAGCAGACCTATCGCGAGATTCACCGAGTGCTCCGACGTGGCGGCCGACTGCAGTTCGCCGACATCGTTCTCAAGGGGGATCTCGCGCCGGAAGTCATCGGAAATCTCGACGCGTGGTCTGATTGAATGGCGGGCGCGATCCCGGTACGGGATCAAGTCGAGCTGATTGTGAAGGCGGGGTTCGTCGACGTGGAGCATGTCGGGATGACGGGCTTCACGACCTCGCGGTTTACGGTTGCTGCCCTCTTCCGGGCTCGGAAGCCTTGAATTCAAACTGAGACACTACCTATCCCCCGCCGCGTCGAGCTATGACGAACAGCACGCATCACGATAGGGACTAGGCGGAAGGCGGTCCGCCTCGTATGCTTGGAAGCATGACTGACAACGCTAGCGTCCGCTTCGACCATCTCCTGTCGAGCCGCGCCCGCATCGGCTGGGGCGGCCCCGTCGGAACCCAGCGCCCCGTCACCGACGCCCTCTACGAATTCGGCGGCGGCTTCCCCGATCCTGCGTCGTTCCCGTACGACGGGATCGCCGAGGCCACGGCCCGCCTGATGAAGGGTAAGGAAGGTCCGGCGGCGCTGACCTACGGCGACCCGCAGGGGTATCGCGGCCTGCGCGAGCTCGTCTGCCACAAGTACGAGCTCTTCGAGAGCCTGAAGGTCGAGCCCGAAAACATCATCGTGTCGAATGGGTCCGGGCACGCGCTCTCGCTCGCGATGAGCGCGTTCCTCGACGTGGGCGACACGGTGATCTCGGAGTCGCCGGCGTTCGCGGGCACGCTGGTGGTTCTCCGCCGGCACGGGCCGAGGATCCTCGACGTCCCGGTCGATGACGAAGGCATCGTCACGAGCGCCGTGCGCGAGCGGCTGCAGCAGTGCAAGCGCGAAGGCCGACCCTGCAAGCTGATCTACACGATCGTCAACTTCCAGAATCCGTCGGGGCCCTCGCAGTCGCTCCGGCGGCGCCACGAGCTCGTCGAGCTCGCCCACGAATTCGACACGCTCATCCTCGAGGACGACGCCTACGGCGAGCTCCGCTTCGACGGCGAGACGTTACCGCCGCTCTACCAGCTCGACGGCGGGCGCCGCGTGATCCGCGCCGGCACGCTGTCGAAGATCCTCGGCGCCGGCGTCCGTCTCGGCTGGCTCTGCGCGCCGCGCCCGATGATCCCGGCGTTCCAGGGCTTCCTGTTCGGCGGCGGCGTGAACCCGTTCGTCTCGCGCGTCGCGACGTACTACATGCGTGACCACATGGTCGAGCACGTGAAGCTCCTGATCGACGTCTACCGCGCCAAGCGCGACGCGATGCTACGCGGACTCTGGGAAGTGCTGAAGGGTGGCGGCGTCGACATCAACAAGCCGGAAGGCGGCTTCTTCATCTGGATGAAGCTCCCGTCGGGCACCGACACGAAGCGGCTGGCGGCGCTGGCCAAGGAGGCTCGCGTCCAGTTCACGCCGGGCACCGCGTTCTATCCGAACGGCGGCGGCGACGAGTTCATCCGGCTGGCATTCAGCTACGAGCCGCCGGACAAGTGCTACGAGGGCGCGCGTCTGATCGCGCGCGCGATCCTGGCGGCGCGAGCGTAGTCGAGCGCCGCACACGTCTGGGACCGGCCGGCCTCGGAGCCGCCTGTCGCCAGAATCGACGAGCGTCCCGGGTTCCCCGGGTCCTGGCCCTGGTCGGCTGGACCTCGTACCGCTCGCTCATCGATCTCCGGGAGGCCACCCGGTCTCGCTTCCGCTGATCGAGCGCGCATCCGCGGGGCGGTAACGCGGACAGAACGTTCGAATCGACGCCACGCGCTGACCCTGACCACTCGGTACCAGTCGGTATACAATCGCCCGCAGCCATGGCGATCGAGCGGCTCGACCACTTCGTTCTCACCGTCCGCGATCTCGACGCCACCTGTCGCTTCTATCGCGACGTGCTGAGCATGGACGTCGTGACGTTCGGCCAGGGACGGCTTGCGCTCCGCTTCGGACAGCAGAAGATCAATCTCCACGAGGCGGGCGGCGGGAATCAGCTGGTGGCGGGACGACCAGAGCCGGGCTCCGCCGACGTGTGCTTCATCACCACCCGGCCGCTCGCCGAGTGGGTCGAGCACTTCAACACGCATGGCGTCAAGGTGATCGAGGGTCCCGGCCGCCGCTCGGGCGCCGAAGGCCCGATCGACTCGATCTACGTTCGCGATCCGGACGGCAACCTCGTCGAGATCTCCGTTCCCGTCGACCGCGGCGACGAGCTCGGGCCGATCCGTGCGTGGCTCACCCAGTTCGCAGGTCACGTCCGCGCCGTGGACTTCGAGAGCGGCCGCGCGATGTGCGCGCCGGACCTGCTCGTGTTCGGCACGTACGCCGAAATGGTCGAGGGCATCGACCACGCCATCGAGCAGCAGTGGAAGAAGATCTGGCCGACGATCCGCAACTTCACGATCAAGGCGGATCAGGCCCGTGGCCTCGTCGCCGGCAATTCGGCGTGGGTCGCGGCACCGTGGGACTCGCTCGGCGTCCGCGACGACGGCTCCACGTTCTATCGCCCGGGCCGATTGACGATCATCTTCGAGCGCCGCGATGGCCGCTGGCTCGCGCGGCACACGCACTTTTCACTCACGCCCACACCCGCCGCACCTCGCGGCGATCACTAGGAGGCTCACCATGCACGCCGGAATCACGATGTTCGCCACCGACTACGCGATCCGCATCGACGATCTCGCTCGCGCCGCTGAGGAGCGCCGGTTCGAGTCGCTCTTCGTGCCGGAACACACGCACATCCCGACGAGTCGGCGCACGCCGTTCCCCGGCGGCAGCGATTTGCCGAAGGAGTACATGCACACGCTGGATTCGTTCGTGGCGCTGTCGGCGGCGGCCGCCGTCACCAAGAATCTGAAGGTGGGCACCGGCATCTGCCTGATCATCGAGCACGATCCGATCGTTCTCGCGAAGGCGATCGCCAGCCTCGACCTGCTCTCGAACGGCCGGTTCCTCTTCGGCATCGGCGGCGGCTGGAACGCCGAGGAGATGGAGAATCACGGCACCGAGTACAAGAACCGCTTCAAGGTGCTGCGCGAGCGCGTGCTCGCGATGAAGGAGATCTGGACGAAGGACGCGGCCCAGTGTCACGGGGAGGTCGTCCACGTCGACCCGATCGTCTCGTGGCCGAAGCCCGTGCAGAAGCCGCACCCACCCGTGCTGCTCGGCGGCGAGAGCATTCACACGCTCCGGCGCGTCGTGGAGTTCTGTGACGGCTGGTTCCCGCGAGGCCGTAACGAAGCGGCGATCTTCTCGGGCCTGGATCAGCTGAAGAAGCTGGCAGCCCAGGCCGGGCGCGACATGAAGACGATCTCGGTCTCGGTCTTCGCGGCCAAGCCGGACGCCGCGACGCTGGACAAGTACGCCGCCGCCGGGATCACCCGCGTGCTCTTCCGGCTGCCGTCGGAGAAGCGTGACACGATCCTGCCGCTGCTCGATCAGTACGCCAAGCTGATCCGTTGAATCCGGGGGCCCCGACATGGCCCCCGGACCCCCAACGTTCGGAGCGCCCCGGGGAACCCGTGGCGCTCCTCTACAGTTGACGGTCGAGGCGCCGGCGTGGGCCCTCGCGATGCTGCGCGAGGGCCGCGTCGGACGGCTCGGCTCGGTCGATTCAGCCGGTCAGCCGCTGGTCGTCCCGGTGTGCTACGTCTTCGACGGCCGCGTGTGCTACTCGGCAGTGGATGCGAAGCCCAAGCGCGTGGCCGGCCGGGCGCTGGCGCGCATCCGGAACATCGAGGCGAATCCGCACGTCTCGCTCACGGTCGATCACTACGACGAGGAGTGGACGCGGCTCCGCTACGTGATCGTCCAGGGGCATGCCGCGCTGATCGGCGAGGCCGCCGAGCGCGCCCGCAGCGTCGATCTCCTCCGCGACAAGTATCCGCAGTACCGGGCGATGGGGCTGGGTGGCGACTCGGCGCTGGTCATCAAGATCGAGCCGCGACGCATAGTCGCCTGGCGATTCACGCCGGAGTGAGTCTGACCTGCCGGAGTATCGAGGACGCTGGGCACCCGCGCGCTACCGCGTCTCCTCGCTCCAGAGCCCGAGCGAACGGACGGCCGGCTCGTCGTTGAACTGGAAGAGGCAGGCCGGAATGCGCGCCGCTGGATTCCGGTGCCCGAACCAGTGCCACGGCGGGACCACGAAGGTGTCGCCCTGCTCCCAGCCGATGGCCGTGTCGCCCACGCGCGTCTCTCCGCGACCTTCGATGACGTGGAAGACCGCGCTGGCCGTGCGCCGCTGGAACGTGGTCGACTCCCCCGGTCGCAGCCACTGGGATTCGCAGCCGATCGTCGCGAGCGGCGGCGCACCGGTAGCGGGGTTCACGAAGCGAAGGATTGCCGGGTTCGTCGCCGGGGAGCCTGCGGCCATGTCCGCGAGCGCGCGACGCACCGTGCTCCAGGGCCAGCGAAGCATGGGGTAGCTATTCATCTTGTAGCGCGACGCTCGGGGCACGAGGCCGACCGCGATGAATTCGTCCCGCGAGGAGTCGATCGTGGTATCGGGCCGGTGCGCCGGCTGCGCGCGCGAGGCCCAGCTCGCGTCGAAGCTGCGGACCATCGGAATGTCGAGTCCGTCCAGCCAGATGACCGGCTCGGTGCCTTCGTGGCCATGGTCGTGCCAGCTCATCGGCGGCGTGATGATGAGGTCGCCGCGCTCCATCACGCACTTCACGCCGTCGACGGTCGTGTAGGCGCCCTGGCCCTCGAGCACGATGCGAAGCGCGGACGGCGTGTGGTGATGGCTCGGCGCCGATTCCCCGGGAAGAATGATCTGGAGCCCGGCATAGAGCGTGGACGCGATCGCGTAGGAGCCCTTGAGCCCCGGGTTCTCGAGGACGAGCGAACGCCGCGTCGCGCCCTCGAGCGTCACCAGGCGCGAGGCCTCGATCAGCAGCGGCCGCACGTCCGTCCAGCGCCAGCGGTGGGGGACAGCGGCGGTGACACGCTCGTAGGGCAGCAACATCTTGAGCGCCGCCCACACCGGGCCGATCGAAAGAGCCTCCAGCGCCTGCGAGTATTCGGGAGGCAGCGTGTCGTCGCGGGTCGGCAGCGCGCGGCTCATCTCGTCGGCTCTCGCATGGTCTGGATCATACCGTGAGGAGTGACGGCTTCGTAAGCGCAATCGCGACTGCGCCTCAAGGGTGTGGGCAAGCCTCCGCGCGGATTCAGGTCCCGGGATCCGAGTCTTCGCTCAGTCGCGCGAGGATTCGCTCACACGTCTCCGGGTCGAACTCCCGGCCGTAGAACCGCAAGAAGAGCGCGCGGCGGAGCACCACTGGCGACGCGCCGGGCTCCTTCTCCAGCACCGACGCGACAATCAGCTCCCGCGCCATGGCGTGCATCGAGCATCCCATTGCGAGCCGCTCAGCGCCGGAGCGTTTCAAGAGCATCTGTCGGTAGTGGCGCTCGACCTCGGCGGTCGTGTCTCTCATCCGCCGACCTCGCGATACAGGGAACGGAGTCCCAACCGCTCGACCCACGCCTGGATATAGCCTCGGTCGAGATCCTGAACCGATGCGAGAAGATTCCGGACATCGGCGAGCTGCACTTCCGATCGCGTGTCCCGGGCCCAGTCCAGTTTGGAGATGACGAGATCCTCCGCCGTGACGATCGAGACATCCTGTCCGCCGATCGAGACTCGCCGCCGCCGAGTAAACTCCTCTCGCCGGTATGGCGTGCCCTTCCTGACGACGAAGTCGACCTTGATCACCGACGTCGTATGGATGATGTTGAAGACGCTCTCATGCGTGACCGCGTCTCGGACGGCATCGCGGTCGATGTAGAAGTCATGGTGGACCAGCTCCCAGACGCGCTCGACGTCGCCGCTCGACAGCTCCACCACCACGTCGATGTCTCTCGTCATCCGCGGGACGGCATAAAAGTTCATCGCGATCGAGCCGGTCACCATGTACGGGATCCCGCCATGGTCGAGGCGCGCCGCCAGAGCTTTGAGTAGCTCGAGCTCTTCGCTCACTCGATCCGAAGCTCAGGCGAAGCTCTGCATGAGCCAGCGTACGCCGATTGCCGATTCTGGGGTAAGCTCGCAGCGTGCAGTTCGAGGTCGAGGTCTATCAGAACGAGACCGGCGAGTGGGTCGCGACGGCCGTGCAGCACGGCGTCACGGTCACGGGCCGGACCGAAAACGAGGCGCTCGCCCGCGTGATGGACGCCCTCGCGCTCCACTTCAAGACTCGTTCACGGTCTTAGCCCGGATTATTCAGGAACGCTCGCCGTCAATCGAGCGCGTGGCGTCGCGGGCCGGCCGGGTCGGTGGGGGGCCTCTGACCACGACGCCCTTTGACCGATGACCCGCGAGCCGTTCCCACTCACGACCGGGTTGCCCTCGATAGGACGCTACGGGAACGGGTCAACCGGCC
>JBGPTW010000212.1:0-8330 GCA_041490825.1 Methylomirabilia bacterium | reverse complement strand
CGGCAATCAATCGCGTGGCGCATCGCGTGGCGTCGCGGGCCGGCCGGGTCGGTGAGGGGCCTCTGACCACGAGGCCCTTTGACCGATGACCCGCGAGCCGTTCCCACTCACGACCGGGTGGCCCGCGATTCCACGCTACGGCAACGGGTCAACCGGCCCCCCCCCACCCCGGCGGGCCCGCGGCGACACGCTGTCCCCGGCCTCGGTCGTTCATCGATGATCCGGGCGCAGGCGCCTTGGGTCAGAGGTTCCCGGCTGCCCATCTCCCGCAGGGTCATCGGTCGGCGCGCGCGGGGGTCGTTCATGAATTATCCTCGCTAGAACAGCGGGCTGTTCGACTCGAGACCGAGCATCGTGCGCCCCACCGCCTCGTAGTTCACGAATTGCAGCTGATTGTGGCGGGTGACGACCTCGGCGTCGCGCGCGTAGCGCTCGAGCGGGCTGCTGTTGAAGATCGACGTGGTGCCGGCCGTGGCGCACACCATGTGCGTGGCCTTGGCGGCGCTTTGCGCGGCGTGGGTCATGGCCATTCGCAGATCGGACCGCTGCCGCTCGGTGACGAGCTCGTTCGCGAGCACGGTCTCCCACATCTGCTCGACGACGTCGAACAGGAACGCCCGGCCGGAGCGCAGCAGCGCCTCGGCTTCGCCGATCCTGGCCTGCACGATCGCCCGGTCGCGCAGCAGCTCGGAGGACATGCGCGGAATCTTGACGTTCGCGAGCTCCACGAACTCGTCGATGGCGGCGCTGGCGACGCCGAGGCCAACGCAGCAGAAGCCGCAGCCGGCGAGATCGAAGCCGTGCATGCGGTTCATGGGCCCCGTGACGCGCGCCCTTCGATCGAGCGCCGAGAACGTGTGCTCTTCCGGCACGAACAGATCTTCGACCTCGATGTCGTGGCTGCCCGTGCCCCGCATGCCGCTGACGTTCCAGGTGTCGATGATGCGCGCCTGCGATTTCGGATGGAAATAGGCGATCCGCACGTCCTGGTCGCCATTGGGTCGCAGCCGGGGCGTGTCACCGTCGAAGACCTTGCAGGCGCCGTGGAGCAGGAACGAGTGCATGCAGCCGCTGGCAAAGAACCAGTGCCCGGTGACCCGGTAGCCGCCCGCCACGGCGACGGCCCGGCCACGCGGGTTCGCCGACCCTGCAGAGATGCCCACCGGGTTCGTGTGGAAGAGCTTCTTGCGTACCTCCGGCGCGAACTGTGCGCTCTGGCGGAAGCTGTTGATGCCCATCGCCAGGCACCACCCCGTCGAGCCGTCGGCCCGCGCCACTTCTTCGATCACGCGGAGGGTCGTGATGATGTCGGCGCCGAACCCGCCCTCCGCTTCGGAGACCGCGACCTTGAACAACTTGGCGTTGGCGATGTCCATGACGAGATCCGCGGGCAACTGCCGCGCGGCCTCGATCTCGGAGGCCCGTGCGCGGATGCGCGGGGTGAGCGCGCGGGCAACGTCGAGGGGCGCGGTCGTTGCCCGTGCGGTGTCGATGGTCATGGCGTTGGCCTGGGCCATCCTGCTCCTGTGCCGGGCGCGCCGTCAAGAAGAGGCCATCGAGGAGAACGTGGCCAACCTTCCGTACGAGAAATTCTGCCGCGGGACGACGTGGAGCGCACGATGCGGCGGTTCGCCGATCACGTCATGCCGAAGCTCGCGTAGGGCCGAGGTCCCTCACACCGCGCCTTCCTTCACGGCGAGCGCGGGCGAACGCTGCATGGCTTCCGGATGGGCCGACGGCGGCGCCCCCATCCGGATGCGACGCATGAACGGAAGGAACAGGGGAACCGCCGCGAACATCACCGCCAGCAGCCAGAAGTCGTCCGCGTAGGCCAGCAACTGGGCCTGCGTCACCGTCTCGCGATAGAGCATGACCATGGCCTGGCGCTCGGCGGTGAAGGCGTCGCTGCCCTGGGTCGCGAAATGGATCGCCCATCGCGTCAGGCGGGCCCGCGTCTCCGGGTCCCACACGGTGATGTGGCTCACGAGCGTGGCCTGGTGGAACTGACTGCGCTGGGCGAGGAGCGTCGTGACGACCGCGATGCCGACGCTGCCGCCGACGTTTCGCAGCATGCCGTAAATGGCGGTGGCGTTGACGAGCGTGTCGCGCCGGATGGTGGCCAGGGTCATCGTGGAGAGCGGCACGAAGATGAACCCGACCGCAAATCCCTGGATGAAGCGCGGCAGCGCCAGCGTCCAGTAGTCCATCCCGAGCGTGAGCGAGGTCATCATGTACAGGCTCGCCGCGTTGAGCAGGCACCCGAACGCCAGCATCAATCGCTGGTCGATCCGGGTCACCAGACCCGAGGCGAACAGCGAGAACACGTTGCCGAGACCGCCGGGCGCGAGCACCAGGCCCGACGTCCACGCGTCGTAGCCAAGGAGCTTCTGCGTGAAGACGGCAATCAGCAGCATGCCGGAGAACATGCCGAAGCCGACGATCGCGCTCAGCGTGGCGCCCATGGCGAAGTTGCGGTCGGCGAACACGGAGAGGTCGAGGATCGGATCACTGGTCGTCAGCTCACGGATCAGGAAGGTGGCGAGCGCGCAGACGGCGACGATCGCCAGCGCGACGATCCTCGAGGAGTCGAACCAGTCCTCCCGCTCGCCCCGGTCCAGCACGAGCTGAAGGCACCCGAAGCCGACGATCATCAGTCCCAGGCCCCACCAGTCGATCCGCGCGTGCTTGCGCAGGTACGGCGGGTCGAACAGGAACACGCTGGCCATGAGGAAGCCGACGATCCCCACCGGCAGGTTGATGTAGAAGATCCAGCGCCACGACCACTCGTCGGCCAGGTAGCCGCCGACGGTCGGTCCGAGAATCGGGCCGAGAATGAAGCCGACGCCCCACACGGCCATCGCGAGGCCTCGCTGGTGGAACGGGAAGATCTCCCAGAGGATCGCCTGCGAGAGCGGGATGATCGGACCGCCGCCGAGGCCCTGGAAGATGCGGGCGACGATCAGCGTGGTCAGGTCCGGGGCGGCGCCGGAAAGGAACGAGCTGACCACGAACAGCGTGGCGCAGATCAGGAAGAACCGCTTGCGGCCGAACAGCCCGGCCAGCCACCCGGTGGCCGGGATGATCACGGCGTTGGCCGCCAGGTACGAGGTGATCACCCACGAGACCTCGTCCAGTCCCGCGGACAGCGAGCCCTGCAGGTGCGGCAGGATGACGTTGGTGACGCTGGTGTCGAGGATCTGCATGAAGGCCACCACCATGACCGTGAAGGTGATGGCCCACTTCTGAGCCGGGGTGATCGGGGGCGCTTCCGGTGCCGGGGGCGTCACAGTCCGCTCACGAGAGCAGGTGCTCCAGGTCCTCCGTGGTCAACGACCGGATCAGGCTGTTGTCACCGGTGATCAGCGCGCTGGCCAGATCGCGCTTCGTCTGCTGGAGCTCGAGGATCTTCTGCTCGACGGTGTCCCGCGCGATGACGCGATAGGCGCACACCGTGCGCGTCTGCCCGATGCGGTGGGCGCGGTCGATGGCCTGCGCCTCGACGGCCGGGTTCCACCACGGATCGAGCAGGAACACGTACTCGGCGGCCGTCAGGTTGAGCCCGAGCCCGCCGGCAGTGAGGCTGATGAGGAAGACCGTGCGGTCGCGATTCGCCTGGAACCGTTCCACGCGGGCCGCCCGGTCGCGCGTGCGGCCGTCGAGATACTCGTAGGCGATTCCCGCGCGGTCGAGCCGGTCGCGCACGATCGCGAGGAACGACGTGAACTGCGAGAAGACGAGCGCCTGGTGGCCCTCGGCGGCGACCTCACCGAGTCGTGACATGAGCACGTCGAGCTTGGCGCTCGACTCCGCGAGGCGCGCCCGGTCGACGAGCCCGAGGTGGCAGGCCGCCTGGCGCAATCGCAGCAACGCCTCGAGCACCTGGATGGCGGAGCGTCGCACGCCGTCCCGGCTGACGCGGGCGAACAGCACCTGCCGGTAGTGCTCGCGCAACTCGTCGTACCGCTTGCGCTGCTCGCCTTCGAGCTCGCAGGAGAGCGTCTGCTCGATTCGCTCGGGCAGCTCCGGCGCGACTTGCTCTTTCGTGCGCCGGAGCACGAACGGCCGCAGCGCGCGGGCGAGCAGCGCCCGCGTGTCGTCGTCCACCTGGCGCGCGCCGTTGGCCACTCCGAATGCGGCCGCCGAGCCGAGCATGCCGGGGTTCAGGAACTCGAAGAGACTCCAGAGCTCGCCCAGATGATTCTGGACCGGCGTCCCGCTGAGCGCGAGACGATGATCTCCGAGGAGCAGCCGCGCCGCCTTGGCCGAATCGGTCTGCGCGTTCTTGATGGCCTGAGCCTCGTCGAGGACGACGTAGTCGAAGTGCATCTCGCGCAGCAGGATCGCGTCGCGTCGCAGCGTGCCGTAGGTCGTGAGCACGACGTCATAGTCCTCGAAATGCTCCGTCGCGCGGAGGCGGTCAGCGCCGGTGTTGTCGAGGACGCGCAGCTTCGGCGTGAACCGCGCCGCCTCTTCCTTCCAGTTGAAGACGAGCGAGCGCGGCATCACGACCAGCGAGGTTGGCGGGATCGTCGCGTCCTGCCCCGCTTCTGCGGCGTGCGCGCGCTCTTCGCGCCGCGCGTCGAGCAGCGCGAGCACCTGGATCGTCTTGCCGAGTCCCATGTCGTCGGCCAGGCAGCCCCCGAAGCCGAAGCGCCGGAGAAAGTGCAGCCAGCCGAGGCCCTCACGCTGGTATTCGCGCAGCCGGCCGACGAAGTGCGGAGACGGATCGCTCGCCTCGACGCCGGTGAATGCGCCGAGCGCCTCCCGCGCGCGCGTGAACACGGCGTCGCACGTTGCCTCCGGCAGCGTGGACAGCAGCGCGTCGAGCACGCCGACCTGGCGGCGGGTGAATCGGAGATCGTCGCCGTGCGCCGTGCCCAGGCTCGTGAGGAGCCCGTGCTGCGCCAGCCATTCCTCCGGCAGCATGCCGTAGCTGCCGTCACCGAGAACGACGAACGACTCGCCCCGCCGCGCGGCGGCGAGCAACGCCGGCAGCGCCACGTCGGTCTCGCCGAAGCGGACCGTTCCTCTGACGTCGAACCAGTCGACGCCCGACGTGACCTTCACCCGGATGGCGCCCGGCTGCCGGTAGAGCTTGCCGTCAGCCTCGACGTGCCAGCCGTGCTTGACCAGCGATGCGACGATCCGCGGCAGCTTCGAGGCGACGAGGTCGAACCCCGACAGGGCCTCGAATCCACCGGCGTAGTACGGCCGCTTCTTGAAGCCGAGCGTCGCGAGTTGCCCGGCGGCATCGCGCTCGGCGACCGCGTCACGCGTAATCAATCGTCGCGGCTCATCCGCGAGGATGCCGAGGCCGGGACTGGACGCCGCGACGACTCGGCCGCCGTAGTCGAACGACAGCTCGCCTCGGACGTGATTCGAGCCCCATTCGCGCGGCGGCTGCCGGACGCGAAGCCGCGGGCGCGGTGCGATGCGAACCTCCTCGTACCGCAGCTCCTCGGGCAGGTCCGCGTCGATCGGCACCGGCATCGTCACGAGCTTCTCCAGGAGCGCGCGGCCCTGCGCCTCCGGGACGTGGATCGGCCCGTGCTCTGCGAGATGGAGGATCGAGGGCATGACCCGGATGTCTTGAAGTCGGCCGACACGTCCCGGCCAGAACAGCAAGCCCTTCGACGTGACCAGCATGGGGACGTCGGCGGCCTCTGTCCCGCGACGGAACGCGCCCGTCACGACGTAGCCGTCTCGTCCGGCCGCGCGGCGCACCACGGTCATGAACGTCCACGGGTCGTCGCCGTCCCAGGTCAGCCGCGAGAGCGTCTGATCGCCTGCCGCCCGCGCGAAGCAGCGCCCGGTCGCGCACATCATCGGCACCAGCACGGTCTCGATCGCTGACACGCTCGCCTGACGCGGGACCATCCGAGTCGGCTGTTCATAGGTGCGCCAGGGCGCGTAGGCATCGCCGGAGGCCACGACGAGGGTCAGGATCTGCTGGTCCATGGGATCGGGCAAGAGCACGATGTCGCGAGTGCGGAGCCTGGCGACCCGCAGCCGCACGTCGGTGTCATGGTCTCGCGCGCGCACCTGCACGACGAGCCCGTAGCCCGCGGTGCTGCGTGCGATGTCCACGACGTAGACCAGCTCGCGTCCAGGCGGCCACGGCTCGGCCGGTGTATCCGCGGTGCGGATCGACATCTCGACCGCGCCGAGATGCTCCTTCCACGTGAGGCGAGGGGGCTGGCCGTGCGGCGCGTGAATCGGCGTCGTCGTGCCGGCGTGGCGGTCCCGCGGATCGACGGCGTAGAGATCGAACGCATCGTCCGCGTCGAAGGGATCGTCGTACGGATCGGGTGCGTCGGAGCCACTGCGCGGCGTCCAGCGTGCCATCGGCATCATCACC
Source organism: Methylomirabilia bacterium (assembly GCA_041490825.1). Lineage (GTDB taxonomy): Bacteria > Methylomirabilota > Methylomirabilia > Rokubacteriales > CSP1-6 > JBGPTW01. Next base: position 1,972 of record JBGPTW010000212.1, on the reverse strand, counting down.
CTACGTCGGCGGAGAGCACCAGGCAAGATGCCGGAGAAGATCAGCCGAGCTCGACGCCGTATTTCTCGAGGGTGTCCTCGCGCAGGTCGAGGCCGAGCCCCGGCGCGTCGGGAACCGCCATGAAGCCGTCGACGATCTTCGGGCGCTCGCGGAAGAGCTCGAACCAGAGGGGATCGCGACTCGGGTCGGCGAAGGATTCCAGGATGGTCGAGGTGGAGGTGCGGACCGGTTGCGGCAATGGCGCGGACAGGAAATACGTCTCGAGCGCGGTGATCTTCATCTCGCCGTGTCTCCCCGCGGCGATGATACCCTAGCGCGGCTCACGCTCTTCGAGGGAGGCGCTATGAAGCGATTCGTCGTGCTCGTCAGTATCGTGTTATCGCTCGTCGTGTCGGACGGCGCCACCGCCGCGCCCGAAGGCACGCTGACGTGGGGACTCCACGTCACGCTCGCGACGAAATGGCTCGACCCGAGCGACACCGAGGCGTTCATCAATCCGTTCATGGTGCTCTACGCCATCCACGATGCGCTCGTGAAACCGATGCCGGCAGGGGACAACACGCCGAGCCTGGCCGAGTCGTGGTCCATGTCGAAGGACGGGCTGACCTACGAGTTCGTCCTGCGCAAGGGCGTGAAATTTCACAACGGTGACCCGGTGACGGCGGAGGACGTGAAATTCTCGTTCGACCGCTACAAGGGCGCCGCGGCCAAGCTCCTCAAGGACCGGGTGCGCGAGGTCCAGATGGTCGATCCCGGCCGCGTGCGCTTCCACCTGAGGGAACCGTGGCCGGACTTCATGACCTTCTACGGCACGTCCGCGACCGGCGCGGCGTGGATCGTGCCGAAGAAGTACGTCGAGAAGGTGGGCGACGACGGGTTCAAGAAGGCGCCGATCGGAAGCGGCCCGTACCGCGTGGTGAGCTTCACGCCGGGCGTGGAGCTCGTCATGGAAGCCTTCGAGGGCTACTGGCGCAAGGTGCCCAACGTCAAGCGGCTGGTGTTTCGCAGCATGCCCGACGAGACGACCCGGGCCGCCGCGCTCAAAGCGGGCGACGTCGACATCGTGTATCTGCTGAGCGGATCGACGGCCGAGGAGGTCAAGCGGACGCCAGGGCTACGCCTGGCCGCCGCCAAGCCGCCGGGCGTCCCGTTCCTGGACCTGCCGGAGCAGTGGGATCCGAAGTCGCCGTGGCACGACAAGCGTGTGCGCCTCGCGGCGAGCTACGCGCTCGACCGGAACGGTCTCAACCAGGCGGAGACGCTCGGGCTGTCGCGCCCGACCGGGTCGCTGATCCCGCGAACCCTGGAGTTCGCGCGCGTCTACGAGCCGCCGGCCTACGATCCGGCGCGCGCCAAGCAACTGCTCGCCGAGGCCGGATATCCGAACGGCTTCGAGGCCGGGGACATCACCCCGTTTCCGCCGTTCTTCTCCATGGGCGAGGCGATCGGCAACTACCTGCAGGCGGTGGGCGTCCGGACGCACCTGCGCACGATGGAGCGCGCTGCATTTCTATCCGCGTGGCGCGAGCACAAGATCAAGGGCGTGATCATGGGTCTCGGCGCCCCCGCCGGCAACGCGGCGACGCGCATCGAGGTGTTCGCGACGAAGAACGGCATCTACGCCACGGGCGTGGTGCCGGAGATCGAGGACCTCTTCCAGCGCCAGGCGCGCGAGCTGGACCGGAAGAAGCGCGAGGCGATGCTGTACCAGATCCAGCAGATCATGCACGACCAGGTGCTGCACGTGCCGATCTACGAGCTGGCCTTTCTCTGGGGCATCGGGCCGCGCGTCGAGGAGGCCGCCGTCGACCACATCAAGGGCTTCTCGTACTCCGCGCCCTACGAGGACCTGAAGGTGAAGACGAGGCAATAGTCCCGCGCGCTGCACGAGCGGGTGGCGCTCGACCTCATCAACCTCGTCGGGCTCGGCGGCTTCGAGCATCGCGACCCCCGGGAGCTGTCGGGCGGCATG
>JBGPTW010000211.1:0-8454 GCA_041490825.1 Methylomirabilia bacterium | reverse complement strand
TACAAACTCGACGCGCCGCATCTGGATACGGCCCACCCTCGCCAATCGCGGGCTCGCGGCCCCCGCTACAAATAAATGCGCTCTGGCTTCGTTTCGTTGATCGGGCGCCCGAACGCCGGAAAATCCACGCTGCTCAACCGACTCGTCGGCGAGAAGCTCGCGATCGTCTCCCCGCGGCCACAGACGACCCGCAATCGCATCACCGGCATCCGCAACGTGCCAGGCGCGCAGGTCATCTTCGTGGATACGCCGGGTCTCCATCCGGGCGGAGGCAAACTCGGTGACTTCATGCTGAAGACGGCCGAGCGTGCGATCGAGGACGTCGATCTCGTGTGCCTGGTCGTCGATGCCGCCGAGCGAGCGGCCCCCGACGAGATCGTCCTCCGTGCGCTGGAATCCTATGCCGGTCCGGTACTCTGCCTGCTCAACAAAGCCGACCGGGTCCATCCGAAGACACGGATGCTGCCACTGATCGAGACGTGGCGCACCCGGCACGCGTTTCGAGAGATCCTGCCGATCTCGGCCGCCGCCGGGACGAACTGTGATCGGCTCCTCGATCTGATCGTCCGGATGATGCCCGAGCATCCCGCGTTCTTTCCCGACGATGTCACCACCGACCAGCCGGAAACGTTCTATGTCGCGGAGGTCATCCGGGAGAAAGTCTTCGAATTCACGCACCAGAACGTGCCGTACGCAGTCGCCATCCAGGTCCAGGAAGTGACCGAGCGACAGAATCCCGAATGCCTGTACATCCGGGGGCGAGTATTCGTGGAGCAGGAATCGCAGCGAGGGATTCTCATCGGTCGACAGGGCAGCATGCTGAAGCGGATCGGCACAGCCGCCCGCAAGGAGCTCGAGGCGTTCTTCGGGATCAAGGTGTTCCTCGATCTGAAAGTCGAGGTGCGCCGGAACTGGCGGCGTGACGATCGGGCGCTCCGCGAGTTCGGGCTGCTGCTGACCTCCTGAATGGCGCTCGAGAAATCGGCCGCGCTCGTGATCGGTAGCTTTCCGCTCGGCGAGAGCGATCGAGTCGTGACGTTCTTCACGCGCCGCTTCGGCAAAGTGCGTGGTGTCGCGCGCGCGGCGCGCCGCATGAAATCCCGGTTCGGCGGCGCGCTTCAGCTCTTCACGCAGGGAGAGCTGCTCTTCTTCGATGGGGGCCGCAGCGAGCTGGTCCAGGTCGACCACTTCGACGTGACGCATCCGTTTGCGAGCGTTCGCGGGGACCTGGAATCGCTCGGTCACGCGGCCTGGATGGCGGAATGCGTGGCCCGGCTGACCCCCGAGCGAGATCCGAGTCCGGCAATCTATGCGCTTCTCGCCCGGGGACTGGGGACGATGGAGGAACGTGGTCGACCGAGCCGCGTGGCCGCTGTGTTCGGGGTCCGGTTCATCGACGCGCTCGGTCATCGGCTGCGGACCGACGCCTGTGTCGAGTGCGGACGTCCGCGCATCGCCGCGACGGGGACCGTGGCGGTCGATGTGGAGGGTGGCGGCACGGTGTGCCCCACGTGCGCGCAGGTCATCCCGGGACTCATTGCGGTGACCGTTGCGGCGGTCACGGCCCTGACGCGGCTGCGCACGCTTGCGTGGGACCAAGCTCTCGAGGTCCCGCTTGGCCGGGTGGAGCAAGAAGTCCGGCGGCTGCTGGAAGCTCAGACGACCCGACTGGCCGGCCAGCCGAGTCCTGCCTCCCGTTTTCTGCGGGAGGTGAGCCAGGTGCTTCCGCTTTCTCGAGGCCCCGAATGATGTTTCAAGACGTCATGCTCACGCTTCAGCGGTACTGGGCCGATCTCGGCTGCGTGATTCAGCAACCCTACGACCTTGAAGTCGGCGCGGGCACGATGCACCCGGACACGTTTCTGCGGGTGCTCGGTCCAGAGCCGTGGCGAGTCGGATACGTCCAGCCTTCACGCCGCCCGACGGACGGCCGCTACGGAGACAATCCCAACCGACTTCAGCGACATCACCAGTTCCAGGTCATCTTGAAGCCTTCACCATCCGACGTGCAGGAGCTGTATCTGGCGAGTCTGCGCGCGCTCGGTATCGATCTGCTCCACCATGACATTCGCTTCGTCGAGGACGACTGGGAGTCGCCTTCGCTCGGGGCGTGGGGTCTCGGCTGGGAGGTCGATCTCGACGGCATGGAGATCACGCAGTTCACGTATTTCCAGCAGGCGGGGGGGATCGATCTCAAGCCGATCTCGGCCGAGCTCACGTACGGACTCGAACGGATCGCCATGTATCTCCAGAATGTCGAGTCCGTGTACGACCTCGCGTGGGCGCCGGGGGTGACGTACGGCGACGTTCACCATCAGACCGAGGTCGAGTTCTCGCGATTCAATTTCGACGAGGCCGATCAGACCACGCACCTTCACCTCTTCGAGAGCTACGAGGCCGAGGCGCAGCGCCTGCTCGGGACCGGCTTGATCCTGCCGGCCTACGATTACTGCCTGAAATGCTCGCACCTCTTCAACGTTCTCGACGCGCGCGGTGCCGTCAGCGTCACGGAGCGGGCCGCGTACCTCGCGCGGCTGCGCGGGCTCGCCCGTCAGATCGCCGAGGGCTATGTCAAGCAACGCGAGGCGCTCGGCTACCCGATGCTGAAGGCAAGATGAAGGCGCACACGCTTCTCTTCGAGATCGGGACGGAAGAGTTGCCGCCGTCGGAGCTGCCGGCGGTCTTGCCCGCATTCGAGAGCGGTGCGGCGGACGCGCTCCGGGAGGCGCGACTCGCCTTCGGAAGCGTTCAGGTCTATTGCACGCCGCGGCGGCTCGCGCTTCTCGTTTCCGGGCTCGCGGCACGTCAAGTGTCCCAGCGCACGACGGTCACAGGCCCGCCGAAGAAAGCCGCTTTCGACTCTGCGGGCAAGCCGACCCGCGCTGCCGAAGGCTTCGCGCGCGCGCAGGAGATCGCGATCGATCAGCTCATCACGATCACCACGGATCGCGGAGAATATCTGGCGGCGGAGCGCACGGAATCCGGACGAGAGGCTGCCGCCGTCCTGCCCGACCTCCTCGGCCAGCTCGCGTTCTCGCTTCCGTTCACGAAACAGATGCGATGGGCTGACGGTGATGTCCGCTTCGTCCGCCCGGTCCGGTGGGTGGTCGCTCTGCTCGACGGCGACGTGTTGCCGTTCACGCTCGCAGGCGTCGCGGCTGGCCGCGTGACGTACGGTCACCGGTTTCTTCAGCCCGGTCCGATCTCGCTCGCCAGTGGCGAGGAATACGTCGCTCGGCTCACGGCGGCGTCCGTCATGCCGGACGTCGACGCCCGCCGCGAGGCCGTCCGCCGCGCGGTCGAGACCGTGGCTCGTGACCACGGTCATCGGGCGGTGATCGATGCCGCGACGCTCGAAATCGTCGTCCACCTCGTGGAGGCTCCGGCTGCGATCGTCGGGACATTCGCGAAAGCATCGCTCGAGCTTCCCCGAGAGGTCGTCGAAACTCCGATCCGGCGACACCAGAAGTGCTTTCCGGTGGAGACGGCCGAGGGCGCGCTTGCGCCCGCGTTCGTGGCCGTGTCGAACATGCCGGGCATCGACCCCAGTGAGATTCGGCGGGGAAACGAACGAGTCATCCGCGCTCGACTGGCCGACGCGGAGTTCTACTTCCGTGAGGACCTGAAGATGACGCCGGTCGAGCGGCTTCGCCTGCTCGAGGGAATGGTCTTCCAGGAGCGGCTCGGCACCCTCCGGGAAAAGACGGACCGGATCGCCGGGCTCGCGGATTTCCTCGCTGGCGCGGCACCGACGGCGCGGCGCGATCTCGTCGGACGCGCCGCGCTGCTGGCCAAGTCGGATCTGGCGTCCGGCATGGTGCGCGAGTTTCCCGAGCTCCAGGGAATCATCGGCGAGGAGTACGCCATGCGCGCCGCTGAGTCCCCGATCGTCGCGCGGGCGATCCGCGAGCATTACCTGCCACGGTCCGCGGATGATGCTCTTCCCGATGGGCTCGAGGGCGCATTGCTGAGCATCGCCGATCGCGTGGACACCGTGGTCGGATGTCTCGGTGTCGGGCTGATGCCGACGGGTTCGCAGGATCCGTATGCGCTGCGCCGCCACGCGCAGGGCGTCGTGCAAATCGCGATCGCGCGCGGCGCGAGTGTTCGGGTCTCGCTGGCGGCGACCATCGCCAGGGCGATCGAGCTGCTCGCCTCAAAGTTGACCGAGCCACGGGAGGCGACACGAGCACGCGCGCTCGATTTCTTTCGAGCGCGCTTGGCGACGGTCTTGACGGCTCGTGGTTGGCGCCCCGATGTCGTGGAGGCAGTGCTGGTCGCCGACTTCGACGAGCCGTTTGCTGCGCTCAAACGCGTCGAAGCGCTGAGCGCGTTCATGAACCGCCCCGACTGGGAGCCGCTGGTCGTCACGTTCAAGCGGACGATCAACATTTTGCCGCCGGGCTTCGACGGGCGAGTGGAGCCTGCGCGCCTGATCCACGATGCAGAGCGTCGGCTTGACGAGGCCACGCGTGCCTGCCGTCCGGCGGTGCAGGCAGCCCTGGATGCCGGGGATTACTCGGAAGCGCTCAGCCGCCTGGCTTCACTGCGGCCCGTCGTCGATGGATTCTTCGACGCGGTGATGGTCATGGATCAGGACCGGGCCGTCCAGCAAAACCGATTGGCGCTGCTCAAGGCCCTTGCCGATCTCCTGTTGCCGCTCGCGGATCTGAGGAAGATCCAGACGGCGGTATCCTCGTAGTCCCGGGCAACGAAGCGGACGGAGATCCGGTCGTCGGAGCCGGTGCTGTTGCACCACCGCTGCCGGGCGTAGGCGTCAACGGAGCCCCCGGAGTCGGTGGGGGACTCAGGCTCGGTGGAGGGGGCGGAGAACGTCGCGATCCGCACGATGTCGACGGCTCTGTCCCCTTGACGAACGCCATCGTGACGACCCGCACGCACTCATTCGAAGGATCGAGGTCCACCGGAACGAAGACGACGCGGTCAGGGACCGTGAAGTCGTCCTTCGGGACATTGGCGAGGACCTGACTCATGTACGCGACCCAGATCGGTACGGCGACCCTCGAGCCCGTTTCGTCACGGCCGAGGCTGCGAGGATGGTCGTATCCGACCCAGACCCCGGTCACGAGCTTCGGGGTGAAGCCGATGAACCACGCGTTGGAGTAGTCATTGGTCGTCCCGGTCTTCGCGGCTATGGGCCGTCCCAGCGCCTTCGCGGCCTGCCCGGTTCCCCGCTGCACCACACCCTCGAGCATGTGAGTGATGACGTACGCCGTCTCGGCAGAAAGCGCCTCACGCCCCTGCGGCACGTTTTCCTCGAGAAGCTTGCCTTGCGCGTCGGTGACGTACCGCACGGTGGACGGCGGCATCCAGACGCCCTGGTTCGCGAGGGCTCCGTAAGCTGACGTGACCTCCATGAGCGTCAGATCGCTGCTCCCGAGCGCCATCGTGAGATCCGTGTTCAGGGGACTCGTCACGCCGAGCCTGCGCGCGACCTGAAGTGTCCGGTTGATACCGATCCGCTCCTGCAGCTTCACCGTGACGACGTTGACCGATTCCTCGATCGCCTGCTGCAGCGTCGTCGGGCCGCGATACTTGCGATCGTAGTTTTCCGGTTTCCAGGATTGACCGTTCTTGCCAACCGGATAGGAGACCGGGGAGTCGTCGATCCTGGTCGCCGGCGTGAAGCCGGTTTCGAGCGCCGCGATGTACACGAACGGCTTGAACGCCGATCCAGGCTGACGCCTGGCCTGGACGGCCCGATTGAACTCGCTCCGGAAGAAGTCGTACCCGCCGACGATCGCGCGGACGTACCCGGTCTCCGCGTCGATGGTGACGATCGCGCCTTCGGGATGCTCCGTCGCTTTCGCTTTCGTGCTGCGGCTCTCGAGCGCCTTAAGGCCGTCGCGCAGGGCCTGCTCGGCGGTGAGCTGCATCGTGGGGTTCAGCGTCGTGTAGACGTGGAGCCCGCCCTTGAAGACCATGTCGGCCCCATACTTTCCTTCTAGGATCTGGCTCACGTACTCCAGGAAGTACTGACCGGTCGTCCGGCGGCGCTCGGGCGGGATCAGTCCCAGATCGGAGCTGGCGAGGCGCTTGGCATCCGATTCCTTGAGCGAACCGAACTCCACCATCCGCCGGAGGACGACGTCACGGCGCCGTTTCGCCGTGTCGGCGTGCTCGAATGGCGAGTAGGTCGTCGGCGCTCTCGGTAGGCCGGCGAGCAGCGCCGACTCACGGACATTCAACTCCGACACTGATTTGCCGAAGTACGTTCGGGCTGCCGCTTCGACACCGTACGCGCCGTGGCCGAAGTACACCTGATTCAGGTACATCTCGAGGATTCGGTCCTTCGAGTAGCGGCGTTCGAGCTCAAGCGCGAGCAGCGCTTCCTTCAGCTTGCGATCGAGGCTCTTGTCCGGGGTGAGAAAGAGGACCTTCGTGAGCTGTTGCGTGATGGTGCTGCCGCCTTCGACGATGCGACCGCGCCGGTAGTTCTGGTAGATCGCGCGCGCGATACCGATCGGGTCGACACCCCAGTGGTGATAGAAGCGGCGGTCTTCGGTGGCGACGACGGCGTTCCGCAGTGACTCGGGAATGTGCGCGAGCGGTACGAAGATCCGCCGCTCGACGTGGAGCTCCGTGATCAGCTCATCGTTGTCGTCGTAGATCTTCGTCCCCTGGATCGGCTGGAAGGTCTCCAACGCGCTGACCGACGGCAGCGAGTGTGGCAGCACGGTGAAGACCCAGAGCGCGGCCACGCCGATCGCCGACAGTGCCAGCAGGGTAACGACACCGACGATCAGGAGGAGCGTGCGGAGCCAGCGTCGCGAGCGCTTGCGGCCGGGCTTTCGCGGCGCCCGACTCGCGGTCCGGTCGACTGGGGACATCTGCGAGTCATTATACTGGCGCGGCTCGTACGTCGGTACGGCGCCTTGCGCCTCCAGAATCGCTGTGGTACAACCGCCGGTGCCTTGAGCCCCGCGCAGTTTCCCTCTGTCGACGAGCAGATGCGCGTCATTCGCCGTGGGACCGCTGCTATCGTCGTTGACACCGAGCTCGAGGCGAAGCTTCAGCGGTCGCGCGCAACCGGAACACCGCTCACCGTCAAGCTGGGCCTCGATCCGACAGCTCCGGATCTTCACCTCGGGCACACCGTCGTCTTGCACAAGCTCCGCGACTTTCAAGAACTCGGTCACCAGATCGTCGTGATCATCGGGGACTTCACTGGAATGATCGGCGATCCAACGGGCCGCTCCGAGACCCGGAAACCGCTCACGTGGGACGAAATTCGCGCCAACGCCGAGACGTACCGGACCCAGCTCGGCAAGGTGCTCGACATGGTACGAGCCCGTCTCGAATTCAACTCCACGTGGCTTGGCCGGCTGACGATGGAAGACGTGATCCGGCTGACCGCCCACGTGACGGTTGCCCAGATGCTGCAGCGAGAAGACTTCGCCGCGCGCTACGCGAGCGGCCGCGCAATCAGCCTTCACGAGCTCCTCTATCCGATCGCGCAGGCGTACGATTCCGTGGCGCTGCGGGCCGACGTCGAGCTCGGTGGAACGGATCAGACCTTCAATGTGCTCGTCGGCCGGGACCTTCAACGTGCCTCGGGGCAGGAACCGCAGATCGCGGTTACCGTTCCGATTCTGGAAGGCCTCGACGGCGTTCAGAAGATGTCGAAGAGCCTCGGCAATTACGTCGGTATCAACGAACCGCCTGACGATGTGTTCGGCAAGTTGATGTCGCTATCGGATCATCTGATGTGGCGGTACTTCGAGCTGCTGACCCGGTTGCCCGAGACCGAAATCAGCGCACTCCGCGCCGGGCACCCGATGGAGGCGAAGAAGCGGCTGGCGCGGACGATCACGGCGCAGTATCACGGCGAGGCGGCAGCAGCCGGCGCTGAGGCTAGCTTTGCGCGTGTCTTTCAACGCAGACAGGACCCAGAAACTATCGAGGAGATTCGGTTGCCGTATGCTCCTCCGCTTCCTGTGGTTCTGCTGCTCGAGGGCAGCCGGCTCGTAGCCTCGAGGTCCGAAGCCCGCCGGAAAATCCAAGAAGGCGCGGTCGAGGTCGACGGACAGCGGATCTCGAACATGACCGAAGTCGTGCTCGTGAGCGGCGCGCACCTCATCAGAGTCGGGCGGCGGTTCAAGCGCGTCATCCTCGAAGGGGGTTCAGGGTCGGCTGAGAAGGCGCCGTCGGGGCGCTCCTGAGCGAAATGCGCCACCGAACTCCTTGACAGCGGATACTCGGATCGGTATAGTCAACCGTTGCCCGAACCTCGGGCAGATGTTCTGAAGCTTTCCGGTCACCTTCAGAGTTGACCGCAGGGCTCTTTGAAAACTGGATATGCTACTGACTCACCGACGAGGTGTGAGCACCAACGGTTCTACTGAGCCTTGCGCCTGGCCGAGTAGCGGCGCGAGTCGTGAACGGAGCGAGGCGAGACCAGGTTCAACGCTGTATATAGGCGAGTTTGATCCT
>JBGPTW010000210.1:0-8508 GCA_041490825.1 Methylomirabilia bacterium | reverse complement strand
GGAATTCCGTTGGCTTCGCTCGTGGGATGGGCGGGGACCTTCGTGATTCCTTCCCTGGGTTTCGCCGCGCGGGCGACAGCTCGCGGAATTCCGGAGCGCCCCCCGGCCCCCCGCTCGTGGTCGTGTCGCCGACGCCGTGCGGCTCGGGCGCGATCGTTCATGCATAGTGCGGGCTAGCTTTCGTAGAGCTCGCGCCGCGCCATCGAGCGCTGGAACGCGAGGTAGCCTTCGCGCGTCATCCGTGGCCTCGACTTCGCCAGGACTTCGCGCGCGCCGGACGCGCCATCACCCAGCATGTCGACCACCATCGAGGCGAGCGCCTTGGCCGGACCGACATACGCCAGAGGCTTGTCGACGATCTCGAAGTCGGGACCATGTCCGGTGCCACGGGCGCCACCGATGTACGGATGGAGCACAGGCATGATCTGGCTCAAGTCGCCCATGTCCGTCGAGCCCGTGCGATGGCCGATCTGACGGTAGTGCTCCTCACCGAACAGTCCCGCCGCATTTGTCCTGAAGTGAGCAGCCATCGTCTCGTCGCAATGCATCGGCAAGTATCCAGGGAGCGTCTCGATCTCCACCTTCGCTCCGAGCGCCAGCGCGCCAGCCCGAAACGCACGATCCACCTTGGCGTTGGCATCGAGGATGGCCTCGACGGTCTTGCCGCGGACGTACGTCTCGATTCGAACTTCGCCAGGGATGACGTTCACCTGGCTGCCACCGTGGGTGATGATCGGGTGCACACGGATGGTATCCTCGTCCTTGAAGGTCTCGCGAAGCGCATTGATCGCCATGAGTCCGATCTGGGCGGCATAGAGCGCGTTGATGCCCATGTGCGGCGCGCCTCCCGCGTGAGCGGCGCGGCCGATATAGCGCACGGTCTTCACGACACAGCCGTTGTTCGACGCCGGGACACCGGCCTTGCCGTCTTCCGCGCGCGGCGTCGTGTGGATCATCATGGCAAGGTCGACGTCGTCGAAGTGGCCGAGACGGAGCAATTCAGGCTTGCCTCCGAGAAACTCCAGCTTGCCGGCGCGAGCCTGGCTGACGCGCCATTCGATGTCGCCATACTCTTCGGCAGGCACCGCGAAGAAGACGAGGCGCCCGGCGAGATGCTCGAAGGTTTTCGCATCGATCAAGCCCATGGCGGCGCCGAGCAGCCCGGCGACCTGAGCATTGTGGCCGCAGGCGTGGGCCGCTCCCGTCGTGGGATCCGCTTCCGGGTGACCGGTAACGACGAGCCCGTCGAGCTCGCCCAGAAGCGCGAACGTCGGACCAGCGCCCGCCTGGCCCGGAACGTCCGCCCGCACTCCGGTGAGAGCAAGGCCACTCTTCGGCGAGAGACCCAGCTTCGTGAAGGTCGCGTCGACGAGCCGCGCCGTCTTGACTTCCTTGAAGCCGAGCTCGGGGTGCTGGCGGATTTGCTCGCCCAACGCGATGATCTCTTGGCTCCGGCGGTCGATGGCCTCGTACACGCGGCGCTTCAGCTCGTCTCTCGTCATCGTCTCTAGCCTTTCAGGAATCGATCCGGAAGGAACGGTTTGACGGCCATCGAGGGCCGGCCTTGCAGAATCCACTGTGTCATGAGCTTGGCCGTGATCGGCGCCAGCATGATGCCGTTACGGAAGTGAGCGGTCGCCACGAACAGTCCCTCGGCCCGCGGCCACGGACCGAGTATCGGCAAGTTATCCGGGGCCCACGGCCTGAATCCGCACCACGTTCGTAGGATGGGCAAGCCGGCCAGACTGGGCACCAGATCGATCGCCGCGCGAAGCAGGCCCGAGATGCCTTCCGCGGTCACCGCTCGCTGAAATCCCACGCGTTCAACCGTCGCGCCAATCAGCAGCTCGCCGGACGGGCGCGGCACGAGATAGACGTCGTCCGCCTGGACGCAATGGGTGATGACTGGCGGCACCTGGTGAAGCGCCAGCATCTGGCCGCGCTTGGGCTGCACCGGCAGCCGCGCTCCGAAGGTGGCCGCCAGCTCTCCGGTCCACGCGCCGGCCGCGAGCAGCACCACGTCGCTCTCGAAGCGCTCACCCTCCGCGACGATCCCGCGTGAGCGGCCATCTTCGACCAGCACGCGAGAGACCGTATCGCCGCTTCGCAGGATCACGCCGAGGGCGGCGGCCGCTTGAGCATAGGCGACCGTCAGGCGCTGGTTGTTCACCCAGTGAGATCCCTTGATGAACATCGCGCCGCGGACCTTCGTCGACAGCGCCGGCTCCCGGTCGCGAGTCTCGTTCGCGTCCCACGCCTCGATGCCGAACTCGCGTGCCGAGGGCCGGGTTGCGCGCGCCTCGGCATGCCGGACGTTCTGCGCGGTGAACAGCGGATAGATCGTGCCCCGCGTGACGTACTCCACGTCGATGCCAGTCCGCTCGCGCAGCTCCACGGCGATCTTCGGGTAGAGGCGCCAGCTGGCGATCGCGAGGTCCTCGAAGTGGCTCGGTCCGCCGTCACCAAGCGGAGCGAGGATGCCGGCGGCGGCGCCCGACGCTTCAGACCCGGGCGTTGCGCGCTCGAACAACGTCACCGCGCACCCCGCCTTGGCTAGCTCGTACGCCGCCGCGCAGCCGATGATGCCGCCGCCGACGACGATGACCTTCATCTGTCCAGGGCGGCGAGAAATTCACGCGTGACTTTCCCGGGAGAGTCAGCGGACAAGATCGCCGAGATCACCGCCACCCCGGTCGCCCCCGCAGCCAGCACATCCGATACGCGCTCCGGTGTTATTCCGCCGATGGCAACGACCGGCAGACGAACCTGGCCGGTGACACTGCGAAGCGCCGCGAGACCTTGCGGTGCTCCGAACCGTCGCTTCGACGGCGTGTCGAAGATCGGTCCGAACACGATCCAGTCCGCGCCGGCGCGCTCGGCGTCCAGGGCCTCCGCGAGCGAATGCACCGACGCGCCGATTCGAAGCCGCTGGCCCGCGACCGCTCGGATATCGCCGATCGAGAGCGATGTCGACGTGCGCTGCACGGCATCGGCGTCAACCGCGAGCGCGACGTCGACGCGATCGTTCACGACGAGCCGCGCTGCCGCGGCGTGCGTCGCATCCCGAAGCCGCCGTCCCAGCACTGCCAGATCTGCCGCGCCGAGATCCTTCTCCCGAAGCTGGACGGCCTGGAGCCCGGCGCCGAGGCACTCGCGAACCACGTCGACCAGATCGCGCTCACGCGTCTGCGCCCGGTCGGTGACGAGGCAAAGGCTCAGCTCGTCCAATCCGGCACGCCCTCGAGGGGCGACGACGCGGTGGCATAGAGCTTCTTGCTGATACGGCCCGCCCGGCAGGCGAGGCGGCCCGCTTCGACCGCGAGCTTCATCGCGCGCGCCATGGCAACGGCATCGCGTGCCCCCGCAATCGCCGTGTTCATCAGGACGCCGTCGCAGCCGAGCTCCATGGCGATCGCCGCGTCGGAGGCCGTTCCGACGCCCGCATCGACGATCACCGGGATGGAGACGGTCTCGAGAATGATCTTGATGTTGTAGGGGTTCCGGATGCCAAGCCCGGAGCCGATGGGCGCGCCCAGTGGCATCACGCAGGCGGCGCCGGCTTCCTCGAGTCTTCGCGCGATGACGGGATCGTCGTTCGTGTACGGCATCACGACGAAACCATCACGTGCCAGCGTGCGAGTCGCCTCGAGGAGTCCCTGGACGTCAGGAAACAGCGTCCGAGCGTCCCCGATCACTTCGAGCTTCACCATCTCGCCGAGCCCCGCTTCACGAGCGAGATACGCCGTGCGGACCGCCTCGTCCGCGGTGTAACAACCGGCGGTGTTCGGCAAGAGCGTGTAACGAGACGTGTCGATGAAGTCGAGAATCGACTCGCCGGTGCCGGGCAAATTGACCCGACGCACCGCGACGGTGACGATCTCGGCGCCCGAGGCTTCGTGGGCGTCGCGCATGATGTCGTTCGACGAATACTTCCCGGTGCCGACGATGAGACGCGACGTGAACTCCTTGCCGCCCAGCACCAGATTCGTGTCGGACATGGCGTAGCCCATCCTCAACCTCCTCCCATCGGCCGTACGATCTCGATCCGGTCGCCTTCCTTGATTCGCATCGACGCATACGCGCTCTTCGGCGTGACTTCTCGATTCAGTGCAACAGCGGTGTACACAGGCTTCACGTTCAGATGCGACAACAGTCCGTCGACACTCAGCCCGTCAGGGACGTCCACAACGTGACCGTTGATCGTGATCTTCATCGATGTGTCCCTGCTTCTCGGTTCGCTCCTGTCGTTGAGGAAAAGACAAAAGGCCGCTCCCAGGATGGGCGCGGCCTCAGACGCCGTGTTCCCTTCGCTGGAATTATCCAGAGCAGGTTCGAGGGGTCCCGGGCCGCACCCGGTTCTCAGGAGTCCTCCCCCCACGGCGAACGCAGTCGAGTATACCACCGCCGTTCGAGGCCCTTCCGGCGGGGCCCCTTCTAATCCAGGGCCTCATGGTGGGCACCTGACGCAGGCGCCATTCCGGACGCCGGTCCCGCCTTGCGCTTACCGTTGACCGTGAGGGCCATCTCGGGGCCCCTCACCATAAACGTCGAGCTGGCGAGCGAGCGCTTCGGAATCCGTGACGGGGAGCTCGCAGGCGTAATTTCGACACACGTAGGCGGTCGCCCGCCCGCCGACGGCCTCGCGCGTCTCGAGCAACGGGATGCCAGCGGCCGCGGCGCGATCACCCGTCTCCATCCCGGCGACAATCCGATTCGGGAGGTAGCGACCGAAGACTTCCGTCGCGAGCGCTTCGACACCGTCGCCTCCGCGGGGCGCAATGAGCGCGATCTCAGCCACAGGCCCCAGATGAAAGTCGAGCGCGCAGAGGAACCGGCCGAACGCTGTCGGATGCCGGGCCATCAGATCGGCCATCGGGCGAAGCGCTTTGACGGCGGTCGCCTCGTAGCGCGCCTCGCCGGTCAGCGCCGCAAGGCGAACGAGCGTCTCGATCGCAACCGAGCTCCCGCACGGGACGGCGTTGTCATACACGTTCCGCGGCCGAACGATCAGGCGCTCGTGATCGTTGCCCGTGTCGAAGAACCCGTCGATGGCATCGTCCCAGAAAAGTCGTAGCATCCCATCGACGAGGCCGCGCGCCTCGTCGAGCCAGCGACGCTCGAAGGTCGCCTCGTAGACGTCGATGAGCGCGGCGGCGACCATCGCATAGTCCTCGAGATAACCCTTGAGCCGGGCCCGACCCGCCTTCCACGTCCGCAAAAGCCGGCCGTCCACGCGCATCGCGCCAATCAGAAACTCGGCATTCGCCACGGCCGCCGCCACGTAGTCAGGGCGCTGGAGCGCGCGACCGGCTTCGGCGAAGGCCCGACACGCGAGTCCGTTCCACGACGCGAGCACCTTGTCGTCACGACCTGGATGCACGCGTCGCTCGCGGATCTCGTAGAGCGTCCGCCGGGCGGCAGCGATCCGCTCCGGCTCCGGCCGGCCGGCGACGTAGAGAATATTCTTGCCCTCGAAGTTCGGGCCGCGATCGACGCCCCAGTATCGGAGCGCCACATCCGCATCTTCCGGCCCGAGCGCCGCACGGATTTCGTCCGGCGTCCAAACGAAGAACTTCCCCTCGTGTCCCTCGGAGTCCGCGTCCTGCGCGGAGTAGAAGCCTCCAGCGGCATCCGTCATCTCGCGCCGGATGTAATCGAGCGTCTCCTCCGCAATGCGGCGGTACTCGGGATCCCCGAACGCGAGCCAGCCGTGCAGATAGAGCGATGCGAGCTGCGCGTTGTCGTACAGCATCTTTTCGAAGTGCGGCACGAGCCAGTGGCCGTCCACCGAGTAGCGCGAGAATCCACCTCCGAGCTGGTCGTACATCCCGCCGCGCGCCATCTTCGTGAGCGTCGTCGTCACCATGTCTCGAGCTCGAGCGTCCCGCGACCGGCGCCAGAACCGAAGCGCGAATTCCCAGTTCATCGGCTGCGGGAACTTCGGCGCCCCGGCAGTGCCGCCGTCGACGTCGTCGAACTGCGCCGAGATGCCGTGGAAGGCGCTGGAGAGAATGTCGGTCGTCAGCAGTAATTCCGCGGCGCGCAATCGCTCCGCTCGATTCAATTGCCCCACGATCTGCTGCGACGACTGCACGACTTCCCCCCGGCGTGTCTTCCAGGCGTCCGCAATCGCCGACAGGAGGCGCGGAAAACCCGGGAGCCCCTGCCGGTCGACCGGCGGGAAGTACGTGCCGCCATAGAACGGGACGCCGTCCGGCGTGAGAAACACCGTCATGGGCCACCCGCCGTGCCCGGTCATCGACTGCACCGCTTCCATGTAGATCTGGTCGACGTCCGGGCGTTCTTCGCGATCGACCTTGACGTTGACGAAGTCGCGATTCATGACCGCAGCGATCTCGCCGTTCTCGAAAGACTCGCGCTCCATGACATGGCACCAGTGGCACGCTGAATAGCCAACGGACAGCAAGATCGGCTTGTCTTCGGCTCGGGCCCTGGCGAACGCCTCGTCGCTCCAGGGATACCAGTCGACCGGGTTGTGGGCGTGCTGGAGGAGGTACGGGCTGGTCTCGTGCGCCAGGCGATTCTCGGTCATGTGGATCGCTCCGGTCAGCGCGCGAACGGCAGCGCCGAGACCGTCGCGGCGGTCGGCGGGGCGCCGTCAACGAGCACCTGCACGGCAGTGCCTGGGTCGGCGTGTTGACGTCGCACGAACGCGAGCGCGATCGGCCGCTTCAAGCCGAATGACCACGTCGCGCTCGTGACTCGCCCGATCTCGACGTCGCCGGCCGCGACCCGCGCGCCCGCTGGCGGCACGGTATCGCCATCGAGCGCCAGGCCGCGCAGCATCCGGTTGACGTGGCCGCGATCACGGATCCTGACGACGACTTCCTGGCCCGGATAGCACCCTTTCGAGTACGACACGAGGTCCGCGAACGGGATCTCTGGTAGCAACACCGTCTCGTCGACGTCCTGGCGATAGCGGGGTGTGCCAGTCTCGATACGCAACGACTCGAACGCTGACGCGCCGATCGGTCGACCCGCGGTCTTGACCAACTCGCTCCACAACTCCGCCCCCGCGGTGCCGGCCGCCATCAGCCATATCTCGACTTCTCCGGTCTCTCCTCCACCACGAACGAGCCGCACTTCCTGCGACGATCCGAATCGGCCGACGACATGCGACCACGCCGGCTCCGGTGGGCTGGCACCGGTCACAGCCTGCGCGACCTCGGCAGCCTGAGGCCCCGCGAGCAGCAGCAGCGTTGATTCGCCACTGGCGTCGCGCAGATCGACCTTCTCGCCGAATAGAAATTTGTCGAGGCTCTCGACGGTAGCCGCGCCCATTTCGGGGGGCGTGACGAGCAGAATCGCCTGCTCGGATACCCAGACGGAGAGCATCACTTGCACCTTGCCATGGACGTCGAGGAGCGTGGCCGCGCAGCCCTGACCCGGTTCGAGCGCCTTGATCTCGTTGCTCAGGAGCGCGTGCAGGAATTTCACTCGGTCGCGGCCAGTCACTTCGACGAGACCGTAGTCCGAGCGGTCGACGATACCGACGTGACGGCGAACAGCGGCGTACTCCGCCGTCGCGTCGCCGTAATCGAGGGGAATGTCCCAGCCGCCGCGCTCGGCGAAGCGCGCACCCGCGGCAGCGTGGACGTCGTGGAGCGGCAGATGCCTCAGCATGGCGTCATTCTACCTGCGTGCTAGACTGCGCGCCGTGTCTTTGCCGGGCCCTCGGGCCATCCTGAGTTTTCAGCGCCGCCTGCTCCGCTGGTATCGCGCGCACGGCCGAGACCTTCCCTGGCGCCGGACGCGAAAACCATACCGGATCCTCGTCTCGGAGATCATGCTGCAGCAGACGCAGGTCGACCGCGTGGTGCCGAAGTACCACGAGTTTCTCCGGCGGTATCCGACGCTCCGGACTCTGGCCGAAGCGTCAGTCGACGACGTGCGGCGGCTCTGGTATCCGCTCGGCTACAACGTCCGTCCCATCCGCCTGCACGCGATCGCGCGCGAAACGCTCGCACGCTACGGCGGCCGGCTGCCTCGAGACGACGCTGCGCTGCGGAACCTCCCCGGCATCGGCCGCTACACCGCGGGCGCGATCCGCGCCTTCGCCTACGGCCAGGACGCGGCGGTCCTCGACACGAATGTGCGCCGGGTGCTGGGCCGTGTCTTCATCGGACGCCGGCCTCGGCTACGAGGTGACGCCGCGTACTGGGCGCTCGCCGAAGCTCTCGTGCCGAAAGGCCAAGGCTATGACTTCAACCAGGCGCTCATGGATTTCGGCGCAACGTGGTGCACGGCCCGCGCGCCGCGCTGCGCCGGCTGTCCGATGACACCGCTCTGCGCGACGTATCCATTCGACGGCGCGTCGGGCCGGCGGCGCGAGCCTAACCCGGATAAGTCATGAACGAACGACGCGCGCGCCGGCCGGTGACCCGGCGGGAGACGGGCCGCCGGGGTCCTCTGACCACAGGCGCCTTCGCCCCGATCATCGCCGAGCCGTTCCCATTCGTCACGGCTGTGTCGTCGCCTCGCAAGGCG
>JBGPTW010000209.1:0-8527 GCA_041490825.1 Methylomirabilia bacterium | reverse complement strand
GCTTCACCGCCTGCACGATGGCGCGAATCAGCGGGCGCGGGGTGTAATCCTCGCCGCCGTTGCGCCCGGCATTGCCCATGTTCCTGATCTTGGCTTCGTAGAGATGCGACAGCTCATGCTTCTCGGCCTGCGAGCGGAAGCGGAGGGCATCGATGTGGTCGATGATCTCGCGCATGTTGTAGCCGCTTTGGATCTTGTTCTGGATCTCGCCGAAGATCTCCCCGATCTTGTATTCGATCGTGTTCGGCCCGCTCGCCTTCTGCTTGAAGCCGTGCAGGTAGGGAAAGAGCTTCTGGTTGACGAAGTCGCGGAGGTCGTCGCCGGTCAGGGCCGTGTTGTGGTCGAGCTTGCCGTCCTTGTCCTTGGGCGCGGCCCAGCTTTCCCAGCGGTACGGCTTGTCGAGGATGTAGCTGTACTTCTTCCCCTCGACCGCGGCCTCATCGGCGAGGTCCTGCTCCAGTCCGTCGAGGCATTTCAGGAATAGAAGCCACGACGTCTGCTCGGTGTAGTCGAGCTCGGTCGTACAGCCCGCCTCTTTCTAGAGGACGTCGTCGATGTTCTTGAAGGCTTGTTCGAACACAGGCACCGATCCTCTGCTCAGTTATTGTCGTTTTCTGGTTGTGTCTCGTGCGGGCTAACGTTGCCGCTCAGCGGCCGGAGCGAGCAACGCGAGCCCCGGTCCGCTGAAGCGGGTTGTTGGACGGAGCGGCAACACGGTACAGTACGTCCATGAAACTCACTATCGATCTTTCGCCTGCGCAGGCCGAGCGGCTCCGACAGGAGGCAGAACGCTTGGGGCTCGCGCCCGAAGACCTCGCCCGCGCGGCGGTCGCCGATCTGCTGGGGACGCCCGATAGCGAGTTCAACAGCGTCGCCGAGCGCGTCCTTCGGAAGAACGAGGAGTTGTATCGGCGCCTCGCCTGATGCGATACCTCGTCCTGGGGGAGGTCGTCGAGTTGCACCGGCGCATTCTCCAGGGAAGCGGCGGCGCGCCTGGCATCCGCGATCTTGGCGCGCTCGACTCTGCGGTCGCGCAACCCAAGGCCACGGTCGGTGGCGTCGATCTGTATCCCACGGTGCTCGAGAAGGCTGCAGCGTTGTGCTTCTCGCTTGTTCAGAGCCACCCGTTCGTCGACGGCAACAAGCGCGTGGGCCACGCCGCCTTGGAGACCTTCCTCATCCTCAACGGCGCCGAGATCGATGCCGCCGTCGATGACCAAGAGCGTCTCATGCTCGATCTCGCCGCCGGTCGGATTGATCGCACGCAGTTGACCGAGTGGCTTCGTCAGCATCTCAGGCCGCTCGCGTAATCGTTGCCGTCCAACGAATAGGTTTTTATCTGTCGTGCGCCGCGCATGGCGGATAAAACCAGTTGGACTAAACCGCCGTCCACCCGGCGCGCGCTATGGGGATTCTAATCCTGCTCCGCCGGGCGCGAAAGGTAGTTCAGAGCTCCGGGCGGACTCGGGACGTGCCCTCAGGGCGTGGGGCCGGTCCGCGGAGCGATCGGCGGGGAGCGGTGGGCGTTCGCGCGGAGCGGACTGTGGGGAGTGGACCGGCCGCGGCGCAGGCGGGAAGCGCGGGATCGTGGGCGGGATCTGGTGAGCCTACGCGGAGTGGCGGCGGTGAGAGCGTCACGAGGTGTCGGGGATCGCCACGCGGCGCGGGGGTTGGGGCATCGGCGCGAGGATCTCGGTGAGCCGGAGGCGTCCCTGCTGGCACACGGCACAGCGGGCGATGTCGATCCCGGTGAGGCGCAGCATGAGGGCCTGCACGGATTCGGTGGGACGGCTGATCGGTGCGGGAGGATGAGCGAGGAGCTCGCGGCAGCGCGCGAGCTTGGCCTGGCGCGTGCGGTTGGCCAAGAGACCGAAGTGACGGATGCGGACGAAGCCGTTGGGCACGACATGGAGCAGGAAGCGGCGGATGAACTCCTCGGCGTCGAGTGCCATCCCCTTGACGCGATCGCCGTCGGCGTAGTCTTTCCAGCGGAAGCGGACGAGGCCGTCGTCGAGGCTGAGGAGCCGGTCGTTGGAGATCGCCACGCGGTGGGTGTAGCGCCCGAGGTAGTCGAGCACTTGCGCGGGGCCGGCGAAGGGCCGCTTGGCGTACACGACCCAGTCGGGCTGCCGGAGCTGAGCGAGCCACGCCGCGAAGGCCGCCGGCTCGGCGAGGGCCGCGAGGGCGCCGGCGAAGCGGAGCTGGCCTTTCGCGAAGGCGCGCCGGAGCGCGTCGAGGTACTTGGCGCGGAAGACGGTGGCGAGAGCGCGGACGGGGAAGAGGAACCCGGGCGGCGCGGAGATCCAGCGGGAGCCGTCGGGGGCCAGGGCGCCCCCGGTGACGACGCAATGCAGGTGGAGGTGCTGGGAGAGATTTTGTCCCCAGGTGTGCAAGATCGCCGTGCCGCCGAGGCCGCCGCCGAGATGGCGGGGATCGCGGGCGAAGGTGGTGAGGGTGTCGGCGACGGCGTGGAAGAGCAGGGTGTAGAGCGCACGGGGATTGCCCTGGGCGAGCGGGTTGAGGGTGTGCGGCAGGGTAAAGACCAGATGGAAGTACTCGACGGGCAGCAGTTCGGCGCGGCGGGCGTCGAGCCACCGTTCCTGGGCGAGCGTCTGGCACTTGGGACAGTGACGGTTGCGGCAGGAGTTGTAGCTGATCTGGACGGCGCCGCAGGTGTCGCACGTGTCGCGATGTCCACCGAGGGCGGCGGTGCGGCACGTCTCGATGGCCTGCATGGCGCGGCGCTGAGCGCGAGCCAGCGGATGAGTCTGCCGATAGGCCGCTCCGTGGGCGCGGAAGATATCGGCGAGCTCCACCGCAGAACCTCGAGCCGGGCGCCGCGCCTCTGCGGGCGCCGGCGCCGAGCGCACGGGCTACTCGACGCCGGGTGGCTTGGGCAGATCCAGGGGCGAGTGCGTCCCCGTGAGGCGCTCCTGGCTGAGATGGAAGTAGCGCATCGTGGTGGAGATGTGCCGGTGACCGAGCTGGTGCTGCACGGTGGCGAGGTCGGCGGTGTGCGCTTCAAGCGAGTGCGTGGCGAAGGCATGGCGGAGCGCGTGGATGCCGCCCTGCTTGCGGATGCCGGCGCGCAGTTTCGCCATGGTGTAAATCTTCTGCGCCACGGGGATGTCGATCGGGCGCGTGCCCTGGCGATTGGCAAAGAGCCAGAGGCCGGGGGGCGCGGTCTGCCAGTAGACGCGGAAGTCGTGCAGCAGGCGCTTGGCCAATGGCACGTACCGGTCCTTCCTCCCCTTGCCCTGCTCGACGCGCACCGTCATGCGATCGGCATCGAGGGCGGAGACCTTGAGGGCCACCACCTCACTCACGCGCAGGCCCGCGGCATCGGTCGTCGCGAGCAGGAGGCGATGCCCCGTGTGGGGGCACGCATTGAGCAGACGCCAGACCTCCTCGCGGCTGAGGATCTCCGGGAGCTTCTGCGGCTGCTTGGGGGCGGGGACGTGGAAGTCCGTGCGCGAGTGGCCCGGCGTCACGTGGTAGAGGAAGCGGAAGGCGTGGGCGGCCTGACTGCACGTGCTCCACGAGAGCTTGCGCTCTTGGATCAAGTGGGCGAGGTAGGCCTGGACCTCGTCGTTGGTGAGTTGATCCGGCGACCGCTTATAGTACTTCGCCAGCCTGACCACGGCCGCGATGTACGCCTCGTGGGTGCGTGGCGAAAAACCACGCACGGCCATGTCGCGGATCATGCGGGTACGGAGCTCGCTCATGGGACACCTCCAGTGAGGGATAGGGATCGGACTGGAGGAGTGTGCGTCAATCGGAGCAAGCGGGGATCAGCGGTGAAGCGGGGCAGAACGAACAGATCCGCGCGACGCGCGAATGATCATGGCCGGATCGATGTCCGACCTACCGCGCTAGCGGTTTAGTTCAACGCGGCGTATAAGCCGCGGCGCGGAGCGCCGACGGCTTCATGCGCGAGTTAGGAGGCGCCAGTCATGAGGTGACTGGACGAACGCCCGGCTAGGATCAGTTCCAGGTACTACTTCGAACATAGCTCCGGGTCCAATGCCGACTTGCTGAAGTGAGCGCTCATCTTCAGACAGACCCTGCGTATGTGCCCAGGGACGACCCATCGCGGTAAACAGCACGCCGGTCTTTCGATCGCGCAGAACCCAGCCATCTGGATAGGTGAAGGCACGAACGTGGGGCCTCATCTCGAAGTAGATATTGTTTAGGAACAATCGCACTGACAGGCTCGGATCGTAGGGTTCCTCCCATACGCCTCCTCGCGCCCCTAACAGCGGGACGGAATCAAGCGTGACGAACGCTTCTTTCACGGTATCGCTCGTGGTGCTCCGAAGGACATCGAGGACACCGTCCACGATCTCTGTTGAGTCAGCTCCAGGAGGCGAGGCGACCACCTTGGTAAGCTTGGCTTCGAGTTCTGGAGACGACAGCAGCCTTTCAATCCGAGTAAGCACAACTGACGAGGCGAGTAGCCGTTGCTGAGAGTCGACCTGGATCGCCTCCAATTCGATCTCTTGACCGAGGACCTTGCCGCGTCGGAGGCGACCGAGGACTGTCCGAATCTGTCCCCCGAATGCGAGAACGACGACGAAGAGCAATATGGGCCACAAAAGGGCGGCCACGGCATGGATGAGTTCAGCCCATTCCTTCATTGCGAGGCTACGATGCCTCCTAACGCTCAGTATCCTGAACTGCGTTATCTGACGGCGTAGTTCTGTATACCCCGTCGCTCACGCGCGATCCAACGCGCTGGTGTGTGAGTTTCCGCGGGGTTGTAGACGAGGGACGGCGCGGCGCGCCGTGATATACCGCGAGGCGCTGCAAGATATCACCGCGCCGTTTTCGGCCGCGCCCGCGGCCACGCTCCCGAGTCGGGTGTCCACACTCATCGTTCCGAGAGTCTAGTCTGCCTCCCCGGTTCTGACAAGCGTAACGATTTCGACGCGAGCGCGCTCTACCTGAGATGCCCTAGCACGTCCTTCTGGCACGCCACGAACTCCATGCTCAGCGGGTCGCGCGGGCGCGGTAGCGGCACCTTGATCTCCGCCTTCACGGTTCCCGGATGCGGCGTGAGCGCCACGATGCGGTCCGCGAGATAGACCGCCTCGGCGACGTTGTGCGTGACGTACACGATCGTCTTCTGCGTCTCGCGCCAGATGTCCGCGAGCAGCCGCTGCATGTCGTCCCGCGTCAGCGCATCCAGTGCGGCGAACGGTTCGTCCATCAGCAGTACCGAGGGGTTGTAGGCGAGGGCGCGCGCGATCGCCACGCGCTGCTGCATGCCGCCGGACAGCTCGTGCGGAAACGCCCCGGCGAACGTCTCCAGCCCGACCAAGCGTAAGAACCGTTGCGCCGTCTCCGCGCGCTCGGCGCGCGGCATGCCCTTCATCTCCAGCCCGAACTCGACGTTGCGCTGCGCCGTACGCCATGGGAAGAGCTGCGCGAAGTCCTGGAAGACGATGCCGCGGTCGAGGCCTTTTCCGGTCACCGGTCGGCCCGCAATCAGCACGTCGCCTTTCGTTGGTGGCAGGAATCCGGCGAGGATGTTGAGCAGCGTCGTCTTCCCGCAGCCGCTCCGGCCTACGACACACACCAGTTCCGATGTCGCGACACCGAAGCTCACGTCGCGCAGCGCAGCGACCTGCCCTTCGCTCGCCTCGTACACGTACGTCACGCCGCGCAACTCGATCTGGTGCATGCCTCAGGCCTTCGCCGTGTTCACCATGCCCCAGCGCTGCACGGTGCGCGTCTCCAGCGCCTGGAAGACGAGCCGCTCGAAGCCGAGGCCGAGGACGCCGATCACGACGAGCGTCCCGAGCATCACGTCGGTGTTCAGGAATTCCTTCGAGTCGAAGATGACCCAGCCGAGGCCCCACTTCGTCGCCGCGATCATCTCGCCGCCGACGACCGCGATCCACGAGCGCGCGAACGCCTGGCGCAGCCCCGCGATGACGAAGGGCAGGGAGCCCGGGAGCACGACCTTCGTGAAGAGGCTCCGCTGCTCGGCGCCCATCGCCGTGGCGGCGCGGATCCAGATGCGGTTCACCGACCGCACGCCGGTCCACGTGTTGAGGATCAGCGGAAACGTCGCCGCGTAGAGCACCAGCGCGATGCTCGCCGCGTTGCCGAGGCCCAACCAGAGGATGAAGAGCGGGACCCACGCGAGCGACGGGATCGGGCTCAGCACGCTGACGAGCGGCATCATGAAACGCTCGACGAAACCGAATCGGCCCATCAGCATGCCGATGGGGACGCCGACGACGGCGGCGAGCGTGAGCCCCACGAGGATGCGGAACAGCGTGTAGCCGATGTGAGCGAAGAGCGTGCCGTTGATGACCATCGCCCAGACGGCTTGCGAGATGTCGACGAGCGGCGGCGTGATCGCGGACGGCAGCATTCCGCTGCGCGCGAACGCTTCCCACGCAGCGGCGGCGAGCCCGAACGACACGACGGTCCCCACGATGGCTCGGCGCGTGCCGCTCATCGCGTCATCATCCCCCAGCGGACGACCGTGAAGCGCTCCAGCGGCTCGAATACGAGCTTCTCGAGCGACAGGCCGACGATTCCGATGACCGCGATGCCCGCGAGCATGACGTCGGTGTTCAGGAACTCGCGCGCGCCGAAGATCAGCCAGCCGAGACCGGTCGAGACCGACGTCAGCATCTCGACCGCGACGAGCACGCGCCACGCGCGCGCGAGACCGAGGCGCAATCCGGTCAGCACGTACGGCAGCGCGCCCGGCAGGATGACCTTGCGAAACAGTTGACGCTCCGGTGCGCCCATCGCGAGCGCCGAGCGGATCCAGATCTCCTTCACGGCGCGGACCCCCGTCCACGCGTTCACCGCGATCGGGAACGCCGCGGCGAAGCCGACGAGGAGCACCGCGGGAAGGTTGCCGAGCCCGAACCAGATCACGAACAGCGGCGCGTACGCGAGCCCGGGAATCGGGTTGCCGACGCTGACGAGCGGCACGAGGAGATCTTCAGCGATGCGTGAACGGCCCATCACCAGGCCGAGCGGCACTCCGACCACCGCGCCGAGCGCGAAGCCGGCGCCAAGGCGCGCGAGTGTGCTGAGGGTGTGGACGGCGAGCACACCGTTCATGACCAGGCGAACGAGCGCCGCCACGATCTTGTCGACGCTCGGAAACAGCTTCGGCGGCATCGGCCCGTACATCGCGAACCCCTGCCAGACGAGGGCCACGACGACGAAGGGAAGCACGACCTGGGCGCTCGAGCGCAGTGACGCGCGCAACCTCACCGACGCCGGGGTGCGAAACACCGTGTCAGCGCGCCGCCATCGCCTTCTTCAGGAGCTCTCGGTTGAGCGCCTTCGGAACGTCCGGGACGCTCTTGATACGGTTGCCTCCGGAGGTCGTCGCGAGATCCTTCGCCTGATCCTGGAGGTATTTCTCCATCTGCGGCGTGATCTCGGGCTCCCAGCGGATCCGGCGCAGCACGCGCTCGATCACGGCGACGGACACATCGCGGCCGAGCGATTTCTGCTCTTCGGTGTAGACCGCGGCGGCTTTGTCCGGCTCCTCCTTCATGAGCTTGATCGCGCGCAGCCAGCCGCGGAGATACGCGACCACCGCGTCCGGCTTCTCCTTCACGGCCTTGTTCGTGACCGTCAGCATGAACGGCAGCGGGTCGTACTTGCAGAAGTCCTCGAGCGACCGGACGATGCCCGCGTCCTCGGCGATCGCGACGTAGGGGTCACCGTCCGTGACCGCGTCGACCGCCTTGGCCACGAGGCTCGGGATGCGGTCCTTCGCGTCGGGAATGTTCGCGACCTCGAAGTCCGTCGGCTTCAAGCCGTTCGCCGGCGCGACGCGCGTCATGAAGACGTACTCGGTGATCGTGCCCTTCGGGATCCCGATCCGTTTGCCCTTGAGCTGGCCCACGTTGTTGATGTCGGACTGCTTCAGCGTGACGATGTGATTGGCGCCGCAGAAGAGCGAATTCACGGCGACCGCCGCGTACGGGATGTTCTTGTCGAGCCCGATCAGGAAGGGCGTGGGCGCCGTGGCGTTGATGTCGATGGCGCCGGCGATCATCGCGTCGCGGCCTTCCTTGCCGAGCGCGAACCGCCGCCAGTCCACCTCGAGGCCTTCCTGCTTGAAGTACCCCTGGCGGATCGCGATGACGTCGCCCGCGCCCATGATCGACGTGTGCACGCCGAGACGGATCGTGAGCGGCTTCTGCTGGGCGTGGAGAGCCGCTGGCGCCACGCCGACTACGAGCAACATCGCCACCAGGCATCCGACGGCCGTCCGCATGTGGTTCATGTGACCTCCAATTGCCGCGTCGAAGGCGGCTCCGGGGGCGGGAGGTGCGAGCCCGCGCCCGTGAGGTGCCAGCCCGCACCCGTGGGGTGCGAGGACGCACCTGTAGTGGCCGGACTCTAGAGTCCTTGAGGACTCAGACTTGTAGTGAACGAGTCAAGTTTCATGCGGCAAGTTTGGCCTCCGCGCACCACTCGTCCATCGCCTGCTCGAGCCGCTCGAACGCGCGGCGAAGTGCCCCATCGTTCGGCGCAACGT
>JBGPTW010000208.1:0-8620 GCA_041490825.1 Methylomirabilia bacterium | reverse complement strand
GAGCGCGCGAAGACAACAGTGTACTCAGCCACGCGGCCGACGACGACCTAGGACGCGCTTCTTGACTGTCTCCAGCGGCTCGCGGGGCTCGGAAGCCCGCTGCTCGGCCAGGGCCCGATCGTAGAAGTCTTCCCACAACCGTGCCTGGCTCTTCAGGTCGATCTGAACGGCTGTCCTGCGGCCAGTGTCATCGACAAGAAACCGAACTCCTCTAACCATCGCGTTTCCCTCCCTCCTTCTGCGCCGAACGCCCGCGGTGAGCGGCCGCGGCGAGCGCACGCGAGCCAGCGGTCCGCTCCAGCGTGAAGTTAGACGCAGTGCGGACCGCTGTCCCTGCCACACGGCTGAATACCTTCATGTCGTCCCCTTCACCGCGATAGCCTGCTCCTGCTCGAGGCGGCTACTGCGCGGTGTTGCCGCAGAGGGCATCCTCTTCAAGCATGCGATCGGTCCGCGCGTTGTCGCTTCGGCTCCGAAAGTTGACATCCGCGGACAGGTAGAGATTGACGAGCGCGCCGCGAAACTGCGGGTTTTCGGCGTCCCGCTTCCTTGCCGCAGCGAAAGCCTTGCACATCGCGGCGAGATCAAACCCCCTGGCCCGCATGGCGAAGATCGACCTCGACTTCTTGGCCGCGATGAAACGCCGGGAGTCTTCGGTTGTGTCGCGGCGGGCGAGCTCCCAGCCACTGGCGCGCCACACCTCCAGCGGCTGCTTGTCCTCGGGTGCGCGCGCGAGATGCACCTCCAGCCGGTGCGGCGCTAGCTCCACGAGCACGTCGTCGTCGGTCTTATTCTCCAGGAGGAGCTGGAAGACGAGCACCGGAGCGCCGCCGCCATCATCCCGCAGAATTTCCTCAAAGATCATTGCCTTGGGCTTGGCTTCGGGGAAGTAGCGGGCGTTAAGCTCAGGCAAAACGCTCGCGATGCCCGCGTATAGGTACTGCGTGGCCGCCCAGAAGACGAGCGCCGCGGCGATCGCCGCGGTCCTCCCCAGCCGTTTTGGCCCCCAGAGCGAGAGAAGAGATCCGGCGAGCAGGATGAGCGGCACGAAGAGCGCCGCCGCGACCACCGCCGCCAGCACGCCGAGGGCGAGCGGCGACTGCACTGGCTCGGGAATCTTCAGCCCGGATACAAACGGAAACGCAATGCCGAGGCCGGTGTAGAGAGAATCGAGACTGAAGATGAGGAAGATGACGGCAGTCTGATACCCGAAGGCGTAGCACGCAGCGTCGAACCACGCGTCGCGGTCGGCTGGCCGGCGGAAAAATAGCCGCCCGGCGCCGGCCGCAAGAAGCGAGACCGTGACGACGGTTGGCAGCCCGGCAGTGATGAGCGTAGTGACAGAGATTGCATCCTTCCACCGCTTGCTCACGTTGTCGCGGATCTCGTCGGTCATCCATATGAAGTCCACCAGCCCGGCAAAGCCGCGCGGGTACACATCGATGAGCAGCGCGAAGAGAAAGGCGCCGATCGTGAGGAAGGTGAGCGGCCGGACGATGACGGGCGGGTTTGCCTCCACGTCGTAGAGCAGCGAGTCGGGCCGGTGAGGAAATCGGCTGATGCGGCCGAGCGTCCTGCAGTACCTCAGTAGGAACTTGAGTACCCCCTCGATCGTCTCGTCGATCTTGAGCGAGACGCTCTTCTTCTCCTGCGCCATCGCTTCCCCGCGGTCTCCGAAGACCAATTCTATTTCCCTTCCGCCATCCCATGCTGTTTCTGATACTT
Source organism: Methylomirabilia bacterium (assembly GCA_041490825.1). Taxonomy (GTDB): domain Bacteria; phylum Methylomirabilota; class Methylomirabilia; order Rokubacteriales; family CSP1-6; genus JBGPTW01. The sequence continues at coordinate 6,895 of JBGPTW010000208.1, read as the reverse complement.
GCCAAACTGGCGGAAAAGCCTTTTCACCGCGTTCAGCGCTCTAACGACCGGCGTCAGCGGCGCGCGGCGCTCTGGCCGAGCGGCCGCTGAACGCCGAAGTTGGACCGCTGATAGGACTCTCAGCGACGATTAAGCAGTTCATCGACCGTAATCCCGATGTCGCGCGCAATCTTCCGCAGCAACGTTGGTGAGATGTCGCGTCCGGGGTGGAAGGGGACAGTCGTACCGCGCCCGTCGGCATGCCTGAACTGTCGATGCGATCCACTCTGACGCACGCCGACGAATCCCAGCCGCTCAAGCAGCGCGACCACTTCGCGCGGCTTGAGGACCGGGATCGGCCCCACCTTTACGCTACCTGGATCGTCTGGATTCCGACAAATTCCGACTCTAGTTTCGGCTCGCCGTCTTCGAGGAGCATCTCGACGACTTCTTGAAGATTACGCCGCAGCTCGTCGAGGCCTTCGCCCTGACTGTGGGCACCGGGCCAGCCTGGCACGTAACCCACGTACAGGCCCGTGTCGGGGTCTCGCTCAACTACGATGTTGAAGGTGCGCATCGTTCAAACTCCTTCCGGTCGATCCTACTCCGTAGCTCGCCAGAATCGTATCCGTTGCCGTGGCCGGATCGATGTCCGACCTACCGCGCTAGCGGTTTAGTTCAACGCTGACTTATACGGAACTCGATAACGCCTGTGACGCAGCGCGCCCGGTCAAGCTAACACGCCGTACGCAGTCCAGCCCGTTCGCACGGAACCCCTTGTTCCACTTGACGTTGAGGCCGGAACCCGTGGCGCTGCCGCTCCGAGATACACAGACCTGTGTATCCGCACGGCGCAGTGCGATCGATCGCCGGCCGCCGCCCTTGAGTTGGCGCATCTTGCCGGTCGCCCGAACCGAACGCGCCCTACCGAACGCCCCCAACGCGAACTCCTTGACCAACATCGCGCGCGCAGCATAGTCCACCGGCCGAGCGCCCGCAATAGGTTCGCATTGGCGTAACGAATCGCCTCGCACACCGCCGGTGTATCATCGTTCCGAGCCCTACAACTTTGCAGCACCCACGAGGAGACTCCGACAATGGCTGACGCCGTCATCGTTTCGACCGCGCGCACTGGCATCGGCAAGGCGTATCGCGGCGCCCTCAACAACACGCACGGCGCCACCTTGGCCGGGTTCGTCATCAAGGAAGCGGTCGAGCGCGCGGGCGTCGAGCCCGGCGAAGTCGAGGACGTGATCCTCGGCTGCGCGCTGCCCGAGGGCGCGACCGGCCAGAACATCGCGCGCCAGGCCGCGCTCCGCGCCGGCTTGCCCGTGACGACTGCCGGCGTGACCGTGAACCGCTTCTGCTCCTCGGGCATGCAGTCGATCGCGATGGCGGCGCATCGGGTCATGGTCGATCGCGTGCCGATCATGGTGGCGGGCGGTCTCGACTCCGTCAGCCTCGTGCAGAACGAGCACTTCAACAACTATCGGATCCACGAGCCGTGGATCGACGAGCACAAGCCCGAGGTCTACATGCCGATGATCGACACTGCGGAAATCGTCGCCAAGCGCTACTACGTCACGCGAGAGACGCAGGACGAATACGCGCTGGTGAGCCAGCAGCGCACCGCCGCCGGACAGCAGGCCGGTCGCTTCGACAAGGAGATCGTGCCGTTCACGACGAAGAAGATCGTCCAGGACAAGAACACCGGCGAGACGCGCGAAGAAGAGGTCACGCTGGCGAAGGACGAGGGCAACCGTCCCGACACCACGCTCGAAGGTCTCGCGAAGCTCTCCCCGGTGCGCGGCGAGAAGGGCACGATCACCGCCGGCAACGCGAGCCAGCTCTCGGACGGCGCCTCGGCGTGCGTGGTGATGGACGCGAAGCTTGCCGAGCGCCGCGGTCTCCATCCGCTCGGGATCTTCCGCGGCTTCACCGTCGCCGCGTGCGAGCCGGACGAGATGGGCATCGGCCCGGTCTTCGCGGTGCCGCGACTGCTCGACCGCTTCGGGATGAAGATGGATCAGATCGATCTCTGGGAGCTGAACGAGGCGTTCGCGGTGCAAGTCGTCTACTGCCGCGACAAGCTGGGCATCCCGAGGGAGAAGCTCAACGTCGACGGCGGCGCGATCTCGATCGGCCACCCGTACGGCATGAGCGGCTCGCGGATGGTCGGTCACGCGCTGATCGAGGGCAAGCGGCGCGGCGCGCGGTACGTCGTCTGCACGATGTGCATCGGTGGCGGCATGGGCGCTGCCGGGCTGTTCGAGGTGGCGTAACCCGCTGGCCCCGGGATTGCTGGGAGCAGGACCACGACGAAGAGCCGCGCTGATCTCGGCCCGGCTCGATGGTCGCGGCGCTCGCCGACGACAGCAGGCGGCTACAACCGGTTCTGGAACTCCGGCGTCCAGTGGAGCAGCCGGCGCTCCACGCGCTCGATCACGAAGACGAGCAGCACACCGACGGCGCCGAGCACCGTGAGCGCGACGAACATGTCGGTGGCGTTGAGCGTCGACAGCGAGACCACCATGATGTAGCCGAGGCCGGTGGACGATCCCACGAACTCGGCGATGACGACCCCGATCAGCGAGAAGCTCACCGCCATCGGCAGCGACGCGAACGTCCACGCCAGCGCGTTCGGCACCCGCACCGTCCACGTGATCTGGCGCTCGGAGCCGCCCAGCGTGCGGCAGAAGTTCAGCGTGTCCGCCTCGATCGACAGCGCGCCCTTGAAGGTATTGAAGAAGACCGCGAAGAAGACGAGCGATTATAGACCAGCCCGGGGGTCCGGCTTGATCGCCCTCGGGCGCCGTGACAGCATGGCGCCGATGGCCACGACCGAGATCCGGCGCACCGCCTGCTCGCTCGACTGCTTCGACGCCTGCGGCATCGTGGCCGAAGTGGCGGACGGGCGCATCGTGCGCATCGGCGGCGATCCGGATCACCCGATCACGCGCGGCGCCCTCTGCAACAAGGTCAATCATTACCTCCGCGATCGCTTCTACCATCCCGACCGCCAGCTCCACCCGCTGCGCAAGGTGAACGGGAACTGGCAGCGCCTTGCGTGGGACGACGCGCTCGACCTGATCGCCGAGAAGTTGACGCGCACAAAGGAGCGTCACGGCACGCTCTCCGTGCTCTATCACAAGGGCAACGGCTCGTTCGCCGGACTCAAGATCATGGGCGAGCGCTTCTTCAATCTCTACGGTGGTGTGACGCAAGCCATCGGTCGGTTCTGCGGCGGCGAGGCCGATTACGGCACGACGCAGTCGTTCGGCGCCTGCGAGATCCACGATCCGCTCGATCTCGCCGAGCACACGCAGCTCTTCCTGCTCTGGGGCCGCAACCCCGCCGTCACGAACATCCACATGATGCCGGTGCTGAAGGAAGCGCGGGCGCGCGGCGCGCGAGCCATCGTGATCGATCCGGCGGTGACCAAGACCGTGCGCTACTGCGACGGCCACGTACAGCCGCGGCCGGGCAGCGACGGACATCTCGCGATCGGCATGGCCAAGGTCATCCTGGCCCGACGCGACGTGGACCGCGAGCGCATTGCCGCCATCAGCGATCACTTCGACGACTACCTGGCGATCGTCGACGGCATGTCGATGGACGAGATCGTTCAGCGGACGGATGTGTCGCACGACGCGATCGAGGGGCTCGCGCTCACCTACGCCGACACGAAGCCAGCCACGATCCTGCAAGGCATCGGGCTGCAGCAGTACACGCGTGGCGCGCAGACGTATCGTTCGATCGCCGCGCTCGGCATCTTGACCGGCAACGTGGGCGTTCCCGGCGGTGGCGTGAACTTCGGCAACTGGCCCTGGGCCATCATGCACAAGCCGGTGGCGCTGGACCGTCGCACCGCGCCCGTGCGCACGGTGCCGGTGAGCAAGCTCGCCGAGGCGTTGCAGGTGACCACCGACCCGCCGATCACGATGGCGTTCTTCATGGGCACCAACCTCGTCAACCAGATGCCCGACACGCTGGGCACGAAGCGCGAGCTGGCCAAGCTCGGCTTCCGCGTGTGCGTGGACCAGTTCCTGACCGACACCGCCGAATGCGCCGACGTTTTTCTGCCTTCGACGACCATGCTCGAGGAGGAAGATTTCCTGCCGAGCTACGGTCATCTGTGGATGCAGCTCATGCAGCCGGTGGTCTCTCCGCTCGGTGAGTCCCGCAGCGACCTGACGATCTTGCAGCAGCTCGCCGATCGTCTCGGCTTCGGCGAGGACATGGCGGGCAGCCCGGCGCACTGGATCGATCAGGTGACTTCGACCTTTCGCCACCAGGGCGTCTCGCACGCGTCGCTCAAAGCGGCCGGCGGGCGACTGTGGCCGGAGGGGACGCCGCGCGTGCCATGGGCCGACGCCAGGTTCAAGACGCCGTCGGGCCGCTTCGTGTTTCCGGCCACGTTCGACGACGACCCGGTGCTGCCGTCGGCGGAGTTTCCGCTGCACCTCATCGCGCTGGCGTCGGACAAGGCGATCAACTCACAAATTCCTGAAGAACGTCAGCGGGACGCCTGTCTCACCGCGCGCCTGAACTCCTCGGTGGCAACGGCCCATGGCCTGCGTGACGGCGACGTGGCGAGTCTTGTCTCACCGCGAGGGACGCTGCGCGTGAAGCTGGCGTGCGACGACGCGCTACGGCGCGACAGCGTCTTCGTGCCGAAGGGCGAGTGGTCGAAGCACGGGCGCGGGCTCAACGTGCTGACGGAGCCGCGCTTCACCGCGGGGACGGGCACGGCCTACAACCAGAACTTCGTGCGGCTCGAGCGCGGCTGACCGACGCGCTCCGCCGTCAGCGCATTCACGGCGCGTCCAAGGCAACCCGCAACGTGCTAGAGTGCGGTCCTCATCCCACCATCGAGTGATTCCCGGGTGGCAGCGGGGACCGACGATCCTGGGGGTGGCCCTGCAGTCCAGCCGTCTCTGATGATCGGTTCGCTGCCAAGGAACGGGGTTCCCGATGGTCGAGCGCGGACCTGGTTGCCGCATCTGCTCCAAGCCTCTCCGACCGAGCGACGACATCATCGTGTTGAAGGTGGGCGTGGCTCATTCATCCTGCTGGCTCGATGAACAGTTCGGATCTGGTGCCGGCAAGAAGGGCCAGTGCGCCATGTGCCGCAAGCCCGTCGGCGCCAGTGAGCGCGTGTCGCGGGTCGGTCAGTATCTGGTCCACCCGGCGTGCTACGACAAGGCCAAGCTGACCGAGTACCGCGAGCCACCGAAGCGGGCATGACCACGCCGGCATCCGATCGCGCCTTGACCGTGCCGCGCCGCACGTTCTAGTCTCCCCGGCATGACGTGCCCGCAAGGCCGGCGCGACAACGCCTCGATCATTTGGGTCTTCGGCATCACTTCATAGGAGCTCTGGCATGGATGCAGCAGAATTCTTCGTCATGCGCCACGAGCCGTTGCATGGCGCAATGACGGCGACGCTGTTCGAAGGTTTATCGGAGGCTCAGATCCGGGCCCGACCACACGGACTCAATTCCATCGCGTGGCTGCTCTGGCACGTCGCTCGCGCGGAAGACATTGGCGTCAATCGATTCGGGGTCGACGGCCGGGAAGTGCTGGATGACGGCGGGTGGGGCCGTCGGATTGGCCTCACGCGCCGCGACCTGGGAACCGGTATGACGGCTGACGAAGTCGGCGAGCTCAGCGACAACATCGACGTCGACGCACTTCGAGGTTATTGGGAAGCGACGGGGCGCCGCACCGTGGAGGTCATCCGAGCTGTCGGCTCGACCAGTTGGGGGGACGTCGTGCCGCCAGAGCAAATCCAACGGATCGTCCACGACGAAGGTGGCTACAGCCCGAATGCCGAGTGGACGGCCCCCTTCTACACAGGCCAGACTCGCGGATGGATGGTCGGGCATCTCGGGCTCACACATAGCTATGGGCACTTCTTTGACGCGAGGACGGTTCGAGGCATGCTCGGCTTCCCTGGGCGCTGACGATGAAGCCGCGCATCACAAAGGCCGATCTGGAGAAGTCACGAAGTAAGCGCCTCGCGTCCCAAGTCGCAGGCTGTCAGCCGGGCGCCGGGTCGACGTTCACCTTCACGATCCCGGTGCAGCATGGCGAATGAGCTGATCCTGATCGTCGAGGACAATGACAAGAACCGCAAGCTGATGCGGGACGTGCTGCAGTTCAAGGGGTATCGGTTGGCTGAGGCGGAAACGGGCGAAGACGGTGTCCGGCTGGCGCGCGAGCTTCATCCGGATCTCGTTCTGATGGACATCCAGCTCCCCGGCATCAACGGGATCACCGCGTTCCGACAGATCCGCGACGATCCGACGACCGCGACGATTCCCGTCATCGCCGTCACCGCGTCGGCCATGAACCAGGACCGTCAGACGATCATGGCGGCGGGCTTCGACGGGTACCAGAGCAAGCCGCTCAACGTGAAGGGGTTCATCGAAGCCGTGCGGCAGATCCTGGAAGGTAAGAGACCATGACCAAGGCCAACCTGATCGAAGAAGTTTCCCGGCTGCTGCAATTGCCACCGAAGGACAGCGAGGCCGTCGTCAACGCGATCTTCGACAAGATCACCGAGGCCCTGGTGAACGGCGACAAGGTCGAGCTCCGCGGCTTCGGCAGCTTTCGAATTCGTCACCGCAAGCCGCGGACGGGGCGCAACCCGAGGAGCGGCACCCGTGTGGACGTCCCGTCGAAGCGGGTGCCGACGTTCACGGTGGGCAAGCAACTTCGACAGATGGTGAACAGCTGACCCGAAGGATTGCTGCCGGTCGAAGCGCTGAAGACTAGCGCGGATTATTCACGAACGATCGCGCGCGAGCCGCCGAAACCGAGCGCCGGGCTGGGGATCGCCCCGGAATTCCGCGAGCTGATGGCGCAAGCGCCGAAACGCTGGGGAACGCGGTCAGGGGCGTGGGTGTCCAGTC
>JBGPTW010000207.1:0-8637 GCA_041490825.1 Methylomirabilia bacterium | reverse complement strand
CGGTGATGTGCTCCTTGGTGATCATGAGCATCCCGCCGGAGCCGCAGCACGGATCGTAGACGGTCCGAACCACACCCTTCGTGTGGTTGCGGGCTTCGTCGCCCGCCAGCATCAGATCCACCATCAGGTGCACGACGTCGCGAGGCGTGAAGTGCTCGCCGGGGTTCTCGTTCAGCGCCTCGTTGAACTTGCGCAGCAGCTCCTCGAAGATCGTGCCCATGGTCGGGTTGTCGATCCTCGAAGGGTGTAAATCGACGTTCTTGAAGCGCTCGAGCACCTGGAAGAGGAGCCCCGCCTCGTCGAGCTTGCTGATGGTGTTGTCGAAATCGAATTTCTCCAGCACCTCGCGCATGTTCGGGCTGAAGCCGGCGATGTAGTTGCGCAGGTTCGCCGCCAGGTGCGGCGCGTCGGCGAGAAGCTTGTCGAAATCGTAACGGGACGTGTTGTAGAACGCGAAGCCGGAGACCTTGCGGAGCTGCGGGCCGAGGTTCTCGAGCTTCTTGGCGCGCAGCTCGCCCTGCCTTGCCAGCACCTTCGCCTTGCTGGGAGCCAGCACGCAATCGAGCCGCCGCAGGACGGTGAGCGGGAGGATGACGTCCTGGTACTTCCCGCGCTTGAAGGTATCGCGGATAAGATCCGCGACGCCCCAAAGAAAGCTCACGATCTCGCTATGGTTCACCGATCGCGCTCTCCATGACCGTGTGCGTTGGCTGCATCGTCATTGGGGCTTTTTACATAGAACGGTTCAACGGCAAGCGCCAGCGGAGCCGTGCTCGTATCGCGGACGAGACCACAAGGAGTCACCTTGTCAGCACACACTGGCGTCAGAGGTCATGCGCTTCGGTCTCTGCCGACGTGATCACCGAATCACCTGATCCGCCCTGAGGAGCAACGATTGCGGGATCTCCAAACCCAGCGCCTTGGCAGTCTTGAGATTGATGATCAGCTCGAACTTCGTGGGCTGCTCGACTGGCAGATCGCTCGGCTTGGCGCCCTTGAGAATCTTGTCCACAAAGATGGCGGCCCGCCGGTACATATCAGTACGGCTCGCTCCATAGAAGGCGAGGCCACCAGCGTCCACATACTCCCTCCAGTGATACATCGCTGGCAATCTGTTCTTTGCTGCAAGCTCCAGGATTCGTTGCCGTCGAAGCGAAGGGGAGGGTGGCGGAAGCACGACCAGTGCGGGGCGCCCCTTCTTCAGGGTTGCGAAGGTGCCTTCCAACGCGTTGGGATCGCGCACCTCCAAGCGCACAAGTTTTATGCCCAACGCCGTTGCCGGGACCTGCATCTCCCGGAAAAGGACGGCATGGACCGGAGTGGCCGGATCCAGGAGGACAGCGACCTGGGAGGTCTTGGGGGAGGCCTCTTTGAGCAGCTCCAGCCATTTTCCGCCTAGTTCCGGGGCATAGTTGGTCAAGCCTGTGATGTTCCCGCCCGGCCGGGCGAGACTGGCGATGAAGCCGAATCCGACTGGGTCGGATACGAATGTCATGACGATAGGGATTGTGCTGGTGGCGTTCCTGGCAGCTTGAGTGGGTGAGGTCCCCGTTGTCAGAATGACTTCCACCTTTCGATGGACTAGCTCGGCAGCGAGTGCGGCCGGCCGGCCCGATTGTCCTTCTGAGCTTATTTCTTCGATGACGAGGTTCTGGCCCTCTACGTAGCCGAGCTCCCGCAGGCCCGCTCGAAAGACTTCCATCCGAGGTGCGCTCGATGAAGACGTGATACTCCCCAACACACCTCCCAACACACCTACCCGGTGGACCTTCCCCGGCTGCTGCGCCTGAGCGGCAAGCAGCGGGGCGAGGAGGCCCAGTGCCATCATGAGGAGGATTCGACGACCGATCACCGGATCAGTTTCCTTGTCTCCCACTCGGAACGCGGCGTGGTTGGACTTCGCCGGGTCCTCGATGAGGATGCGCGGCTCCAGCCTCGGCTGGTTCTCCTTGCCGATCCACGTGAGTTCCAGTTCGGTCTTATGGTTCGCCATGACGTTCCTTCTCGAGCATGGCCAGCCCGGCCCCCGTGGTCGTGTACCGCTGCATCCGGCTTCGCGGCTTGTCGGGGATGGTCAATTCGAGCAACGCCGCTTCGATCAGCGGCTTTACGAGGCCGTCACGAAACTTGGTGCGGTTTTGCCGCCCGACGACCTCCATCATCGCAACCAAAGGCTGCGCTTCACGGCAGAGCCGCAGGATTTCCACTTGGTCCCGACTTGGTCCTGACTTGGTCCTGACTTGGTCCTGACTTGGTCCCCCGACTCGGCCCCGGAAGTACCCCGCGCGCCTCCGACAACCAAGGGCGCTCTGAAGGTGACGACGACGAACCCCTGCTTTTCCTCAAAGACCGGTGGCGGCGCGCCGTGCTGCTGGCACATCTCGATGACGCGATTCGTACCGCGACCCCAAACCTCCACCGCCCCGGTGCGATGGAACGCTTCGGCGATCAAGGAGTTTGTCCCCTTCGCGGACGCGAAGTGGTAGGAGCAGATCACCAGCCTGTCGGTGGAATCGAACGGGTTGGAGATGCCTTCCTCCACCAGGGCGTTGAACACCCGCGAGTCGAGTACCCGCGTGGGCAGCGCAAGCGCCGCATCCTCGTCATCGTGCCCGCGACGCTCCGCAAGCAGTGGCAGCAGGAGCTGGAGACCAACTCCCTGTCGCTCCGCGAAGGGTGAGGGCGTGAGCCCAGTACTTGGCGTGAAAGAACGTCGTCACGTCATTCTGCTGGGGCCCGGACAAGCGACGGCAATCTGTACCATCCGCTGTGTTAAACGCCTCCGTGCGCATTCGCTCCCATGCGCCTAACTCGATCTCACTTGAACTGCGTCATCCGGCGGCGCAGTTCCGTATCTCCCCCGGCGTGACAAGATAACGGTCTCGCTCATCCTGTTTTCCCCCGAGGTTGCAGCACGCGCTGCGGCCGGGTTGCGCGGATACGCTGCGAGACGCCGCAAGAGATGCATGTCGATCGCGCCGCGATCACGTCGACGCGCGGCCCCGCCGCAGCGCACGGCCCGCCAGCACCCCCGCGTGCTTGCCGTGATCGACGACGACCTTGCCGTTCACGATCACGTAATCGATCCCGACCGGGAACTGCTTCGGACGCGTACGCGTGGCCGGCGCCTTCACCGTCTTCGGATCGAACACGACGATGTCGGCCTTGAAGCCGTCGCGGAGCAAGCCGCGATCCGGGAGACCGAGCCGCTGCGCCGGGAACGACGTCATCTTGCGAATCGCGTCCGGCAGCGCGACCCAGCGCTCCTCGCGGACGAACTCGGCCAGGATGATCGGGAAGCAGCCGTACGTACGCGGGCTCGGATAGTCGCCGATCAGCACCGCGTCGCTGCCGACCATCGACAGCGGATGCGCGATGAACTTCGGCAGCGTCGCGAGATTGCCGCCGGCCGACACGTACGACACCTCCAGGTCCTCGGCGATCATCAGATCGCAGATCGCGTCCACCGGGTCCTTGCCCAGCATCTCGGCGACCTCGGCGATCGAGCGGCCTTCGAACTTGTGGTGGTGCGCATGATGCGGGAAGTTCGTCAGCCACATGTCGGTCCAGGTGCCGGACCGCGGCGTCATCTCCGTGCGGAGCCGGTCGCGCTGCTTCGGATCGCGCAGCACGGCCATCAGCCGATCGTAGCCGCCGTCGTGCGTCCACTGCGGCAGCATGATCGTGAGCCGCGTGCTCGAGAGATTGTAGGGATAGCTGTCGAACGTGACGTCGAGGCCTTCCTCGCGTGCGTCTTCCACGAGGTCGAGCATCCGCGAGGCGCCGCCAGCACTGGTCGTGCGGTGATAGAAGTGCGTGATGTGGACCGGCACGCCGCTCCCCCGCCCGATGTCGAGCGCCTCCTTGAACGGATCGAGGAAGCGATCGCCGAGGCTGTAGCGGACGTGCGTGTGATAGATGCCGCCGAGACGCGCCGCCTCGCGTGACAGCTCGGTGAGCTCGGCCGTATCGGCGTAGCTGCCCGGCGGATAGTCGAGCCCGGTCGACATCCCCCACGCGCCTTCTTCCATTGCCGTTCTGAGCAGCGCCGTCTGGTTCGCCATCTCCTTCGGGGTCGGCCGCCGGTCGTCCCACCCGACGGCCGCGATGCGGAGCGGTGAGTTGCCGACGACGTAGACGATGTTGACCGCCACGCGGCCGGTGAACATGTCGAGGTACTGCTCGACCGTCGACCAGCGGCCCGGCAGCCGCGGATTGCCGTCGAGCCCCGAGTTGATCTGGACGAACTTCAAGAAATCTTCGTGGGACGTGAACGGCGCGTACGAGTTGCCGTCGATCCCGATCAGCTCGGTCGTCACGCCCTGCCGGACTTTCGGCTCGTGATGCGGCTCGGCGAGGATGACGAGGCCCGAATGGGCGTGCATGTCGATGAACCCGGGGCATACCACGCGGCCGCGCGCGTCGATGACGCGCGTCGCCTGTACCCCGTCGAGCGCGCCGCGCAGGATACTGACGCGCTCCTTCTCGACGGCGACGGCGCCGTAGAACCCGGGGTTACCGGTCCCGTCGATGATCAGCCCGTCGCGGACGAGTAGATCGAGCATCAGCGCACCGTCCCGAGCAGCGCGGTCAATTCTCTGATGTCATTCACGCGATCCAGCCGGCTTGTCATGTCGACGATCTCCTGGGCCCGAGCCTCGGACACGACGCCAGTGGCCAGGGCGTTGAACTTTCCGATCAGCTCCTCGCGCGGGCGCGGGTGTGCCGCATCACCGTGTACGAGCGCCGTCTCGTGACGCAAGACTCGACCATCCCTCAGCGTGATCGCCACGCGGGCCTGCGGCGTGCCGCGCATCGAGAGCGCGGGATCGCCTCGCACGTCGACCCGCTTCGCGAGCTGGGCGATGCGCGCATCCGAGCGCACGCTGTCGGCGAACGCGGATACGTCGGTCCGGCCGTGGACGACCGCCGCCGCCACCGCGTACGGCACCGAGAACTTCGCCGCGAGCATGTTGGCTGGCTCGGGGTCGATCATCTGCGTCACGAACGAGATCGACGTCACGTCGATGCGATCCACGGCATCCGCCGTGATGTTCTCGGCCTGCACGAGCGTGTGGACGGCGTCCAGCGCGGGGTGGTTGTAGAGACAGCACGCGTGAAACTTGAAGTAGTTCTTCTCGATCCGGTACGCCTCGACGCGGTCGTCCGTGTTGAGGCCCTCGATGGCCGCCGCGGGATCGAAGCGGTCGCCCAGGATCGTTCCATAGATGTCCGACGGCGCGTCGCCAAGCGCGGAATACCCGCAGGCGAGGAGATGCACGGCCAGAATTCCCTCCAGCGAGGAACGCCCGGGATAAAGATTCCGGATCGTCGCGCCCTCGAAGCACGGCGCCCACGAGTTTGCCGGGCTCATTGACACGGCCAGATTGATCACGGCGCGCATCGCCGATTCCTCGTGTCCCAGCAAGCGCGCGACAGCCACCGCCGCCCCCGCGGTTCCCCAGGTACCGTGCGAATGGACGTTGGCGCGCGCATGTGTCGAGCCTCCGAGCCGCGAGGTGATCTCGTAGCCCGCCACCAGCGCCTCGATGAAGCGACGGCCGTCAGCGGCAATCTCCTCGGCGATCGCCAGCGTCGCAGGCAGCACGTGGATCGCCGGGTGGCCGCCGCCCCAGCGGTTGCCCTCGTCGACCTCGAGCGACACGCCGGCCGTTGCGTTCGCAAGAGCCGCCAGCATCGGCTCGGCTTTCCGGGCGCGCCCGATCAGCGTCGCCGTCTGCGGACCGGATCGCTCGCGCGCGAGATCGGCCAGCTTGGCGTTCTCGGGAAGTCGGCTTCCTGCCAGGATGGCGCCGAGCGTGTCAAGCGTTACGTCCTTCGCGGCAGCAATGGTTGCGGGCGAAAGGTCGTCGAACCGCGTGCGCCTCACCAGGCGTGCGAGGCGAACCAGATAATCCGGAGCCGATAGCATGGCCGGGCGACCGTTACCGGACCGGTCCGCCGAGCGGTGGTTGGGGCTTCCCGCATCGGAGATACCGACCGTACCCGGGCTCCTGCTCGAGCGTGCCCTGATTCAGCAGCACGCGCCCCCGAAGCAGCGTCATCCAGGGACGCCCGCGCGCCTTCCAGCCTTCGTAGAGTGTCCAGCCCGCCATGCCGTGGTGATCCTTCACGGTGATCGTCCATTCCGGCTCGGGGTCGATGATTAACAGATCCGCGTCGGCGCCGACCCTGATGGCGCCCTTGCGCGGGTAGAGCCCGAAAATCCTGGCGGGGTTCTCGGAGAGCACGCGTGCCATCCACGAGATCGGTAACCCGCGCTTCACCACGCCCTCGCTGTAGACGAGCGGCACGAGCGTCTCGACGGAGGGGCTGCCGAACGGGATCGACTTGCCTTCCGGATCGACGAAGATGTTCTTCCAGCCCGCCTCTTTTGCCTGCTTCGAGCGCGGCGCGTGATCGCTGCCGACGGTCGAGATGTAGCCCTGCGCCAGGCCCGCCCACAGCGCGGCGCGATCCGGCCCGTCGGCACGGCGGAGCGGCGGTCCCATCTTGGCGAGCGGGCCCCACGCCTCCATCAGCTCGTCGGTCAGCAGCAGGTACTGCGGGCACGTCTCGGTCCACACGCGCTGGCCCGCGGCCTGCGCCTGCTTGATGCGCTCGAGGCCGAGCTGCGTGCTGAGGTGGACGACGTACACCGGCGAGCCGGTGAGCCCACCCATCTTGATCGCTCGGTTGATCGCTTCCTCTTCCGCCCAGTCGGGGCACGTCGCCGGAAACTCGCGCGGCGCCACGCGGCCCTCGGCGATCGCCTTGTTCTCGAGGTACTCGATGACGTCGCCGTTCTCGCAGTGGAGCTGCGTGAGGCCGCCGTGCGCGGCGATCAGCTCCATGGCGCGGCAGATGAAATCGTCCGAGCACATGCGGTTGCCACGCTTCTTGTACGTCATGAACATCTTGAACGACGTGACGCCCATCTCGATCGCCTCGGGGATGCCCTCGAGGATGGACGGCTCGTTGTTCAGGATGAAGTGCAGCCCGAAGTCCACCACCGACAGCCGCTCGTTCTCCTCGCTAAGGCGCTTCACCGCTTGCGGCAGCGTCTCGCCGCTTCCGTAGAGACCAAAGCCGAGCAGCGTCGTGAGCCCGGCGTGCGCGGCTGCGATCGGGCCGCCGCGCCAGTCGTCGTACTCGGGCCCGAGGTGGACGTGGCAGTCGATGGCGCCGGGCAGCACGTACTTGCCGGTGGCGTCGATGTAGCGGCCGGCTGGCGGCAGCACGTCGGCCGGACCGAGCGCGACGATCTTCTCACCCCGGATCGCGACGGCGCCGTCCCACGCGTCTGTCGACGTGACGATCGTGCCGCCGTGGACGATCGTGTCGACCGCGCTCGTCCGGGCCGCGGGCGCCGGCATCACTTGACCTCGGTCTTCGATTTCCACTTCACGAGCTTCGGGTCGACCTCTTCGAGCAGCTTCGTGTAGAACACGGTCTCGGGCGCGAACTTCTGCGGAATCCGGTTCAGCGAGTACAGGAAGTCGACGAAGTCGCCCATGCCGCGATAGACCTTGTCGTTCATCTCCATCGAGTAGACGTTCAGCGCCATGATGTCGCGGGCCAGGCCCTCGTCCATCTTCATCTCGCGCGCGACGATCTTCACCGCCGCCTCGCGGTTCGTGTTGATCGTGGCCGTCGCCTTCTCCAGCGCGCGCAGGATGGCCTTGACCGTGTTCGGATTCTCCTTGAGCATCTTGCCGCTGGCGACCACACCCGCGTGCACGAGCAGCCAGTCGACCTGGCCTTCCTTGCCGGGGATGTAGCTCTTGTTGCCCGTGAAGTACACCTTGCCGCCCGCCTGCTTCACGGCGTTGAAGACCCACGGCGCCCACGCCGCCATCACGTCGATGTCGCCCTTGGCGAGCGCCGTGATCGCGTCCGGCGGCGCGAGATTGACGAACTGCAGCTTGGCGAAGTCGACGCCGGTGTCCTTCGCCATCGCTTGAATCGCCATCGTCACCGACGCGCCCTTCGGCATGCCGATCTTGAGCTTCTCGAGGTCCTTCGGCGACCGGACGATCTCCTGGGCGTGCTTGCCGAGCACGATCTGCTGAGTCCCCGCGATGTCGCTCTGGGCGGCAATGTTGTAGATCGGCTGCCCGGAGGCGGCAATCGGGACCAGCATGGTCGCGGTCGCGGTGGCGAGCCCGATGTTTCCGGCGCCCCACATCGACGGCAGATCCGGGCCGTTGATGTACCAGTGCGTGTTGAGCTTGATCCCCTGCTCCTTGAAGTAGCCCATCTGATCGGCGACGGCGAACTGCGCCGACATCTGGGGATCGCGAACGAGCCAGGCGTCGACCTCGGCGACTTCCGGCTTGCCCTGCGCGAAAGCGTTGCCTGCGCCTGTGAAGGCGCTGCTCGCGCCTGTGAAAGCGCTGCCTGCGCCTGTGAAGGCGATGAGCGCGGCCAGGACGGCAATCAGAGTACGCATGAATCTGCTCCTTTTGTAGCGGGGCCCGCGAGCCTGGAATCGCCGCAGGTGGGCTGTATCCAGATGCGCGTGGCTCCTTTTGTAGCGGGGTCCGCGTGCTCGGGACCACCGCGGGTGGGCCGTATCCAGATGCGCGTGGCTCCTTTTGTAGCGGGGCCCGCGAGCCTGGAATCGCCGCAGGTGGG
>JBGPTW010000206.1:0-8694 GCA_041490825.1 Methylomirabilia bacterium | reverse complement strand
TTCTGTAGCACGTTCCTCGTCGAGCACCACTTCACCGGGTTCGGCCAGATCTCGGCGACGCTGAATCTCCTCACCTTCATCGCGGCGCGCACCACGACACTGCGGCTCGGCACGGCGGTGCTCGTCCTGCCGTGGCACAACCCCGTGCTGCTCGCCGAACAAGCCGCCACCCTCGACTTGCTGTCGCAGGGCCGGCTCGATTTCGGGATCGGCATGGGCTATCGCTACCGGGAGTTCGCCGGCTTCTGCATGCCCATGGAAGAGGCCGCGGAGCGATTCGACGAATCGCTGGAGGTCATTCTGAAGTCGTGGACCTCGGACGCGCCGTGGTCGCACCATGGCAAGTACTGGCAGTTCGAGAACGTGATCGTCGAACCGCCGACGGCTCAGAAACCCCGCCCGCCGCTGTGGATGGGTGCCGGCAGCGCCGAGTCCATCAAGAAGGTGGCGGCGCAGGGATACAAGCTCCTGCTCGACCAGTACGCCTCCGTGAAGCAGATCGGTGAGCGGATCGCGCTCTTCAAGTCGGAGGTCGAGAAGCAGGGGCGCACGTTCGATCCGATGAGCGTCGCGGTCACCCGGTCCATCAACGTGGTGAAGACCGACGCCGAGCGCCAGAAGGCGTTCGAGGCGCGCATCGCTGGGCGCCGGCGGATCGATCGGCTGACGCTGCGTCCGGACGGCAAGAACCAGAAGCGGATAATCTCGGACGAGGCGATCTGCGCCGGCGCGCTCTACGGCACGCCCGACGAGATCGCGGTCAAGCTCGAAGCGCTGCGTGACGCCGGCGCGGAGTACGTGCTACTCAACAGCGCCGGCGGTCCGCCGTCGCTGCGGCGCTTCGCGCACGAGGTGCGGCCCGCGTTCGCGAACGCGCCGACACTCCAGCCGGCCTGATCAGACAAGGGGCGCGATCCGGGGACTCGGTCTCAGGAGCATCGCGATCGCTCGCGGCGCGTCGGCTGCTCGTAACCCGTGGGCCGAGTGCGTCTGAACCAGATGGGTGCGGAGCCCGTCCATGTCGGCGTGATCGTCGATGATCACACAGCCGCCGACGGCATGCTCCGCGAGCCAGGCGGCGATCTCGTCGCCCCGGCTGGCGCCAGGGATTCCGGTCGGCGTCTTGTCCAGAACGCAGCCGGTGAACCCCTCGGCTTCCAGCATCCCCTGCAGCTCGGCGACGGTCTTGCCGTGCCGCCAGGTGGACGACACGACGACATCAGCTCCGCCGCGCGCCACGATCTCGTTCAGGACCTCGATGCACGCGCGGTCCAGATCTCCGTACCGATCCCACCTGCGGATCGGCGCCAGCACGCCGTCGATGTCGAGAAAGATCACCCGTCGCGTCACCCAGGTCACCGGCGCGCGGCGAGCGGATCTTCGATGCGCAGCACGGGCGTCCACTTGAGACCGATGCGTGACAGATCGGACGCGAGCACGTCGTCGCCTTGCGGTCGCACGCCGCGCTCGATCCACGCGACGAGATCGTCGAACGCCTGCTCGCGTACCTCGCCGTCGACCCCGCAGTGACTGGGCGCGCGCACGACGCGCTGCACCAGGAGGTGGTCCGTCCCGGCGGCGATCGTGCGACGCCGGTACGACTGCTCGAGGCTGAGCGGCACCCACGCATCGCCGGTCTCGTGCAGCGTGATGAGCGGCGCCGTCAGCCGGCCGGTCCGTTCCGCGTACACGGGGTTCTTGCTCGGTGAGCGTGCATCCTTCGCGGGATGCACTCGCCGCACGCGCGCGTTGATCTCGTCTTCGGTGAGCCCGAGGCCGGGATCGATCCGGTAGCGGATGTGGACCGTGCTGGCCGCGCGCGAACCGGGCCGCGGATCCTTCTCGATGTCGGGGTTGCGATAGCTCATGTTCAGGAGATAGCGCCGATCGAGGCCCTGAAGACGCAGCGGCAGATCGTTGCCGGCCTGATCGGCGCCCATCAGGTACTTCACGACGCTGTCGAACTGCCGCCCGCGCGCGGTATACGAGCCGGGCATGCCGAGCGCCGGGACGACGCGCTCGTTGAGGATCCGGTCGAATGTCTCCTTGTCGGGGGCGTCGAGCAGCGGCACGCCGGAGATCAGCTCGGCCGCCGCGGTGTATGCCTGCAGGTAGTCAGCGATGCCGATGCCGTCGACGAGACCGCATTCCGACAGGCCACCCTGGTAGACACCGGGCCGCAGCTCGAGCGACCCCACGACGATGTGGCCGCCCATCGACTGGCCGGAGATGATCGTCCAGCGCGGCTGGCCGATCTCCTTCAGGAAGAGCTCGCGGAGCGCGACGAGATCATCGATGAACAGGTGCGGTTGATACTCGCGCGCGCGATAGCCGGACGCGATCCAGGCGTGACCTTCCTCGAGGATGTGAATCCCGATCGACGGCGAGGCGGCCGCGCCCGGCCCGGGCCCGCGCTGGATGCCGTGCGCGAAGACGACGAGACCGCCGTGCCAGTTGGCCGGCACTTTCATGAGATAGTTCGCGCCGCCGAGCACACCGCTCCGACTGATTGCCGGGCGCTGCGTCTCGGCACGCGGCGCGCCGGACCACGGCCCACGCGGCACGACGAGCGCGAGGCCGAGCGCGAGGAGAGCGATGAGCGCGCGCCGGGGCAACACGCTGGTAGCATAGCGCCATCGCGACGCACTCAATCGAGAAGCTTGTCGGCCAACGACCGAGGCGAGTGGATGGCGACGCCGCCCAGGGTCTTCCCGTAGAAGCGCCCGAAGTGAGTGCGGTCGCCGGTCACGAGCGCATCGCATCTGCACCGGATCGCCGCGGCGAGCACGGGTCGATCCTTCTCCGGCAACGCGGTAGCGGCCTCCGGGACTGGCCCCGAGGGATGGATGGCCGCGACCGTCATCCTACTGAGCAGCGCCTGGAGCACGGCATCGCCCTCGGGTGCCTTCGCGATCAGGTTGCGGCGTGCTTCGTCGACGACGTAACCGTCCACGTGGCATTCGTGTCCGGCGTCGAGCAGCAGCTCGAGCAGTTGTCTCATCGCACCGTCGGACTTTGCCGCGGAGAAGAGGACGTTCGCGTCGAGGAAGATGCGCATCCGCACGCAGTCAGCGGCGGGGCTTCTTCTTCCGGCGGAGGATCTTGCCGAGCTCCGTCTCGGCTTCGTCGAACTCCCGTATGCGCTGCTCGGTATAGATCTCGACCGGGAGTGTCACCGCGGGCCGCAGCAGCAATCCCTCCGGCGTGGTCTCGGCGATGAGGTGGTCGTCGGCGCGGAGGCCGAGGGCCCGGCGGAGCTTCGCCGGCAAGGTCACGACGCCCCGACTGGTGACGGTCAGCGTGGCTTTCATGAATACACTATCTCAACTATGCAGATTTTCTGCAATGCCAAGGTTTCGCCGAGCCGGTCGACGACGGCGCCGGTCCTACTTCTTCGCCGCCAGCATGTCGCGGATACCGCGCAAGGCCAGCGCGTAACCGGCGACGCCGAAACCAGCCACGATGCTCTGGCTCACCGCAGCCGTCTGCGAGGCGGGGCCACGGCGGACCGGATTCGAGATGTGCACCTCGGTGGTCGGGAACTTGACCTGCGAGATGGCCGCGACGAGTGCCGGGTAGCCGGTGCCGAACGCCGCCGGGTTGAAGATCGCCGCATCGAAACCCTGATCGTTGGCGGCATAGAGCTTGTTGACGATCTCACCCTCGATGTTCGAGTGGAAGATTTCGATCTCGACGCCGAGCTCCTTGGCATAGCCGCGGATGCGCTCGTCGTATTCGGGCAGCGTCATCGGACCGAAGATGTCGAGCTGGACCTTGCCGCGCATGTTCATGCCGGCGCCGTGGATGACCAGAATTTTGGGCATCTCGCCCTCCGTCGTTGTGGAATGGCGCCCATTCTACCCAATGAGCACGTTCCGGTGTTGCCATCGTGTCAGAAAGGAGTTACCCTTCCGTCATGGCCGGCATGAAGGGCATCACGATCAAGCTCCCCGAAGCGACGCTTCGGCAACTACAGCAGGAAGCCCGCGCGACCGGACGTAGTGTCGCGGCGCTCGTTCGAGAGCGCGTGGAGGCTCCGCGGGATCGTGACGGTCGCTCGGTCTTCGCGGTGACCACCGATCTGGCTGGCCGTCTTGTCGGCGGCCGGCGGGCTGCGACGAACGACCGGCGCAAGTTTCGCCGGACGTGATCACGATCTGCGACACGGGCCCGCTGGTCGCCTATCTCAACCGCAACGACCCGTACCACGCCTGGGCGGTCGCGCTCATGAAGCAGGTTCGGCCACCGATGCTGACGTGCGAACCGGTGCTCACCGAGGCGGCGTACTTTCTTCGCGAAGATGGACTGGAGGTCGATCCGCTGTTCCAGTTGCTCGAACGAGACGCCCTTCGCCTCGACTTCGAGATGTCCACCCACTGGCGACGCATGCGCACCCTGATGGCCCGTTACGAGCAAATGGATCTGGCCGATGCGGCGATCGTCGTGATGAGCGAGTCGCACTCCGGCTGCCAGGTCCTTACCGTCGATCGTAACGACTTCAGTATCTATCGCCGGAACGACCGACAGGCCATCAACTTCATCGCTCCGCCGAGACGATAGACAGTCCCGCGCGACTCAGGCCTTCGCCGGCCGCTTCCAGCCGAGCCAGTCGACGACGGCCCCACCCATCACCCGCTCGAGGTCGCGGCCCCGGAGCCACGGCAACTCCTCGGTGAACATCGTCACGCATTGTCGATACGAGCACGGCATGCGGGTGATGTCGGTGCCCCAGAACGAGCGCTCGGGCCCGAACGCCTCGAAGATCTGGCGCAGATAGCCGTGGATGTTCTTGTACGGGTAGGGCTGGCTCGAATAGCTCGGAGCGCCCGACATCTTGACCCCGACATTGGGGAATCTGGCGAGCGCCAGCATGTCCCCCAGGTCGGCAAAGGCCGCGTCGTCGGTTCCCGCGACGCCGCCGCCCACGCGCCCGAGGTTCTCCTTACCGACGAACAGCTGATTCTCAGAAAAGCCACTTCTCGGCACCGCCGGCTCGGCTACACTACGCGGCGGCGACGTCACCGCTATCCCTCAGGAGGAGACTCGTGACCAAGATCCTCACGCCCCAGCAACCGGCTCCCGTCATGGAGATCGCGCGCGAGCTGCTCCCGCCCGGCATGGAGCTGGTGGTCGTCGATCCCGCCACGCCCGCGTTCTACGAGGCCGCCGCCGATGCCGAGTACTATCTCGGCTCGCCGCGCTTCGGGATCGGCAACGAGTTCTTCCGCTCGGCGCCGAAGCTCAAGCTCGTCCAGCTCGTCAGCGCCGGCTACGATCGGGTCGACCTCGAGGCCGCACGCAAGGCCCGGGTGCCCGTGGCCAACAACGGCGGCGCCAACTCGGTCGCCGTCTCCGAGCACGCCGTCATGCTCATGCTCGCGGTGGAAAAGAAGCTGGTGTGGCATCACCTCAACGTCGTCGCCGGCAAGTGGCGAACCGCCGACTTTGCCGCGAACCGCACGTACGAGCTCGAGGGCAAGCGGCTCGGCATCGTCGGCCTCGGCAACATCGGCAAGAAAGTCGCGCGGCGCGTTCGGGGTTTCGACATGGACGTCCGCTACTACGACATCCTCCGGCTCAGCGAGAACCAGGAGGACGCGCTCGGCGTTCGCTTCACGCTCTTCGCGGAGCTCCTCCGCACGTCCGACGTCGTGACGCTGCACGTGCCGCTCACCGACGTCACGCGGCGGATGATGTCGACCCGCGAGTTCGCGATGATGAAGAAGAGCGCGATCCTCATCAACACCTGTCGCGGCCCCGTCGTCGACGAAGACGCGCTCCATCTGGCACTCACGTCCGGAACGATCGCCGCCGCCGGCCTCGACGTGATGGTGGAGGAGCCGCCGAAGCCGAACCATCCCCTGTTCTCGCTCCCGAATGTGACGCTGACACCCCACAGCGCTGGACCGACCTGGGACAACTGGACGAAGGCGTACCGGAACGGCTTCGACAACATCCAGCGCATGGAAGCAGGCCGGGCGCCGTTCTGGGTGGTCCCGGAGCTGCGCACCCTGATCGAATAACGACACCGAGGAGGACACCTTTGGGACAGCTCGACGGCAAGGTCGCGATCGTTACGGGGTCGGGACGCGGGATCGGTCAGCAGGTGGCGGTGCGCCTGGCGCGCGACGGCGCCGCGGTCGTGGTGAACGATCTCGACGACGGACCGGCGAAGGAAACGATCGCGATGATCGAGAAGCTCGGCGGCAAGGCGGTCGCGTGCAACGGCGACGTCACCGCCAAGGATTTCGGTGAGCGGATCGTCGGCACCGCCGTGCAACAGCTCGGCGGCCTCCACGTCATCGTCAACAACGCCGGGTACACGTGGGACAACGTCATCCAGAAAATGACCGACGAGCAGTGGTACGCGATCATGGACGTTCACGTGACGGCGCCGTTCCGGATCCTCCGGGCCTTCGCGCCGTATCTGAGAGAGCAGTTCGAGACGGAGTCGAAGCGCGGGGAGCGCATCGTGCGCAAGGTCGTCCAGATCTCATCGACGTCAGGCGTGCGCGGCAACGCGGGCCAGGTGAACTATTCCTCGGCGAAAGCGGCGGTGACCGGCATGACCCGGACGCTCGCCAAGGAGTGGGGACGCTATGCAGTGACCGTCAACTGCGTGGCCTTCGGGTACATCCAGACACGTCTCACCAAGCCGCTCGCCGAGGGCGAGGCCGGAACGATCGAGGTCGCGGGCCGCACGGTCAAGGTCGGCGTGCAGGGCACGCGCATCGCCGCCATGAACCAGATGATCCCGCTCGGGCGCGGCGGCTTTCCCGAGGAGGCGGCCGGCGCGATCTACCTCTTCTGCAGCCCGGACAGCGATTTCGTCAGCGGTCAGACGCTGGTGGTGACGGGCGGCGCCTGAGCCGGCCGGAACCGCGAATAGCTTTCGGAAGAATCAGGTAGAACTCAGGAGGCTCTGAGAAGTTCGAGGAACGTGCGTGGCGTCACGATGCGCACGCCCTCATACTCCTCGAGGGCGAGGAACGGTCAGCGAGGACCATGATGTCCTCGAACCAGAGCTCCGGCTCGATCTCCCCTCGGATGTGCCGGCGAACCTTCGGATAGGCCAGGGCCCGGAACACCTCCTCGACGATCGCGGGCGACAGGACGATCTCGAACGCAGCTTCGCGAAGGAAGCGTTGGATGATCCGACCGGGTGGGCCTTCCGGTTGGACAGCCGCACTCACGTAGACGTTCGCATCGAGGACAGCGCGGAGCACCGGTCACTTGACTCGCTGCCGGGGCTTCCGAGCTTGCTTCCTCGCCCAGCGCTGCGCCTCCAGGGCCAGCGCCATCGCCGGTTCGTTGGCCAACGGGCCGCGTCGCTGTTGCTCGAGGAAATCGAGCGCGTGGCGCCGGGCGAAGCGGCGCATCTGCTCGAGCCGCTCGACCGGCACGAGGGCCGCGAGCGGCTTGCCCTTGCGCTCGATGACGAACTCGTCATGTCTGAGGGCGACGCGATTGAGCATGTCGCCGAGCCGCTGGCGAACGTCGATGGTGGATACCTTTTCCGTCATGACGAACCCCCGCAACTACTATGGTTGCAGGTCATGCCAGTGGCAAGCGCGCGAGGGGTCGCCTCAGTCCGCGACGCCGGGGACGCGTCGCACAACCGGCCGGAGTCAGGGAAATCTGTTTAAATAAGCGCGCCACAGCGCAGAGAGAGGAGTCCCGACCATGAGCCATGATGCCCTACGCACGATCTTGCCGATCGCCGGCTGGGGCGAGGAGCGCGCCCGCACGGTCGAGATCACCGGCGGCGCCGATCCGATTCTGCCGACGCCGTTCCGCATCGGCGAGACCAGTGCTGCCGCGCTCGCGGCCGTCGGCCTCGCTGTCTCCGATCTGTGGCAATTGCGCACGGGGCACCGCCAGGATGTCGCGGTCGATATCCGCCAGGCGACCGCCTCGCTCCGCAGCGGGCATTACATGAAGATGGACGGCGCGCCCGTGTCGACCGAGCGCAACACAGTGATGGGCGTCTATCCGGCCAAGAACGGCCGCTGGAGCTATCTCCACTGCAATTTCCCGAACCATCGTGCCGCCGCCCTCCGCGTGCTCGGCGTGCCGGAAGATCGCGAGGCCGTGCGCCAAGCGGTGGCGAAGTGGGATGCGCTCGAGCTCGAGGAAGCGATCATCGCCGCGAAGGGCGCCGGGGGCATGGTGCGCACCATGGACGAATGGGCGCAGCACCCGCAGGCCGCTGCGATCGCCTCACTGCCGCTGATGGAGATCGTCAAGATCGGCGACAGCCCGCCAGAAAAGCTCCCCGACGGCGATCGGCCAATGTCAGGGGTCCGCGTGCTCGACCTGACGCGAGTCCTCGCCGGGCCGACCTGTGCCCGCACCCTCGCCGAGCACGGCGCCGATGTCTTGAAGATCACCGCGGCGCACCTGCCGAATCTCGGCTACCAGGAATACGACACCGGCCACGGCAAGCTCTCCGCCCATCTCGATCTGCGCGAGCAGAAAGACATCGAGACGCTGCGCGGACTCGTCCGCGAATCCGACGTGTTCTCGCAAGGCTACCGGCCGGGCACCCTCGGCAATCGCGGGCTCTCGCCCGAGGCGCTCGCGCAATTGCGGCCCGGCATCGTCTTCGTCTCGCTGTGCGCGTTCGGCCACGTCGGGCCGTGGGCATCGCGCCGCGGCTTCGACACGGTTGTCCAAACAGTCAGCGGCATCACG
>JBGPTW010000205.1:0-8745 GCA_041490825.1 Methylomirabilia bacterium | reverse complement strand
GTCCGGGGGACCCATTCCCGCCACGCGAGGCGACGACACAGCCGTGACGAGTGGGAAGTGCTCGGCGATGATCGGGGCGAAGGCGCCTGTGGTCAGAGGACCCCGGCTGCCCATCTCCCGCCGGGTCACCGGTCGGCGCGCGCGTCGTTCGTTCATGAATCAGCCGGGCTAGCCGTCACTTCCCGCCACCTCGGATTCGCGCGATGAGAGTGCTCGTGACGGGCGCCAACAGCCCGGTCGGACGAGCGATCCTGCGCGCGCCGCGATCGTACGCGCCGGCGCCCCTCGACGTCGTCGCCGCTGTCCGCTCCGAGCGTGCCGCCGCGGAGCTGCGTCCTCTGGCGGGACTGGCGGCCGGCGTCGCGCGCATCTCGTACGACGACGCGGGGAGCCTCGACGCCGTGTTGGAGGGCGTCGCCGCGGTCGTCCACCTGGTCGGCATCCTCGTCGAGCGGCCGGATTCCACCTACGAAGACGCGCACGTCGAGACCGCGCGGAGCGTGACGGAAGCCGCGAAGCGCAATCGCGTGGTCAAGCTGGTCTTCGTCAGCGCGATCGGGGCCGACGAGAAATCCGCGAACCGCTACTGGCGGACGAAAGGGGAAGCGGAAGCCGTGGTGCGGGCGTCCGGTGTCTCGCACACCGTGTTGCGTGTGCCGATGCTGCTCGGCCGCGGCACGGAGGCAGCGGCGGCACTGCGGCATCGCACGAGCTGGCGCACTGTCGTGCTCGTCGGCGGCGGGCGTACACTGCAGCAACCGCTGGACGTGAACGATCTCGCGCGCGCCGCGATCATCGCGTGCGATCCCGGAATCGCCACGGACCGCACGCTCGAGCTCGTCGGGCCGGTGGCGTTGCCGGGCCGCGAGATCGTGGAGCGCGCGGCGGGCCTGCGGGGCCGCTCGATCCGTATCGTCTCGGTGCCCACGCGGCTTGTCCGCATGGCGCTGGCGATCCGCCGGCGACTCGGCGGCCGAGGGTTTTCGCCCGACGCGCTGGAGGTCCTCACGACCGACACGAAGCTCGACCCGACACCGGCCGCGCGGGAGCTCGGGATCGAGCTGACGGGGCTCGACGAGATGATCCGGAATAGCGTCGAGTCGTGAAGCGCTGGCTGCGCGTCCTGCCGTGGCTCATCACGGCAGGCTGCTTCGCGTATCTCTACCGGCGGCTCGACCGGGCGGCCGCGGCCGAAGGACACTCGCTGCTGCCGTACCTCGCCGCGGTCTTCGAGCACGTCGCCTGGTCGCGCTGGCTGATGCTGATGATTCCGTACTGCGCGGTCTTTCTGCTCGTCGACAGCCTCGTCGTGTGGCGCGTGATCACCTGGTTCAACGCGCGCCTTTCCTACCGCGACGTGCTGCCCATCCGCGCCAGCGCCTACATCCTCTCCATCGTCAACGAGCAGGTCAGCAAGGGCGCCATCGCGCTCTACCTCAGCCGGCGCCACGGCATTTCCGCGTGGGAGGTCGGCTCGAGCATGCTCTTCATCATGTTCTGCGAATACTATTACCTGCTCGGCTGGGCGACGGTCGGCGTGCTTCTGCAGTGGGACCGGTTCCCGCCGGTCTTTCACGCGATTCCCTGGATCGCGCTGGGCTCGGCGGCGGTCTTCGTGATCGTCCACCTCTTCTTCCGCGGGAAGATCGGCGCCGGGCTTGCCGTGCGCGACCGGCCGATCTTCCGCGCATTCCGGATGGCGAAGGTGCGCCACTACGCCGCCCTGATCGCGTTGCGATCGCCCGCCATCCTGGCCGCCGTCGTGGTCTATGCGCTGGCGCTCAGCCTCTTCGGCGTGACCGTCGGCATGACGGAGATGCTCGGCTATCTGCCGGTGATCTTCTTCGGCGCGGCCATGCCCGGACCGATGCACTCGGTGGCGATCGTGCTGTGGGTCGTTCTCTTTCCCGATCGACCCGGCGAGATGACGACCTTCGGCTTCGTCCAGCACAACTTCTTCATCCTGTTCAACGCGGCGGTCGGTCTCCTCTTTCTCCGGCGGGCGACGCGGGAGCTCTTCGCGAACGCGCCATGATGGCCCAGAGGCGCTCGCCCATCGAGACGGCCGTGCTCACGACCAGCGTCCAGGCGAGCACGGTGACCGCGGGCTGGAGCGCGTGGAGCCCCGCGCGCACGAGCACATCGCCGCCGAGCGGCGCGAAGTAGAGGATGCCGTTGTAGCGCCCGAGCCAGCTCGTGCGAAGCGCGCCCTCTCGATGCGCCCAGTACGAATCCACGACGTACTGCGCGAAGGCCGCCGCGACGAGGACCGGCAGGATCCACGGAAAGGCGCCCCGCGCCGCTCCTGCCGCGAGGCCGCTGGTGACGAAGAAGCAGTCGGCCGCGTGATCGAACGTTCCACCGGCAGCGGTGGCGGTGCCGCGGCGGCGCGCGACGGCGCCGTCGAGCAGATCCGTCGCGATCGCCGCGACGAGCACGAATGCGGCGAGCGTCGCAGAACGCGCGTCGCCACCGGCCATGAGGAACGCGAAGGGCAGGGCCAGAAGAGCGCGCGCGGCGGTCAGCGCGTTCGCCAGAGGGGCCTCCGTTCGTCGATGGCGATTGCTCGCATGACGAGCGATGATATCTCGAAGGCGCTCCACACCGTCCGCACGAAGGAGGGATCGACATGAACCGCCGTGAGCTTCTGCGCCGGGCAGCGGTCGCCCTCGGAATGAGCGTCGTGCCGCGCCGGGCATCGGCCGAGTCGCCACGCCGGCCCGTGGCGCGTGTGCAGCGCTATGCGACGCTCGGCCGCACCGGCATGAAGGTGTCCGACATCTCGTTCGGAAGCAGCCGCCTGGGCGCCGGTGAAGGCGATACCGTCCGGCACGCGTTCGATCAAGGCATCAACTACTTCGACACCGCGGACAGCTATCGCGACGGGGAGTCGGAGACGGCGATCGGGGACGCCCTGCGCGGCAAGCGCGACCGGGTCTACCTCACGTCGAAGACGTTCGCGAGCCCGGGCGATCGCCGGGATTCGATGATGCGCTCGCTGGAGCAGAGTTTGCGGCGGTTGCACACGGACTACGTGGACGTCTATTTCAACCACGCCGTCAACGACGTGGAGCGGCTGAAGAACCCCGAGTGGCGCGAGTTCACCGCGCGCGCAAAGCAGCAGGGGAAGATGCGCTTCGCCGGCATGTCCGGCCATGCCGGGCGCCTCATCGAGTGTCTCGACTACGCGATCGACACGGACAGCGTGGACGTGATCCTCGCGGCGTACAACTTCGGCCAGGACCCCGCCTTTTATCAGAAGTTCACGCGCTCGTACGACTTCGTCGCGCGCCAGCCGGAATTGCCGCGCGTGCTGCAGAAGGCGAAGACTAGGGGTGTCGGCGTGGTCGTCATGAAGACGCTGATGGGGGCGCGCCTCAACGACATGCGGCCCTTCGAGCGCGGAGGCGCCACGTTCGCGCAGGCGGCGTTCCGCTGGGTGCTCTCGAACCGGAACGTCGACGCGCTCATCGTCTCCATGACCGACCCTGGCATGATCGACGAGTATCTCGGTGCGTCGGGCGGGCAATCGACGGCGGCGGAGGATCTCCCCCTGCTGCGGCGTTACGCGCTGATGAACGGAGGATCGTACTGCCGCCACGGATGCGGCGACTGCCTGACCGCATGTCCGTACGGCGTGCCGATCGGCGAGGTGCTGCGGACGCGGATGTACGCCGTGGACTACGGTGACGTGAAGCTGGCAAGCAGCGAATACGCGATGCTCGCCGCCGGCGCCGCTCCGTGCCGGTCGTGCTCGGGTGAGCCGTGTCGAGGCGCGTGTCGACACGGCGTGCCGATCGAGCGCTTCACGGCGCAGACGCACCGGATGCTGACGAGCTGATCGTTCGTCGACGGCGCGATCCGTCGAATCGCCCGTGATAGAGTTCATCCATTGTTGCCGAGGAGGGATGACGATGGCATCGGTCGATCAGCGTTACAGCGTCGGCGGCGTGCTCCTCCCGCGACCGTTCAAGATCCGGCGGCTCGGCCATTTCGGGTTCAACGTCCTGAAGCTCGCCGAGGGCGTCGAGTTCTACACGCAGTTGCTCGGCTTCAGGTTTTCCGACACGCTGGACTTCGCCATGGCGCCATGGTTCCCGAAGGACGCCGGCGTCGGAGATAGCCGCGGCTACTTCTTGCGATACGGGACCGATCACCACGCGATGGTGCTGTTCAACAAAAAAGTGCTGGATCATCGCGCCGACCGGAAGTTCGCGCCCGGGATTACCATCAATCAGATCACCTGGCAGTGCGCCAGCCTCCGGGAGATCACGGATGCCCACAGTTATTTCCAGGACAAGGGCATCCGGATCCAGCGCGTCGGGCGTGACATGCCCGGAAGCAACTGGCACGTCTACGTCTACGATCCCGACGGCCACACGATCGAACTCTACTACGGTATCGACCAGATCGGCTGGAACCAGGTGAGCAAGCCGACGTCCATGTACTACCGCGGGTTCAACGAGAAACCGTCGCTCCCCCAGATCTCCGAGATCGCCGAGGTCGCGGAGGCGCTCGACAAGGGCATCGACATCTTCTCCGGCAACCGCACGCGAGAGACGTCCTCCGAGACCTACGACGTGGAGGGCGTGCTCCTGCCGCGGCCGTTCAAGATCACCAAGATCGGTCCGGTGGGCCTGTTCGTCGACGACGTGGCCCGCGCCGAGGCGTTCTACACCGAGCATCTTGGATTCGCGAAGAGCGAAGAAAGCATCTATCGCGGCGCGCGCTGCGCGTTTCTACGCTGCGGCGCCGAGCACCACAGCCTCGGGCTCTTCCCCAAGGAGCTCCGGCGCACGCTCGGGCTCTCCGAGCACACGACCTGCATGTCATTCGGCGTCGAGGTTGGCAGCTACGCGCAGCTGCGTGAAGCCGTCACGTTCTTGAAGTCCCACGGCGTGACGCTCGTCGACTCGATTCCGCCCGAGCTCTATCCCGGCATCGACTATTCGGCGTTCGCGCTCGACCCGGACGGCCACTGCATCCAGCTCTACTACTACATGGAGCAGGTCGGCTGGGACGGGAAGGTGAGACCGGCGAACCAGCGGCGTCCGGTGTCGGCCGTGTGGCCGGAGACGCTGGAACCGCTGTCCGACACGTACATGGACCAGGTGTTCCAGGGGCCGCTGGGTTAACGCGAATAATTCATGAACGAGTGAGGCGCGTGCCGGCCGGGGATCCGGCGGGAGACGGGCAGCCGGGATCCTCTGACCACAGGCGCCTTCGTCCCGATCATCGCCGAGTCGTTCCCACTCCGGGCCTGGGTGCCCTCGATAGGACGCTCCGGGAACGGGTCCGCCGGCCCCTCACCGACCCGGCCGGCCCGCGGCAACTCGCTGTCCCCGGCCTCGGTCGTTCATCGATGATCCCCGCGTGATTCATGAACGCCTATAACCAAGGTCGGCCGGTGCCCCGGTGGGAGATGGGCAGCCGGGGCATTCCCGTCACGCGAGGGGACGACGCAGCCGTAACGAGTGGGAACGGCTCGCCGGTCATCGGTCAACAGGGCCTCGTGGTCAGAGGCCCCTCACCGACCCGGCCGGCCCGCGACGCCACGCGCTCGATTGCCAGTGAGCGTTCATGAATAATCCGGGCTAGGCTAGGCTAGCGGCCGGGTTCCAGGTCGGAGCACGAGAAGGAGCAGGATTCCATGCGCTTTGGGATATTCGGAAGTGCACAGGCGAAGCGCGGCGCCGCTGACGTCGACAGTGGAGCCGGCTTCAAAGAATTCGTCGAGCACAACGTCGAGGCCGAAGCCCTCGGCTATCAGAGCTCGTTCGTCGTCGAGCACCATTTCACCGGCTTCGGCCAGATCTCGGCGACGTTAAACTTATTGACCTGGGTCGGCGCGCGCACCACGACGTTGCGGCTCGGCACCGCTGTGATGACGCTGCCGTGGCACAACCCCGTGCTGCTGGCCGAGCAGGCCGCGACCCTGGATCTGCTGTCGGGCGGCCGGCTCGATTTCGGCATCGGTCAGGGGTATCGCCACAACGAGTTCGCCGGGTTCTGCATCCCCATGGAGGAGGCGGAGGAGCGCTTCGAAGAGTCACTCGAGGTCATTCTCAAGGCCTGGACCTCGGACGCGCCGTGGTCGCACCGCGGGAAATACTGGCAGTTCGAGGGTGTCGTCGTCGAGCCGCCGACCGCACAGAAGCCGCATCCGCCGATCTGGATGGGCGCCGGACGCCCGGCGTCGATCAAGAAAGTTGCCGCATACGGCTTCAATCTCCTGCTCGACCAGTTTGCCCCGGTGGATCAGATCGGCGAGCGGATCGCGCTCTTCAAGTCCGAGGTGGAATCCCGCGGCCGCGTCTTCGATCCGGCGACCGTCGCGGTCACGCGTTCGGTTCACGTGTCCATGACCGCTGCGGAGCGACAGAAGGCCCTCGAGACACGTCTCGCGGCGCGACGACGGATGGAGCGATTGGCCCAGCGCCCGGACGGGCAGAACAAGGCGAGCATCATGTCCTACGCCGACACGATCGAGGCCGCCGAGGCGGGTGCGCTCTACGGCACGCCGGACGAGATCGCCGCGAAGCTCCAGTCGCTCCACGACGTCGGCGCGGAATACGTGATGCTGAACAGCGCGGGCGGGCGTGAAACGCTGCGCCGCTTCGCGTACGAGCTGATGCCGGCGTTCTCGCCGATGGCGGCTCGATCCTCGGGGAACGCTCAGCCCGTTTCCGTGGTGCGCAGATCCCGGTAGGCCTGCTTCCGCTTCAGCCACTTCTCCGTCGCGTCCTCGGAGAGGAATGGCTGGGCCTTCGAGAACACGAGATCCTTCCATGAGTGATCCGGGCTCCACTCGTGCGGGTTCACGACGGTCGTCCCTGGCGCCGTGGCCGTTGCGAGCAGATCGAGGCCAAGCGCGACCACGTCGCGCTGCAGGGCGGCATCGAACGGCCGGCCCGTCGGGTTGCCGAGCGGGACGTCACTGAAGACGAAGCGCGGCACGCCGCACCATTCGACGATGTCGCGCGCGCAGCCAAAGACGACCGTCGGGATGCCGTTCTCCTCGAGATGCCGGGCCGCCAGACCGGCGGTCTGATGACAGACGGGTCAGACGGCGGTGAGCACGGCGACGTCGACGCGGTCCTCGCGCATCTGTCTCAAAATCTCCGGCGCATCGACCGTCGTGGTCTTGCGCTGGCTGTACTGCGAGTAGATGACCTGGAAGCGGGGCGCGACGGACCCGATGCGCCCGGCGGCGACCGACTCGGCCAGCCGCGTGAGCGGCACGTACGAATTCACGTCGTCGAGATTGGTGGCATGCCGATCGTAGGACTGCTTCTTCGTGTACAGGCGATCGATCGGCGTGTCGGCGGCCAGCGCGTAGACGTCGCAAGCGAGATTGTTGTCCCAGGCACCCGACTCGCCGCGGAGCGCCATCTCGCTCGTTGTCACCACTCCCACCCGGCACTCGGACAGCGTGCGCGCCGGCCGCACGAAGGGGATGTGGTCGAAGTGCGCCCACTCGTACGGCTTGTCGTAGCCTTCGCTGCGGTAGTACTCGCGCGTCTTGTCGATGTACCGCACGTGGCTCATCGTGTCCTCCGCACGCGGAATCGTGAGGCTCTGATCATACGGCATCGGGCGTCCCGAGCCAGAACGGAGTGGTCTTGCCGATCTGCTCGAGGTAGGCGCGGCGTTCAGTCGCGCGCCGAGGAAACCACGCCGACAGATAGTCGCCGTCGAGCATGTGGCGGCGCGTCTCCGTGCCGAAGAATCCGGCGAGGTCGACGAGCGTGATGAAACCCTGCTCGGCGCGCGCCTGGAACGCCGGCCAGCGGCGAGCGTGCTCTTCCGACCGGAAGAGGTTCATGCCCGTTCAGAGGAACGGCGGCTTGCCTCGCGACGGGCCGAAGCCGTAGTTGAGATGGCCGACCACCTCGGCAGGGTCGACCCAGATGATCCGGCCATCACGCATCTCGACGGTCACGGGGTCGCCGCAGTCGAGGCACGGGGCCTCGATGCGCACCGTCTCGCCGGGAAACAGCCACGTCACGGAGGTCGCCTCGAAACCGCACTGCGCGAACCATCGCTGCTCACCGCGCACCGTGATCCGGTACTGCGTCGGCAGGTTGTTCAGCGGCGGAAACGACGCGATGTAGTCCGTCTCGGGATGGAGCCAGCCGATCGGATAGGCCTGCATCACCTCGTGGAGGAGCAGGCGCCCCTCGTCGGTCGAGATCCCGAGGGCTCGCGCGAGCTCGGCGTAGTGAGGCGCCCGCCCGGTGTCGACGAGCGCGCGCATGATGCGCTGGAACATCCGGTCCATGAGACCTGGGTTGGTCATCGTCCTCTCTCCTGCGCGCGCATTGTACCGATGAACGGCCTATTCTCTCCCCGACGATTGATAGCACGGAGGCGCCGATGGAGTTCGGGCTGTGCTGCGCTTACGATCCTTCCGCGAGTATCTGGCCGACGGCTGGGCGCTGATCGGAACGCCGGGCGAGGTCAGGGATGGTCTTCAGGAGTATCTCGACGCCACGAGCTACCAGCGCGTGCTGCTGGTCATGGTGCTGCCGGGACTCTCGACCGGCCTCGCGCTGCGATCGATGCGCCTGTTCGCGGAGGCCGTGGCGCCGGCGATGACGGCGACTAGCCCGCACTATGCATGAACGATCGCGCCCGAGCCGCACGGCGTCGGCGACACGACCGCGAGCGGGGGGCCGGGGGGCGCTCCGGAATTCCGCGAGCTGTCGCCCGCGCGGCGAAACCCAGGGAACGAATCACGAAGGT
>JBGPTW010000204.1:0-8867 GCA_041490825.1 Methylomirabilia bacterium | reverse complement strand
GCCACGGCTGTGCCGGGGCGCGACGAGCGTATGGGGGTTCGAGGAACGCCACGGCTGTGCCGGGGCGCGACGAGCGTATGGGGGTTCGAGGAACGCCACGGCTGTGCCGGGGCGCGACGAGCGTATGGGGGTTCGAGGAGCGCCACGGCTGTGCCGGGGCGCGACGAGCGTATGGGGGTGTGGGGGCCATTTCGGGGCCCCCACGTCAATGAGGAGGAACGATGCCGACTGCGACGATCGATGGTCTCGAGGTCAACTACGTCACGCGCGGCTCTGGCCCCGCGCTCTTGATGCTGGCGCCCGGCGGCTTCGACGCAACGATGGAGAAGTGGACCACCGCGGGCGTGTGGAAGGGTATGCGTCCGCTCGACACGCTGCCGAGCCAGTTCACGGTGATCGCGTACGACCGGCGGGAATCGGGCGACTCGGGCGGACGGGTCGAGCGGCTTTCGTGGTCGGTCTTCGCAGAACAGGGCAAGGCCCTCCTGGATCACCTCGGTGCGAAGCAGGCATTCGTCCTCGGCGGCTGCATGGGATGTTCGGTCGCGCTGGCGTTCGCCGCGCGCTTTCCGGAGGCGACGCACGCGCTGATCCTCCACTGGCCGGTGGGCGGCTATCGCTGGAAGCTGAACGGGAGCGACCGCTTCGCGCGCCATCTGAAGTTCGCGCGCGAGAACGCGCTCGCCGGCGTCGTGAAGCGCGCGCACGAGGGCAAGTCGTTCTGGCAGGATCCCGAAGCCGGACCGTGGGCGTCGGCGATCGTGCGCGATCCGAAGTTCGCCGACGCGTTTCACCATCAGGACCCGGACCGATATCTGGGTCTGGTCGCGGCGAGCATGCGCGGGCTGTTCGACCGCGACATGCCGCCCGGCGCCGAGCCGGAAGAGATGATGGCGATGAAGGTGCCAGCGTTGATCCTCCCGGGCGACGACCCCGCACACGCGACGTCCGGCGCGCACTACCTGCGCGAGCTCCTGCCGCAGCCGGAGTTCTGGCCGGTCACGCCGCCGGAGCAGACGCCCGAACGAGTGCGCGACCGGATTCTCGAGTTCGGCCGCGCGCATTGATCGAATATCTCCGGGTCGGTAAGACGAATACCTTGGCGCGATGGATGCCCACGCTAAAATCGATCGGATTGCGGGATCCGCAACGGACGTCCAGTCGCGCAGGATCCGTGAAGCTTGTGCGACGGCGGAGCGTCGCGCCGTTCTGCTGCCGCGGCTCGTACGGGACACGTCCGCGCGCGTAGAATTGCTCCAAGGAGATGCCGATGGCCAGAGAGTTCAGTGTCATCATCGAGCGCGACGCCGAGGGCTACTATGTCGCGTCCGTCCCGGCCCTTCGCGGCTGCCACACGCAGGCCAGGTCTCTCGATGAACTGATGGCGAGGGTTCGTGAGGCTGTCGAGCTTTGTCTCGAAGTCCAAGGCGAGAGCGTCGCTCCACTGGACTTCATTGGCATCCAGAAGATCGTCGTGGCGTGAGTCGGCTTCCAAGAATAATCGGCCGGGACCTCATCGCTGCCTTGGGCAGGGCGGGATTCGAAGTTGCGAGAGTCAAAGGAAGCCACCACTTCCTACGTCATCCGGACGGCCGTGGCACGGTCGTACCAGTACACGCAGGGGACACCATCGGCCCCGGCCTCCTGACGGCCATTCTCCGTGACTGCGAACTCAGCCGTGATCAGTTCCGCGCGCTGTTATAGAAGGGCTCTACGAGTGTCGAGATGCTGAGCCTAGCAATGACCCCTCCCGGACAGTCCTGGAGCCAGCGCGTCGAGGTCGTCGGCTACAGCGATCTCGATGGGCGGCCCGGCTTCAAGCTCGCGATGCAGGAGGCCGGCGGGCGCTTCTACCTCTACCTCGGACATCTCTGGCATCGCGGCTGGTCCATCGTGGACGTCACCGATCCGCGCTCGCCGAAGCTGGTCCGCTTCGTGGACGGGCCAGCCAATACCTGGACGATCCAGGTCCAGGTTGCCGAGCGCCGCATGATCACCGCGCTCGAGCGGATCGCGCCTGGCTGGGGTGGCGATCCGGGTGCGCCGTTCGAGACCGGCGTGCTGATCTGGGACGTGAGCGATCCCGAGGCGCCGAAACAGCTTGGCCAATGGCGCACCGGCGGGAGCGGCACGCATCGCAACCACTACGACGGCGGACGCTACGTTCATCTCGCCGCCGGGCTGGCGGGCTACACCGGCAACGTCTATCAAAGCATCGACATCGCCGACCCCGCGCAGCCCGTGGAAGTCGCGCGCTGGTGGGTGCCGGGCCAGTGGCGCGACGGTGGCGAGGACGGCGTGCCGCCGGGAACGGGCCTCCACGGCGGCGCGTACATCGAGGGCGATCGCGCGTATCTGCCATACGGCGCCGCCGGGCTCGTCATCCTCGACGCGGCCGATATGACGAAGCCGCGCATGATCAGCCGGCTCTCGTTCTCGCCACCGTTCCAGTCGCACATCGCGGTGCACACCGCCGTTCCTCTTCCGCGCCGGAAGCTCGTCGCGGTGAACTCGGAAGCCATCGCCGAAGACTGTCGCGAGCCTCTGGGATTCGTCGGTCTCGTCGACGTGAGCAACGAGCGAGAGCCGCGGCTCGTGTCCCTGTTTCCGCTGCCGGCGCCGCCGGATGGCGCGCCGTTCCGGAATTTCTGCGAGCGCGGCGGCCGGTTCGGGCCGCACAACCAGCATCAATCCCAGCATCAGGCGGTGCTGCTGGACCGCGACGATCTGGTCTTTCTCACCTACTTCAACGCTGGACTTCGCGTCGTCGACGTCAGCGACGCGCGGCTGCCGCGCGAGGTGGGCTCCTTCGTCCCGCCCGATCCCGTCGTCCGCCGCGGTGTGCTGCCATCGAAGCTGGTCGCGCAGTCGGAGGACGTGCTGGTCGACCGGCGCGGGTACATCTATCTGACCGACAAGAATCACGGGCTGTACGTGCTGCGCTACGCGGGGCTCGAACGCTGATCGGCCCTGGCGAGCCGAGGCGCCGCGCGTTGACGTGTCTGCTGAGCGCGCCGCGCCGAGAGTCGCGCTCGCTCGGCGACTGGACGGTCGTAGAAGCGTCGGTCGCAGTCGCAGCACACGTACGCTCTGAGACCGGTGAGGCGGGCCAGCACGCACGCAACGTACGTCATTCTTCGACGCTTCACGAACGTGCTGTGGCATGAAGGGCACTTGTGGGCGCTCTCGCTCGCGCTCGCGCGCGAAGCCTTATGCGCAGCCGGTGCACCGGCGCCCGGGCCGTCCACAGTCGTGATCACCGATGGCGCGCCGACCGGGAGAGCCCTGACGTGAAGAGCTCGCGCCGTAGGGCTCAGCGATGTTCCACACTTCTTACAAAAGCGGTCGGTGGTCCCGTTCGGCGTATCGCACGCGCCGCAGCGCACCACGAGCTTGGCCGCACACTTCGGACAGAACTCCGCATCGGCCGGAACCTCGCGGGAACAATGAACGCGACGCTGCTCCGCGTGCGCGTTGCGATCTGTCGTCATCACGATGAGAACTTGCAACACTCGTGCCTGATCTGCGGACCACGTAAAGTGCTCGCGCGCATGGCGGCCCCGAAACCAGTGGCAATCGAACTGGATTGTTTCTCGCCATCACGTGGTGACTTCTTCCCTAAGCTGAGCCGAGAAGCTCCGGAACGTGGAAGCGGCTCGGTTGTCTGTCAGCGCGCGCGCAGGGCCGCGCCGACCATCCCCCCGGCCATCATCAAGGGCAGCGGAGCGAGCCGCCAGACGACGATCGCCGCGATGGTCGCCACCATGAGCATGCCCGTCGTCACGTCCGGCACCGCGCCCGGGAGCATCTGGAGCAGCGTGACCGCGATTTCCCACGGGATCGCATCGTACGACAAATCGAACGTCGGTCGCCCGGCCGGGTTCGCCGGCAGATCGCGTACACTCGCGGCCATGCCCCTGACCACCACCGTCGTCGGCAGCTATCCGCAGCCGCGCTGGCTGGTCGACCACGACCAGTTCAAGTCAACCGCCGTGCCCCGCGTGCGCATGCGCGAGGTGTGGCGCGTCGCCGAGCCAATGCTTGAAGAAGCGCAGGACGACGCCGTGCGGCTCGCCGTGCGCGCCATGGAGCTGGCGGGCATCGACATCGTCACGGACGGCGAGCAGCGGCGCGAGAGCTACTTCAACCAGTTCGCGACGGCGCTCGGCGGCCTGGATCTCGACCGTCCCGGCGTGGCGATCAACCGCATGGGGCGGCAGTCGCGCGTGCCGCGCGTGGTCGGGCCGATCGTGCGCGAGCGCGCCGTGCTCCTGCGCGACGCGCAATTTCTGCGACGGGTCACCGATCGGACGATCAAGGTGACCGTGCCGGGCCCGTTCACCATGACCCAGCTCGCGCAGGACGACTACTACCGGGACGAAGAGCGACTGGCGATGGCGTACGCGGACGCGGTCAACGCCGAGCTCCGCGAGCTGGAGCCGATCGCCGACGTGCTGCAGCTCGACGAGCCGTACATGCAGGCGCAACCGGAGCGGGCTCGCGCCTACGCGATCTCCGTCATCGACCGGGCGCTACGCGGTATCACCAAGCCGACCGTGGTCCACATGTGCTTCGGCTACGCGTTCACCACCGCGCTCGCCGGCGCCACGAAGCCGAGCGGCTATTCGTTCCTTCCCGAGCTGGACCGGTGCGCCGCGCAGCAGATCTCGATCGAAGCGGCGCAGCCGAAGCTGGATCTGTCGGTGCTGGCAGCGCTGCCGTCGAAGACGATCGTCCTCGGCGTGCTCGACCTCGGCGACCCGACGGCGGAGACACCCGCGCTCGTCGCCGGGCGCATCGCCGAGGCGCTTCGCCACGTGCCGGCCTCACGGCTGGTCGTGGCGCCGGACTGCGGGATGAAATATCTTTCGCGTGATCTCGCGTTCGCAAAGCTCTCCGCGATGGTCGAGGGCAGTCGCATGATGTAAGCTGGCTCAGGCGGTTTCATGCTCCCCGGTGATCTCCTTCGCCGCGCCCGGACTGGTTCCCTGCTGGTCCGCTATACGGTGGCCGGCGTCATCGCCGTCGTCGCGCTCCTGTTGACGGCCGCTGTCGAGCCATTCATGGGGCGCCCGCCAACGGCCCCGGTGTTCGCGATGATCCTCCTGGTGGCGTGGATCGTCGGATTCGGCCCGGCAGTGCTTGCGACGTTCTTGACGGTGGGTGTGCTCGAGTACATGGCCGCTCCTCACTTACATCTGAACCCGGGAGAAGGCTCCTGGCTGCTCAGCTTCGCGATCAGCGCGCTCGCCGTGGCCTGGCTCGCATCGGCCTTGCAGCGCGCCGCGGAAGAGCGGAATACGCTGCTGGAGCGCGAGCACGCGGCGCGGGCGGACGCGGTCGCGGCCAATCTCTCCAAGGATTATTTCCTGGCCATGGTCTCGCACGAGCTCCGCACGCCGCTCACGGTCATGCTCGGCTGGGTCCACGTGCTCAAGTCCGGCAAGGCCTCGCCTGACCAGGCGGCGCGTGCGCTCGACACCGTCGAGCGCAGCACGTTGCTCCAGGCCAGGCTCGTCGACGAGCTCCTCGACATCTCGAGGATCGGCGCGGGCAAGCTGCCGCTCGACAAGCGCGTGATGGATCTCGGCCCGGTCGTCCGAGGCGCGGTCGATTCCCTGCGGCGCGAGGCCGACGAGAAAGGATTGCTCCTCGACGACGTCGCTCAGCCTCACATCCCCGAGATCGTCGGGGACGCATCCCGTCTGGAACAGGTCGTCTTGAACCTGGTCACGAACAGCATCAAGTTCACGCCGCCTGGAGGCCGGATCACCGTGGAGCTCAGCGCGAACGGTGCCTGTGTCCGGCTG
Organism: Methylomirabilia bacterium; assembly: GCA_041490825.1. Classification (GTDB taxonomy): domain Bacteria; phylum Methylomirabilota; class Methylomirabilia; order Rokubacteriales; family CSP1-6; genus JBGPTW01. The sequence goes on along the minus strand of JBGPTW010000204.1, from coordinate 3,057 downwards.
ACAGTGGTCGATACGGGTATCGGCATCCGGCCCGAACTGCTGCCCCACGTCTTCGAATCTTTCCGCCAGGGGGAACTCACCTCGTCGCGGAAAGGTCTCGGCCTCGGCCTGGCGATCGTCAAGCACGTGGTCGAACTGCATGGCGGCAACGTCAGCGTGGAAAGCTCCGGAGCCGGGCACGGGACGTCGTTCATCGTCGAGCTGCCCGCGTGCAGGTCGGGTCAGCCTCTCGCCACCTGACGTCGCGCCAGGCTCACGTCTACGGTTTTATGGTGACGATCGCAGCGACCGGCGGCGGGTGCGTGCGACAGGGGCGGCAGGACTCGGCTTCCATCTGGTGGCGGACCGAGCGCGCCCGGATGCAGCCCAGCAACAGCCGGGCAGCGGGCGCGTGCCGCGTGGTCCCGCGACCCCTGTCGCACGCACCCGCCGGCAGCGCGGTGGTAATCAACATTAGTTCGCAGAGGCGACACTAAGCTCCAGACGCGCTCGAGGAAGGTTGCGGACTACACGCCAGCGCTTTCCGGGATGATCCCTTGCCAGGCCTGGGTGCGCGTGGCAAATGGCGGGTCGGCCGTCGGGCCCTCGCCGGCGACGGTCGTGCGCCGCATCACGCGGCGGTGATTCGCCGCGTCCCACGGTCGACCGCGGTGCAGGAGGCAGCGGTTGTCCCACATGACGACATCCCACTGCTTCCAGCGGTGCTGGTAGATGCATTCCGCCCGAGTCGTGTGCGTCATCAGCTCATCGAGCAGCCGGCGCGACTCGTCGTACGGCACGCCTTCGATGTACCAGGCGTGCGAGCCAACGTAGATCGACTTCCGGCCGTGCACCGGATTCGCGCGCACCAGGGCCTGGCGCACCGGCGGGAGCAGCTTCTCGTCGTCCGGATTGAAGAGCCCGGGCGCGATCGTGCTGCGCGAGTAGAGAATACTGTGGACGACGACCCTGCCTTCGAGTCGCCGTCGCGTCTCTTCCGACAGCGTCGCGTACGCGTGACGCATGCTCACGAACTCGGTCTCCCCGCCGACCGGCGGCACGTCACGCCCCGACAGGAGCGACGCCATAGCCGGCGTCGGTTTGAACGAGCTGTCGGTGTGCCAGAGCTGGTTTCCGGACTGGTAGATCATCCGTCGATCGCTCCAGTCCATGAGCTTGTCGTCGTGGTCGGGATCGAGGTTCGAGAGATCGACCAGGTTCTCGTGCAGTCGGCTCTCCTGGCCGATCGACTTGATCGTCACTTCGAGCGGCCCGAAGCGCCGGCTGAACGCCATCTGCTGCTCGTCGGTGAGACGCTGATCGTGGAAGACGAGCACGGAGCGATCCTGGAACGCGTCGTAGATCTGCTTGAACGTGGCATCGTCGGCCGACGCGAGATCGACGCCTTCGACGCGAGCACCGAGGCACGGATGGAGCGGCGTGACCGTCAGCATCTTTCTCTCCTTCAGCAGTGCGAGGAAGGCCTCGAAGTCGTGTTCCGCTCGCCGCACCCTCACGACGCCGTTGCGATCATTCGCGCCGGGGCCTCCTCAAGGAAGGCGACGACCTGTTCCCGCGAAGACGGGTGTGCCGCAGGATCTCCGGCGATGACGTGACGATGGCTGTGCCATAGGCGTACCTTACTCCCCGTCGGGGCGTCGTCTCGAGGCATCGAACGCTGCCGCTCAGCGGCCGGCGCCGCCGGCGGGTTAGACGCGGGCGAGGCTGACGATGGTTCGCCGGCTACCTCGGATCGGTCACGATCGGCCTGTATCTGTTTCCCTCCAGCCAAGTACTGCTCCGGTGAGACGCCGAACTCCTCGAGAATCCTTAAGAGCTCTTGCCGCATCTGCAGGTAGTCGTTTGAGGTGGTTTCCAGATGGCGACGATCGACCTCCCCGTCACCGATTATCGAGTAGCTTTTGTCGCTGACGATCTTGAGCTTCACGCCAAGTGCCTCTGCGCTTTGCGCGAAGGTGTCGTTCTGGAGAATGGCCGCCGGCGTGGGCCTACAGCCAATGAACTGCAATTCACGCGGAGCGACGTGGGACACCATGGTGTCATAGAGTGCTGCCGTCATCTTTGCCGCATCCGTTCCCACCGATCGGAGGATCTGCCGAGACAACATCTCGATTCGCTCACTCATCTCCCGCATGACAACGAGCGTATCGGTGACGCGAGCACTCTCGTTAGCCGCACTAAGGAAAGAGAACATCATCCCGGCCCATTGCTGTCTGAGATAGGATTCAATGTCGGCGAAATCACGGAAAGGCACGAGGGCATTGTTGACGGCGTTTGACCTGACCTCTTCGATGAAGTCAAAGACAGCAGTGGCATCAACAGAGGGGAACCGGATTTCATCGAGAACCCGTGGATTGCCTCGATTCGAGGCATGGACCTGGAGATCGTTGTGCACCCCTTGCTCAACAAGGGCGAAGATGGGGATCTTTAGGCGGACGGCTTCGCGGTACTCGGCATTAGTCACCGAGACCGGTGTTCCCTTGAACGAACTACCGTGCCGGCCTCCAATGACCAGAACAAGCATCTGACAATTCGGCATCTCTGCAACGCATCCATCCTGAACATGAACCCGCGGGTCGAAGAAGACACTCCCTTCCTCGCTCAGGACAGGCTCATACCCGAGGCTTTTAATGAAATATTGCAAATTCTCCCGGATGTAGCGGAGATCATACCAGGTAGAGCTGACAAAGACTCTAGGCACCGCCATTGGACCCCCCTCAGCGCCGTCTAGACAGTATGACTTCCACGAGGTGAGGCTGACCTCCAGCGTTCTCCGCGGGTTAGCCTTGAGGGGCCAGAGCCGCCCTGTGCTCGGGGCACATTACGAACGTGGAGGTCAACCATGGACGAGTCTAGCAAGACCCTGTACGTTGGTCTCGATGGGCACAAGGAGTCGATCGCCGTCGCCTACGCGCCGGAGGACCGGGGCGCGGAGGTGGTGTCGCTGGGATCGATCGGCACGCGCCAGTGCGATATCGACAAGCTGATCCGCAAACTGCAGTCGAAAGGGGCGACGCTCGTCTTCGTCTACGAGGCGGGGCCGTGCGGCTACTGGCT
>JBGPTW010000203.1:0-8881 GCA_041490825.1 Methylomirabilia bacterium | reverse complement strand
TAGATGAAGGGCTTGAACAGCTCGAGCGCCATCTTCTTCGGCAGCCCGCACTGGTGGAGCTTGAGATACGGCCCCACCACGATGACGGAGCGGCCGGAATAGTCGACGCGCTTGCCGAGAAGGTTCTGACGGAAACGTCCCTGTTTCCCCTTCAGCGTGTCGGACAGGGACTTGAGCGGCCGGTTGTTCGGCCCCGTGATGACGCGGCCGCGCCGGCCGTTGTCGAACAGCGCGTCCACCGCTTCCTGGAGCATCCGCTTCTCGTTGCGGATGATGATCTCCGGCGCCTTGAGGTCCATCAGCCGCTTCAGGCGGTTGTTGCGGTTGATGACCCGGCGGTACAGATCGTTCAGGTCCGACGTCGCGAAGCGCCCGCCGTCCAGCGGGACGAGGGGACGGAGCTCCGGCGGGATGACGGGGACGACCTCGAGGATCATCCAGTCGGGCTGGTTCCCCGACTTCAAAAATGCCTCGATGACCTTCAGCCGCTTGACGATCTTCTTTCGCTTCTGGACCGACGTCTCGCCGAGCATCTGGGCCCGCAGATCGCAGGCGAGGGAGTCCAGATCCATGTCGCGGAGGAGCTCGCGAATGGCCTCGGCACCCATCCCGGCCTTGAGGCTGTCGGGACCGTGCTCCTCGTGAAGCTTGCGAACCTTGTCGACGGACACGAGGTCCTTCTTCTTGATGCCCTGGATCTTCGAGTCGAGGCAGACGTACTCCTCGAAGTACAGGATCTTCTCGAGATCGCGGAGCGACATGTCAAGAAGCTGGCCGATGCGCGACGGCAAGCCCTTGAAGAACCAGACGTGCGACACCGGCGAGGCCAGCTCGATGTGCCCCATGTTCTCGCGGCGCACGCGGGCTCGCGTGACCTCCACGCCGCACTTGTCGCAGACCACGCCCGCGAACTTCATCCGCTTGTACTTGCCGCAGGCGCACTCGTAGTCCTTGGTCGGCCCGAAGATGCGCGCGCAGAACAGACCGTCGCGCTCGGGCTTGAACGTCCGGTAGTTGATCGTTTCCGGCTTCTTCACCTCGCCGTGCGACCAGTCGCGAATCTTCTGGGGCGCGGCGAGCTTGATCCGGATCGCGTCAAACGTGATGGGCTTCGCATGCCGATCGAGGATGCCCCACAGGTCCTTGGTAGGCTTTTCCTCTCTGATCAGGCTGCCGAATGGCCGATCCGTCAGCATTCAGTTGTCTCCTTTGTAGCGAGGTCGTTGAGACCGCAACCACCGAAGGTGGGCTGCATCGAGATTCGCGTGGCTCCGCACGCCCGTTCTCGCGTGGCTCCGCACGCCGATCCACCCGTTCCCGTCGTTCTCTTCGTCATGTCCGTCACGATGCTTTCTTCCCGTCCTTCGTGATCAGCTCCACGTCGAGCGCCAGGCTCTGGAGCTCCTTCACCAGCACGTTGAACGACTCCGGCGTGCCCGGCTCCAGGAAGTTCTCGCCCTTGACGATCGCTTCGTAGATGCGGTTTCGACCCTCCACGTCGTCCGACTTGACGGTGAGCATTTCCTGCAACGTGTGGGCGGCGCCGTACGCTTCCAGCGCCCACACCTCCATCTCGCCGAAACGCTGCCCTCCGAACTGCGCCTTGCCGCCCAGCGGCTGCTGGGTGACGAGGGAGTAGGGCCCGATCGATCGGGCGTGCATCTTGTCGTCCACGAGATGCGCGAGCTTCAAGATGTAGATCTGGCCGACCGTCACTTCCTGATGGAAGCGCTTCCCGCTGCGGCCGTCGTACAGGACGGTCTTGCCGGACGTCGGCAGCCCCGCCTGCTTGAGGTGCTCCTTGATCTCCTCTTCGGTCGCGCCGTCGAAGACGGGGCTCGCCACCCACAGGCCCAGGGCGCGAGCCGCCCAGCCCAGGTGAGTCTCGAGGATCTGCCCGACGTTCATCCGTGACGGCACGCCGAGCGGATTCAGGACGATCTCCACCGGAGAACCGTCCGGCAAGTAGGGCAGGTCCTCCTCGGGCATGATCTTGGAGACAACGCCCTTGTTGCCATGGCGGCCGGCCATCTTGTCGCCGACGGACAGCTTGCGCTTCACGGCGACGTAGACCTTGACCATCTTGATCACGCCCGGCGGCAGGTCGTCGCCGCGGCGAAGGCGACCGATGCGCTCCTCCAGCATCGTGTCGTAGATCGAGATCTGCTCTTCGGCGAGCTCCTCGATCTTACGGATCATCTGCGCGAGCCCGTCATCCTCCTTGACCTTCACCTTCTTGAGCTCGTTCCACGAGAAGTTGTCGAGGTCGGTTCGGTCGATCCGGTCACCCTTCTTGGTGACCCGATTGGTCTTGTCCGTCGGATCGAACAGATCAGCGATGGCCGTTTTCGCGACCAAGAGATTCTTGAGCTTCTGGTCACGCTCCATCTCGACCATAGCGATCTCGTCCTGATAGTCCTTCTCGAGGCGAGCGATTTCCTCTTCCTCGATCGACTTGGCGCGCTCGTCCTTGTCGACGCCGCGGCGCGAGAACACCTTGACGTCGACGACGGTGCCTTCGATCCCGGGCGGGACCGTGAGCGAGGTGTCGCGCACGTCGCCGGCCTTTTCGCCGAAGATCGCGCGGAGCAGCTTCTCCTCCGGGGTCAGCTGCGTCTCCCCCTTCGGTGTGATCTTGCCGACCAGGATGTCGCCCGGCTTCACCTTCGCGCCGATGCGTACGATGCCGGAATCGTCGAGATCCTTCAGCGCCTCCTCGGAGACGTTCGGGATGTCACGCGTCACCTCTTCCTTGCCCAGCTTGGTGTCGCGCGCCTGGATCTCGAACTCCTCGATGTGGATCGACGTGAAGCGGTCGTCCTTGACGAGCCGCTCGGACACGAGGATCGCGTCCTCGAAGTTGTATCCACCCCACGGCATGAACGCCACGACGACGTTCCGCCCGAGCGCCAGCTCACCCTGATCGGTGCCCGGCCCGTCCGCGACGACATCGCCCGCCTGCACCCGCTGCCCTTTCTTCACGATGGGCTTCTGGTTGATGCAGGTGTTCTGGTTCGAGCGCCGGTACTTCGTGAGGTTGTAGATGTCGAGCGGCAGATCCTGGACGGGATCCGCCTTCTTCGAGCGGCTCTCCGCGCGGACGACGATGCGGTCGGCCGACACGTATTCGATCACGCCGGCCCGCTTCGCCACCACGACGGCGCCGGAGTCGCGGGCCACGACGTGCTCCATGCCGGTACCGACGAGCGGTGCCTCCGGTTGCAGGAGAGGCACCGCTTGGCGTTGCATGTTCGAGCCCATCAGAGCCCGGTTCGCGTCGTCGTTCTCGAGGAACGGGATCAGGGACGCGGCCACCGATACGAGCTGCTTGGGCGACACGTCCATGTAGTGCAGCTCTTCCGGCGGCACCATCCGGAACTCGCCGCCCTTGCGGGCCGACACGCGCTCCTGGACGAACTTGCCGTGACGGTCCAGCCCGGCGTTGGCCTGCGCGATGACGTACCGCTCTTCTTTGAGCGCCGTCAGGAACTCGATCTCGTCCGTGACCTTGCCGCCAACGACCTTGCGGTATGGCGTCTCGATGAAGCCGAACTCGTTGGTGCGCGCGTAGGTCGACAGCGACGAGATCAGACCGATGTTCGGGCCTTCCGGCGTCTCGATCGGGCAGATGCGGCCATAGTGCGTCGGGTGCACGTCTCGCACCTCGAACCCCGCGCGCTCACGGCTGAGGCCGCGCGGCCCGAGGGCCGACAGCCGCCGCTTGTGCGTCAGCTCGGCCAGGGGATTCGTCTGGTCCATGAACTGCGAGAGCTGCGAGGAGCCGAAGAACTCCTTGACCACCGCCGAGACCGGCTTGGCGTTGATCAGGTCGTGCGGCATCAGGTTCTGGATGTCCGAGATCGACATCCGCTCCTTCACGGCCCGCTCCATCCGGGTGAGTCCGACGCGGAACTGGTTCTCCAGGAGCTCGCCGACCGACCGCACGCGACGGTTGCCGAGATGGTCGATATCGTCGGTCGGCTCGCTGCCGAGCTTGACCATCAACAGGCGGCGGATGACCGCGACCACGTCCTCGCTGCGAAGCGTCTTGGTGTTCGCGGGCGCGTCGATGCGCAGCTTCTCGTTGATCATGAAGCGGCCGACGCGGGCGAGGTCGTAGCGTCGCGGATCCATGAACATCCCGCGGAACAACGCGCGCGCCGAATCGACCGTCGGCGGATCGCCGGGGCGCAGCCGCCGGTAGATCTCGACGAGCGCCTCGTCCGGATTCTTGAAATGGTCGCGAGCCACCGTCTCGTACAGGGACGCATCGATCCGATCCTTGTCCATGACGAGCAGCTTGAACGGCGCCACCCGGCGACTCATCACCTGGGAGAGGATCGTCGACGTGATCTCGGTATTGGTCGCGACGATGACCTCGCCGCTGTCGGCATCGATGATGCGCGCGGCCGTCCGGCGCCCGACGAGGGATTCGGCGCGAAGCGCGATCTTGTCGACGTTGGACTCCAGGATCTTCTCGAGCAGCTTCGCGTTGAGGACCTTCCCCGCCGTCACGATCGGCTCGCGGTGCCGCGGTGGCTTCACGTCCACGGCAACTTTCGCACCGACGTGCGCGAGCGCGTGGGGCTTCACCCAGACGTTGCCGTCCTCGAACGAGAGCACGTCCTCGGCCGCGTAGAACTGCGTGAGGATCTCCTCGTCGGTGAGGATCACGCCGGGCTTCTCGAGGAACGCGAACGCGCGCAGGAACGCCGACGCGAGCATCTTGCGCCGACGATCCACCCGGACGTGAAGGATGTCATTGGCGTCGAAATCGAACTCCACCCAGGAGCCGCGGTACGGGATCACGCGCGCCGAGAACAAGGGTTTGCCCGACGCGAGCGTCTTGCCCTTGTCGTCGTCGAAGAAGACGCCGGCGGAGCGCTGGAGCTGGCTCACGACGACGCGCTCGGTGCCGTTGATGATGAACGTGCCCTTGTCCGTCATGAGCGGCAGTTCACCGAGATACACTTCCTGCCCGCGCTGTTCCCGGATCGTCTTCGTCTTGGCTTCTTTGTCGTGATCGAAGACGACCAGCCGCAGCGTGACCTTCAGCGGGATCGCGAACGTCATGCCCCGGTCGTGACACTCCTCGACGGTGTACTTCGGATCGCCGAAGTGATACGAGTCGAACTCCAGCAAGGCGTTGTCGTTGTAGTCCGCGATCGGAAAGACCGACTTGAATACCGCCTGCAAGCCGGTGTCCTCACGCCGGTCCGGGGGGACGTCCTTCTGCAGAAACGTCTCGTACGACCGCTTCTGCACCTCGATGAGATTCGGGATCTCGACGATCGAAGGAATCTTTCCGAAGTCTTTCCGACTCCGGCGTCCACACTGAATCGTGCCAGCCATATATTCTCCTGAGAACGGCGACGCCGTTCTCATCGTACCTGCATCTTCGTTTTCGCTCGGAGCGGACGGGCCCCCTCCGAAACGCCCCTAGGCCGAGGGCTGCGGCAGCAACGCTGCCGCTCGAACTCTCTACTTTACTTGGACGGTCGCGCCCTGCTCCTCGAGCTTCTTCTTCATGTCCTCCGCTTCGGCCTTGGTCACCTTCTCCTTCACGGCCTTCGGGGCACCGTCGACCAGGTCCTTGGCTTCCTTCAGCCCGAGGCCCGTCAGTTCGCGGACCACCTTGATGACCTGGATCTTCTTCTCACCGGCCGCGCCGAGCACGACGTCGAACTCCGTCTGCTCCTCGACTGCCGCCGCGCCCGCCCCGGCACCCGCGCCACCCGGCACCGCCGCCACCGCGACCGGCGCGGCCGCCGACACCCCCCACTTCTCCTGCAGGAGCTTGGAGAGTTGCGCGGCTTCCAGCAGCGTGAGCTTGTCGAGTTCCTCGGCGATCTGTTCCACGCTCATCGATGTAGCCTCCTTGTTGTGCCGGGCACGGGCAATTGTTTACTGGGCATGGGCGCCCGGGCCGTTGCCCGCCCATGCCCCGCCGCAAAGTGACAGTCGTTCATTCCACTGCGCTCGGTGAGTCGCGGTCCCTCGAGGGTTTTCAAGCGTTGCTGCTTCCCTCGCTTGCCGCCTTGCCACGCTCCGCCAGCACATAGGCGATGTCCCGCTGCACGGAGGTGAGCAGTGCGACGATCTGGGCCAGCGGACCCTGAATGACGCCGATGATCTGGCTCCGGAGCGCATCCTTCGACGGCAGCTCCGACAGCGCCTTGAGCTCGGCCGGCGCCAGGATCTGACCCTCGATGTACCCGGCCTTGATCGTCAGCGCCTGGTTCGTCCGCGCGAACGTGTGCAGCGCCTTGCTGACGGCCACCGGATCGTCCGTCGAGATGACCATCCCGGTGGGACCCTTCAGATGCGGCGCCAGCTGCGCCAACCCGCTCCCGGTGCCGGCCAGTCGCGCCAGCCGATTCTTGACGACCTTGTACTCCGCGGACACCGACCGCAGCTGCTTCCGGAGCTCGCTGAGCTGCTGCACCGTCAGCCCGCGATACTCCGTCAGCACCACCGTCTTCACCCCGTCCAGCCGGGTCTTCAACCGTTCGACTGTCTCGACCTTCTCTTGCGTCGGCACGTAGGTCTCCCTACTTCTTGAACAGGTTTGCGATCTGCTGAGCGTCGATCTGAACCCCCGGACTCATCGTCGACGAGACGGTGAGTGAGCGGAGATACGTCCCCTTGGCCGCCGCCGGCTTCGCCCGCATGATCGCCTCGATCAGCGCCATCGCGTTCGCCACGAGGCTCTCTGCGGGGAACGACCGCTTGCCGATCGGTGTGTGCACGTTGCCGGCCTTGTCCACGCGGAACTCGACCTTGCCGGCCTTCGCCTCACGCACGGCACGCGACACGTCGAACGTCACCGTGCCGAGCTTCGGGTTCGGCATCAGGCCCCGCGGTCCGAGAATCTTGCCGAGCCGTCCTACCTGTCCCATCAAATCGGGCGTCGCGATGGCAGTGTCGAAGTCCATCGTGCCGCCCTGGACTTTCTCGACGAGGTCCTCGGCGCCGACGACGTCCGCGCCCGCTTCGCGTGCTTCGCGTTCCTTTTCGCCCTTGGCGAACACGGCAACCCGCACGTTCTTGCCGATCCCGTTCGGGAGCACCACGGCGCCCCGAACCATCTGGTCGGCATGCTTCGGATCGACGCCGAGCCGGAAGGAAAGGTCGACGGACTCGTCGAACTTGGCGGCGGGCATGTCCTTGAGAATGCCGACCGCCTCGTCGAGGCCATACCCGCGATCGCCTTCCCGCTTCGCGGCCGCAGCGTCATATCGCTTGCTCACGACTGTAGCCATGGCGTTCTCCTAAACCATCCCCGGTGCTCGGCTCGCACGGTGCGGCTCGCTATACGACATCGATGCCCATGCTCCGGGCAGTGCCTTCGATGATCCGCATGGCGGAATCGATGGACTCGGTGTTCAGATCGACCAGCTTGGTCTGGGCGATCTCCTTCACCTGCGCCCGCGTGACCTTCCCGATCTTGTCCTTGTGCGGCACGGCGGACGCCTTGGCAATTCCCGCAGCCCGCTTCAAGAGGACCGCTGCCGGCGGCGTCTTGACGATGAACGTGAACGACCGGTCCTGGTAGATCGTCACCACGACGGGCAGGATCAGCCCTTCCTGGCCGCCGGTCTGGGCGTTGAAGCCCTTGCAGAATTCCATGATGTTCACGCCGTGCTGACCGAGCGCCGGACCTACCGGCGGCGACGGATTGGCCTTGCCGGCGGGAATCTGGAGCTTCACGATGGCCTGGACTTTCTTCACAGTCGCTCCACCTGGTAGTACTCGAGCTCGACGGAGGTGGGTCGGCTGAAGACCGTGACCACCACCTTCATACGGCCGCGCTCGGGATTCATGTCCTCCACCACGCCCTGGAAGTTGACGAAGGGACCGTCGATGACCCGCACCTTGTCCCCGCGCTGGAAGACCGACTTCGGCTTCGGCTTCTCAGCGCCCGCCTCCATCTGGCGGCGGATCTCTTCGACCTGCTCCTCGGAGAGCGGGACCGGCTTGGTGCCGGAGCCGACGAACCCCGTGACCTTCGGCGTCGAGCGCACGAGATGCCACGTGTCGTCGGTCATCTCCATCTCCACGAGAACGTAGCCGGGGAAGAACTTCTGCTCCGTCTCCCGCTTCTGCTTGTTCCGGACCTCGACGACCTTCTCGGTCGGCACCAGCACCCGGGTGATGTGCTCGCTGAGCCCGAAGATCTTCGCCCGGGACTCGATCGCCGACGCCACCTTGTCCTCGAAGCCGGAGTACGTGTGGACGACGAACCACTGCTTCGGCGGCTTCGCCGTCTCCTGACTGCTGCTCATCGAAGAATCCTTTCCACCACCCGCGCCAGCCCGATGTCCACGGCCCCCAGGAAGAACGCGAGCACGAGCGTGACCACGATCACCACCACGGTCGAGTTCACGAGCTCGGTGCGGCTCGGCCACGTCACCCGCCTGAACTCGAGCAACACTTCACGAAAGAACTCCTGCGCTCGCGCGATCACACCCATCCGATTCACGACCTCGTTGTATGGCAGGGGTGGAGGGATTCGAACCCCCATCCCCCGGATTTGGAGTCCGGTGCTCTAGCCGTTAGAGCTACACCCCTAGCAATTGCTTCGGGCACCCCGCTACTTCGTCTCTTTGTGAGGCGTGTGCTTGCGGCACCACCGGCAATACTTCTTGAATTCCATGCGGTCGGGGTGCGTGCGCTTGTTCTTGGTCGTCGAGTAATTCCGCCGCTGGCACGTCCCGCAAGCGAGGGTGATGATCTCGCGCATCGCCTACTCCGTGATCTCGGTGACGACGCCGGCACCCACCGTCCGCCCACCCTCGCGAATGGCAAACCGCAACTCCCTCTCCATCGCGATCGGCATGATCAGCTCGATCGCCATCGTCACGTTGTCCCCCGGCATCAC
>JBGPTW010000202.1:0-9025 GCA_041490825.1 Methylomirabilia bacterium | reverse complement strand
GGAGCCATTCCCGCCTCGCGAGGCGACGACGCAGCCGTGGCGAGTGGGAACGACTCGGCGATGATCGGGACGAAGGCGCCTGTGGTCAGAGGACCCCGGCTGCCCGTCTCCCGCCGGATCACCGGCCGGCACGCGCGTCACTCGTTCATGAATTATTCGCGCTAACCCAGGACGTCGGTCAGGGCGTGGCCCGAGATGGATTCCATCCGGAGGCCGAGTCCGACCGCAATCGTCGGCGCCACATCGCGATTCGCGATCGTCGGCAGCTCCACGCCACGGCGGATGCCGGCGCCGGCCGCCACGAAGAACGCGCCGTTGTCGGGGCGCGACGGAAGCTGACCGTGAGTGCCGAGGTACCGGCGCGTCGGACCGCACTCTTCCGGATCGGCCACGTCATCCATGAAGACGTAACCCGGCGCGGCTTCGAGCAACGCATCGCCCATCCAGACGTGGCCCGCCGGCGCCGGCAGGCCAAGACCAGCGTACTCGTCGACGGTCCAGACATTCGCGATGCCTTCGAGCGTTCTGAGCTCGGCCGCGAGATGCCGCGCCGTCGCCACCCGATTGGTCGAATCGATGACGTACAGGATCCCGGCGCCGTGGTTCATCACGAATCGCGCGTCCGCACGATCGATCCGGCCGGCGCCGTCGACGGACAGGGCCCCCAGACGCCTCAGACGCACGTTGGGACGGATCTCCCGGGCCACGGGAAGGAAGCCGTGATCCGACACGACGAAGATCGTCGTGCGATCGGGGTTCGGGAGCCGTTCGAGCAAGCGCCCGATCAAGCCGTCGACGTAGGCGATCGCCCAGTACGCCTCTGGTGAACGGGGACCGTGAAGATGCTGGAAGCTGTCGGTGCAGAGGAAGTGCACGAGGAGCAGATCCGGCGAGTAGCGCGTCAGCACGTGATCGGCGAGATCTCCCACCATCATGTCCTTCAGGAATCGCTTCGGAAGCTGCGCCCACTCACCCATCCTGTCCATCGGGTAGCCGAGCGCGGTGAGCTCTTTCCAGACCTCGGCTGACGTGTGGGTCTCGAAGATCACCTGGTCCTTGAAGAACGGCAGGTTGAAGTCGAGCGACGCGGCATGCCGCGTGCCTGGCCAGTCGATGGCCGCGGTGCGCAAGCCCGCCGCGTGCGCGACGTCGTGAATGGTCGGCACCCGGAAGATCTCGGCCGCGTCGTACACCGGGTCGCCGGTGAGATCTTCGGTCGAGTTCGTCGCACGATTGAGGATGTGGTTGGCGACGACGCCGTGGTGATCCGGAGTGACGCCCGTGACGAGAGTTGCGTGACTCGGCCAGGTGGTGCTCGGAAACACGGTCTCCATCCGGCGCGCCAGCGCGCCGCGCTCGGCCAGCGCGCGGAGGTGCGGCATGCTCGCACGCGGATCGTCCCAGTAGAAGCCGGCCAGCCCGTCGATGCTGATGAGGATCGCGCGCGAAGACGCCACGGGCGCCGACTCTACCGCCGCCTTAGCCGCCACCCGTCCAGCGCACGGGCGGGCGAACCTCTTCGCTCACCTCGACGGACTCTTGCGGGGCGGTTGCTTTGGACCCATTGCGGGCGGCTGAATCCGTGCGGGCGGGCGCGGCGGTGGCGGATTTACTCCACCTTTCTGGACTGTGCCTTCACGGAGCGGCGTGCGCTTCTCGTCTTTCATCCGATTCCTCCTTCTTCGATTGCTGTTGATCATATCCTACGAACGGAAACTCGATCAGCAGATCGCGTCGAGAGCGAGGGAGGTAGAGGCCCGGCATCTGGTACCACTCCTCCGCAGTAGAATTCTGGTAGACGGTGACATCCCTGAGGAACAATTCATCGCGTTCTCCGCTGTCCGAAAAGAGTTGCACGTAACCCGTGTACATCAAGTCGTGTTCGAGATCCCGGACAATCACCCAAGCTGGGACGTCGGGCGAGGTCATCAAAAACGCCCAGGCGTCGAGGTCGCCGAATTTCCTCGTTATCCGAAGTCTGTGGGCGACGCGATACAGTAGCTTGTGGCTGATGCACGCGGAGACAACGAAGCCGAGAAGAACGGAGATGCCGGTGACGAGCGCCACTTCCCGAAAGTCGATCGTGATTGCGTCGTCGAGGATCGCTCGGAAGAACAGAACATCGCCGCTTCCGATTCGCCGCGCTACGAAGAGGGCCCGCGCGATGAGACCGTAGACCCAGTAGCTTGCGAAGCCATGAAGTAACGAGTACAGAAGGATGGCGTGCAGCTTAAAGCTTCGATGTACCGTCAGCTTATCGATGATCAGGTAGAAGCCAACGAGTCCGGGAAGGAAGAGCAACAGTAGGCGGAAGGTCAAGGCTGAGAATTCCATCCCATCTCCTCTGCGATTCGCTCGTACCTGCTTGTTTTCAGTGTCATCCCTGGGGCGGCGGCCGGCAATGTCCAACTTTTCAGACACGAAGACGACGTGAATGCTGGTACCGTTTCGCCATGCGGACTTTCGGCTCTAATCGTCCGCGGCGGCAGTGACCGAAGCGAAGAACTCGTCCGGGAAGTTCTGGCGGGAGATGTTCGCACTGTACAAGGCGACATCGACCACCGAGAAGTCCTACTACCCGGCGATCAAGGAGCTCTGGGCCCGGCTCCTCGAGGAGCGCGGCCTGCCGTTCGAGGTCCGTGTGGAGACAAGCGAGGGCTCACGTTCGACGGGCACTGAGCTTCCGGACCTTGCATTGTACGATCGAGGCGAGTTCGTTTCGGTGCTCGCCGAGGTCAAGATGCCGGATGTCGAGATCGCCGAGATGGCGGTCTCTGTCGAGCGCAACAATCAGGTTGGCCGGTATCTCTCCCGAACCGGCGTCATGCTGCTCTCCAATGTTCGGGCGGTCGGTCTGCTCGCGTGTAAGCCCGGGTATGTGCGGCAGCCCAACACACCAGTACCGCCTGACAAGCGCGAACTTCTCGAGACGGTCGATCTCTGGCCGTCGGAGGACGCGCTTGGCAAGGGCCGGCCCATCAGCAAGGAAGCCGAAGCGGAGCTGGCCAATCTGCTCGAGCGAGCAGTCACGGAGTTCGCGCCGATCGCCGACCCGGCCTCACTCGCGCGCATTCTGGCCCGCCAAGCCCGCCGCGCCAAGGCCGACCTACCCGAACGCTTCGATTCGGTCGCCGGACTCCTCGACGATTACCGTGTGGCGCTGGGTCTCAGCTTCGACTTGGAGACCGAGAAAGGCGCGGAGTTTTTTCGCTCGTCGCTGATCCAGACCGCCTACTACGGCTTGTTCGCCGGCTGGACGCTGTGGCAGCGCGCGAATGACGGGACGGCGTTTCAGTGGGAGCAGATGGACAACTACCTGAAGATCCCGTTTCTCGGGAAGCTCTTCTACGAGTTCAAGCATCCCGATCGGCTCGCGGAGCTGCGCCTCGGTGAGCACCTGGACCGGGCTGCTGCGACCCTCGGGCGGGTAGACCGAGGAACATTCTTCTCGCGCTTTTCCTACTCGACGCTGCAGGCCACCGACGGCGCGGACGAGCGGCCGACCGCGGCGCTGACGTATTTCTACGAGCCCTTCCTGGAAGCGTTCGATCCGGACCTACGCAAGGAGCTGGGAGTGTGGTACACCCCGCCCGAGATCGTCCGTTACCAGGTGCGCAAGGTCGACCAGCTACTCCGCCAAGAGCTTGGATGCGCCCGTGGCTTCGCTGACCCGAGAGTCGTCGTGCTCGACCCGTGCTGTGGCACCGCCGCATACCTTCTGGAGGTCGCGCGCTGCATCGCCGAGGACGTACGCGCCCGTGGCGACGAGGCCTTGCTGGGCGCTGAGTTGATGGAGGCGCTGTCGACTAGGGTTATCGGGTTCGAGATCCTGACGGCTCCGTTTGTCGTCGCGCAGCTCCAGCTCTACCACGTGCTCATGGAGGTGAATGCGAAACCCTCGCCCGGTCAGCGACCGGCCGTCTTTCTCACGAACGCACTCTCCGGATGGGAAGGGCCTGATCAGATCAAGGTGAACTTCCCAGAGCTGCGGCAGGAGCACGAGGCAGCGAGGCGTGTAAAACGCGACGCCAAGATCATCGTCATCCTCGGGAATCCGCCGTACAACCGTTTCGCGGGAACGGCACTCGACCAAGAGGCGGATCTGGTCGATCACTACAAGGGCATCCGTCGGCGCGAGAAGCAGGTCAAGGGAAAGACGGTGATGGTCCAGGAGGGCGAGAGCCTTCTTTACACACGGTGGGGAATTCGCAAACAACTTCTCGATGACCTTTACATTCGGTTTTTTCGCCTCGGCGAGAAGCGGATCGGTGAGAAGGCAGAGTACGGAGTCGTCTCGTACATCTCGAACTCGTCATACCTCACCGGCCGTTCGCATCCGCTGATGCGCGAATCTCTCGTCAGGAACTTCCACGAGATCTGGATCGACAACACGAACGGGGACAAGTACAAGACAGGCAAGATCATTCCTCCGGGATGGCCGGGTGCCGGCACGGCTGATCAAAGCATGTTCAGCACTGACCAGGATCGCGGTGGGATTCAGGTCGGTACCTGCATTTCGACTTTCCTGAAGCGCCGAGGGGCCAAGTCGTCGTCCAGCGAACCTCGCATCCACTATCGCGAGTTTTGGGGGCGAGCTGATGAAAAGCGCCGCGCGCTTGTCGAAGCGCTGGGCATCGACACGTGGGATCCATTAAGGAAAGCCGATGCAGCACAGCGGCCGAGCGGTCCTCGCGAGTACGAGACATTTGTCCCAGCTGATACGAAGCGCTGGATGTTTGCGCCGCGTGAGGTGAACGCTGGCTTCGAGAGTTGGCCTGCCCTGGATGAGCTCTTTCCCGCTTCGTATCAAGGCATCAATCCGAATCGCGGCCTCGACGGCTCGGTTATTGATACCGACCGCGAGTCGCTGGCGGGGCGGATGAGACGCTATTTCGCCGCGAAGGAGTTCGCTGAGCTGCGGAGTCTCTACCCCGAGCTGACCGAGCCTCGTGCTCGATACGAACCCGAACAGGTATGGAAGTCGCTGCGAGGCCTTGGCTTCACTGATGAGAACATCGTGCCTTATCTCATCTTTCCTCTCGATCAACGCTGGGTCTACTACGAGGATGCTCGACATTTTCTGAACGAACCGCGACGAGAGCTCGGGAGAAATCGGGCCGACAACGAGTTCTTGCTGACCGTGCCTCAGCCGCGCCGGCCCTCGGAGACGCGGCCCATCATCACGCGAGCCCTTTTCGATCTCCACGTCCACGACCGGGGCTCGATTGGCTTTCCACGGGAATCACAGCCGGGCGGGTTGCTCGGGCGGGCCGCAAATCTCAACACCGATGCGTGGAAAGTTTTCCGGGCAACCTGGGGATTACGTGGAGAGTTGTCTGATGCTCCAGCGCAACGGCTGGTCGGTGAGCTCTTTCGCTGCGCTATGTCGATCATGCACTCGCCACAGTACGAGAGAGATCATACAGACGCTCTCGCCCAGGATTGGGCGCATCTGCCGGTCCCCAAGGACAAGACACTATTTGCCGAGCTTGCGGCGCTCGGCAAGAAGATCGGCGTGTTACTCGATCCGGCCGCATCCAGCGACGCGGTCGTCACGGAGATCTTAGGCAAAAGCGCCGCAACGATCGGCGCAAGCAAGAAGCGCGGCGGCTCCCAAGTCGCCCAGCAGGATCTCATCGTGTCGATCGCGTACTTTGGGGCCGCGCGAGGTAGGTGGATCGAGCGGGCCTATTTCGAAGCGGAGGCTCAACATCCAGCGTGGGGCGAGAGAACCGGCGACCTCTACATCAACGATGACGTCTACTTTTCCAACGTCCCGAAGGCCGTGTGGAGCTACGAGATCGGTGGCTATCCGGTGTTGAAGAAGTGGCTGGGCTATCGCCAAGCGAACCGCTGCAATGGGCGGGCCCTGACTCTCGTTGAGCGCCAGCACTTCCGTTCTATGGTCCAGCGAATCGCCGCGCTCGTCACTTTGCACGAAGTCGCCGATGCCTTGTACGAGCGGTCGGCCGCCGCCGCCTTCACCGCCGAGGAGCTGGGCGTCCGAAAGTAGCTGAGCACATAGTCGGCACGCAGCCGATCATTGCCAGTACCAGCACGACGATCAGAATCGTTGCGAACGTCGCTTTGACCTCCTGCTCTGAATCAGGGCAAGGGCCGTACCAGCGGCCAGCAGTGCTGACTCGCGGTGCCAACTATCCGTGGGCCTCGATTCAGTCGGACCCGAACACAGATCGGTGCACGATCCAGCGTCCGGGCCATGTGGGGACGGTCTGCTCCGGCATCAGCACCCGGCGGCGCGCGAGCGTGGTCACGACCATGCGCACTTCCTCGGCACGGAGTCCGAAGAGACGGCGGAGGAGGGTCTCGGAGGTGTAGAGGGCCGCGGCCGTGTAGCGCTCCACGAGCCGCTCGATTGCCGCCGCGCGTCGAAGTCGGCGCCCTGCGGCGACGGCCTCCGGAAGCCACGACTCGACGAGATCCCAGCGATACGAGAACGTCGGCTCGTACCGTTCTTCGGTCTTGACGACCCACAGCCCCTGCTGGAGCTCCGCCATCGCCCGCTCGAACTCGCGCGTCTTCGACGGCTCGAGCATGAACACGTTCGCGCGCAGCTCACGCGTGTACTGCGGATGCTCGCGCAGGAGCGCATCCATCAGCCGGCGCGCGGTCAGTGACAACCGCCCGGCTTCGTATTCGTGGCGATAGTCGCGGGCGCGCTGCGCGCCACGCATCAGCGCATAGAAGGCCGGCAAGACGTCGAGCGCCACCAGGAGCGGGCGACCGTGCAGCAGCTTGCCGTAGTACACGCGCTTCTTCGCCGGCAACACGTCCTTCAGCTCCCAGGTCACCCCGATGCCGGGGTCGTGATGAGAGCGGCGTGGCCAGCGCGGATTCCGGCGGCCCGCCACTGCCTCCCAGAGGCAGGGGACCCCTTCGCGAAAGCGGTAGAACGTCGAGCAAAAGCCCACGTCCTCGACGAACGCGAGCGCGCTCCGCTCGTTCCTGACTTTGAGCGCGGGGAGCCGCCGGAACCGCCGGTCGCGCTCTCGTTCGAGGCTCGGTCCGTCCAGTCTGCCGGCTTCGCCGGCGCGGCGCCGCGTCACGGCGTGGCGATCACCTTCGCCGCGAGGAGCTCTTCGATCCGCGACACTTTGTAGCCGAGCACGTCCTGCAGCACCGCGCGCGTGTCCTCGCCGGGACGGTACGGGGCCGCATCGCCCGGCGCCACCGGCCTTCGATCGACGTGGAACGGCGGCGCCGTGATACGGACGGAGCCGCGCACGGGATGGCCGACCTCGGGAAACGCGTGACGCTCGGCAAGCTGCGGCAGTGCGGCGACCTCGGACGGCGCGAGCACCGGCGCGCACGGAACCCGCGCAGGACCGATAGCCGCAAGCGCGGCTTCGACCGTCTCGAAGCGGTCGAGCCACTCGACGATCAACGCACGGATCTCGGGCCAGTGCTCGCGTCTGGCGCGCGGCGTGGCGAACCGCGGATCGTGCAGCAGCTCGGAGCGGCCGAGCAAGCCGACCATTCGCGGCCAGAGCTGCGGCGCGCCGACGGTCTGGAGCGCGAGGTACCGATCGCCGATCCGGTGCACGAGCATGCCGGGACGCGGCCCCGGGTATTCCTTGCCGCCATTCAGCACCGCGCCATAGCTCACGTCTTCGGCGGCGATCAGCGCCTCGAGCATGGACACGTCGAGATAGGCGCCGCGTCCGGTACGTTCCCGCCGGAACAACGCCGCCAGGATCGCGCCGAACGCGTGCGTCGCCGCCAGCACATCCGCGGCTTGCAGATACGCCACCCGAGGCGCTGGGTCCCCTTGCTGCTCGAGATGCGTCATGCCGGACACCGCATGGATGATGTGCGCGAAGGCGGGCCACTGCCGCCACGGGCCGATCTGTCCGAAGCCCGAGATGGAGCAATAGACAAGGTCCGGCTTGATCGCCACCAGCGTGTCGTAGTCGCAGCCGAGCTTGGCCACCACGCCGGGCAGGAAGTTCTCGACCACCACGTCGGCCGCGCGCGTCAGATCCGCGATGAGCGGTCGAGCGTCGGGATGAGCGAGGTCGACGGCGGCGCTGAGCTTGCCCGCGTTGATCCGGATGAAATAGGTGCTCTGATCCTCGCGGCCGTCCTCGAGCTGCAGGTAGCCCTTCCGCATCTCATCGCCGTCCCCGGGCCGTTCGATCTTGATGACGCGAGCGCCGAGATCAGCGAGGAGCCGGGTGCAGTACGGTCCGGCGAGGACACGGGTCAGATCGAGAACGGTGACGCCGGCGAGGAGCGGGTCCTGAGACATGCTCCGCAGCATAGCAAAGAGACGATGCGGCATTGACGCGGCCGACGGCTCCGGCGACGATGACCCGTCATGGCTCACTGGCGCCTCGGCGGCTGGCTCTCCCGCCTGTTCTCCAGCCGTCGCCGGCCGGCGAGGGATGCCCGTGAAGCTCGCGCCGTCATTGAGGCGTATGCCGCTTGCCTCGAGCGTCGCGCTGCCGGCCGCTTCAGCCGCGAGCGCGATCTGCCGTACTCCAAGGAAGTGATCGGTAGGGTGATTCTTCGCGCGCTCGAGGTCGCCACCGACGAGCGGGTCGTGATTCCGCTCCGTCAGGGTTTCGTCGACCTCGAAACATTCCTGACCGACGACGAATGGGCCATCGTCGAGAAATACGGACAGCACGCGGGCGCATCCTGGCGGCCCGAGGCCGGCGCCGCGTTCTTGGCGCAGGTCGAAGAACGGAAGGAGCGGCGGCGGCGGCTTCTGGACATCCTCGAGCAGGAGCGCGCCGCGCGAACGGCTGGCGGGAACGGCCGAGGCTAGGTGGAGCCGCTCGAATTATCGAGGAGCGCCACGGGTTTCCCGGGGCGCTCCGAGCGTTGGGGGGGTCTGGGGGCATTTTGGGGTCCCCCCGTTTAACTATCAACGCTCACCGTCAATCGAGCGCGTGGCGTCGCGGGCCGGCCGGGGCGGTGAGGGGCCTCTGACCACGAGGCCCTGTTGACCGATGACCGGCGAGCCGTTCCCACTCCTGGCCTGGTTGCCCTCGATAGGACG
>JBGPTW010000201.1:0-9110 GCA_041490825.1 Methylomirabilia bacterium | reverse complement strand
GGCGCTCGAGAAGAAGCAGCTCGCCGGCGCGGCGCTCGACGTGTGGGAGCAGGAACCGGTCGCCGCCGACAATCCGCTCCTGAAGATGGAGAACGTCATCGCGACCCCGCACGCCGCGTATTTCTCGACGGCGGCGGTGGCACCAGCCGGGGACGCTCGCCGAGTGGCTGGCCGCCGCTCGGGCACCTCGCGGAGGTCCCAGTTCCTCTCCCCCCTCGGCGGGGGAGAGGGGGCGCCCGCGTGCTGCGTGTCCTGTGGGTTACGGCACGTCCACGTTCTGGATGGTGACGGTATGGTTCCCGGCCGATACTGCGGCCTGGGAGAAGTTGCCGCCGGCGTCGGTGAGCGTGGTCCCGAGAAGCCTGCTAACCTTCACCGCCTTGCCGGGTTCACCCACCCCGTTGAGCGAGACGTTACCCGAGAAGGTGCCCGAGCCCGGCACTCCCAGGATCATGATGTTGTACGTGCCGGAGTTCACGGGCGTGAAGGTGTATTGCCCGCTGCCGTTGGTCGTGGTGGTCGCGACGGCGTGGATCCCCTGCGTCAGCTTCACGGTCCTGCTCGCCTGGCCGACGCCGTTGACGAGGATGCTGCCGGTGATGGTGTTGGTGGTCACCGTGCCGATGCTGGTCTGGGCGATCCAGGTTCCCCAGTTGGAGCCGTTTGCGCAGGCGCCCGGACAGGCGTACTCGCCCGACACCCAGACCTTGGTCTGATCCGAGGGATCGATGGTGGCGGAGGAGTAGTCGCCCCATCGGGAGGCAAAGGGGTTGTAGTGGGCTTCGCCCGCCTTGATCACGGTCGGGGGCTGAAAGGTGTTCAGGGGATCGGTGCTGAGCCTGCCGCTAGCCCACACCCCGGCGAACTCGCTCGAGGAAGAGCGCGAGAAGACCGCGATCACGTCGCCCGCGCTCGTGATCGACAGCGCCGGGTAGTACATGTAGATGCCGCTGATCCCAAAGTTGAAGTCCTGGTGGACGGTCGCCGTCGTGCCGGGATTCACGATCTCGATCACCCTCACGCAGGCGCGGGTCGACGTATCCCCGGACGGGAGGCAGCCGGAGGTGGCCGTCGTGTAGAGATGGGTGCTCCGGAAGGCCGCGTCCAGCAGCCGGTTGTCGTCGGTCTGGATCAGGGGCGCACCGCCGCTCTGCGCCGCGTCGGGCGGCTGGCTGATGGCGGAGACGGTGCGGTTCACGAACGAGGAGCTGGCGCTGCTGATGCTGGTCGGGAGGCCGGTGACCGTGTAGACCCGGATGCTCGTCGGCGAGTTGCTCCCGTTGTGACTCGTCATATAGATGTTGGTGTCGGAGGAGAGGTTCATCGCCGCGCGGAGCGTGAAGGTGCCGGAGTCGGGAGCGAAGAAGGTGGTGTGTGCCGTCGTCCCGGCGACGAGATCGCTCTTGTTGAAGACGACGAACTCGGCGCCGAGGAAGGCGGTCCCGGCGGCGTTGAACGCGTTAGCCGTCAGGACGACCTTGTCATCGCTGATCCCCATGTTGGGGTAGTCCGGGAGGTTATTGTTATTGGCAGGGTCCGGGTTGAAGGAGTAGAGCGTCCAGCTCCCGGTGGGATTGTCGCTGGCGGAGACCGCGAGGATCCACCGAAGCGGCACCGACACCGTGATCATGGTGACGAACCAGCGCTGGGACCCAAGGTCGAAGCGCACCACCGGGTCCGTGAGCCCCTGGTTCGTGCCGAAGAAGGTGTGCAGGTTGATGTTGGCCCCTTGCTTGACCCCGGACTTGTTGTAGATCGCGCCCACCACGTTGACGAACTCCACGATGTGGTTGAACCCAGCGGCCGTGCCGTTGTCGGGCGGAATGAAACCGCCGCTCTCCGAGAACTTCAGGCCGATGAAATTGGTCAGTTCGTTGACGTTCAACGGCCCGGGAACCACATCCGGCGCCGCCCCGCCCTCGGCTGCGCCGGTTTCGGCCGCCGCCTTCGCGCGCTGCAGAGCCGCCGGGTCGCGGGGGAGCCATGGCGCCTCCCGGTACTCCAGGCGCTCGGAGCCCTCGGGCGGTAGCTGGTCGACGTTCACTGTCCCGTAGGGCTGGATCACGAAATTCTGGCCCGACTGCGCCTGGGCCGCGAAGGGCGCCAGCAGCAGGAGCAGTGGCACCAGAATGAACATCGTCGCCACCCGGCCTGCCGTCTCTCGGACTCGCAGGTTATGTCGCACGGAATGCCTCCCTTTGAAGTTGAGTCACTCGATCGTTCCCAGCCGTGCCAGCTCGGTCGCCGCAGCGTCCCGGACACCCTCGTCCTCGTCGCCCACGGCCTGGCGCAACACCTGTTCCGCCTCCGGGCTACCGATCGCCCCGAGGGCTTCCACCACGGCCTCTTTCAGCAGCAGCTGGCCGCTCGCCTCCACGCTGAGCAGGCCGTCGTGGAAGGTCACTGATGGCACTGCCGCGCGGGAGGCAGCGGGCTGGGCTTTCGGCTCAGCAGAAAATGCGGGCGCGGCTCGTAGGAACGAGGAGACCAGGGAGAGGCCGACGAGGCCGGGCTTCGCGACGAGATTCTCGTGGGGGCTTCTTTGCGACTCATTGGTGCAGACGCCCTGGCCCCTGACGGCGCCCGCCACTCAGGGTCACGCCCAATTTTTGTCCTCGCTGAGTGCAGTGTACTGGCGGGCAGTCGTGTGTAAATGAGCCAATCGGTTTAATGATTTGGTTAAATTACACTGGAAATGAAGCTATTGTCAAAAGTTCTGGATTGAATTGACAGTGCCAGCGCACCGCGGCAGGGTCCCCGAGCGAGTTACGTGGTCGCGCCGACGGCGCGCGCAAGTTGACACCAGGTCCGGAGCTAGGGAATGGTCCTCGGCAAGTGCAGGACGATCCGGCGTGAATAATCCAGGCATCGACGAGGCTCCGCCTTGCCGGCCGTGAGCGCGGGTGACAAACCTGTCTCAGAGCGAAAAATAACGAGGAGGAGCTTCGTGCCTTCTGGCGCAAGGCCCTGGCCGCGTTCAAGGTGCCCATTCGATCCTCGCCACGACCCGCGCCATCGCTCCGGCTATAATCGGGCGGCTCGTGGGAGTAGGAGCCGAGCGGCGGCGCGCCGCGAGGCGACCTTCAGTGGCTCGTGGCAGTAGGAGCCGAGCGGCGGCCGGGTTGCCGCAGGCATAAGCGCCGCGAGGCGGCGCTTCAGTCGGTCGTGAAAGGAACGCATGGAAACCGGGCTCGGCGGCAAAGTGGCGATGGTGTCGGGAGCGAGCAAGGGGATCGGCCGCGCTGTCGCCGAGAGGCTCGCGGCCGAGGGCGCGCGGCTCTCGCTCTGCGCGCGAAGCGCCGAGCAGCTCGGAGCAGTCGCGCGCGATCTCGAGGCCAAGCATGGTGTCGCATGCCTGGCCTATCCCGCGGACCTGACCCGGCCGGACGACATCCAGGGCTGGGTGCGCGCCACCGCGGATCGGTTCGGCGGCGTCGACATCCTCGTCAACAACGCCGGCGCCGCGCAGGGCGGAGCCTTCCTCAGCCTGCCCGATCAGGCATGGCTCGATAGCTGGCATCTGAAGCTCTTCGGCTACATTCGCGTCGCGCGCGAGGTGTTTCCGCACCTCGTCCGGCGCGGCGGCGGGCGCATCGTCAACGTCATTGGCATCGCCGGCGTGCAGCCGATGGAGAACTACATGATCGGCGGCGCGGCCAACGCGGCGCTCCTCAACTTCACCAAGGCGCTCGCCGACGAGGGCGCGCCGCACGCGATCCTCGTGACGGGCGTCAACCCCGGCCCCATCCGCACCGAACGTTGGGACGGCATCATCGTCAAGTGGGGCGCCGCCAAGGGCGTGACCCCGGAGGAAGCCGAGCGCGACATTCTCCGAAGCGTGCCGCTCCGGCGGCCCGGGACGGCGGATGAGGTCGCGAATCTCGTGGCGTTTCTCGCGTCGGATCTGTCCACCTACATCACCGGAACGACCATCGCCATCGACGGCGGCATGACCCGCACGATCTTCTGATGGCGGTTGAATCGACGGCTGAGGCGCGTGTCTGCAACGAATCGAAGAAGCATTGATCATTCGCGAAGAGGAGAATCGAACATGAGACGACGTGACTTCCTGACGGCGGCCGTGGTTGGCGGAGCGGTGACGATAGTCGGCGCCCCCGCATTCCTGCGACGCGCCTACGCGCAGAACCCGATCAAGATCGGAATGCCGGCTGCGCTGTCGGGCGGCAACGCGCAGTACGGCATCCAGGCCAAGCGCGCGGCAGAGCTCTTCGCCAAGGACATCAAGGCCAAGGGCGTTCTCGGCCGGCCGATCGAGTTCATCTTCGAGGACACCGGCGGCGATCCCGCCACGGCCGTCAGGAAGGCGCAGAAGCTCGTCGAGAAGGACGGCGTGAAGTTCCTCACCGGCGTCGTGATGTCGTCGGAGGCGCTCGCGATCTCGGCGAAGTGTCCGGAGTGGAAGGTCATCTTCATGTCCACCATCAACGGCGCCGGCGCGCTTACCGCGAAGTCCTACAACCGCAACTTCTTCCGCATCAACACCAGCGGCCCGATGGGCGCCCGCGCGATCAGCCTCTACCTGGCGGAAGCGCCGATGAAGCGCTTCTTCGCGCTGGGCAGCGACTACGCCTGGGGCCGCGACAGCGTCGCGTCCTTCGTGGACCAGATCACGGCGGCAAAGAAGGAGGTCGTCGGCAAAGACTACCCGCCGACCGGCACCAAGGATTTCGCCAGCTACATCGGCAAGGTCAAGCAGTCGGGCGCGCAGGGCGTGTACCTGGTGCTCGTCGGTCAGGACGCCACGATCTTCCTGAAGCAAGCGCACCAGTTCGGCCTCACGCGCGAGGTGAAGCCGATCATGGAGATCCTCGAGCTGGAGAACATGAAGGCCGTCGGTGACGCGATGGTGGGCGCGATCGGCAGCTCGCGCTATCCGTTCACGGTCGACACGCCGAAGAACAACGCCTTCGTGAAGCGGTTCCACGACATGCACGGGATCTACCCGGACATGTTCGACGGCGAGACGTACGAGGGGCTCGAGTGGTTGTCCCAGGTGATCACGAAGGCCGGCAGCGACGACATCGAGAAGGTGACCGAGGCGTGGGAGGACTCGCCGTACGAAGGTCTCGAGGGCCCGTTCTTCATGCGGAAGTGCGATCACCAGGCCGTCCAGCTCGGGTTCGCAGTCGAGTGCGTGAAGGACCCGAAGTACCCGCATCCGATCCCGAAGATCCTGGCAACCTATCCGGGTGACAAGGTCACGCCGAAATGCCGGACGGAGGACTTCTCGTAGCGGACGGTTCGTCGAGGAGCCCCGCGACGTGTCGAATCTCGTCGAGCAGCTGCTCAACGCGCTGGCGCTCGCGGGGCTCCTCTTCCTCGTCTCGGCCGGTCTCTCGCTCGTGTTCGGGATTCTTCGCGTGGTCAACTTCGCGCATGGCGTCTTCTACATGCTGGGCGCCTACCTCGGGTTCACGAGCGTCGCCATCTCCGGCTACTTCTGGCCCTCGCTCATCGTGGTGCCGCCGGTCGTGGGTCTCGTCGGCGCGCTGCTCGAAGCCTCGACCCTGCGGTTCATCTACCGCCGTCCCCCGATCTACCAGCTCCTCCTGACCTTCGGTCTCGCACTGATCCTCGAGGAATCCATCCGTGTGCTCTACGGCAACACCGCCAAGGGCATCGACCCGCCGCCGCTGCTCGATGGATCTCTCGATCTCGCCGGCATCATCTACCCGCGGTACCGGCTCTTCGTGATCGTGCTCGGCCTGGCGGTGGGCTGCGCGGTCTGGCTCTTTCTGACGAGAACCCGCGCCGGACTCGTGACCCGCGCGGTGGCGCAGAACAGCGAGATGGCGGATTGCCTCGGGGCCGACGTCGCGCGCGTGCGCACGCTCGTCTTCGGAGCCGCGTGCGCGCTGGCGGGGCTCGGCGGCGTCGCAGCGGCGCCGATGACGACGGCCTATCTCGGGATGGGGATCAGCGTGATCGTCGACGCGTTCGTGGTGGTGGTGATCGGCGGGCTCGGCAGCATCCCCGGGTCGATGGCGGGCAGCCTGATCGTCGGCGCCGCGCAGACCTGGGGCGCGTTCTATCTGCCGGAGACCGCGATGGTCATCATGTACGCGGTGATGGGCGCGATCCTGATCTTCCGCCCCTGGGGCCTCTTCGGTGAAGAAGAGTAAGCGGGGAAAATATGAGAATCCTCGCCGTCGCCGCGCTCGTCGCCCTTGCGATCGCGCCCTGGGCGCTCGCTCGCTACCAGCTCTCGATCCTCACCGATCTCCTGATCTTCGGCCTGTTCGCGCTCTCGCTCGACCTGATCCTCGGCTACACGGGCATGGTCTCGTTCGGCCACGCCGCGTACTTCGGCCTCGGGGCGTACGGCAGCGCCCTCGTGCTGATCAACTTCGCCCAGCCCATCCCGGTCGCGCTGCTCGCCGGCGCGCTGCTCGCCGGCGCCGTTGCGCTCCCGATCGGCTGGTTCTCCACCCGCGCGACCGGCATCTACTTCGCGATGCTGACACTCGCGTTCGCGCAGCTCCTCTACACCGTCGCGTACAAGTGGCGGGACCTCACCGGCGGTTCGGACGGGATCGCCGGCGTGCCGAAGACCGCGCTGTACTGGGGCGGACCGAGCCTCGCCTCGGCCCAGGCGTTCTACTTCGTGGTCGCGACCTGTGTCGTGCTCTCGCTCGTGCTCTGCCGCGCCTTCGTCCACTCACCGTTCGGCCGCGCGCTGCAGGCCATCCGCGAGAACGAGCGGCGATTCACCAGCCTCGGACGTGATCCGCGACCCTTCAAGCTCGTGGTCGTCGTCGTCGCCGCCGTCTTCGCCGGGCTCGCGGGAGCGCTGTTTGCCCCGTTCCGCGGTTTCGCATCGCCGGAAGTCATGTTCTGGGTGATGTCGGGCCAGGGACTCATGATGGTCATCACGGGGGGCATCGGGACGCTGATCGGCCCCATCGTGGGCGCGATGGTGTTCATCCTCATCCAGGAAGTCGCGTCGAGCTATACCGAGCACTGGATGATCTTTAGCGGCGCCATCTTCGTCCTGATGGTCATCTTCCTTCCGGGTGGGCTGGTCGGCACGGCCCGGCGTCTTGCCATTCGCGGATGACGGCCGTCCTCCACACGGAAAAGCTCGGTCGCGCCTTCGGTGCCCTGCGCGCCGTGACGGACGTCACCCTCGACGTGCAAGCCGGCGAGCTTCGCGCCGTGATCGGACCCAACGGCGCCGGAAAGACGACGCTGTTCCATCTCATCTCGGGCCTCCTGCCGCCCACGTCGGGCCGTGTGTTCTTCCAGGGCGTCGATGTCACGACGCTGGCCTCACCGGCGCGGTGCCGTCGTGGGATCTCGCGCACGTTCCAGATCACCAGCATCTTTCCGGAGCTGACCGTGCTGGAGAACGTCCGCATCGCCGTCCAGCTCAAGTCGGGTGGAAACTTTCGCATCCTCGGCGGGCGCGCCCTCCTTCAGACCAGCGAACGGCGCGCGCGTCGGAGCCTCGAGTCGCTCGGGCTCCTCCATCGGGCCGAGGAGCTGGCGGCGACGCTCCCGCACGGCGACCAGCGCCTGCTGGAGATCGCGATGGCCGTGGCTCAGGAACCGGAGCTGTTGCTGCTCGACGAGCCGACGCAAGGACTCTCGCCGGAAGATACGACGGAGACCGTCGCCGTGATTCGCCGGATCGCGCGCGAGCAGCGGCTCACGATCCTGCTCGTCGAGCACGACATGGACGTCGTCTTCGATCTCGCGGACCGGGTCAGCGTGCTGCACTTTGGCCAGCTCATCGCCGACGGCACTCCGGAGGAGATCCGCAGAAACGCCGACGTGCAGACGGCGTATCTCGGAGTCGTGGAGTAGACGTGCTGCTCGCCGTCGAGGCGCTCCAGACGTTCTACGGGAAGAGCCACGTCCTGCGCGACGTCGCCTTCACGGTCCCGGCCGGCGAGATCACGGTCCTGCTCGGCCGGAACGGAGCGGGCAAGACGACGACGCTGCGCTCGATCATGGGACTCACCCCGCCGCGCACGGGCACCGTGCGCTTCAAGGACCGCGACATCACCGGCCAGGCCCCGCACCGCGTGTTCCGTCAAGGCGTCGGCTACGTTCCCGAAGGGCGGCAGATCTTTCCGCACCTCGACGTCGGTGAAAACCTGCGATTGGCGGAGCGCGACGCCGGCGACGGCGCCCGCTGGTCGCTCGAGCGCATCTTCGAGTTCTTTCCGGTGCTGCGCGAGCGCTGGCGCCAGCGCGGGCGCAGCCTCTCGGGTGGCGAGCAGCAGATGCTCGCGATCGCGCGCGCGCTCGCCGGCAAACCCGAGCTGCTCAAGCTCGACGAGCCGTCGCAGGGCCTCGCGCCCCGGCTCGTGCAGGAAGTGCAGCGGATCATGGTCCGTCTCAAGGACGAAGGCGTGACGATTCTGCTGGTGGAGCAGAACGCGCGCATGGCGCTCGCGGTCAGTGATCAGGTGCTGGTGCTCAACAAGGGCGCCATGGTGTTCGCCGGCACGACCAGTGAGTTCCACCGGCACGAGCAGGAGCTGAAGGGGCGCTATCTGTCGGTCTAGCGCGGATAGTTCATGAACGCTCGCCGTCATTCGAGCGTGGCGTCGCGGGCCGGCCGGATCGGTGAGGGGCCTCCGACCACGAGGCCCTTTGACCGATGACCCGCGAGCCGTTCCCACTCACGACCGGGTTGCCCTCGATCGCACGCTCCGGGAACGGGTCAACCGGCCCCCCACCGACCCGGCCGGCCCGCGGCAACACGCTGTCCCCGGCCTCGGTCGTTCGTCGATATCCGCGCGCGTGATTCATGAACGTCCGTACCAGTGTCGGCCGGTGACCCAGCGGGAGATGGGCAGCCGGGTCCGGGTGACCCATTCCCGCCTCGCGAGGCGACGACACAGGCGTGGCGAATGGGAACGGCTCGCCGATGATCGGGGCAAAGGGGCCTGTGGTCAGAGGACCCTGGCTGCCCGTCTCCCGCCGGGTCACCGGTCGGCGCTAGCGTGAGTTTAATCCGGCGCGTCTTCTCGTGGCCCCGAGTCTGAGGTAGTTCTCTTTATGGAACAGGCAGTTGCGGGGCTCCGGGCCTGTCCGGAGAGCGTAGTTACTAATATCTTCTGAACCGATGACCTCGTGAG
>JBGPTW010000200.1:0-9304 GCA_041490825.1 Methylomirabilia bacterium | reverse complement strand
TCGCCTTCGCCCTCACGGACGCCTGCGCATGACTCGGGGCCGGTGTGGTTCGCTGGACCTTCACCGTACGACTCTTGCATTCGCAACACCTCGCCGGTTTATCCCGGCGCACGGGGGCCCCGACATGGCCCCCAGACCCCCACACGCTCGGCGATCGCCGGCAAAGCCGTCGGCCGCCTCGATCTTAGGACTACACGTGAAGCGCGCGAGCAGACTCCGCAGCGAAGCGCTCCAGCGCCGGCGCATCCATCTCCGGGCGCGGGCGCAAGATCAGGCGATCGACGCCCGCCGCGGCGTACGCGTCGATCGTCGCCTTGTTCGGAACGTCATAGCTCGGCGGCGTCACGCTGATCTCGAGCGTCCCGAGCGCGGCCGGCCGCGCGGACTTGCCGGCAGCCTCGCGCAGCGCGCTCACGCACTTGCGCGTCTCCTCCACGTCGAGTCCGAATCCGTACCAGCCGTGGCCCTGCATCACCGCGCGGCGATACGCGGGCGGCGTTCGTCCGCCGACGACGATTGGTATCGGGTTCTGCACGGGTCGCGGCATCGCCTGGACGCCGTCGAACGCCACGTACGGGCCGCGATGCGACGGCTTCAGTTGCGTCCACACCGCGCGCATCGCCGCGAGGTAGTCGTCGGCGATACGACCGCGTTCGGCGAACGCCACACCGACCGAACGCATCTCCGGCTCGCACCAGCCGACGCCGAGCCCGAAGACGAGCCGGCCGTTCGAGAGCACATCGAGTGATGCGAGCTGCTTGGCGAGCACGACGGCCTGGCGTTGCGGCAGGATGATGACGCCGGTGCCGAGCAAGATGCGTGACGTGTGGGCCGCCAGGAACGTCAGCGCGACGATCGGATCGAGGAGCCGCATGTCCGGCGCCATCGGACGCCCGGCCACCGGCGGATCGGGCAGCACCACGTGGTCGGCCACCCACAGCGACTCGAAGCCCGCAGCCTCGGCGGCTCGGCCGAACCGCGCCGCCGCGTCAGGATAGCTACAGGTGTGCAGGTTGACGGAGTGCAGTCCGAACTTCATCGCGCTTCCTTCGGCGCGTCGCCGCGCGGGACTTGCACGGCCGCCAGCCGCTCGATGATCACCAGCGCCACGCTCGTGTCCTGCTCGGACAGTCCAGCCGCCATCGCCGCCTGCTCGTAGCGCTGGGCCACGTTGGAGAAGCTGACCGGCACGTGCAGCTCCTTGGCGATCGTGTTGAACGTCTCGAGATCCTTGTTCATGAGCGCCACCTTGAAGCCGGGCTCGAAATTGCGCGGGATCAACGCTCGCGGAATGCGCTCGAGCGCCTTGCTGCCTCCGCTCGACGCCTTCACGACATCGTAGATCGTCATCGGGTCGAGGCCCGCCTTCACGCCGAGCACCAGGCCTTCCATCATCGCGAGACCGTTCACGCACGCCATCATGTTGTTGATCGCCTTGACGGTGTTGCCCGCGCCCACCGGCCCGACGTGGAAGATGTTCGGGCCGATGGCGCGGAGGACCGGCTGAACACGGGGCAGCAGCTCCGCATCGCCACCGACCATGATCGCCAGCGTCGCGGCGCGCGCGCCGCTGACTCCCCCGCTGACCGGCGCCTCGAGGAAATGAACGCCGCGCTGCTTGGCGCGGGGCTCGATTGCCCTAGGCGTCGAGGGCAGCACGCTGCTGAGGTCGATGAGGATCGTCCCGGGCTTGGCGCGCTCCACGAGACCGCCGGGTTCGAGATAGATCGCCTCGACGTCGGGCGATGCCGGCAGCGAGGTCAGAAGGATCTCGGAATGCTCGACGACCTCACGCGCCGAGCCCGCTCGGCGCGCGCCGGCCTCCACGAGGTTTTCCATCGCCTTCGGATTCGTATCGAAGACCGTCATCGGAAAGCCAGCCTTCAACACGTTGAACGCCATCGGATTGCCCATGTTGCCGACACCGATGAACCCTACGGACACGGCCATCTCGTTCCTCCTCGGTCCTCGATTACGTGGTTTTCGGAACTCACAGCGCGAACACCGGTCAGCGAAACTGCGGCATCACGGTCTCGCCGAAGTCTCGCATCGACTCGATGATCCTCGCGTGCGGTAAGTAACCATAACTCATCTGGCACAGCACATGATGCACGCCGGCGTCTCTCATCTCGGCCACCTGATCCGCCACGCGCTGCGCGGTGCCGTAGAGTGTCGCCGTGGCGAGCACGTACCGGACGCCGTCCTCATCCGAGACGAGCGGATCGTTCCACGGATTGACGCGCGACGCATCGACCCGGAAATCCGCGGGATTGTGGGTCGCGCGCGAATGCACCATGTGCGCGCGCGTCTCTCGTAGCGCTGCGGCAAGCTCGTCCTCGGCCTGGGCCTGACTCTCCGCGACGTGGACGAAGCGCCACACGGCCGCTTGCTCGCGGAGCCGCTGCTGTGTGGTCGCATCGAGCCCGCTTTCGGCAAGGCCCGCCTCGTAGAGCAAGAGCCGCTCGGGAACGCGCGCCAGCGGGATGCGCGCCGTCATGATGGGTGCGCCCAGCCGGCCGCACTCGCGCACCGAGTCGGGTGACGAGACGGCCCGCCAGATCGGCGGGTGCGGTCGCTGTCGAGGGCGCGGGCGAAGCTCCGGCAGGCTGAGCCGATAGAACTTTCCCTGGTGGACGAGCGGCGCTTCGGTCCACGCGCGAACCATCACGTCGAGCGTCTCCTCCATCCGCTCCCGGCTGTCGTCGCTCCGCAACCCGTAACCGACGAACTCGTACTCGTTGTAATTGGTCCCGTGCCCGACGCCGATGTCGAGACGGCCGTCGCAGAGATTGTCGAGCAGGGCGAGCTGGGTCGCGAGACGGATCGGGTGCCGCAGCGCAAGCTGGATCACGGCGAAACCGATCCGGATCCGCGACGTGCGCGCGGCCACGACACTGGCGAACGGGATGGGATCGCAGTACACGCTCTCACCGGTGAAGTTGTGCTCGGTGAGCCAGATCCCGTCGAAGCCCGCGGCCTCCGCGAAACAGGCCTGCGCGACCTGTTCGTGGATCGCGGTGTAGTCCCCGTCGCCGGAAGGCGAATGCCCGAGCGTCAACCAGCCGAATCGCATCCGGTGTCCTCGTCGAAGGAGTGCGCGGCCTCGACAGCATAGGCCCCCGCGCCGCCCGGATCAACGCCAGTGAGATCCGGCATCAGGGCTCTCGCTTCACGCAATCGGCATGCCTCTCGCTCGCGATACGTTGACACCCGGACCGCCGCCCGGCTACGATCGCCGACACATGATTCGACGGGCAAAGCGCATGACCGAGAAGGGCAGGTGATCGCGGGCCTTTTGCGTTTCGGAGACCGGAAAGAGGCATGACGTGAAGAAGCGAGTCGCGGTCGTCGGCGCCACGGGAATTGCGGGACAACAGTTTCTGGTCGCGCTCGATCGACATCCCTGGTTCGAAGTCGTGATGCTGGCAGCATCGGAGCCATCGGCCGGCAAGACGTACAGCGCCGCGCTCCGCGACGCCAAGACCGGCGCCCGGCGATGGTGGTGCCTCGAGGCGCCGCCGGCGAACGTGCTCGATCTCCCCGTCGAGAATGGCGATGGGCTGAACGTGGCCGGCATCGACGTCGTCTTCTCCGCGGTCGAGTCGGACGCGGCGCGGGTGCTGGAGCCGCAGTACGCGAAGACGACGGCGGTCGTCAGCACGGCCTCGGCATTCCGCTACGAGGACGACGTGCCGACCCTGGTGCCTGGCGTCAACATAGAGCACGCGACGCAGATCGACGTGCAGCGACGGCGGCGTGGGTGGCGCGGCTTCATCGTCCCTTTGCCGAATTGCACGACGATGGGGCTGGTCATGACCCTCAAGCCGCTGGTCGATCGCTTCGGCGTGCAGCGCGTGGTGATGACGTCGATGCAGGGCGTCTCCGGGGCGGGACGCTCGCCGGGCGTCCCCGCCCTCGACATCGTCGACAACGTCATCCCCTACATCCCCGGCGAGGAAGAGAAGGTCGCGCGGGAGACCGGCAAGATTCTCGGTGTCATCGGTGACGACGGCATCACGCCCGCGGCGTTCCCCGTCAGCGCCACGTGCACACGCGCCGCGGTCACCGAGGGACACACCGAAGCCGTCACGGTATCGCTCGGAACGCGGGCGACGCCAAGCGACGTGGCAGTGGCATTCCGCGATTTCGGCGGCGAGCTGGCGCGGCTCGCCTTGCCGTCAGCGCCGCAGCGATTGATCACCGTGCACGACGACCCGTTCCGGCCACAACCGCGGCTGGACCGTGACGCCGACGGCGGCATGACGACGAGCGTCGGCCGCATCCGCGAGGATTTGGCGCTCGAGCACGGCGTGAAGTACGTGCTCGTGTCACACAACACCAAGATGGGCGCGGCGAAGGGCGCGGTGTTGATCGCGGAGTTTCTCGCGACCGCTGGGTATCTTTAGTGAGCTGGGGGCCTCGAAGGCCCCCAGACCCCCATACGCTCGTCGGTCGCCGGGGTACCCGGCGCCCGCCTCGATATTCCGCCACGCTCCTGGCCCGGATTGCTCATGAACGAACGACGCGCGCGGACCATCGACGAACGACCGAGGCCCGGGACAGCGGGTGCCGCGGGGCCGCCGGCGCGGTGGGGGGCCGGGTGACCCGTACCCGACGCGTGCTATTGAGGGCAAATAAGCCCGGAGTGGGTACCGCTCGCCGGTCATCGGTCAACAGGGCCTCGTGGTCAGAGGCCCCTCACCGAGCCGGCCGGCCCGCGACGCCACGCGCTCGATTGCCGGTGAGCGTTCATGAATAATCCGCGCTAGCCCGAGCCGGGGGCAATCTCGGACGGAGAGCTGGCCAGCCCGCTACCCCTGAGTTGCGCGCGCTACGCCGCCGCTTTACGCTCTGTCAACATCAGCCAGATCTGACGAGGGAGACCGTGCACCATGAAGACCGTCGTCGCGCTACCCGGTGAAGGCATCGGTGTCGAAGTGGTCGACGCTGCGTGCGGGATCATCACGGCCGCCGGCATGCCGGTGAAGATCCTGACGCCGCCGCAGTACGAGACGCCGGGTTCGCCGGTCCCGGAGAATACCAAGCGCGCGTGCCGCGAAGCGGACGCGGTGCTCTTCGGCGCGGCGGGCCCGTCAACGTCCGCGGTCGTGGGCTGGCTGCGCTGGGAAATGGACGCCTGGGCGGGTGTGCGGCCCGCGAAGTTCTACACCGGCATGCGGTCGCCACTCACCGATCCCGAGGGCATCGACTTCATCGTCATCCGCGAAAACTCCGAGGGCATGTATCCCGGGCGGGAAGGCAACCTTGCCGACCTGAAACGTGCGCTTCCGGATCTGCGTGACCGCTTCGCTCGCAATCTCGACCGCTACGGTGACGGCACGTTTGCCGTCAAGGTGGCGACGCGAGCCGGCGCGGAGCGCATCGCCCGCTTCGCGTGTGAGCTCGCTCGCAAGCGCAAGGCCAAGGGTCATCCGGGCAAGGTCGTGTGCGCCACGAAATCCAACGTCCTCCCGGAGTCCGACGGGCTGTACCACCGAACGGTCGAGCAGGTCGTCGGCCGGTATCCCGACCTCACCTTCGAGCACTTCAACGTGGACGACGCCGCGCGCCGCCTGATCCGATTTCCGAAGGCGATGGACGTCGTCGTCTGCATGAACCAGTACGGCGACATCCTGTCCGACGTCGCGGGCGAAGTGGCGGGCGGTCTCGGCGTGGCGCCCTCGGGGAACTACGGCGACAACGGCTGGGCGTACTTCGAGTCGGTCCACGGCTCGGCGCCTGACATCGCGGGGAAGGGCATCGCGAATCCGACCGCGACGATTCTCTCGACGGCGTTGATGCTGGATCACCTCGGCCTCGCGTCCGAGGCCTCCCGGCTCGAAGCGGCGCTCGCGCGCGTCTACCGCGACGGCAAGACGGTCACTCCGGACCAGGGCGGAACGGCAACGACGAAGCAGATGGCCGCCGCCGTGCTGGCCGCGTACCGGAGTCAGTGATCACATGAAGATCGCGACCGTCCAGGCGACCTGGGTCCACGTGCCGATCGCCCGCGACCGGCAGCACACGAGCGATTTCGGTCGCATCGCGTCGTTCGACTCCGTCGTGGTCAGAATCGAGACGGACGGCGGGCTGGTGGGCTGGGGCGAGGCCAAGGCGGGCGTGGGCAGTGCGGCGTCGGCGTACGGTCTCGCCGCCATCGTCAATCGCGACTACGCGCCGCTCCTGGTCGGCCAGGACCCGCGCGACGTGAGCCGACTGTGGGACGTGATGTACAACACACCGCGCGAGGGCTACGCCGTCGATCGCGGCCACGGGATGCCTCAGCTCGGCCGGCGTGGTCTCTCGGTCTCCGCGATCGCCGGCGTCGACATCGCGCTCTGGGACGTGCTCGGCAAATCGCTCGGTGCACCGGTCTGGCGACTACTCGGCGGACGCCGCGCAGAGCGCATGCCCGCGTACGCATCGGGCGGCTGGGCCGACGAGGCGCACATCGGCGAGCAGCTCCTGGGCTACGTCGACAAAGGCGGGTTCCGCGCCGTGAAGATGCGCGTCGGCGTGATGGACGGCGAGCCGCATCGGTCCGCGGCCCGCGTGCGCGCCGCGCGCAAGGCGCTCGGGCCCGACGTGAAGCTGATGGCTGACGCCCACGGCACGTGGACGGTGTCGGAGGCGAAAGCGTTCTGCCGGATGATCGAGGACTGCGACCTCTACTGGCTCGAGGAACCGGTGACGGCCGACGACAAGACCGGGCTCGCGGAGGTGCGTCGCTCGTCGGCGGTGCCGATCTCGACCGGCGAGAGCGAG
Organism: Methylomirabilia bacterium; assembly: GCA_041490825.1. Classification (GTDB taxonomy): domain Bacteria; phylum Methylomirabilota; class Methylomirabilia; order Rokubacteriales; family CSP1-6; genus JBGPTW01. The sequence goes on along the minus strand of JBGPTW010000200.1, from coordinate 2,539 downwards.
TTCACGCGCCACGACTTCCGCGAGATCGCCGAGCTGCGCGCCGCCGACGTGCTGCAGCCCGATCTCGCGATCGCGGGCGGCATCACCGAGGGCGTGCGTATCGGCGCCATCGCCTCCGCCTACAACCTGCGACTGGCGCCGCATCTCTGGTCGGGTGCGCCCGCGTTCGCGGCCGGCATCGCGCTCGCCGCGAGCCAGAGCTCCGGGTTCATCCTCGAGTACTCGCTCGGCGCCAATCCCCTGCTCCACGAGCTCGTGCACGAGAAGTTCACGGTCGTGGACGGAGCGCTCGAGATCCCGGACCGTCCCGGGCTCGGCATCACGGTTGACGAGGACTTCGTCCGCCGCCATGCACGCGAGTGAGTCGCCGGAACGACATGGGATCACTGGACTCATGACACGTCGGCCGCATGTCGCGCTGATGCTCTGGGTCTGGGCCGACAGTATTCTGGAAGTGATCGCCTTCTTCGGTCAGCACGTCAAAGGAGAACAACGATGAAAGTCAAAGCGGCCAACGGCTTCGCGCGGATCCTCAAGTCCGAGGGCATCCCGTGGGTGAGCTGCTATCCCACCAATCACGTGAACAACGCGCTCGGCGAAGAAGGCGTGCCAATTCTCATGATGGGCGAGGAGCGCTTCGCCGTCGCCGTGGCCGATGCGTTCTCGCGCGTGACCTGCGGCAAGCAGATCGGCGTGTGCACCGTCATGGCGAACCTGAACGCCGCCGGGATCCAGATGGCGTATGGCGCCATCGCGCAGGCGTGGGAAGATTCGTCGCCGCTCCTCGTCGTGGCGGAAGGCGTGGGCCAGGGCGCCAGCCAGCACACGCACTTCGACATGGTCGGAGCCTTCAAGACGGCCACCAAGTGGGTGGGCAAGATCGATCGCGCCGAGCTGGTGCCGGACTACGTGCGCCGCGCGTTCACGCACCTTCGATCAGGCCGGCCCGGCCCCGTCCTGCTGATCATCCCGCGCGACCTGGGTGAATACGAAGAGGACGAACATCCTTACGCGCCGGTGAAAGGCTGGAGATCCGGTCCCGATCCGGACGACGTGAAGGCCGCCGTCAAAGCCTTGCTGGCCGCGAAGGATCCACTCCTCTACGTCGGTGAAGGCGTGTACTACGCCGATGCCACGAACGAGCTGCGCCAGTTCGCCGAGCTCGCTCAGGTCCCGGTGTTGACCACGCTGAAGGCGAAGGGCGCGTTCGCGGAGAACCATCCACTGTCGATTGGCGTTCGTGGCTCGCTGGCGGAACACTTCCTCCGGAAGTGCGACGTCTTGTTCTCGGTCGGCTCGAGTCTCTTCCCCAACCGGTTCAGTCATGCCGTTCCGGATGCCGACAAGAAGACAATCATCCAGTGCACGGTCGACACGCTGGACATCAACCGCAGCTACGAGACCCGCCACGCCGTGATCGGTGACGCGAAGCTGACGCTCCAGGCGCTGAGCCACGAGCTGTCCGCTCGGACCGGCGGCGGGCGCAAGAAACCCGAGCTCGGCGAGGAGATCCGCGCGGGCAAGCAGGCGTTCATGGCGAAGTTCCGCCCGTGGATGGAATCGAACGAGACCCCGATCAACCCGTACCGGGTGCTCGGCGACCTGATGAAGGTGCTCGACCCGGAGAACTCGTTCGTCACCGCCGATTCCGGGAACACGCGAGATCAGACCAGCACGGTCTACGAGGCGCGGATCCCGCGAGGGTTCCTGGGCTGGGGCAACGTCTCGACGCTCGGCTTCAGTCTTGCCGGCGCCGTGGGGGCGAAGCTCGCGTACCCGAATCGCCAGTGCGTCCACGTCACCGGCGACGCCGGCGTGTGCTACATGATGGGGAACTTCGAGGCGGTGGCGCGCTACAAGATCGGGATCACGACGATTCACATCAACAACGGCGGGTACTCCGGGTACGGACCGGGCTTCTGGGGCGCCGGCCACGATCCCTACACGTGGAAGGTGTCCGATCACTCGACGGCGTGCATGGCGAACATGGCGAAGGCCGTCGGCTTCCATGGCGAGGACGTCACGCAGCCGTCGGAAGTGATTCCGGCGCTGAAGCGCGCGTTCGACGAGAACGCGAAGGGCCGGCCGGCGTTTCTGGAGTTCATCTGCTCGCACCATCCGGTCCACGGCGGCTGGGTCAGGCCCGCGGCGAGCGCGCATTAGCTCGGATTATTCATGAACGATCGGGCGCGAGCCGCCGAAACCGAGCGCCGGGCTGGGGATCGCCCCGGAATTCCGCGAGCTGATGGCGCAAGCGCCGAAACGCTGGGGAACCCGGTCAGGGGCGTGGGTGTCCAGTCGATGATCGAAGCCAACGGAATCCCGGAGCGATCCCCAGCCCGACACTCGGCCTCGGCGGCCGCCGCGCGCGATGCTCCGGGGCGTCGGCGCGCTCGCGATGACGGCGCGCCTACGAAGACGAAATCGCGCCACGGGAGACCGCGAGCGGGGGGCCGGGGGGCGCTCCGGAATTCCGTTGGCTTCGCTCGTGGGATGGGCGTGGACCTTCGTGATTCTTTCCCTTGGGTTCGCCGCGCGG
>JBGPTW010000199.1:0-9371 GCA_041490825.1 Methylomirabilia bacterium | reverse complement strand
CGGGCGACAGCTCGCGGAATTCCGGAGCGCCCCCCGGCCCCCCGCTCGCGGTCGTGTCGCCGACGCCGTGCGGCTCGGGCGCGATCGTTCATGCATAGTGCGGGTTAGACCTTCGTCGGTCCATCGGAAAATCGGCGCGCTTGACTCCGGGCCCGAGCTAGGCGACGTTTGCCGCAACAGCCTCGGGTCGGCAGAGACTGGCCCGCTGGACCGATCCCGCGAGGAGACCACCATGAGCTACGACATCAAGGTCGAGGACGTCGAGTACATCCGTCACGCCGGCACCCCGCTGCTCGCGCGCCTCTACCGGCCGCAGGGCGCCGGGCCGTTTCCGATCATGGTCGAGCTCCACGGCGGAGCGTGGTGTCGCCAGGATCGTCTTGCCGACAAGCTGATTCACGAGGCGCTGGCCAAGAGCGGCGTGATCGTGGCCTCGCTCGACTGGCGGCAGCCGCCGGTGGCGCCGTATCCGGCCTCATTCCAGGACATCCACTATGCGATTCGCTGGCTCAAGGCGCGGGCGAATGATCTCGGAAGCCGCGCTGACATGGTGGGCTCGATGGGCAATTCGAGTGGCGGGCACCAGGCCATGCTGCTCGCGATGCGCCCATTCGATGCGCGCTACAGCGCACTGCCGCAGCCGGCGGGCGCGCCGGCCGAAGACGCCACCGTGCGCTGCGTGATCATGTGCTCGCCCGTCATCGATCCGCTCGGCCGCTACCACTACGCGAAGGAGCTCAAGGCCAAAGGCCAGCCGTATCCGCCGCTGGTGGACGAAGTGCTGCCCTGCCACGACGCGTACTGGCAGAGCGAGGACGCGATGGCGGAAGGGTGCCCGGCGCTTGCGCTCGAGCGGGGCGAAACGACGCAGCTCCCGCCGGTGCTCTACCTGCAGGGCACCGACGATGTCGCGCATCCCCGCCCGCACCTCGACCGCTTCGTCGCGGCCTATCGCAAGGCGGGCGGCGTGGTCGATCTCGAGCTGTTCGACGGGGAGGGCCAGGGCTTCATCATGCGCAAAGCCGGCTCGCCGGCGTCCAATCGCGCCCTCGAGATGATCATCGAGTTCGTGCACAAGCAGATCCGGTAAGGCGCCGCATGACGCCCGAGCGCTTCGCCAAAGGGATGACGTTCGACGATTACGTGAAGCTCACCGGCTCGCCCGAAAACCTGAGCCGGGAGGGTTTCGACATCCGGCGGTTCAGCCTGGTCCGCCCGCGCGTCGACTGGAGCGGGTTCCTCCGCGAGCGCTTCGCGAAGGCGAGACTCACCGACGATCAGGCGGCGGCCATCAAGTGGCTGGCCGCGCAGCCGGCCGGGCCTGCGAAGATGCTCGTCATCTCCGAGGACTGGTCGTCTGACTGCCGGCGCGACGTCCCGTACCTGGCCCGCCTCGCGGAGGCCGGCGGTCTCGAGCTGCGCATCTTCACTCGCGACGGCGACACGATGCTGCTGAAGGGACTGCCCGATCGCGCGGCGGGTGGCAACGCCGATCTGGTGCTCGACTACGCGAACGAGAAGAAGGGCCAGAAGTTCGCGTCGGTCCCGGTGGCCGTCTTCTTCACGAAGGATTTCGTCGAGCTGTATCGCTACATCGAGTATCCCGCCATCTATCACAAGGAGCGCGTGATCGGTCAGTTGCGCGCCGCGCGGGCGGGCGAGACGGAGGAGCAATCGAAAGCGCGCGGCGGCCGCGACATCGCGGCGCTGCTCGACTCACCGTTCTTCGACGTGTGGGCGCAGGCCGGGGTCGCCGAGATCCTCAGCGCGCTGCACGAACGGCTGGTGACGTCCGGGGCGTGAAATCGTCGGCCGGAGCTCGAGGCGCACGAGCCAGGAAGGTCACGCGCGTCCGAAACGACACCACCGAGCTTTCCTCGCCGAGTTTGACCAGCGGAGTTGGGTGTGTAACCATGTAGGAGCGTTACACACTGTGGCAGTGCGAGGTGACCCTTGACACGCGTCCAGATTCTTTTGACCGAGGAACAGGATCGAAAGCTCGAGACACTTGCCCGACGACTGAGAACGTCGAAGGCGAGCCTCGTACGGGATGGCGTGGAGTTCGTCCTCCAGCATCGCACGGCGCCAACGCGCGACGCCCTGCTCAATCTCATCGGCCAAGCCGGCCGTGTCGGGCGAAAGGACATCGCCACCCGCCATGACGAATACTTGACCGGCACGCGGCGAGTCCGAGCGCGGTGACGCTCGGCCGCGTCTTCGTCGACACGGGAGCCTGGTTCGCGCTTCAGGTCGTCGATGACAAGCACCATCCCCTCGCGCGCGAGACGCTCCCTGCCCTCCTGGACGCCAGTCGGACGCTCGTCACGTCAAATCTGGTGATCGGAGAGACGTATACCCTGCTACGTCTCACCAAGGGCTACCGGGAGGCCCGACGATTCCTCGATGGGCTCGCGCACAGTCGGAAGATCGAGAAGCTGTTTGTCACCGAGCCGCTCGAAGAGGACGCTTTCGCGATCCTGCATCGCTACGCCGATCATCCGTTCAGCTTCGTGGACGCGACCAGCTTTTCCGTCATGCGCCAGCACCGACTCCGCTATGCCTTCGCGTTCGACGTCCATTTCCGGACCGCCGGATACCTGCGAGTCCCTGTCGACTTCCGCCTCCCAGCGTGACCAGACTGTCACGCTTCAGCTCTACCTCAGTTGCGGAAGTGGCGCGCGATCCTCTCGCCAAGCCCCCGGAGTGGAACCAGCCGCGCTGCGATCTCCTCGATCCGGTGATCCGAGGCCTTGACCCGCGTCATCACGAGACCGACCAGATCCCGGACATCGCGTAGCAGATCGAAGACCGTCCGCTGGTCACGCCCAAGCCGTTCGACCCGCGCGGACATTTCTTCGAGGCGACCGAGCAGGTCGCGGTAGCGAATCTCGCAGGCGTGGTGCTCATTCGAGCTCATGGCGGCAGCCCAGACTATAGTCGGCGAGCGACGCGTCGGGAATGCCGTGAAATGGATACACTGTGCTGCGCGCCGTCGACGGTGGAAGTCCGCTACCAGACGATCGTGGAGACGATCCATCTCGGCGACGGCATCCCGCTCGAGACGCCGAAGGATCACTGGTCGCTGCGTGACGAGGACTGACGCCGAAGGATCAGAGGTTCGCGAGTGAGCGCAGGCGTGGGTCGAGCTCGTCCCGCAGCGCGTCGCCGACGAGGTTGACGGCGACGACCGTCAGCATGATGCAGAACCCGGGCACGGAGGCGATCCACCACGCGCGGAGGAGATAGTTCCGCCCGTTGCTCAGATCGATGCCCCACTCCGGAGTGGGCGGGCGCGGACCGAGGCCCAGAAAGCTCAGCGACGCCCCGAGGATGATCGACCACGCGATCGCCACCGTCGCCAGCACGATCAGCGGCGGCATGATGTTCGGCAGCACGTGCCGCAGGGCGACTCGCGCCTGGCGCGACCCGAGCGCGCGTGCCGCCTCCACGTAAACGTTCTCGTTCACCGACAGCACGTCGCCGCGCACCAGGCGCACGAACGTGGGGACGAGCGAGACGCCGACCGCGAGCATCACGTTCACCGTTCCCGGCCCCAGTACGGCGACGACGACCAGGGCCATGAGGATGCTCGGGAACGCCATCATGATGTCGATCAGCCGCATGAAGAGCAGATCGGTCCACCCGCCGATCACGCCGCACGAAAGGCCGACCACGACGCCCGTGACGAGCGCGATGGCCACGGCGCCGAGGCCAGTGAGGAGCGAGAGGCGCGCGCCAGCGATCGCGCGGCTCATGATGTCGCGGCCGTACTGGTCGGTCCCGAACGGATGCGGCGCCGTCGGCGGCACCAGCGCGTTGACCGGATCGACCTTGATCGGGTCGTACGGTGTAAGCAGCGGCGAGAAGAGCGCGACCAGCGCCACGACGACGAGGATGATCGCGCCCGCCAGCGCGGCCTTCCGGCGTCGCAGCAGACGCGCGAGCATCACGCGCGCGTGCTCTCGCGGTGGCGGATGCGCGGGTCGAGCAACGAGTACGAGAGGTCGACGAGCAGGTTCACCAGCACGTAGCCGAGCGCGCTCACGAGAACGACGCCCTGGATGAGCGGGTAGTCCTTGTCGAGCACGGCGGTGACGGCGAGGCGCCCCATACCCCGGCGCGAGAACACCGTCTCCACGATGATCGTCCCCGCGAGCAGGTTCCCGAGCCGCACGCCGATGATCGTGGTGACGGGGATCAGCGCGTTGCCGAGCGCGTGCTTCAGCGTCACGCCCCACTCCGACAATCCCTTCGCGCGCGCCGTCGCGACGTAGTTGTTCTGCAGCACCTCGAGCAGGCTGGACCGGACGAGGCGCGTGATGACCGCGGAGTAGCTCAGCCCGATGGTGGCCGCGGGAAGGATCAGCCGGGTCACGCCGCCCTGGCCCATCGCGGGAAACCAGCCGAGATGCAGCGAGAAGACGAAGATCAGGATGAGACCGAGCCAGAAGCTCGGCATCGACACGCCGCCGAGCGCGACGAACATCGCGAGCCGGTCCACCCACGTGTTGCGACGGACTGCCGCCAGCATGCCGAGCCCGAGCCCGATGACCGCCGCGAAGACGATCGCGGTCGCCGCGAGCTCGAGCGTGCTCGGGAGCTGGTCACGGATCTCCTCGATGACGGGGCGCCCGGAGAAGATCGACCGGCCGAAGTCGCCGACGGCGGCACGCGCGACGAACTGCGCATACTGCACCACCAGCGGGTCCTCGAGACGGAGCTGCGCGCGCAGCGCCTGCTCCTGCTCGGCCGTCGCGTTCGCGCCGCTCAGGATGGCGAGCACGGGATCGCCCGGCAGCAGGTGGACGATCGAGAAGACGAGCACCGAAACCCCGACGACCACCGGCACCGTCAACAGCAGGCGGCGCCGCGCGAAGGTCAGCAGCGAGCGCTACCTCGCGAGATTGACGTCGTAGAGCACCGGGAACGTCACCACGTTGAACCCGAAGTCGCGCACGTCCTTCCGCACGCCGACGATCGTGACCTGGTCCACGAGCGGGATGCCCGCCCCGATCTCGATCAGCATCCGCTGGATCTTCTTGTAGAGCTCCATCCGCGGTCCGTCCTGGACCATCGCTTCCGCTTGGTCGAGGAGCTTGTCGATCTCCGGGTCGGACAGGCGCGGCGGGTTGAAGGCCTGCAGCCGGCTCGTGTGGAAGTTCGTCGTGAGGATCGCCGGGTCGGGGAACCACCAGTTGAGCTCGCCGATCCCGTGCTCGTTCTTGCGCCACGCCTCGTACATCTGCACGCGCGGCTGCTCGCGAAGCTGGATGTCGATGCCGGCGTCACGCGCCATGCCCTGGACGAGCGGCGCCATTTCCTCGTAGCCGTTATTGCTGCCGAAGATCCACAGGATCTCGAGCCGCTTGCCGTCCTTCACGCGGATGCCGTCGGCGCCCGGCTTCCACCCGGCGTCGTCGAGGATCTTCTTCGCGCGCGCGACGTCGTACGGGAAGAGCTCCCTGGCAACGGGCACGAAACCCGGCGTGGGCGGCTGGATCAGCGACCCGGCGGCCTGGCTCTGGCCGTGGAAGACGACGCGCACGATCGCGTCCTTGTTGATCGCGTGGTGCAGCGCGCGCCGCACGGCCACGTCGTTCGTCGGGAACCGCTGGACGTTCGGGAAGATCGTCCACGGCGTGCCGGCGGGGACGCCGCGCAGGATGCGGATGTCGGGGTTCTTCTCGAGCGCGGCGACGTCGGCGTACGACAGGTCTTCGGCGATGTTCGCCTCGCCCGTCTGCAGCACGGCGGTGCGCGTGGTCGCCTCCGGCACGAACCGCCACGCGATCTCCTCGATGTGCGCCGGTCCCTGATGGAGCGCGGTCCCCGGCGCCCAGCGATAGTCGGGATTGCGCACGAGCGTCACGTGGCTCTTGGGCACCCACTCCTTCACCATGAACGGGCCGGTGCTGACGGGCTTGCGCGAGAAGTCCTGGCCCATCTTTTTCACGGCCGTGGGCGAGATCGGCGCTAGCGGCGTCAGACCCGCCATCCTTAAAAATGGCGCGTACGGATGCTTGAAGCGGACGCGCACCGTCGAGGCGTCGATCACGTCCGCGCCCTCGTAGGGCCCGAGGAACGAGCGCGCGACGCCCGGCGCGCCGAGCGGCTCTTGCGTGCGGTCGAAGGTGAACTTCACCGCGGCCGCGTCGAACGGCGTGCCATCGTGGAACTTCACGTTCTTGCGCAGCTTGAACGTGTAGCTCTTGCCGTCCTTCGACACGTCCCAGGATTCCGCGAGGCCGGGCAGCACCTTGCCGTCCCGTGGATTGATCACGGTCAAGGTGTCCATGAACTGGATCAGGATCTTTCGCGTCGCGGCACGGTTGGTGATGTGCGGGTCGAGCGTGTCGATGTCCTGCCGCGCCGCCAGCACGATCTTGCCGCCGGCCTTCGGTTGCGCCGGCGCCGAAGACGTCAGCGCGAAGAGAACACCGGCTGCGAGCGCCACGACGAATCCGACACCGATCTTCACGCGCGTCATCGTCATCTCTCCTTCAGGCGCCAGCCTTCTCACGCACAGAGCTGATGGGTCGCGTACGCGATCGCCTTCGCCGCAGTGACGAGGTCCTTCAGCGGCACACGCTCGTCCGGCGTCGGCCATTCCTTGTAGATGCGGATGTCGCCGGCGCCGTACTGAACGGTCGGGATGCCGTGGGCCATCAAGATGTTGCCGTCGCCGACGTTGCCGAGGCGCCCCCAGCCGCCGACGACCGGCGGCGCGCCGCTGGCGAGCCGCTGGCCCTCCGCGAGCGCGACGACCAGACGATGATCGCGCGGCACGTTCATCGGCTCCTGGCACCAGCCTTCCTCGGTGCCCGGCGCCGGGATCGTCATCTCGGCGTCGAACGCAGGATGGTCCTTCTTGATGTCGTCCAGAAGGCGCTGCACGTCGTCGCGCACGGTCGCGAGTGTCTGGCCAGGCACCGTGCGGAGCTGGAAGATCATCTCGCACTCGCGGCTCGACATCCCGGTGAAGTTCTTCTGGTAGTAGTGCTCCTTGTGCATCGTGTCGAACGTGTGCGTCGGAAATCCGGGCAGCTCCGGATGCGGCGTGAACCGGAGCCAGCCGCCGGGCACGATCGGATCGAGGCTCGGCCCGATGCGCCGGATGATCTCGCACTGCTGCTCGAGCGGGTTCATGTAGCCCGCCTTCGCCTCCGCGCTGTAGCGGAAGAAGAGCTCGGGCGCGGTCGTCTTGATCCTCACCATGATGATGCCGACGCAGACGTTGGCGATCGTGTTCGCCGAGTGCTCCATGTTAATGGCGAGATCGGTGCGCAGCCCCTTCTTCATGAGCGCGCGCGTCCCCGCCCCGCCGAGCTTGTGCGCCACGACGGGCGTGACGACGACGTCGCCGCGCAGCCGAACGCCGGCGCGGACGATCGCTTCCACCGCGCAGATCGCCGCCACCACGCCGCCCTTGTCATCGTGCGCGCCCATGCCCCACACCCAGCCGTCCTCGAACTTCGCGCCGTACGGGTCGACGCTCCATCCGCTCATCTCGACGCCAGGGTCCATGTGGCCGTTCAGCATGAGGCTCGGCCCGCCGCCGGTCCCCTTCAGCCGCGCAATGGGCTGGCGCGTCGTCTTGCCGGGCTTCGCCGGATGCGTGACGTCCATCATCTCCACGTCGAGCCCGACGTCGGACAGGTAGTTGGCGAAGTGATCGGCGATCGCGCCTTCCTCGAACGTGGTGCTCGGAATCCGGATCGCGGCCTGCTCGAGCTTCAGCACCTGCTCGTCGCTGATGCCCGCGACGATTTTCTTCCAGTCGCTTTTCTTGACGTCGGTGTCGGATGCCATGCGCGTGCTCACCCCTACCCGATGACGAACATGTCGTCGGTCTCGAACTTGTCGGAGATCAACTGCGGCCCGTTCGCCCGCACGACCACCATGTCCTGGATGTGGTAGTAGTCCTTGTGCGGCTCGAGCGCGAGCACCATGCCTTCCTCGAGGACGACCGTGTTGCCGCGCGCGAGCACGGGCTCCTGCTGGTGCCACCAGCACCCGACGCCGTGGCCGACGAGCGACGTGTTGTACGTCCAGCCGTGCTTGGCGAACTCTTTCACCGTGAACTCGTACACGTCGCCCGCCGTCGTCCCGGGCCGGCAGCGATCGATCACCATGCCGTAGATGTCGCGGGTGATGCGGTAGTCGCGCTTCTGGTCCGCCGTCGGCGCGCCCATGACCGCGTTGCGCGACTGGTGGCCCGGATAGCCGTCGACGTACGCAACGTAATCGGTGCGGATCACGTCGCCCTTCTCGAACGTGTTGTCGCTCTCCCCCGCGTACGGAATGAGGTTGCGGCTCGAGTTGAGGATGCCGTGCGCCCAGTTGGCGCCGCGGCGGATGCAGCTTCCGATGATCCGGCTGTGCACCGCCCGCTCCGTATCGCCGGGCTTGATGCCGGGGAACACTTCGGTGTACGCGTCGTCGAGGAGATCCGCGCCTTTCTTGAAGAGCGCGATCTCGCCCTCGGTCTTCACCCAGCGCACCTCGTCCATCATGGCCGCGACGTCGATCATCTGGAGCTGCGGTAGCTCGCACTGGATCTCTTCCCAGTGCGCGGCGCTCACATAGCTCTTCTCGAACCCGACGCGCTCGCGGCCGAGCCCGAGACTCTTCAGCACCTCGGCGAGTCGGTGATACGGAGACTCCGTGTACGCGTCGTAGACTTCGGTGCGCTTGACCCACGAGTCACGCCGCGTGAGCCCGTCGGCGATCTTGTTGAGCACGATCACCGGCTCGCCGTTGCGCGGCCAGACGAGCAGCACACCGCGCATCGAGTCCGGAAGATCCAGATGTCGCGCGAGCGTCCCGGGATAGGCGAGGCCCGAGAGGTACGTGAAGTTCTGGCCGGATCGCGCCACGACGGCGCCGAGCCGCTGGCGGTCCATGTATGCGTGGAGACGCGGAACGTTGGCGATGATCGGACGGTTCGGCTCGGACATGGCTCTCCCTTTCGCTTGGTCGATCGCCCGGCGGCATTATACGGCGGCACGTGGAGCTGGGGCGTGTGTGACAGGCAACGAGCGAGCCCGGTATTCAGTCTTGGTCGCTCTCGGCGACGCTGACCCAGATGTCGTAGGCGAGCGGATAGACGAGGAGGCCGAGCACGACGAGCGTGGCGGGCGCCGCGAACGAGATCCCGCCGTCAACCGATCACCTTCGCGAACACCAGGCAGCTCGGCGAAACGATCGGCGTCTCGCCAGAGATAGACGATTCGCTCTCGGCCGCGTGGTCCTGTTTCGAACGTGATGGCGCGCTTCCGGAAGCCGTATCTGCCAGCGTGGGCGATGAACTCTCCCAACGTCGGCATCTGGGAGAACTGGGCGCTCACTCAGGCCGCGAGTGGGGCGACTCG
>JBGPTW010000198.1:0-9486 GCA_041490825.1 Methylomirabilia bacterium | reverse complement strand
CGAGGCGGGCGCCGGGTGTCCCGGCGCCCGGCGAGCGTATGGGGGTCTGGGGGCCTTCGAGGCCCCCAGCTCAAATGACGCGCGACGCTGACGTCGTGATCGTTGGCGGAGGACCGGCCGGATCGATGGCCGCCCTCGCGCTGGCCGACCGCGGCGTTCACGCCGTCCTGCTCGACAAGAAGCGTTTTCCGCGCGACAAGCCATGCGGTGGAGGCATCCGCGCCAGTCTCTTCCGGCGCTTTCCGCGAATTGCCGACGACCTCCGCAAGCGCGTGGCGATCCACGAGATCCACAAGGTGCTGATGGAGTCACCGTCAGGCGCTTCCGTGCTCGCGGAGTCCGACGTCCCGTTCTATGTCACGCTCGAGCGCACCGAGTTCGATGCGGCACTGCTCGGCCTGGCGCGCGAGCATGGCGTGGACGTGACGGAGGGGACGCGAGTCTGCGCCGTCGAGCGAAACCGAACCGGCATGATCGTGCGGTCGATCGATGGACGCGCGTTCGCCGCACAGGTCGTCATCGGCGCCGATGGCGTCAACAGCATCGTGGCACGCGAAGCGGGATTGACCGCGGGGTTCACGGACGACGCGCTCGCGATCGACACGATGGAAGAGACCGACCCCTCCGTTCTCGGCGTCGCCGATCCCGACACGATGTACGTGGCCTACGGGTACAAGGGTCATCCCGGCTACGGGTACGTCTTTCCGAAGGCGCGCTGTGTCGACGCGGGCGTCGGCTTTCTCTTGTCGTTCTTCAAGAAAAGTCTGAGCGGCAGCCCCTACGATCATCACCGGACGTTCCTCGCTGAAGCTCGGGCCAAGGGGATCGTTCGCGGGGACTCGGTCCGCGAGAACTTCAAAGCGTATCGCCTTCCCCTCGGAGGCCCACTCGCGCGCACGTACGCCGAGAGACTGCTCGTCTGCGGTGACGCCGGCGGATTCGTCAACGGCTACACGGGCGAGGGGATCTACCACGCCATGGTGTCCGGAGAGCTCGCGGGGGAAACTGCGGCCGCGGCGGTGCGTCGTGGCGACTGTTCGGCCGCCGCACTGGCTGACTACCAGACCCGGTGGCGCCGTGAGATCGGCGATGAGCTGGTCGACTCGCTCCGGATCCAGCGCCGGCTTTTCGCCAATCCCAGGCTGGCCGACTCAATCATCGAGGCTGCGCGGACCGATCGGAAGCTGTGCCGTCTGTTCGCGCAGGTGGCCCTCGGCGAAGAGCGCCTGCGTCGAAGAAAATTCGAGATGACGTGGCGGTTCGCGGTCGCGTCGCTTCGCGTTCGGCTGCAAGGGTTCCGCCGCCGCCTCGGCCTCGCGCCCGCACGGAGCTGAGCGTGGCGGTGCGGATCCTCAATCCTGAGGACGAGAAGGCGCTCGAAGCGTTTCTGCTGGACCATGCCGACAGCTCCATGATCCTCCGGTCGAATGTGCGCTGCAGTTGATGTACGGCGGGAGCCTTTTTACCACCGAGATCGCCATTCCGTTCTTGCGGGATTCATCGGCGACGCTCATTACCCGACTCTGTCCCACGGATCGGAGTGATCTCAGCGAACAAACGGCGCGAATGAGCGCTTCCATTGCCAGGATGATCGGCTCGCAGCTGAAGGCTTCGCCATCATCAGCATCACCTGAATGCGGGACGCGCAGCTCCGCCGCCAAGCTCGGACTGTACGTGTACCTTCGGCTGGTGCGGGTTTCGAGCTTGGGCGGCTGATGCGGTGTAGCGGTTCGCGCCTCAGGGAGACGGGTTCGGGGGCGGGGACCAGGATGGCGCGCTCAGTCGGCGCCGGCCATCGCTGGCCAGTCGCACGGTCGGGTCGCGCGGATCGACGTCGCGGTCCCAGAGCTTGCACGTCACCTGCTTGTGATGCTGGTCGAGCCCCTCGCAGTAGTTGGTGAACTCGCAGCGACGCACGAGCTGACCGAGCCCGAGGCGGACCTTCCTGAACCAGTCGGGATCTGCCAGCGTTTGCCGAGCCGCGGCCACGAAGTCGGCTTCGCCGCGCTCGAGAATGCCTTCCGCCTGCTCGAACGTGCCGATCCCGCCGCTCGTGACGATCGGCGTCTGGTGGCCAGCCGCACGCACCGCCCGGCGAATGGCGCCGGCGAGCGGCACGTTGCGCGCGAACGGACCCTGCTCATCGGAGATGACGGTCGGCATGCACTCGTAACCCGAGCGCCCCGTGTACGGATAGACGGCCTCGCCGATCTTCGGCCGCTTGGCGTCTTCGAAGCGGCCGCCCTTCGAAATCGACAGGTAGTCGGCGCCCGCGTCCGCGAACCTGATGCCGAACCACACGGCGTCATCGAGATCGCTGCCGCCGGGCACCACGTCGTCGCCGAGGTAGCGGATGCCGACGACGTAGTCGCTTCCGACGCGGGCGCGGACGGCGCCGAGCACCTGCAATGGAAGCCGCACGCGATTCTCGCGTGTGACGCCATACCCATCGTCGCGAACGTTCAGCCGGGAGAGAAACGACGACATCGTGTACGCGTGGGCATAGTGCAGCTCGACGCCGTCGAAGCCGGCCTCGCGCGCTCGGCGTCCCGCGTCGGCGAAGAGACCCGGCAGGACCCGCGGCAGGTCGCGGATCCAGGGCAGGTGCGTGTCCCAGATCCGCTCGCGGTAGCCGTAGTCGAGCGACTCCAGCTCGCGCGACGTCAGGACCGCTTCGACGACCGCGCGCTCGGCGGTCAGCAAGCGCTCGCGCACGTCCGTGTCCGTGGCGCGGAGCCAGCGGTCGTCGCCGAGCGCCCCACCCAGACGGCGTCGAAGCTCGTCGGTGACGTCGAGATGACCGCCGAAGAACTTCTCCGGGGTGGGCCGCCGGCGCACGGCGACGAAGTCGAGCACCTGGATGAAGAGCCGCGTGTGGCCCGCGCTCCGCTCGCGCACCGTCTCGACCAGCGTTCGGAGTCCCGGAATGAACCGGTCATCACCGATGCGGAGCAGCGGACCGCTGGGGACGTCGCGGATTCCCGTCGCCTCGACCACGAGCACGCCAGGCTGGCCTTCGGCGAAGCGGGCGTACCAGTCGAGGACTTGCGGCGTGACGTGCCCGTCCTCGGTGGCACGCCACGGCACCATCGCGGGAACCCAGGTCCGCGCTTCGGCGACGCAACGGGCACCGAGGCGTGCCGGCGAGAACCAGCGCGCTCGCGCGGCTTCGTCCTGCGTTGGCCACCGCGCTGGTGGAAGTCCGTGGCGGATTCGAAGTGGCGGAGTCGCGCTCGTCGCGAGCGAGCTCATCGCGTTGATCACATCACGGGAGCGCGGCGACCGCCTCGATCTCGATCATGCAGCCATCCGACGCGTCGAACAGGTCGCGGGCGCCGACCAGCGTCATCGCGGGGAAGTGCTTGCCGAAGTGCTCGCGATAGACGCCGCCGATTTCCTTCACGCGCTTCTTGTAGTCGTCGACGTCGAGCACGTAGATCGTGAGCTTCACGACGTCGGTGAGGTCACCGCCGGCGGCGGCCACGACGGTCTTCAGATTCCTGCACACCTGCCCGAACTGCGTCGCCACGTCGCCCCGGCCCACGACGCGCCCCTCGCCATCCTTGGCCACCTGTCCGGCGATAAACATCACCCGGCCGCTCTTCACCTCGTAGCCGTGCGAATAGCCGACAGGTTTCCCGAGCTCGGGGGGATTGACGGCTTCGATGTGGCGGGTCATGGAGTTCTCCTCTCGGGTTCCAGGATCAGTTCGTCCGGCTCGGGCACCGGGCCAGAGCCGTCGAGGACGATCGCGTCGCCGTTCGTGGCTGAATCCTCCAGGAGGCGGACGGCGGCTAGGGCGACCTCGAGCGGAGCGATCAGCCGGCCGCCGGGATTCATGTGTGCCATCGCCGCCACCGCTTCGTCGTACGACTTACCCGTGCGCGCCGCGATGTTGCGGGCGCCGTTCCAGGCCATGTCGGTCGCGACGTAACCCGGACAGATCGCGTTGACAGTGACGCCCTTGCCGGCGACCTCCGCCGCGAGGGCGCGCGTGAAGCCCACCAGGGCATGTTTGGACGTGGTGTACGCGGTCACGTACGGGGCGCCGTAGAGCCCGGCCAGCGAGGCGATGTTGATGATGCGGCCCCAGCGCCGCTCCAGCATGCCGGGGACCACGGCACGCGCCAGCAGATACGGGCCCGTGACGTTGATTTTCAGGTGCTGTTCCCACGCGGCGGGCTCGGTCCGTGCGAGCGGCGCCGATTCGGCGATCCCGGCGTTGTTCACGAGAATGTCGATGGATCCAAGAGCCTTCACGGCATCGGCGACCGCCCGGTCGATGGCGTCCGGGTCAGCCACGTCCAGGTCGATCGCGACGGCATCGACACCGAGCGTGCGCGCCGCGGCGGCGGTCGACTCGGTCTGCTCGCGGCCGCGCGCCGCCACCGCAACGGCGCAACCGTGGCGAGCCAGCGCCAGCGTGATCTCTCGCCCGATCCCGCGACTGCCACCGGTGACGAAACCGACGCGGCGCATCAGTCGTCCATGGCCGGTCGGCTGGGCGCTTGCCAGCGCCCGGCGTCCGAGACGCTCACGCCGTCGAGCGACCAGTCGAGGGAGGCCGGCATGTCGAGGGCGAGCTCGCGGGCGGCCGGAAAGCGCAGGCCGCACGCTTTCACCGCGGGCTTGATGTCGTCGAGATAGTCCTGCATCACGTCTCCCGAGTCGCGCTTCTTGATCCCGACCTCGATCGCGTAGCGGTTGCCGTCGGTGCCCGGGCGGCCAAACGACAAGAGCCCGTGCCGCAGCCACTTCTCGAAATCGCGTTGCTTGCGGGCCTCGAAGCCGCCCGTCTGCACGAGCTCCACGACGATCCGCTCGCCGAGCCCCTGGTGCCCGGCCTCTTCGTCCACGATCTTGCCCACGACGTCCCGATACGGCAGGAACGAGCAGCGATCGTACTCCTTGAGCTGCCAGAAGCCGCCCCGATCGAACAGGAACTGCGCCATCGCGAGCTCGAACCACGAATCCACGCGGTCCATCGGCTTGGCGGCAAGCCGAGCCATCGCCAGCGGCGTCACGTCGTGTCCGGTGAAGGCCTTGTGCATCCGCGCGACGGCCTCGAAGTGCTCGATCTCCTCGCGGATGTGCCACGTCATGAACTTGATCCACTTGAGCTCGGGGGCGAACTGCAGCCCGACGCCGAAGAGATGTCCCGCGGCGAGCTCCCGGTAGGCCTGACTCTCCATGAGCTGGACGATCGTCCGCTCGTAGCGCTCGTCCATCTGCGCCCGATCGGTATAGCTCCGCATGCGGCACCTCGCTCTTGGGCGTCCGTGAAAGGCTACGTCAGTTGGATTCTAACGGGACTCGGGGCTCAGGGCGACTGGATGCAGAAGAGATACCACAGCGCCCGCGGCGTGGTCTCGGTGCCGAACGGACCGGAGTCCTGACAGCGCCCTCGGGGGTCGACGTGGGTACTACCTCCTGCCACGCAGCCGCCGAGCAGTAGCACCGCCATCAACGCGGCCGCGCGGACGATCATGACGCTCATTTTATCTGGCCACGGCGCTCATTTTATCTGGCCACGGCGCTCATTCTATCTGGCCACAGCGCTCATTTTATTCCGCCCCGGCGCTCATTCTATCCGGCCACAGCGCTCATTTTATCTCGCGCTGATTGTATCCCGCAGCGTCACCATGGTGACGCGATATAGTCGCGATTCATGGCCAGGACGTTCGCGACGCTGGCGCTGGCGGCCGCGGTCGATCACCTCCGACCCGGCATGCGGGTGCTCCTCCCGCCGGGGTGCGGCGAGCCCGTCGCCCTCGTCCACGAGATCTGTCGCCAGTCCGAGCGGCTGCGCGATCTCACGATCCTCTGCGGGATTCATCTCGGCGATTACCCGTTCGCGCGTCCGGAGCACGAGGCTCTGAAGATTGCCACCTGGCACATGTCACCGCGGCTGGAAGACGCGCACCGGCGTGGGCGCGTCGAATTCGTGCCGATCCGCTATTTCGATCTCGTCACGGAGTTCAATCACGGTGGACGCTGGGCGCCTGACTGTGTGCTGATCCACTGCGCGCCGCCCGACGCGGGAGGATATCTGAGTCTCGGTGTGTCGGTCAGCGTGAGTCTGCCGGCGGCCCGACGGGCGCCGCTGGTGATCGCGCAGATCAATCCGAACATGCCGCGCACGCGGGGCCAGGCATTCCTGCACTGGAGCCAGGTCGACATCTGCGTCGAGGTCGACGAGCCATTGCTCGAGTATCCACCGCCAGCGGTCGGCGACATGGAGCGCGCGATCGGCGGCCATGTCGCGAACGTCATCCCCGACGGCGCGAACGTGCAAGTGGGCGTCGGCGCGATCCCTCAGGCGGTCCTGGACGCGCTCGTCGATCATCGCGATCTCGCGCTCCACTCGCTGCTCGTCGACTCGGGCGTCACGCTGATCGAGCGCGGCGTCGTCACCGGCGCGCGCAAGCGCTTCCATCGCGGTCGTCTGGACATCGCGGAAGTGATGGGCACCCGCCGCGTGTTCGACTTCGTTCACGACAATGCGATCGTGAACATGGAGCCGTCGTCGTATGTCCACGATCCGGAGGTCGTGGCGCGCCTCGATCGGTTCGTCGCCGTCAACTCGGCCCTCGAGGTCGATCTCACGGGGCAGGTGACCGCCGAGAGTCTGGGCGCGCGTCAGGTCGCGGGCATCGGCGGTCAGTTCGATTTCGCGCTGGGAGCGTCACGGTCGCTGGGCGGCGCCGCGGTGATTGCGCTGCCATCGACCACGCGGAGCGGGCCGGGGCGCGTCTCACGGATCGTGCCGCGGTTGGCTTCGGGAGCGCGCGTGACGACGCCGCGCTTCCTTCCGGACTGGATCGTGACGGAGTTTGGAGCGGCCCGGCTACGCGGCCGCGGAGAACACGAACGGGCCAGGGCGTTGATCGCCGTGGCCCATCCGGACTTCAGGGAAGAGCTGGAGCGAGCAGCTACGTCGTCGTAGCCGTGTCGATCTGCTCGAAGATCTCCTCGTCGCTCGGGAACCGGTACGTCTCCTGATTGGTGTAGATGCGGTGCTCGTCGATGAAGACCTCGAAGATGCCGCCCGCGCCCTCGTCGAGCTCGGCGGTGATCCCGTACTTGGTCTTGATGGCGGCCTGCAAACTGGAGGCCTGAGGGAGGTAGTTTCACTCTCCGCAGTACTTGATCCGGATCTGCATTGATCGGGCCCTCCTCTCCGAGGTTTGACGTGATTCTAGCATTGAGATGTGGCGCCGGCGCCCGGGGATTCGGCCGCCGGGGGGGATGCGCTCAGCATTCCGGCGGCACCGGCCTCGTGCTGTAATACCGGGCGTGAGCCGGACAGTCATCGACACGGATCCCGGGATCGACGACGCATTGGCGCTTCTGGTCGCATGGGACGCGCCGGAGCTTCAGGTCGACGCGATCACGACGGTGGCAGGCAACGTTCCGGTCGACGTCGGCACGATCAACGTCTTTCGGTTGCTGGCCCTTCGCCCGCCGCGGCGGCGCCCTGTCGTGGCCATCGGCGCAAGTGCGCCGCTGGCGCGGCCCCTCAATACGGCGACGCGCTATCACGGGGAAGATGGATTGGGGGATCTTCCTGACTGGCCGGCGGTCACGATTGCTGCGGACCGGCGCGATGCTGCCACGGTCATCCGGGAGGCGGCGCGGACCGCTGGCGCCGACCTCACGCTCGTCGCCCTCGGACCCCTCACGAACGTCGCGGTCGCGTTGATCGCCGATCGTAACGCGTTTCACGGCGTCGGCCGGCTCGTCGTGATGGGAGGCGCCGTCGATGTCCCGGGAAACGTGACACCGACGGCGGAATTCAACATGTCCGTCGATCCTGAGGCGGCCGCGGTGGTCTTCGACGCCGGACTGCCGATCGATCTGGTACCGCTCGACGCCACCCGTCAAGCCGTCCTGGAGCGCACCGATCTGGAAGCAGCGCTGGTGCGCTCGGTCGGTCCCGTCGCTTCGCGGATCGCGGCGTTCACCGAGCGCGGGTTCCGCATCGACACCGCGCGAGGATCGCGGGGCATGGTGCTCCACGACCCCCTCGCCGTTGGCGTTGCCATCGACGCCTCGCTGGTCTCGTGGGAGCCGGTGAGACTCACCATCGGGCCAGGAGGCGAGACACGCCGGGCGCCAGGCGCGCCGAACTGCCGCGTCGCGCGCACGGTTGATAGCGCACGCTTCCTCGCGACGTTCCTGGACCGCCTGTGCCGCGGATCCTAGTCGTCGGTTCGGCCAACGTCGACTTCACCGTCGCCGTCGCGCGGCTTCCGCAGCCGGGGGACACCGTCAGCGAAGGCTCGCTCGTGGTCAATCACGGCGGCAAAGGCGCCAATCAAGCAGTGGCGGCGCGCCGACTGGGCGGCGACGTGCGTTTGATCGGCTGCGTCGGTGACGACGACTCGGGCCGCCGGATCACCGATGCGCTCGCGCGGGAAGGCGTCGGCGTTGGCGGCATGGCGGTCTCGAGTGCTGCGCCCACCGGGACCGCGCTGATCGTGGTGGACGCTGCGGGCCGCAATCAGATCGCCGTCGCGCCCGGCGCCAATCGGGCGCTGACCGTGGAGCATGTCCGATCGCGGCGCGGGGACTTCGCCTGGGCTGACGTCGTCATCTGTCAGCTCGAGATCCCGCTCGAGGCGGTGACCGTGGCGCTTGGCGAGGCGCGGACGCACGGCGCCTTGACGATCCTCAATCCGGCGCCCGTGCCGTCTCGAAGTCTCGACTGCTGGTCGCTGGTGGATTACGTGACGCCGAACGAGGGAGAAGCCGAACGCCTCACCGGCGTCGTCGTCGACGACGAGGCCAGTGCCGCGCGGGCCGCGGCGGCGTTCCGGAAGCTCGGAGTCGCGAACACGATCGTGACGCTAGGAGAGCGTGGCGCGGTGTTCTGCTCGCCGACGCGGCATTGCTGGGCGGCCGCATTTTCTGTGCGCGTGGTGGACACCACGGCGGCGGGCGACGCGTTCAACGGCGCGCTGGCGCTCGCGCTGACCGAAGGCAGGACCATCGACGACGCGCTGAAATTCGCGAGCGCGGCGGCGGCGCTGACGTGCACGCGCCGCGGCGCACAAGACGCATTACCGGAGAGGGCGGAAGTCGACGCGCTGCTGGCCTGATCTCGATCCGGCGTTTGCGTGTTCCGGTGTGGGGGTGCGGGGTGCAGGCCCGATGGCTCGAAATACGAACTCGCCCCTGGGCCTGCACCCCGCACCGCCGCGCGCAAAAGACACCGGACCGAGATCAGGCCCTAGGGCCCTAGCCCGGATTATTCAGCGCGCCGTCAATCGAGCGCGTGGCGTCGCGGGCCGGCCGGGTCGGTGAGGGGCCTCTGACCACGAGGCTCTGTTGACCGATGACCGGCGAGCCGTTCCCACTCCTGGCCTAGTTGCCCTCAATAGCACGCGACGGGAACGGGTCCGCCGGCCCCCCCCCGACCCTGCCGGCCCGCGGCAACATGCTGTCCCCCGGCCTCGGTCGTTCATCGATGATCCGGCGCGCATG
>JBGPTW010000197.1:0-9598 GCA_041490825.1 Methylomirabilia bacterium | reverse complement strand
GCGCGCGTGTCGTCGCGATCGTCGATCTTGAAGTAGCCCTTGAGCAGGTCGATCAGCGGCAGGTAGGCAGAGGCCTTGCCGTAGGAGACCGATGAACTTTCCAGCACGAGCCAGCCGTGCGTGCGATGTGAATGGGTGAACTCGTAGAAGAGCCGTGACTTGCCGACCCCGGGTTCGCCGACGACCGCCACCATCTGGCCCTGGCCGCCGCCCGCCTGCTCGCCGGCGGCCCGGAGCTGATCCATCTCGGCGTCGCGGCCCACGAAGCGGGTGAGGCCGCGCGCCGCCGCCGCCTGCAAACGTGTCCGCGCAGCGCCGACGCCGATCAGCTCATAGACCTCGACGGGCTCGCCCAGCCCCTTCACCGGGATTGGTCCCAGCGGCTTCACCTGGACCCAGCCCTCGGCCAGGCGCAGCGTCTCGGCGGTGAGCCGGATGCTGCCGGGAGTGGCGAGCTGCTCCATGCGCGCGGCCAGGTGCGTCGTCTGCCCAACCGCCGTGTAGTCCATGCGCAGGTCGCTCCCGATCGATCGCACGACGACCTCGCCCGAGTTCATGCCGACGCGGACCTGAACTTCGATCCCCTGCGTCCGCCGGAGATCCTCAGTGTAGCGACGGATTGCCTCCTGCATCCGCAGCGCCGCATAGCACGCCCGCACGGCATGGTCCTCATGGGCCAGCGGGGCGCCGAAGAGCGCCATGATGCCGTCGCCCATCACCTGGTTGACCGTGCCTTCGTATCGGTGGACCGCGTCCATCATCCGCTCGAGCACCGGGTCCAGGATCTTGCGCGCCTCCTCGGGGTCGCGATCCGCGAGCAGCTCCATCGACCCCTTGAGGTCGGCGAAGAGCACCGTTACCTGCTTGCGTTCGCCTTCCAGGGCGCTCTTCGACGTGAGAATCTTTTCTGCGAGGTGCTTCGGGGTGTAGGACTCCGGGGACGCGAAACGGGACGGCCCTGGACCGGGCGCTGGAGTCGCGGCAAGGGGCGCTCCGCAGCCATCGCAGAACTTACTTCCAGCCTCGACCTTGGCGCCACAGCTCGAACAGACGGCACCAAATGTCGCCCCGCACGCTCGGCAGAATCGTGCCCCCTCACGGTTCTCCGCTTGGCACCCGGGACACTTCATGCCGGACCTCCCTAAAGCACTCGGACCAGTTTACGGCAGCGCCAAGAGTGGGCCGAGCGTAGCTGGAGGCTCTCGGAGGGTCAAGGATCGCGAGCACCGTCGCGCGCGCCGCGACGCGCTGCTCCGCCACGCCGTGGTGTACGTCGGCGGGCGTCAGCAGGCCGAGGCCGGAGTGATGGTGCTCGGTGTTGTACCACGGGAAGAAGACGTGGCAGTGGGCCCGGGCGTCCTGGATCGAGCCGAAGCGCGTCGCCTCTCGTTGACAAGCTGGACAGCGTGCCATAGTGTGCGCCCACCACCACGCCAAAGGAGTCCTGCCATGTCGGACATCCGGAGACGCTGCGCTGTGATCGTCGTCCTCGCTGCGGGGCTCGCCTGCTTCTTCGGAACGACCGCCGCGCGCCGGGTCGGCGCCAGCGACACGAAGGTGGTGCCCGGGACCGCATCCCTCTCGGGCCGTGTGGACGCGCCGAAACCGTTCAAGGCCGCGCAGGTGCGGTTGATGAACGTCGACAAGAAGATCGTCGAGTACGACCTCCCGATGCGGTTCTCCGAGCCGTACGACGTGTGGCCCGATCGTGACGATCGGATCTGGATCAGCGACGGCGGCCAGGGTGGAGCGTTGATCCGATTCGAACCGCGCACAGAGAAGTTCAGCTACTATCCGACGCCGCAGACGACGGATCAGCCGAAGCTGGCGATCACCCGCGGTGGCGCGATCTGGTACACGCCGCGCTCGTCGCTGAAGGCCGCTGTCGGGGTCCTGTACCCGGACATGGACACCATCACGACGCTCGCCGCCCACTACTGATTCCCTGGGCGGCTCTACGAGTGATGGTTCACCCGCGAACGCGCCGGCGGCTCCGTCTCTATGTCGGCGTGGTTGTCCTCAGCACGCTCATCGGTCTCGCCTACGGTGCGCTCTATGTCCTGGAGACGCACAGACCGCTCGTGGTCACGCTCGCCGCGGCGATTTACGGCTGCGCGTTCGGCTCGACGCTGGGCGCCATGGAGATATTCGGCGTCCGGACGAGACTCGGACGCATGATCGAGCAGGCGCCCTTCCTCGTGACGGTGGGGACCAAGGTGCTCGTGTACGGTTTGCTGATCGTGATCATCTCGTTCGGAGACCTCGGTCGGCTCGTCGGCGTACCACCGGCGCCACCCGGGGTCGGAGCTTTGCCGTTGCGAACGCTGATCTTCTCGTTCGCGGTGACCGCGGCGTTCATCTTCGTGATGCGGATCGGCCAGCTCGTCGGAGGACGGAACCTTCGCAACCTCGTGCTCGGCCGCTATCACTCGCCGCGCGTCGAGGAGCGATTCTTTCTCTTCGTCGACGTGCGCGGCTCGACCGGGATCGCTGAGCGGCTCGGACGGCCGGAGTGCATCGATTCCTCAACCGGGTGTTCGGACTCGCGTCGGAACCCGTCGACGAATACAGAGGGGGAATTCATCAGTACGTGGGCGACGAGATGGTGGTCACCTGGTCGCTGGCGGCCGGGCGCGCCGAGACTTGCCCGCTGGCCTGTTTCTTCGCCATCGAGCGAGCGCTCGATGAAGCAGCCGCGGACTTCCGAAACGAGTTCGGCGTGACGGCCCGGGTCCGCGCGGCGCTCCATGCCGGGCAGGTCATCGCCGGAGAAGTCGGTGACAGCAAGCGCGAAATCGTATTCCACGGCGACGTGATGAACACAGCGTCGCGGCTGGAACAGATGGCGGGAGAGCTCGACCGTCGCGTCCTCGCTTCCGCGGAGGCCGTGACGCGACTGCTGGGGTTGGAGCGGTACATCCTGGAAGACGTCGGCATGTGCAGCGTCCGCGGACGAGAGCAGACGCTGCAGGTCTATTCAGTCGAACCGGACGGCGCGGCAGCATCGCACATGTCGGGATCGAATAAAGTCAGTCGGCTTGAACACGGCTGACGTCGTCGTCATCGGCGGCGGTTGTGAAGGCACGAGCATCGCGTGGCATCTCGGCCGGCTTGGCGCGGGCCGCGTCGTTTTGCTCGAGCGGCAAGATCTCGCCGCGGGCGCGACCGGGCGATCGAGCGCCATCGTGCGCACTCACTACACTCACGAGGCGCTGGTGCGAATGGCGCTCGTGGCGCGCCGAACGTTCGAGCGCTTCGCCGATGTCGTCGGCGGCGACGCCGGGTTTCGGCGCACCGGCTTTCTGGTGCTCGTGGGGCCGGACGATGTCGGAGCGCTCCGGGCCAACGTGGCCATGCACCGGGCGGTCGGCGTCGATGCGCGCGCGCTCTCGCCGGATGAGCTGTCCGCGCTCGAGCCGCGCATGAACGTGGAGGGCGTCGGGGCAGCGGCCTGGGAGCCGGACTCCGGCTACGCTGATCCTCATGGCGCGACGATCGGCTACGCGGCGGCGGCGCGTCGACACGGCGCCGAGATTCGCATCGGCGTGACGGTGACGGCGCTGCGGGTCGCGGGCGGAAAGGTCGAGGCCGTGGAAACGACGGCAGGAACCATCGCGACTCGCTCGGTCGTCGTCGCGGCGGGATATCGCACCCGTGATCTCATCGCGCCGCTCGGCATCGACATTCCACTGACGCCCGTGCGGCACGACATCGCGATCGTCGGCCGCTCGACGGATTTCGGAAGTCTTCATCCGATCGTGTCCGACCGCGTCATCGGCAGTTACTACCGCCCGGAGGGTGAGGCGCTCACTCTCATCGGCACCACGTCGCCGTACGAAGGTCACGTGGATCACGAGGTGGAGCGCGACCGGGCGCCGTACCAGGATGACACGGCGACGCTCGCCGCACGGTTCGCGCAACGGTTCCCCGGCGAAGAGCAAGCGGTGCTGCGCGGCGGCTACACCGGCGTCTACGATTGCTCGCCGGACCTCCAGCCGTTGCTGGGACCGCTGCCGGACGTCGACGGCCTCTACGTGGCGTGCGGATTCAGCGGTCACGGCTTCAAGCTGAGCCCGGTCATCGGGCAACTGATGGCGGAGCAGGTCCTTACCGGCGCCACGAGCTTGGTGGATCTGGAGCTCTTCAGCCCGGCGCGCTTCGCCGCCGGCCGCTCCATCACCTCGCCACACCCGTACTCCGTCTCGACGCACGGGTAGATTTCGTCAACCCACTCCGTCTGGGCGCGGCGGAATGGCTGGCGTCCGGCGTAGTACCATGTGGCGCCATGACTATCCATCGGCCAACGTCCGACGTCCGATACGCCAACGACCACTGGGCGAAGCTCTGGCCGCTCGATCCGGCAATCATCTTCCTGAACCACGGCTCGTTCGGCGCCTGCCCGACCGAGGTGCTGCGCCATCAGATCCTGCTGCGCGCCGAGATGGAAGCCGAGCCGGTGCGGTTCCTCAGTCGCGAGCTCGACGATCGGCTCGACGTCGCCCGTGAGGCCCTGGCCGCGTTCGTCGGGGCCGACGCCGAGGACCTGGCCTTCGTGGTGAACGCGACGAGTGGCGTGAACGCCGTGCTGCGCTCGCTGATCTTCTCGGCGAACGACGAGCTGCTCACCACGGATCACGCCTACAACGCGTGCAAGAACACGCTCGAGTTCGTCGCCGACCGTGTCGGCGCGCGCGTCGTCATCGCGACGGTGCCGTTTCCCGTCGCCTCCCCGGGAGCCGTCGTCGACGCGATCATGGCGAAGGTCACGCCACAGACGAGGCTGGCCCTGCTCGATCACGTCACAAGTCCGACAGGTCTCGTCTTGCCGATCGAGCGCTTGATCGCGGGGCTCGCCGGCCGCGGCATCGACGTCCTGGTCGATGGCGCACATGCGCCAGGGATGGTGCCGCTCGATCTGCGCACGCTCGGGGCGACGTACTACAGCGGGAACTGCCACAAGTGGATCTGCGCGCCGAAGGGATCGGCGTTCCTCTGGGTCCGCCGCGATCGCCACGCCGAGATGCATCCGGTGACGATCAGCCACGGCTTCAAGGCAACGAAGCCGGGTCGCACGAAGTTCCGCCTGGAGTTCGACTGGACCGGGACCAGCGATCCCACCGCCTGGATGTCGGTGCCGAAAGCGATCGACTACGTCGGCTCGCTGATGCCGGGCGGCTGGCCGGCGATCATGGCGCGCAATCGCGAGCTTGCCCTCGACGCGCGGCGCATGCTGTGTGCCGTGGCCGGCACGCCGCCGGCGTGTCCCGACGAGATGGTCGGCTCGCTCGCGAGCATCCGTTTACCCGACGGGCTGACCACCGACGTCGGCTGGCGCCGCCCGGATCCGCTGCAACAACGCCTCTACGACGGCTGGGGGATCGAGGTGCCGATCAACAGCTGGCCTGTCGCGCCGCGCCGGCAGGTCCGGATCTCCGCCGCGCTCCACAACGGCCGCGACCATTACGTGCGGTTGGCCGAAGCGCTCGGAAAGGAGCTCGCCGCAGAGCGAACGAACCACTGATCTAGGACGAACGCCGGATGGATTGCACCTCCCCGGCGCGTTAGCATCGACTCTATCGTTGGCCAGGATGGAAAGAGCCACGACTGGAGGTTCGCCCATAAGTCGTCAACGATGACGCGCCGGACATTCCTCAAGGGCACGACGCTCGCGACGACTGGCGTATTCGCTGCCCCGTGGGTCAGCACATCGCACGCGGCGGGCAAGCTGGCGCTCGGTCTGTGGGATCACTGGGTGCCTGGCGCGAACGATGTGCTGCGGAAAGCGGTTCTCGACTGGGCGGAGAAGGGCCGCGTCGAGATCCAGCTCGATTTCATCACGTCGATCGGCAGCAAGAATCTCCTCACCGCGCAGGCCGAGGCGCAGGCCAGGACCGGGCACGACATCATGGCGCATCCCACGTGGCAGCCGTCGGTTCACCGGGCGTTGCTGGAGCCGGTCGACGACGTCGTGGGCGCGCTGTCGAAGAAGTACGGTGCGCCGAACGGGACCGTCGAGTTCCTCGGCAAGCACGACGGCCACTGGCTGGCCGTGCCGACCACGATCGGCAGCCAGGTCAAGCCCTGCTGCTCGCGGCTCGATCTCTACAAGCAGCACGCCGGCATCGATCTCCAGAAGATCTTCCCGGCCAGCGACAAGCGCGACAAGACGCTGACCGACACGTGGAGCTGGGACACGTATCTCTCCTCCGCCGAGAAGCTCCACAAGGCCGGGTTCCCCGTCGGCAACCCGCTCGGCCAGACGAGTGACGCGGTCGACTGGGTCGGCGCGCTGTTCCGGTCGTACGGCGTCGTGCTGATCGACGCCAAGGACAACATCAAGGTCAACTCGCCCGAGACCAGGGCGGTGCTCGAGTACGCCAAGAAGCTGACCGCCGTGATGCCGAAGGAGGTCTACGCCTGGGACGACGCCGGCAACAACCGCTGGCTGATCTCGGGCAAGGGCGCCGGCATCATGAACCCCCCGAGCGCGTGGGCCGTCGCCAAGCGCGACAACCCGAAGATCGCCGAGCAGTGCTGGACGCACGACATGCCGAAGGGCCCGAAGGGCCGCTTCGTCGGCTACCTGCCGTACTTCTGGGGCATCTGGAGCTTTTCGAAGAACAAGCAGGCGGCCAAGGACCTGCTGCTCTTCCTCTCCGAGAAGGAGCAGGCGCACAGGTTCGTCAACGGCTCGCAGGGCTACGACATCCCGCCGTTCAAGTCGTACTACGACTTCGACATCTGGAAGACGGAGGGGCCGCCGGTCGGCAGCGTCTACAACTATCCGCCGCGAGGCGACGAGGAGACCAACCTGGCCGGCTATCCGGCGCGCCCGGCGGTTGGCGCTCAGATCTACACGCAGGCGCTGATGGTGAACATGGTCGCTCGGGCGAGCCAGGCTGGGGAGCCGATCGACGGAGTGATCAAGTGGGCGGAGGGCGAGCTCGAGGGCTATTTCCGGGCCTGAGCACGGACGTGGCCACGCGAGTCCGTCAACTGCTGCCGGTGACGGCGCCGGCCGAAGCGGCGATCCCTTCGACGTCCACGGGCCGCCGCCGCCGGGGCTTCATGCGCCGCCGCTCCACGCTCGCCTTCGCCCTGTGCGTCCCGCTGTTCGCGATCATCGGCGGACTCGTGCTCTACCCGGCCGTCTTCGCGTTCTATCTCGCAACGCTGAACAAGGCGCAGACGAAGTTCGTCGGCCTCGCGAACTTCAAGTTCCTCTTCGGTCGCGATCTTTTCTGGATGGTCGTCAAGCAGGTGGTGGTGTTCGCGGTGACGGCCGTGTTCTTCAAGGCGATCCTGGGGTTCATCGCGGCCAACCTCGTCAACAACCTGCCGCAGAAGGGGCAGCGCAAGTGGCGCGGGATGATGCTCGTGCCGTGGGTCATCCCGCCGGCGCTCTCGACGCTCGGCTGGTGGTGGATGTTCGATCCGACCTACAGCGCGCTCAACTGGCTGTTCGCCGCCGTCGGCGGCCCGCACATCGCCTGGCTCAGCGAGCCGAACTGGGCGCGCTTCTGCGTGATCCTGGTCAACGTCTGGATCGGCACGCCGTTCTTCATGATCATGTACCTCGCCGCCCTCAAGTCGGTTCCCGCGGAGATGTACGAGGTCGCGTCCGTCGACGGCGCCAGCGCGTGGCAGAAGCTCGTCTACGTCACGCTGCCGATGATGCGGAACATCATCGCGGTCACCGTGCTCTTCTCGCTCATCGTCACGTTCGCGAACTACGACATCGTGCGCGTGCTCACCATGGGCGGGCCGAGGAACATGACGCACGTCCTGGCGACCTACGCCTTCCGGCTCGGCATCGAATCGGGCGACATCCCGCTCGGCGCCTCGGTCTCGCTCGTGATGCTCCCGATCCTCGGCGTGTTCGCCGCGTTCATCCTGCGCGGCGTGCGGCAGCGCACGCGCGAGCTATGAGCACCGTCGTGGACGCGGCGATCGTCGGCGCGCGCAAGAGCTCGGTCTTCGGCCGGAGCCTCCAGCGGAACCGCCGCTGGGCGCTGATCGCCTCGTACGGCTTCCTGCTCGTCTTCGTAGTCTTCTTCTTGGTGCCGCCCTACTACATGCTGGTGACGTCGCTGAAATCGAGTGCCGAGATCGCCAGCATGTCGAGCAATCCCTGGGGCATCGCGCGGAGCCTGACGTTCGACAACTACAAGGCGCTGCTCGGTCAGGGCCAGTTCCTGACGTACTACCGGAACACGGCGATCGTGACCGTGCTCGTCGTCGTCATCTCCATGGTCGTGAGCATCCTCGCCGCCTATTCGCTGTCACGCCTCAAGTTCTGGGGCTCGGGGCTGCTCGCGACCGGGGTCTTTCTCACGTACCTCGTGCCGGAGACGCTGCTGTTCATCCCGCTCTTCCAGATCATCGGCAAGCTCGGGCTCCTGAACTCGTACTGGTCGCTCGTGGTCGTCTACCCGACGATTGCCGTGCCGTTCTGCACGTGGATCATGATCGGGTACTTTGGATCGATCCCGAAGGAGCTCGACGAGGCCGCGCTCATCGACGGGGCCGGTCAGATCCGGATGCTGCTCACGATCTTCATCCCGGTCGCGCTTCCCGGCATCATCGCGGCGACCATCTTCGCCTTCACGGTGTCGTGGGGCGCGTTTCTCTACCCGATGGCGTTCATCTACTCGACGGATCAACTCCCGCTGACCGCGGGCATCGTCACGACGCTGGTCAAGGGCGACGTCTTCCAGTGGGGCAGCATCATGGCAGGCGCGCTGCTGGCCGCGGCGCCTCCGGTGATCATCTACGCGTTCCTCATGGACTACTACATCGCCGGGCTCACCGCGGGAGCGACGAAGGGCTGAGCGCCGCTGTCGCCGTCCGGCGACGTCTCCGATTCGCGGCATTGACCGGAACCACCGCGGCTGTCAGCGTGCCCGCATGGCGCTCGTCTTCGTGTTCCTTGCGCTGGTGCTGGCGCTTCCCGCGCCGAATATCGCCGCTCCTGCGCCGGCCGAGCTCACCGGCAAGGTCGTCTACGTCGTGGACGGCGACACGATTCACGTCCAGCTCGAGGACCGCACGGAGAAGGTCCGCTACATCGGCGTGAACGCGCCGGAGATCCCGCATCCGCAAGGCGACGGACGAGGCGTGACCGAGCGGCGCCGACTGCGATTCTTCCCGCACACGGTGGCGGCGGGCGAGGCCGCCAGGCGAGTCAACGGCGATCTCGTCGCCGGCAAGCACGTGCGCCTCGAGCTCGACCGGCAGCGCCGCGACCACTACCAGCGCCTGCTCGCGTACGTCTGGGTCGCCGACACCATGATCAACGCCGAGATGGTCCAGCGTGGCTACGCGGAAGTGATGAGCATCCGGCCCGATTTTCGTCACCGCGCGCTCTTCACGAAGCTGGAAGACGAGGCGCGAATGGCCGGGCGCGGTCTCTGGCGCGACATTAGTAAACGTGGGGGCCTCGAAGGCCCCCACACCCCCAGACGCTCGGCGCACCCCAGCAAGCTGTGGCGCGCCTCGATACTCCGACGGACGATTCTTGAGCTGGGGGCCTCGAAAGCCCCCAGACCCCAGGCGCTCGGCGCGCCCCAGCAAAGCTGTGGCGCGCCTCGATACTCCG
>JBGPTW010000196.1:0-9654 GCA_041490825.1 Methylomirabilia bacterium | reverse complement strand
TCTCCGGCGGCATCGCCAGCTTCCCCTGGGACGCCGACAACCTCGACGCCCTCCTCGCCACCGCCGACGCCAGGGCGCCGCCGGCTTCACGCTGCTCGAGGTCATCGTCGCGATGACGATCCTCAGCGTCGCCGTCGTCGCCGCGATTCAAGGCTTCGCTCAGGGGCTCAGGCTGCTGAGACTCGCCGGCGAGCATCAGCACGCTGCCCTCCTGGCCGATCAGAAGGCCCGCGAGGTCATAACGCCGGTCGAGGGCCGTGAAGAAGGCCAGGACCAGGAGTCGAACGACACGTTCACCTGGGAGCGAACGACCACGGTCGTCCCGTTTCCCGGCTTCGCTGACCAGCCCTCCGCGGCCGAGTGGCGCGTGTATCGCATCGACGTCCACGTGCGGTGGGGCGGCCGGCACGACGTCGAAGTCGCGACGCTCCGGACGATGCCGGTGAACGCGGCATCCCAGGCGGGCTCGACGGCTCCCAGCCCGGGGATGCAACCTGCGTCGCCCTCGCAGCCGTCGCGGGGCACTCAGCCGATACTGCGATGAAATCTCGCAGCGCGGCACGCGGCTTCACGCTCGTCGAGCTCATCATCGCGCTGGCGATCGTCGGCGCGCTCCTCGTCGTCGCCTTCGGTGGCCTGCGCGTGGCGACTTCAGCGTGGCAACGAGGCGAGGACCGCGCCGAGGCGCACCAGCACGTGCGCGGCGTGGCGTCGATCCTCTCCCGCACGATCGGCATGGCGTATCCCTATGTCGGGGTCCGGGGAACCGCGCCGGAGCTCGAGCTCCTGTTCCGCGGCGAGGCGCACCGTCTCGAGCTCGTATCCCAGACACCGCCGTTCGCCTTCCCGATTCCGATCGCGTTCACCGCCGTCGTGATCGAGCTCGGTGGAGCGGACGCCCCTGGGCTCGTCGTGAAGCAGCGCGCGCTGCCGAATCGCGACGTCTTCACGCAAGCCGTCACGGTCCTGAACGACCCGGCGGTCAACGCGGTCACGTTCAGCTATCTGGATCCATCCGAGGGCTGGCAGGACACCTGGGACGCCGTGGAGAAGAAGCTCCTCCCCCAGGCGGTCAAGATCGTGCTCGCCGCGCAGCTCGACGGGCGCACCGAGACGCTGCCGCTCACGGTTTCGCTGAAGGTCGTCGCGCCATGATGCGTGCCGACGCCCGCGGCTTCGCGCTGATCGCCGTGCTTCTCGTGCTCGCGCTGCTCGGCATCGTGGGGGCCGAGTTCGCGTACTCCATGCGCCTGGAGGGCTCCGCGGTCCGCACGTACAGGGACAACCTCATCGGCACCCATCTGGCCGAGGCGGCGGTCGAGCAGGCCACCCGCGAGATCGTCCAGGACTTCGCGTACGTCGGCGCCTGCAAGAACGACCCGCTCACGTTCTACGGCACGGACAGCGCGGCCCTGAAGTGGCTCCCCCGGCGCGACGTGCCGCTCGGGCCAGGGCGGTTTTCGTACACGATCGCCGACGAGGAGGCGCGCCTCAACCTGAACACCTCCGGTTCCGACCGGATCGACAGGCTGTTGCAGGCGCTGGGAGTCGGAAAGTCCGAGCGGGACGCGATCGGTGACTCGATCCAGGACTGGCGCGACGCCAACGACGAGCATCGCCTGAACGGCGCCGAGAGCGACGACACGTACTTGAAGCTTTCCGTTCCGTATCGCGCTCGCAACGGCAATATCACATCGATGCCCGAGCTGCTGCAGATCAAGGGAATCACCCCGGCCATCTTCGACGGCGTGGCGGGGCGGCCTGGGCTGGCTGCCGTGGCGACGGTGAAGAGTTCCGGCCCGGTCAACATCAATACGGCCAGCGAATATGCCATGCGGGCCCTTGGCCTGTCGGAGGCGGAGATCTCTCAGATCGTCGAGACTCGCTGCGAAGCTTCCTACCCCATCGTGCCCGGGCAGTTCGGGGCGCGCGGTTTCAGCGTGACGAGCCGGACGTTCCGTATCGAGGACGAGGGCAGCCTCGATGGTAAAGTCGTCACTCGGCTCAGCGCGCTCGTCCAGAAGCGCTCCGTCGCGAACCGCGCGCCCATCGCGATCGTCGAGTGGTCGGGCCCACGCTGACCGGAGTGGACGCTTTGCGAATCCGATTGCTAGGGCTTACTCTTACATCGTGGTCCTGAACCTCACGCGGTTCGCCGTCCTCCTGGGCGGCGATCGCCTCATCGCCGCGGTCCTGCACCGTGGGCGTCTCGAGACGTTTTTCGTCGAAGCCGAGCAGCCCGCAGCTGCGCTTCGGGCGGAGATCGATGCGCGCAAGCTCCACTTGACCAGCGCAGCGGTCGGGCTGCCCAGAAGCTCGGTCACCGTCAAGCCAGTCGAGCTCCCCGAGATCGGCGGCGATCTGCGCGAGATGGTGCGGTTCGAGCTGGAACGGCACTTGCCGTTTCCGGCCGATGATGCGCCGTTCGACTTCATCCCGGTGCCGAGCGACGCCGACGGCGCCGCGCGAGCCGTACCGGGTCGGCGCGTTGTCGTCGTCGCCGCCGATCGACGCGTTCTGGATACCGCGCTCCGGCTCCTGGACGACGCGCGTCTCCGGCCGGCATCGCTCACGGTCGCCGCTCACGAGCTCGTGAACCTCGTCGACCACGATCCCAAGCGACGCATCGTGTGGATGCATCGCGCAGGGCAGAGTATCGATCTGCTTTTAGTCGCCGGGTCCACGACGCTGCTGAGCCGGAACGTCAGCGCCGAGGACGGTGACGTCGCCGGGGAGATCCGACGAAGCCTGACACTCCTACGCTGGCGTCAATGCGATGCGATCTGGGTGTCGGGCGATGTGAGCGCCGCCGACGCACCGAGCGGCATCGACACGCTCGGTGTGCCGGTCAGCGAGCCGCCGTACAGCAAGCGCGCGCAACACTTGCTGGCCGGGCTCGAGCACGATGGCCGCGGAGCGCGGGAGCTCGCAGCGGCGCTGGCCATGGGCCGGGGCGCGCGACCGCTCGACCTGCTGCCGCTCGCCATGCGGCCGCGGCGGATCACCCGGGGACAGGCGTTCAGCGCGGGATCGGCCGCCATGGCGATCGCCCTCGTGATCGCCGCGTTCCTCGTTCCCGGTTATCGCGACACGCGCCGTCTCGCGCAGACCGACGCCGCGATCAACCAGCTCGGGCCCGACGTCCACGCCGTCGAGCGCACGATTCAGGATCTCGAGCGCAAGCGCCGGCTCCTCGTCACGATCGAATCGGTCCAGGCCGGCGCGATGAAGCCGCTGCCGGTGCTGCGCGACCTGACCGAGCTCCTGCCGGGCGACGCATGGCTCACCATGCTGTCGGTCGACAAGAATGGCGTGGAGCTCACGGGCCAGGCAGCCGCCGCCAGTGCGCTGATCCCAGTGCTCGAGAACTCGCCGCGGCTCGAGCGAGTCGAGTTCGCCTCGCCGGTCACGCGCGGCCGCGATCGCGAGCAGTTCCGCATCCTCGCCAAATGGGAGGGAAATGGCGCCACCGCCACGGCGCTTCCCGAGGCCGCGCCCGTTGCGTCCCCGACGGCCCAGCGAGGCAGCGCGCGAACGCCGCAGCCGGCGGCCGGCGCCGTGACGGCGCCACCGGGCGCCGACAGCGACGGAACGGCGCGAACGAACGCGTTGCCGCCGCGACGCCGAGGACCACCAAGCGCCGGCGACGTCCGGGAGCCGCGACCGTGATCGGGAATCTCTCTCGACGCGAGCGCGCGCTCGTCGGCCTGAGCGTCCTGGCCGCCCTCGTCATCGGCGGCTGGATGCTCGTGATCCAGCCCATCCGGGAGCGCAATCAGCTCGCGGCCGAGCGCGTGCCGGTGCGAGCGCGATTGCTGGCAAAGCGTCAGGAGCTGATCGGTCGCAAGGAACCAGTCCGCCAGGAGCTCGAGGCGACCAACGCGAAGATCGAGGCCGTGTCGGCCCGATTTCTCACCGCCGCGGCCCCGCCCGTGGCGGCGTCGGAGCTCGAGAAGCTGGTGAAGGACATGGCGGTCGGCGCGACCACGGAAGTCCGGAGCGAACGCATTCTGCCGCCGGTCGAGCACGGCGAGCTGCTCGAGATTCCGATCGAGATCGCCGTCTCCGGCGAGATCCGCAACCTGGTCGACCTGCTAGGCCGTCTCGAGGCCGCGCCGAAGCTCATGACCTTGCAAGACCTCAAGATCCGCGTCATGAACATGGCCCAGCCGAAGGAGTTGTTGGCAACCCTGACCATTTCGGGCTATATCCTCCCGGGCAAGACGGAAAGCCCGGGCAAGACGAAAACGTGATGTCGCGACGGCTCCTGCTTCTCAACGCGATCTCGCTGATGGCTGGCGTGGGCGCAGCCGGATACATCGTGCTCGCGCTGACCGAGCCTGATCCGAAGCCGATCCTCGTGCGCCCGCGGCCATCCGTTGCAACCGCCGCGACCACGCCGGCCCGGTCGGAACCCGCTACCGGTGCGGCCTCCTACTCCGTCGTCGCGAGCCGAAATCTCTTCAGCCCCATGCGGACCGAAGCCACCGCAGCGGGCGGCGCGCTCGGAACGGCGGTAGCGCTGCCAAAGCCGAATCTCCACGGTGTCGTGCTCGTGCAAGGCGCCTCGGTCGCGTATCTCGAGGACCCGGCAACCCGTCGCGTCGCCGCCTATCGTCTCGGGGATTCCATCGCCGGAGGAACCATCCAGGCGATCGATGCCGACCACGTGGTCTTGTCGCGACCCGAGGGCCGCGTCGACGTTCGCCTGCACGATCCTTCCAAGCCGCGGCCGCCAGCGCCGGCTTCCGCGGGGACGCCTCAGGGGCAACCGGGTCAGCTCGGCGTTCCGCCTCAGCCTGTTCCGTTTCAAGTCCCGGGGATCCCCGTACCACAACCGCAGGCAGCCGTGCCACAGGGGCCGCTCATCGAGCAACCCGGTTCCGGATCTCCGCTTCCACGACGGCCCTTGTTGCCGCCGAATCTGATTCGCCGCGTTCCACCAAGCGCTTCGAGCGATGCCCCGGCACACTGATGTAGGACGAAGCAGTACCGCAGTCGTCGTTTCGCTTGCCCTGCTCTTCGGGTGCGCGACGCCTCCGCGGCCTCGTCCAGTTTCATCCGCGCCGGCGGCCGGGCCGATTCCGCCGCCGGCGCCAACCGTGTCGATCCCCGTGGCCCCGCCCCTACCACCGGTCTCGCTCGGCCCTCGCCCTGAAACGCCGCCACCGGCATCAACTGAGCGCGTCGAGATACCGCCGCCAGCGCCCCCGCCGCCCACCGAGCCGCCGGTGCCGCCGGGCCAGGGCGGCAACGTCGTGATGAACTTCGATAACGCCGACATCGAGCAGGTGATCAACGCGGCGAGCGAGATCCTCAGGTTCAATTACGTGATCGCGCCCGACGTCCGGGGCAAGGTCACGCTACAAAGCTCGGGCACGATCCGGCGAGAGGAGCTGTTCGGTGTCCTGCTCGCGGTCCTCGAGGTGAACGGCTTCACCGCCGTGAAGTCGGGGAACCTCTACAAGATCGTGCGGATCGAAGGCGCGCGGGAGCGGGCGGTGCCGACCATCATCGGGACTACGCCGGACCCGGCGCGGACGACCGACGAGATCATCACGCAGATCGTCCCGCTCCGGTTCGCGGCGGTCACCGATCTCGGCAACATGCTGCGGCCGCTGATCTCGCCGCGAGGCGCGCTCATCGCCCATCGCGACAGGAACGTCCTGATCATCACCGACACCGCGTCCAACATCCGGCGGCTGCTCGACATCGTGCGGCTCGTCGACGTGCAGGTGTCGCAGGAGGACCTGCTCATCGTCTCGGTGCGCTACGCGGACGTCACGCAGCTCGCGGCGATCCTCACGCAGCTCTTTGCCAGCGGCCGTCTACGGCAGACCACTGGCGGCGGCACGGTAGCACCTCCGACGGCGCCGGGTATCGCACGACCTCAGGCGCCGACGCCCGCGCCCGGAACGTCTGCGACCGCGGAACCGGCGGGCGTCGAACGAGCGCCGCTCATCGTCGCCGAGCCGCGCTCGAATTCGCTGATCGTCCATGCGCGGCGTCTCGAGCTCGAGACGATCAAGCGGCTGATCGCACAGCTCGACGTGAACATCTATGGCGGGCGGCGCGTGTTCATCTACTACGCGGAGAACGCCAAGGCCAAGGACCTCGCCGCGACGCTGAACGCGATCTACACGGGCCGCGAGACGGTGCCGACCGCGACGCCGACGCCGTCCGGCACGACGCGGACTCCGGGGCAGCCGGCGTACACTCCTGCTCCTCCGCCGGCCACCGCGCCCGGCGTACCGGTCGGCGGAACGGGGGCCGGGGCCGCGGGCCAGTTCGGCGTCCTGGAGAGCCAGGTACGCTTCATCGCGGACGAGACGACGAACTCCGTGATCGCGACCACGTATCCCCGGAACTGGCCGGAGATCGAGGCGACGATCAAGCAGCTCGACAGGATGCCGCGCCAGGTCCTGATCGAGGTGCTGGTCGCTGAGATCACGCTCACCGACGACACGAAGCTCGGCATGGACTGGGCGTTGAAGTCCGGGAATTTCCGGCTCGCCCAGCAAACGCTCGGCGGCACCACCAGCTCGCCGGGGAACTTCTTCCCAGGCAACACGGTGCTGACCACCGCGGCCGGCCTCACCGCCTTCGCGTTCGCGTCCGACAGGTTCATGGCGATCATCAACGCGCTGTCGGCGGAGAACCGCGTGAACATCATCTCGAACCCGCACGTGCTCACCGCCGAGAACAAGAAAGCCGTCATCAACGTGTCGACCTCGGTTCCGATCGTCACCGCCCAGCAGGTGCCGATCGTCGGCACAACGTCGGGTGCGCCGGGCGCCGTCCCACCCACGCCCATCGGGACGCAATCCGTCGAGTATCGTGACGCCGGCGTCGTGCTGACGGTCACGCCCCGAATCGGGGAGCGCGGGACAGTCGCGCTCGACATCAAGCAGGAGGTCAACGCGATCGGCCCGCTCCAGGCGCCGACCTTTTCGCCGACGATCATCAAGCGCGAGGCCGAGACCTCGGTCGTGCTGGTGAACAATCAGACCCTGGTCCTGGGCGGACTGATCCAGGACAAGCTCACGATCGACGATCGCGGCATCCCGCTGTTGAAGAACATCCCGATCCTCGGGTACCTGTTCGCCTCGAAGCAGCGAACGATCGAGAAGACCGAGCTGATCATCCTGATCACGCCGAGAGTGCTCGGCACGGCGCTCGACGCAGCCAGCATCACGGAGCAGCTGCGCCGGGCGACCCCGGAGCTCGAGCAAGCCATCCGGACGTCGCCGCGTCCACCATCTCCGCCGCCGTTGGCGGTCCCGGAAACACCGGCGCCGCCCGTGCCGTCGTCACCCGTACCGCCCGTGCCAGCGCCGCCGCTGCCGCCGCCGCCAGCTCCGCCGGCGCCGTCCGCGCCTCGGTAGCGAGCTGGGGGCCTCGAAGGCCCCCAGACCCCCATACGCTCGCCGGTCGCCGGGAAACCCGGCGCCCGCCGCGACATTCCGCGGGGCCGGCATGAGGAGCAGAGGTCCGTGCGAGTGGGGTATTCGAGCAACGGACCTCTGTTCCTCATGCCGGCCCCGACACGTTCCTAGCAGCTCCGCAGCGCGCGAACATCGCGAACATCGCGACCCGACGGAGCGTCGGGGCGACGCATGCTAGAATCGCGCACCCGCATGCGTTTGGCCCGGACGCTCATCGGCATGGTTCACCTGCCACCGTTACCCGGTAGCCCACGCTGGGCAGGCGCGATGGGCCGTGTCGTCAGCGCCGCACTCGCCGATGCTCGCGCACTCGTCGAGGGTGGCATCGACGCAGTCCTCGTGGAGAACTGGGGCGACATGCCGTACACCCCGGCCCGCGTCGAACCTGCGACGGTCGCTGCGATGAGCGTCATCGCGGCCGAGGTCCACCGCGTGTTTCCCGACATCCCCCTCGGCCTGAACGTCCTGAAGAACGACGCGCGGGCAGCGCTCGCCATCGCCTGCGCGGTGGGCGCGCAGTTCATCCGGGTCAACGTGCACGCCGGTGCCGTGCTGGCCGATCAGGGCATCGTGCACTCCGACGCCTATCACACGCTCCGTGACCGACGCCTGCTCAGCGCCGACGTCGCGATCTTCGCCGACGTCCAGGGCAAGCACGCCGTACCGCTCGCACCCGTGGAGATCGAGCAGGAGGCGCGCGACCTCGTCCATCGTGGTCTGGCCGATGCTCTCGTGGTGTCCGGCAAAGCCACCGGGGAGGCGACTGCGATCGGCGATATCAAGCAAGTGCGCAGCGCCGTCGGCGCGGTGCCGCTGCTCGTCGGCAGCGGGGTCACGCCGGAGACGATCGGCGAGCTGCTGTCACTCGCGGACGGCGTGATCGTCGGAACGGCGCTCAAGCAGAACGGTGACGTGAACCAGCCGGTGGATCCGGCTCGGGTGCGCCGACTCGTCGACTCCGCTCGTGGCCGGTAGGCGCCGCCCCGGACTCTTCTCCCTCCTGCTCACGCTTCTCGCGCTCGTCGCCGGGTGTCGAACCGTCCCCGCTCCCGAGCCGACCGTCATCGCCCGCCTCGAGGCGGAGCTCGGGCAGCTTCTGCTCGTCGGCTTCACCGGAACGGATGCGCCGGGGAATGCCGGCGTCGAACGCCTGCTATGCGAGACGCGCGTCGGCGGGATCGTGCTCTTCGGCCGGAATGTGGTCAGCGCCGAGCAGGTCGGGCGGTTGACGCGCGCGCTCGCCGAGCGCTCCGCTGCGTGCGCCGGCCGGCCGCTGCTCATCGCGATGGACGCGGAAGGCGGACGCGTCATGCGCCTGTCGCCGAGCGCTGGCTTCTCACCGACACTGTCACACCAGCAGCTCGGCGATGACAACGACTTCACCGAGACGGAGCTCGAGGCTCGACGGATCGGCTACATGCTTCGGGACGCCGGCGTCAACTGGAACCTGGCGCCAGTGGTCGACGTCGGCTACAACCCCGCCAATCCGGTGATCGTCGGGCTGGCTCGAAGCTTCGGCGCGAACCCGGGACTGGTGACGGCCCAAGCCCGAGCCTACGTCCGCGGGATGCGGCAAGCCGGCGTGCTGACCGCGCTCAAGCACTTTCCCGGACACGGCTCCAGCTTCGCTGACTCGCATCTCGGCTTCGTCGACGTCACGAAGACCGGCAATCCCGACGTGGAGCTCGCGCCCTATCGCGCGTTGATCGCCGAGCAGCTCGCGGACAGCATCATGACCGCGCACGTGTTCAACGAGCACCTCGATCATCACTGGCCGGCCACCCTGTCTCGCGGAATCGTGACGGGACTCCTGCGTCGAGATCTCGGCTTCGATGGCGTCGTGGTGAGCGACGATCTGCGCATGGGCGCGATCGAGCAACACTACGGAATCGCGGAAGCGGCTGTGCGCGCGATCAGCGCCGGTGTCGACGTACTGGTGATCGCACAAGACCGCCTGCCGGACGGCAGCTCGGCCGCTCGGGCAGCGCTGGCGGCGCTACGTGCGGCAATCGAGCGCGGCCGGCTGCGTGCCGGGCGCGTCGACGACGCTCTTCGCCACGTCGCGGCGCTCAAGTCGAAGCTTCGGCACTGACCGACTCACGTGTCGCTGCTCCGGATTATTCATGACCGAACGACGCGCGCGCCGACCGGTGATCCGGCGGGAGATGGGCAGCCGGGGTCCTCTGACCACAGGCGCCTTCGCCCCGAT
>JBGPTW010000195.1:0-9742 GCA_041490825.1 Methylomirabilia bacterium | reverse complement strand
TCAACGCTTCGCACCGATCCTTGCGGACCGTCACGCATGACTCGGGGCCGGTGTGGCTCGCTCCGCCTTCACCGTGCGACTCTTGCATTCGCTGCACCTCGCCGGTTTATCCCGGCGCACGGTCAGAGGACCCCGGCGGCCCGTCTCCCGCCGGGTCACCGGTCGGCACGCGCATCGTTCGTTCAGGAATAATCCGGGCTAAGGTAAGATAGTCCGCAATCGATGACGGTGCTGCGCAGCCGTGTCCGAACCTCCCCGATCCTGAGCGCGGTCGTCGCCTGTCTGTTCGCCGGCTACGTCGTCGCCCTCACGCCGCATCTCGTCCATCACCTCTTCGACGGCGGCGACGACCAGCCCCAGTGCCCTCATCTCGCGCAGAGTCAGCACACACCGGAGGCGTGGAGCGATCCTCCGCCGGCGCTGTCGCTGCCCGCGATCGGACGCCTCGCCGTCTGTCCCGACCGCACGTCGTTGCCGTTCACCAAGCGAACGGTCGGTTCCTCGCGCGCCCCACCTGCCCGAACGTCCCTGGCCTAGCCCTCACGCTTCGTTCGACACCAATCGCACCGGGACGACTGCGCGGTGTTCCCGCCGTCGTGTCCCAGGCTGGAGGCCGGGATGAAACTGAAGAGCAGTCTCTCGGGTTTTCTCAGTGTGATCATGTTCGCGCTCCCCGGAGCCGCCCTCGCCCACGGCTTGATCGGGCAGCGCTTCTTGCCGGCCACGCTCACGATCGACGACCCGTTCGTGGCCGACGAGCTGTCGCTGCCGACCGTCTCGAGGTTCCGGACGCCGCCCGGTGGCGACAAGGCCGCTCAGTGGGAAACGGACGTCAGCGCCGAGTTTTCCAAACGCTTGACGCCGGATCTTGGATTCAGTCTCGGGGGCACGTGGAAGTCCCTCAGCCCGGACGACGACAAATCGGTATCCGGTTTCGACAATCTGGAGGTGGCGCTGAAGTACGTGTTCCTGAAGAACGCCGAGCATGAGTTCCTGATGTCCGCGGGGCTCGCCTGGGACGTCGGCGGCACGGGCAGCCGCAAGGTCGACGCCGAGCGCTTCGACACCGTCACTCCCGGGCTGTTCTTCGGAAAGGGCTTCGGCGATCTCCCGGACAAAATCGAGGTGTTGAAGCCGCTGGCGCTCACCGGCGCGTTCGGCGTCGCGATCCCGACCCGAAGCGCCACCAAGACGATCGCGATCGACGAGGACTCCGGCGACGCCGTCGTCCAACGCGAAGTCAACCCCAGCGTCGTGAACTGGGGCTTCTCGCTCCAGTACAGTCTCCAGTACCTCCAGTCGCGCGTGCGGGACGTCGGCCTGCCCGCGCCGCTCAACCGCATGATCCCGATCGTCGAGTTCGCGATGCAGACGCCGATCGACGATCCGAAGAACGGCGGCCGCACGACGGGCACGATCAATCCCGGCATCATCTGGTTCGGCCGATACATCCAGCTGGCCCTCGAAGCGCAGATTCCCGTGAACGATCGCACCGGCAAGAACATTGGAATCATCGGCCAGCTCCATTTCTATCTCGACGACATCGCCCCCCACATCTTCTCGTGGACGCCGTTCCACGGCGTGCTGGGGCCGACACAGCCGCGGTGAAATATCCGGTTTGCCTCCTGGCGGTCCTCGTCGCGCTCGTGCTGAGCGCGGCGGGGACCGGCGCCCACGCCTTCCTCGACCGCGCCGAGCCGCGCGTCGGAAGCAAGCTGAAGGCGCCCCCGCCCGAGCTGCGGCTCTACTTCACGCAGGAGCTGGAGCCGGCGTTCAGCTCGGCGAAGGTGACGAACGAGTCGGGGCGGCAGGTCGACAAGGGTGACAGCCACGTGGACGACGGCGATCGTTCGGTCCTGCGGCTGTCGCTCTACCGGCTCGAGCCCGGCACCTACAA
Organism: Methylomirabilia bacterium; assembly: GCA_041490825.1. GTDB lineage: Bacteria > Methylomirabilota > Methylomirabilia > Rokubacteriales > CSP1-6 > JBGPTW01. The sequence continues at coordinate 7,845 of JBGPTW010000195.1, read as the reverse complement.
GGTGAACTGGCGCATCCTCTCCGTGGACACTCACGTGACCGAGGGCGATTTCAAGTTCCGGGTGACGCTGTGAGCTCCGTCGCCACGCTGTCGATCGGAGTCCGCTTCATCCATCTGCTCGCCAGCGTCGCGCTCGTCGGCGCGGCCGGCATGCTGCTGCTCGCCGGCCCTTCGGACCGGCCCACCGCGATCCGCTGGGAGGCTCGCGTGCTTCGCTCCATTCGCGGCCTCGTGATCGTGGCGCTCGCGTCGGGCGTCGGGGCCCTGCTCCTTCAGACCGCGGAATTCGCCGGCCGGCCGCACGCGGCCCTGGAGCCGGCGATGCTTGGTCGCGCGCTCCTCGCCACGCACGCCGGGATCGTCTGGCTCGCGCGCATGGGATTGTTGCTGCTGCTCGCCGTCTTCGCGTTCATGCGGGTCCACGTGGCCTCGAAACTGGACTGGGTCGCCGGGCGTGGCGAGCTGCTGCTGCTCGCCGGCGGCGCCGCCGCGCTCGTCAGCTTTTCGGGCCACGCGATCGCGGTCACGCCGGGAACGGCGGGCGCCGTGCTGAACGACGCGCTGCACGTGCTGGCAACGGGCCTCTGGTTCGGCGGCCTGCCGCCGCTCGCAATGCTGCTTCACGCGGCCGGTCGCGACGGCGGCGAAGACGCGCGCGCCTATGCCGTGCTCGCCGCGCGTCGGTTCTCGCGCTTGGCGCTCGTCCTCGTCATCGCGCTCGTCGCGACGGGCGTCGTGAACGCCGTCATCGAGATCGGCAGCGTGGCCGGGCTGCTCGGCACCACGCATGGGCGGCTGTTGCTCGGCAAGCTTGCGCTGCTCGTGCCGATCCTCGCGCTCGCCGCCGTCAATCGCTCTCGCACTCTGCCGGCGCTGTCCGGTCCCGGCGAAGCCGTGGGCCGGCCCGCGATGCGTCGACTGGCCCGATCGGTCGCGATCGAAGCCGTCCTGCTGGTGGCGCTGCTGGGCGTCGTCGCCGTGATTACCGTCACGCCTCCGGCGCTTCACGTGGAGCCCACGTGGCCCTTCCCGTTCCGGTTCACGTACGCCGCGCTCGCCGAGATGCCGGCGCTCAGAATTCGCGCAGTCATCGCGGGGCAGATCGCCGTGCTGGGCGTCGTCGCGGTGATCGCGTCGGCCCTCATGCGTCGCCATCGGTGGCCGGTGCTGGCGGGAGGCGTCGTCCTCGTCGCGGTCGGCGCCGGCGTCGCCCTGCCGCCGCTCACGGTCGGCGCGTACCCATCGACGTTCCGGCGCCCCGCGGTCTCCTACCAGGCCAGCTCCATCGCCGCCGGTGGCGAGATCTTTCGCGAGCGCTGCGCAGGCTGCCACGGGATCACGGGCACGGGCAACGGACCTGGCGGACGCGGGCTGGAACGTCTTCCCGCCGATCTCCACTCCGCCCACACGGACCTGCACACGGCCGGCGATCTCTTCTGGTGGATCAGCCGCGGAATTCCGGGCAGCCGGATGCCGGCATTCGCGGGCCAGCTCAGCGCGGATGACCGCTGGGACGTCGTCAACTTCATCCGCGCGCTCGCCGCCGCGGACGCCGTGCAGAAGCTCGGTCCGACGGTCGAGCCCGAGCGCCCGTGGCTGGTCGCGCCGGACTTCACGTTCTCGGTGGGCCCAGCGGCGCCGCGCTCGCTGAAGGACTATCGCGGGCGCCGGATCGTGCTCCTCGTGCTCTACTCCTGGCCCGCCTCGAAGCCGCGCCTTGCCGAGCTCGCGCGCGCCTACGACAGCATGGCCATGCTCGGCGGCGAGATCGTCGCCGTACCCCTCGACGCTTCACCGGAAGCCATCAGGAGGATTGGCACCGAGCCGCGTATCCTGTTTCCGATCGTGACCGACGGCGCCGACGAGATCGTGCAAACTTATCGGCTGTTCGGCGTCGACGGCCACGCCGAGTTTCTGATCGATCGCCAGGGATATCTCCGGGCGCGCTGGACGGCACCGACCCCCGCGATGCGCGACGTGAATCTCCTGCTCGCCGAGATCCAGCAGCTCAACCAGGAGAAACCGAGCGTGCCCGAAGCGGCCGAGCACGTCCATTGAGAGTCGAGCGCTGGTGAGACTCTGGAAAGTCGCGGTGCTCGTGAACCTCGCGCTCGCGCTCGGGGTGGGCTGGGGGTACGTGTGGTGGGGCCGGCGTGCCGAGCAGCTCTCTCGCGAGCTCGAGGCGGCCCAGACGGCGCCCGCCGGCGAGCGGGAATGGCGCGTCCGGGGCGTCGTGCGCGCCATCCTCCCGGAGATCAACCTGATCGTGCTGACCCACGAGGAGCTGCGCGGCTTCATGCCGTCCATGACGATGGGATTCCGGGCGGCGTCGCCCAAGATATACGAAGGAATCAGCGTCGGAGACGAGGTACGATTCACGGTGAGAGGCATCCCGCCGAACGTGGCGGTGACCGCCATCGACAAGGAGAAGGGTTGATGCGTCGCGCGCTCGTCTGGCTCGTGCTGTCCACGCTGGTCGCGCTGGCCACCCCGGCCGTCGCCGCCACGCTCTACGTCACCAACACGAAGTCGGCGTCGATCTCCATCATCGACACCAACACGTTCGAGGTGGTCGGCACCATCCCGCTCGGCCAGGGCAAGCCAAATCGCGTGGTCTTCCATCCCGATGGCAAGACCGCCTGGGTCGTCTACGACAAGAGCCACGATCTCGGCGTCGTCGATGCCGAGGCGAAGAAGCTCGTCCGACGGGTGAAGATCGGGGGCAACCCGTACAACCTTGCGTTCAGTCCCGACGGCAAGCGCCTGTACGTGCTCGACTGGGGCAGCGAGACCGGGAACGACGCCGTGATCATCTACGACCTCAAGGACGAGCGGATCGACGCGCAGGTCGAGGTGGCCACGTGGCCGGCGCACGGCGTGTTCTCGCATGACGGACGCACGTTCTGGGTCTCCAGCGAGACCGCCGGCAACGTGGCGGCCATCGACACGACGACCCACGCGATCCTGGCGACCATCCCGACCGGCGGCGATGCGATGGGGCTCGCGCTGACCGCCGACGGCCGCATGCTCTACGCCGCCGCGGGCGAGAACAAGGCGCTCGTGAAGGTCGACACCGCGGCGCGCAAGGCCGTTGCCACCATCGCGCTCCCCGGCATCGTCCACGAGGCGACGCTCACGCCCGACGGCAAGTCCATCTACACGACGCTCCGCAAGTCGAACAAGATCGTCGTGATCGACACCGAGGACGACAAGATCGTCGCGACCATCCCGCAGCGCGGCTATCCCGATCTGGTGACGATGGAGCCGAGCGGCCGCTATGCGCTGGTCACCAATCGCCACGCCGATCTCGTGGCCGTCATCGACCTGAAGTCGCACAAGGAGGTGCGAACCATCGCGGTCGGCAAGGCGCCTCACGGGATGGCCTTGCGGCCGCATTGACCCGCCGTCCGCGCCGCCCTGTCGGCTCGTTCCGTCCTCACGGGGTGCTCGTTCTTGCCACCCTGTCCCTCGTCGCCCTCTCCGCCTTCGTCGTGGTTGCCGGAGTGACCGCCGCGGACGTGGCCGTGCGCGACGCGGTGCTGGCGCTCGCGTCACCCGCGGCGATGATCGTCTTCCACGCCGTCAACGCGGGCGGAAGCTGGCGTGTCCTCTTTCCGGGAACGCTGCTGCTGCTGTTCGTGTTCGAGCGGGCCCGGCCGCGCTGGTGGGTGTGGATCGCGCTGATGATCGTCGCGCCGCTGACGGAACAGGCGCTGAAGCATCTCGTCGGACGTCCCCGGCCGGAAGCGCCGTCGTTCGGGTTTCCGAGCGGCCACACCACCGCGGCCGCGGCGTTCTTCGGGGCCGTGATCTACCTCGCCGGCTCGTTGTCGCCGCTGGCCTGTCGAGTGGTCCGCGTCGCCGCGGTCGTCGCGATCGCGCTGGTCGCCGTCGCGCGCGTCATGCTTCGCGCGCACTGGCCATCGGACTCTCTCGGCGGGATCGCGCTCGGTCTGGCGCTCGCGTCGGTCGCCGCGATGCTGGCCGTGGTCGAGTCCGACCCGGCGCCGACCCACGTGCCCGATCGCGCCTGACGCCCGACCGGCTCACTGCTGCTGCGCGACAGCCTCCTCGGCCGGCGTCGGCATCCGCTCGACGGGACGGTCGGCGATCTCCTGGTACATGGGAAGATCGATCTCAGCGCGGTCCGATAGACGCGCTCGAGCGACTCCCCCAGCTTGAGGAAGCCGTACCCCTCATCCCGGCTCAGCGTGTGCTCGATGGCTCCGACCACACCGAGCAGATCGCGCTGCGTGAAGACCTTGCGTGGCGGCACGATGCCGATGAGCTCGCGCTTGTACTCGCGCCGCGAGAACACGAGCTCGGGCGGAACGATGCGGTCCTTGAGACAGCGCTGCTCGCTGTAGACGTCGAGCAGAAAGAGATTCAGCGCCGTCACCCGCTGGACCAGCCCTGCCTCCAGCCGCTGCCATTCCGCGGCGGCGATGACCCGCGGCACGAGGTCGAACGGCCACACCCGCTCGATCCCCTCGCTCTCGCCGTACACGGTGAACGTGATCCCGAGGCTCATCAGCGACAGTTTCTGGAGCCGCTCGCGCCGATCGATGTCCGGCGGCGCACATGCCTGCAGCATGGAGACCAGCGGCCGATAGTGGGATCGGACGGCGCCACCGGGCTCGAACGCTTCGTCGAAGCCCGTCCTGGCGGGCATGAGCTTGATGGCGCGGGTCGAAGCGGTGCTCATCTTCCGAGGCATTCTAGTCCGGGTCCCTCACGCATGCATTCCGCGTGCAGACCCGTCCCCGGGCGGAAGGTCTCCGGGGCGGCGTCACTCCTTCGCTACCCGATCGAGCCAGTAGCCGGGTCGCCGCTTTGCGTGGGCTACGGCAAGGACTCGGACGTGTTCGCCGAAGTCCATGAAGATCACCGCGTACGGAAAGCGAGGGAGCAAGGCCCGCCGGAGTTGATCGCCTCTGGGGAGAGGCGGACGGCCTTCACCGGGTGGAGAGCCGGCTCCGAATTTGGTCGAGCGCCTCGGTCCAGGGCACGCCCGGATTACCCGCCATCGCCGCGCGTGCGCGACGCTCGATCTCTTGAATCCATTCCTCGTCGCTGCTGCGCTGACTCGGCAAGTCAGGCTCCAGTGTAGCCAGTAACTCGGCCACAATCCGCGCGCTCATCAGGCGCAAGCTTGAGGGCTTCCCCGAGCAGGCGGTCCGCAGTAGAGGACATGCCGCATTCTACTCCGTCGTCTCGATCATTCGATAACCCCGCCCGAGGCCCCCGTCTTCACGCGTCGCGAGGTCCAGGCGCCCGCGCCCGAGCGGCGGCGGCCGGGTCGTGGTGATCGCGAGAGCCTGAGCGTTGGGGGCCTGGGGGATCGAGGCGTGCCACGGCTTGGCCGGGGCACGACGAGCGTGTGGGGGTCTGGGGGCCATGGCGGGGCCCCCAGTCTAATCAATAACTCTTCGGCAACCCCAGCACGTGCTCGGCCAGGTAGTTGAGCACCATCTGCTGCGACACGGGCGCGATCTTGTAGAGACGGACCTCTCGCCAGAGCCGCTCGACGTGGAACTCCTTGGCGTAGCCGTAGCCGCCGTGCGTCTGGAGCGCGACGTCGCACGCTTCGAAGCCGGCCTCGGCCGCCATGAGCTTGGCGGTATTCGACTCCGCCCCGCACGGCCGGCCGCTGTCGAAGAGCCAGGCCGCCTTCATGCACATGAGCTCCGCCGTCTCGAGCTTCGCCCACGCGAGCGCCAGCGGATGCGCGATCGCCTGGTTCTGGCCGATCGGTCGGTCGAACACGACCCGCTCGCGCGCGTATTGCGTCGCGCGCTCGAGCGCGGCCCGGCCGATACCGACCGCCTCGATCGCCGTGAACACCCGCTCGGGATTGAGCGAATCGAGCAGGTGATAGAATCCCTGCCCCACCTCGCCGACGACGTGCGCAGCGGGAATCTCGAGGCCATCGATGAAGATCTCGTTGGAGTCGACGGCCGCCCGGCCGAGCTTCTCGATCTCGCGCACGGTGATTCGCGACCGATCGAACTCGGTGAAGAAGAGCGTCATCCCCTTGTAGGGTTTCGCGGAATCGCGCGGCGACGTGCGCGCGAGCAGGAGGATGTGCGTGGCCTGTCGCGCATTCGTGTTCCAGACCTTGCGTCCGTTGACGACGAAGTGCTCCCCGCGGCGCTCGGCCACCGTCTGGATACGCGACGTGTCCGTTCCCGCGTTCGGCTCGGTGACGCCGAACGACGTGATGATCTCGCCGGTGGCGAAGCCCGGCAGGCTCCATCGTTTGAGATCGTCCGAGCCGTGCTTGATGATCGGCATCGGCGGAAACATGTAAAAGTGGATCGGCGACGCGCCCGATGTCCCGGCGCCGGCCGCACAGATCTCGTGCAGCACGAGGCTCGCTTCGGTCACGCCGAGCCCCGAGCCGCCGTAGGCTTCGGGAATGATCACGCCGAGCCAGCCGTTCCGGGCAAAGGCCTTGACGAACTCCCACGGGTACTCGGCCTTCTTGTCCTTGTCGAGCCAGTAGTCGGGGGCGAAGCTCCGCGCCAGCGCGGCGACTTCCTTGCGGATCAGCTCCTGCTGCTCGGTGAGCGTGAAGTCCATGCCGCGATTCTACCCGAGATTCGAGGCGGGCCACGGCTCCGCCGGGGACCGCCGAGCGTGTGGGGGTGTGGGGGCCTTCGAGGCCCCCCACCTGGTAAGATCCTGCGATGGGCGTGACCGGGCTCTACGCGCTCCAGAATGGCTTCATGGGGGCTGAACGGGCGCTGCTGTTCTACGGCGAGTTCTCCGGCGACCGCGTGCAGATCCCCGTGACGTGCTACCTGATTCGCACATCCGACGCGGTGATCCTGTTCGACACGGGATTGTCACCGCGCGCAGTGCCCGGCCTCATGCGCAACGATCCAATGGCACGGTTCACCGACGAGGACCTTCTCGTCCACCGGCTGGACGTGCTCGGGCTCAAGGCCGACGACGTCGACCTGGTCGTGCTCTCGCATCTCCACTACGACCACGCCGGCGGCGCCGCGCTCTTCGGCAAGTCGGAGCTGTGCGCTCAGCGGGACGAGTACGCGTACGCGCACCACCCGGCGCCGTTCTTCGCACCGTTCTACTACCGCAAGAACTTCGACCTCCCGGGCTATCGCTGGCGGCTTCTCGACGGTGACAGCGAGCTCGTCCCCGGCGTCACGGCCCTCAGAACCGACGGCCACACGCCGGGCCATCAATCGCTCTTCGTCGAGCTGCCCGAGAGCGGTCCCGTCATCCTCTCCGGCGACTGCTGCTACTGGCTCGAGCATTTCGAGCACGAACGGGTTCCCGGCGTCGTCTGGAATCCCACGCTCGCGCTTCACTCGATCAAACGACTGAAGACGCTGGCGCGGCTGCGCGGCGCGCGAATCTTTCCGGCGCACGATCCCGTGTTCTGGCAGAGCGTCAAGCAATCCCCCGAGGTATATCGCTAGCCCTGATTATTCATGAACGAACGACGCGCGCGCCGGCCGGTGACCCGGCGGGAGACGGGCAGCCGGGGTCCTCTGACCACAGGCGCCTTCGCCCCGATCATCGCCGAGCCGTTCCCACTCGGCACGGCTGTGTCGTCGCCTCGCGAGGCGGGAATGGCTCCCCCGGACCCCGGCTGCCCATCTCCCGCCGGGTCACCGGCCGACACTGGTACAGACATTCATGAACCACGCGCGCGGACCATCGCCGAACGACCGAGGCCGGGGACAGCGTGTCGCCGCGGGCCGGCCGGGTCGGTGAGGGGCCGGCGGACCCGTTCCCGTAGCGTGCGATCGAGGGCACCCAGGCCAGGAGTGGGAACGGCTCGCCGGTCATCGGTCCACAGGGCCTCGTGGTCAGAGG
>JBGPTW010000194.1:0-9860 GCA_041490825.1 Methylomirabilia bacterium | reverse complement strand
TGCGGTGGGCGCGGGGTTTTGGCGGGGGGGGCCCGGGGGGCCGCCCCGCCGCTCGCAACCCCCCGCGCGGGGCGCGCCCCCGGCCCCCCCGCCGGCATCTCCGGGTCGCCCACGGGCAAAGCCGCGCCGCGATCCGGGCGTGCGGCAGCTGCGTGAACGCTTGGAGTCCGTGGAGCGGCAGATTCACGAGCTCGAGGCGCGTCTTCAAGCGATCAGCGAGACGCTCGCCGATCCCGAGCTGTACCGCGACGGCGATCGCGTCCGCACGGTCTCCGCCGAGCGCCAGACCGCCGAGGAACGGGTCGCCTGGCTGATGCACGAATGGGAGAAGCTCTCCATCGAGCTTGCGACGCGTGGCTGAGTACTACGCCTCCATCGACCCGGACGAGCTGAAGCGCGAGCGGGCCAAGGCTCGGGAGCTTCGGGAGAGTCAGTGGTGGAAGCGCCGAGTGAGCACAGGGACCTGCTACTACTGCCGCCGACAGGTCGACCCGCGCGCGCTGACGATGGACCACATCGTGCCACTCGGCCGCGGCGGCAAGAGTATCCGTGGCAACGTGGTCCCGTGCTGCAAAGCCTGCAACACCAGCAAGAAGGGCATGGTGCCGGTCGAGTGGAGCGAATACGTGCGTCAGCTCGACGACCCGCGTGAGGACTGATCTGCCGCCCGAGCGTCTTCGACCCGTCGTGTATCACTTTGGCGTGTGAGGAATTCTGGACATTGACGTGATTCACGCCCGCCGCTTGAATGGCCGTGCTCGCGAGCATTGCAGTTCACCGGAGACGAAGAGCACGGAGGAAGACCATGCGGACCACGTTCGGGCGACTCTTGCTGGTGGGGATGATGGCAGCAGCGTGGCTGGTTCCGGGAAGCGCCGCCGCGGAAGGGCACGCGCGGGGAGACAAAACGAACGTAGCCACGACGCACGATGGGCAGGTCAACATCAACACGGCCGACGTCAAGGCGTTGATGACTCTCGACGGGATCGGCCACAAGGTCGCGGAGAAGATCGTCGAGTATCGCGATGCCCATGGAGACTTCAAGAAGGCGGATGACATCCGCAAGGTCGACGGCGTGGGCCACGGACTGTGGGAGCGGAATCGCACCCGCATCGTCGTGAAGTGACGTTTTGCTTGGGGCGGTTCACGGGCTGAGGTAGGATGAGACTGAGAAATCGGCCGGAGCGTCAACAGCGCTCCATGAGCGTCCCCACCGGCAATTCCGTCGGCGGCTGACGTGGCCGAACCCCGGGCCGGGAGTCGGCATCCGGTTCTGGGTAAGTGGGACCTGGGCCCGCGTGGCGCCCTTGCCGAGAATAGGAGGTGATCCAGCCGATGTGTAAACCTACGGTGATCTGTGAGGTGGTTGCCTCCTAGGCAGGATCCACGCTAGCTCAGGTGGACGGCCTGGGAGTTCCAGGCACCACCGGCCCCGGCGGTCCCGCTTCACCAGCGGGGCGGCGCTCAGCAACACGAAATGCGCCGCAAACACCGCCGGGGTTTTGTTTGTGCGCACGCAGGAGTCCTGACCCGTTTCAGTCGCAACTGATGGAGCGGGGAGGGAGGACCCCGCGCCCCCAGGCGCAGGCCTGGAAGCGCGGGGTGGCACGGGGACTACACCTTCCGGACGTTCGCCGCCTGAAGACCCTTGGGGCCGCGCGTGACTTCGAACTCCACCCGATCACCTTCGGCCAGGCTCTTGAAGCCCTGGGCCTGGATGGCGCTGTAGTGGACGAAGACATCCTCGCCACTTTCCTGTGTAATGAACCCGTAGCCCTTTGCATCGTTGAACCACTTCACGTGTCCCTGTGCCATTCGTGCGACCTCTCCTCGGGGTCTTCAGCCCCTGGTGTTCTCCCGCCGACATGGCGGGGTTACCTTCCGGGATTGGAAGGCAAAGAAAAACGCCGCGCGAACTGGATCTCGCGCGGCGTTCGTTTCGACTCTAATCGTTTACCAACTCCGTGTAGGCCAGAACCGGGGGCAAGATTTACACGAAGCAATCGACAAGTCAATCGAAATTGTAAGGCAGTCCTCTGCTGCGGCTCAATCCGTTCGGATGAGCGCGGATCCCTGTAGAACACAAACTTCGTGACCACCGGGCCATGTGCGCGGGCGGCTGTAAAAACGCTAATCTTGGGTCCACCGTCGCCCCTCCGGTACCGTTCGGTAAGTCGAAGCACGAGAACATTTTTCGGGCGCTATACTGAGGCGATGCATCCCTTGCGCGATGTGGAGCTGGGCGACCACATCGAGCGGCACGCTTGGCGCGGTCATCGAGACGTGCCAGATCTGCCAGGCGTCGCACGAAGGAACTGCGGCGATTTGGAGAGGAAACGGGGCGTCCGACGTCGAGCTCCGAGGCGGATCCCGGTGGTGGCAGGTGACGGCTGACGTCACCTGCCGGTGCCATAATGAACGGCCTCATGCGCGGCGTCGGCTCAACGTGCTGGATCCGTCTGGCCAAGCCCACTCGCCGGCCGCTGGCCGCCTGTTGCAGAAAGAGCCCACCGGGATCGGGAACTCGCTGAAAAACATTCCCTTTTCTCGGCGAGAATCAACAGATCAGCCGTGGGCTGAGAAGGCCGGAATGGTTGCTAAACCCCTGTCATCCCAGTGTTTTTGTTCACGCGTGGCACGGACTGTGCTAATGTGGGCATCCCTTTCAACGGGGTAACTACCACATTGATGGAGCCGTAATGTTTTTTACGAACCTGCTGGCCGGAATGTTCTCGAACGATCTCGCCATCGATCTGGGGACCGCGAACACGCTCGTCTACGTGAGAGGCGAAGGGATTGTCCTCAACGAGCCGTCGATCGTCGCAATCCATCAGGCGGATCATTCCGTGCTTGCGGTCGGACACGAAGCGAAGGCGATGCTTGGTCGCACACCGGGAAACATCGTGGCCATCCGGCCGCTGAAGGACGGTGTGATCGCTGACTTCGACGTGACCGAGAAGATGCTCCACTACTTCATCTCGAGGGTGCATCGCCGCCGGACGCTCGTCCGGCCCCGCATCGTCATCGGCGTGCCGTCCGGCATCACGCAGGTCGAGAAACGCGCGGTGCGTGACTCGGCGATGCAAGCCGGGGCCCGCGAGGTCTATTTGATCGAGGAACCCATGGCGGCAGCGATCGGCGCGGGACTTCCGATCCAGGAGCCGGGTGGGAACATGATCGTCGACATCGGCGGGGGCACGACCGAGGTCGCCGTCATCTCGCTCTCGGGCATCGTGTATTCGAAGTCCGTGCGCATTGCCGGCGATGAGATGGACGAGGCGATCGTGCAGTACATCCGCAAGCACTACAACCTTCTGGTCGGTGAACGACGCGCTGAAGAGATCAAGCTGAATCTCGGCAGCGCCTATCCGATGGGAGGCGAGCGGCGGACGATGGAGGTGAAGGGGCGCGACCTGATCGATGGCATCCCGAAGACGATCGTGATCACGGACGAAGAAATCCGAGAAGCGTTGCGGGAGCCGGTCATGACCATCGTGGAGACGGTGCGGACGTGTCTCGAGCGGACGCCGCCCGAGCTTGCCGCGGACATCGTGGACAAGGGAATTGTGATCACGGGCGGGGGCGCTCTGCTCCGCGGCCTCGATCACCTGTTGCGTCAGGAAACCAATCTTCCCGTCACGGCGGCCGACGACCCGTTGTCGTGTGTCGCGCTGGGCACGGGCAAGGTGCTCGACGAGCTTGATCTGTTGAAGAAGGTGGCGATTCCCGCCTAGGGCGTCGCCTCTCCGAGAAGGGCTCACCGCCTGGAAAAGGCTGATAGCCCAGAGGTCGATCTAGCGTGAAGATTCGAGGCCTCGCACTGCTTGGCTGCGTGGTCCTCGTCTGTCTGGTGCTGCTCACCCTCCAGGCGCGCGGGCACTCGTCCCAGGCGACCGATGCCCTGGCGAAGGTCACGACACCCATCCAGTCGGTGCTGGCCAAGGTCAATCGCGGCGCATTCGGGGTATGGGCCACGTATCTCGACTGGAAGAATGTCCGCGCCGAGAACAAGCGTCTGCGCGAAGACAACCGGCGGCTGCGTGTGGAGGCGCTCCAGGTTGGCGAGACCGCCGACGAGAATCGCCGCCTGCGTCGACTCCTGGCGCTTCGCGAGCAGTTGCCGATCGCTACCGTGCCGGGCGAGGTCATCGCGCGCGAATGGGGCGGCTGGGTCCGCTCGCTGACCGTCAATCGGGGGCGCGATGACAGCATCGTTCGGCTCACCGCCGTGCTGTCGCCGGATGGGCTCATCGGCCGCGTGGTCGAGGTGCGCCCCGGCGCCTCGATCGTCCAGGTCCTCACCGATCCCGCATCGACGGTCGGCGCGCATGTCGTGCGCACCCGGACGCCCGGGATCGTCGAAGGCGAAGCGCGGGGCACGATCCGGTTCAAATTCATGGCTCGCGACGGCGCCGGCATTCAGGTCGGCGACCTGGTCGTGAGCTCCGGGCAAGGTGGCATGTTCCCGCGCGGTGTTCCGATCGGTCGTGTGCGGGTGATCGAGGATCACGGCTCGGCGCTCTTCCACTACGCGGTGCTGTCACCGTCGGTCGACTTCGCGCGAATCGACGAGGTGCTGCTGCTCACGGGCGACACCGCGCACGACGTGGCCGCGCACTTCCCGACGGACGGCTGACCGGCCGTGCGCACCGCGCTCGCGCTCACGATCTTCGGCGGCGGGCTCCTCCAGGCCAGCCTCGTTCCTGCGCTTCGCATCGCGGATGTCGCCCCGGACATCCCGCTGATCGTCGTCGTGTTGCTCGCGCTGCGGCGCGGACCCGAGTTCGGCTGCGTGTCGGGATTCGCCGCCGGAGTCCTTCAAGACATGGCGACCGGAGGATTGCTCGGCGTGCAGGCGCTGACCAAGGCGCTCGTGGGATTCATCATCGGCGCCGCTGGTGGCCGACTCCGCGGCACTCAGCCACTCGTCCAGGTGCTCGGGCTCGTCCTTTTGACGTTCGTCGAGGGACTCGGTCGGTTCACGCTCATGAAACTCTTCCGGTACCCGGCGCCGTTCGGCGAAGTCATGACGTACGCGGTTCTCCCCCAGGCGCTGTACAACGGCTTCGTGGCCGCCGCGCTCGTGTTTGCAATGGTCTGGACGGAGTCGTTCCGTAACCACGCGTCCTGAGGCTTCCGGCGTGACCGTCAACTATCGTCCCGCTCGCTTTCCGACCCGCCGGGACCCAGGTCAGAAGCGGGTCATCCTGATCGCGGGCCTCGTGAGCGTCGCGTTCCTGATTCTGGTCGGCCAGCTCTGGTACCTTCAAGTTCTCGAAGGCGGGCACTTCCTGGAAGCCTCGGACAAGAACCGGATTCGGGTGCGTCCGATCGCCGCACCGCGCGGGATCCTCTTCGACCGCCACGGGCTGCCGCTCGTCGACAACCGACCATCCTTCACGCTGTCGCTGATGCCGCGCGAGCTCGATCGCGATCCGGTCAAACGCGATGCGGTCCTGGGCCGCGTGGCCTCCTTGCTCCAGATTCCCTTCGAGGATCTGGTGGATGTGGCCAGCCGCGTGCCGGCAGACTCGCTGCAGCCGGTACGCGTGCGGCGCGGTCTCACGCTGGAGGATGTGGCCAAGGTGGAGGAGTGGAAGCTCGAGCTGCCCGGCATCATCGTGGAGGTCGAGCCGCAGCGAGCCTATCCCACGAGCCGATTCGCCGCGCACCTTCTCGGCTACGTCCGTGAAGCGAACGACGAACAGCTGAAGCAGGGCCGCTACCACCGCGGAGACATGGTCGGGCAAACCGGACTCGAGCGCCTGCTCGACGAGTTCCTCCGGGGCCGTGACGGCGGCGAGCGCATCGAGGTCGACGCGATGGGCCGCGCCATCCGCGTGGTCCAGCAGACGGAGCCGCATCCGGGCGCTGCGGTCATCACCACGATCGATCGTCGCGTTCAGGAGACCGCTGAGCGCGCGATGGAGGGCCGGGCGGGCGCCGTCGTCGTGATGGATCCTCGGAGCGGCGATGTCCTCGCGATGGTCTCGACGCCAGCCTTCGAGATTGATCGGTTCACGGGCACCATCGACCGGAACGCCTGGCTCCGCGTGATCCAGGATCCGGGCCATCCACTGCTGAACCGCACGATTCAGACGCAGTACCCGCCCGGATCGGTCTTCAAGATCGTGGTGACGGCGGCCGGTCTTCAGGAAGGCACGTTGACGCCGAGCGACCGCGTGCATTGCACGGGTGAGTTCCATCTCGGCGTGTGGACCTTCAAGGACTGGAAGAAGCAAGGGCACGGCAACGTGGATCTCCTGCGCGGGATCCGCGACTCGTGCGACGTGTTCTTCTACAACGCCGGACTGAAGGTCGGCGCGTCGGCCATCGCGAAGTACGCGGCGGCGTTTGGCTTCGGAGCGCCCACCGGGATCGCTCTCGGTGGCGAGAAATTCGGGTTCATTCCCCAGCCGAAGCTGTCGAAAAAAGGGCGGCCGATCGCCTGGCATGCTGGCGAGACCGTGAACATGTCGATCGGGCAGGGGGCTCTGCTCGTGACGCCGATGCAGGTCGCGGGCTTGATGTCGGCCGTCGCGAACGGTGGCGTGCTGTGGAAGCCGCGGCTCGTCCAGCGCATCGAGCGGATCGACAAAGGCGTCGTGTGGAACGATCCCGGTAAGGTGACGGGCCACGTCGAGCTTTCGCCGGTGGTGTGGGCGTTCCTGCGCCAGGCGCTCTGGGCGGTCGTGAACGATGGCGGCACCGGTGGTGCGGCGCGGATTCCTGGACTCGACGTCGCCGGCAAGACCGGCACGGCGCAGATCATCGCGAAGTCGAAGTCGGAGAAGGGGCAGGACCATGCGTGGTTCGCCGCCTTCGCGCCCGTGAAGGATCCGGAAGTCGTCGTGGTGGTGCTCGTCGAGCGCGGTGGGCACGGCGGCGACGTCGCGGCCCCGATCGCGAAGCAAATCTTGAGCACGATCTTTCTGGAAAAGGTCGCGGTGGCCGGATTCCCGGGATGACTGTGAAGGCCCTCGGGCGGCAAACACGAACATCATGTTGATCGACCGGCGCCTGCTTCAGAACGTGGACTGGCCGCTCCTCGGCGCCGCCACGGCGCTGGTCTGTCTCAGCGCCGCCACGCTCGCGAGCCTGAATCCAGGGCGGGCCGGTTCGTCCGTCGCCTTCCGGCAGGTCGCATGGTTCGGAATCGGGCTCGTGGCGCTGTTCGCCGTCGCGAGCCTCGATTACAAGAAGCTCGTGCGCGTCGGTCCGTTCTTCTACCTTCTGGGCCTGGCCGGCATCGTGTCCGTTCTGGTGATCGGGCGAGCCGTGTCCGGCGCCCGCCGGTGGGTCGGTGTCGGTCCGTTGACCGTCCAGCCCGCCGAGGTCTTCAAGATCTGCTTCGTCCTCATGATCGTCTGGTGGCTCACGTCGCGCTGGGCGCAGCCGGTGACCGGCTGGACCGTGGCGGCGACGCTTCCCATCGTGGTGGTGCCGGCCGGCTTCATCGTCAAGCAGCCGGACCTCGGCACTGCCCTGCTGCTCTTCCCCGTGCTGATCGTCCTCTTGGTCGGGGCCGGGATGTCGCTGCGGCTGTTCGGCGGACTCGGTGTGGTCGGGCTGTCCGCGGCGCCCTTGGCCTGGCTCGCCCTCAAGGACTATCAGCGGGAACGAATCCTGGTCTACCTGGACCCGTTCCGCGATCCGCTCGGGAGCGCGTACAACGTGATCCAGGCCAAGATTGCCATTGGCTCGGGGCAGCTCCTGGGGAAAGGCGTGGCCGGCGCAACGCAGAGCCGGCTCTCCTTCCTTCCGGAGCGCCACACGGACTTTATCTTCGCCGTATTCGCCGAGATGTGGGGGTTCTTCGGCTGCCTGATCTTGCTTTCCGGGTACGCGCTGCTGGTGCTGCGAGGCTTTGACATCGCAGCCTCGGCGCGCGAGCCGGTCGGCCGCCTCGTCGCCCTGGGCGCGACGACACTGCTGGCCACCCAGGTGCTCGTCAACATCGGGATGGTGACCGGCCTCCTGCCGGTCGTCGGTATCCCGCTGCCGTTGATGAGCTACGGGGGCTCTTCGATGGTCGTCTCTCTCATGGCGCTGGGGCTCCTCCTCTCGGTCCGGATGCGGCAGTTCCAATGAGGCGCCGGTTGCGCGTGTCCAGTACGCGACGGCCGTCGCCAGCGAGGTGCTGCCGTGGGCAAACGGATCGTCGTCAACGCCGGGCTCACCGAGACCCGGGTCGCGGTTCAGGAAGCTAACCTCCTCGTCGAGCTGTACCTCGAGCGGCACCAGCGCCGCTCGATCGTGGGGAGCGTGTACAAGGGTGTCGTCACGAACGTGCTGCCTGGCATGCAGGCGGCCTTCGTCGACATCGGTCTGACCAAGGACGCCTTTCTCTACGCCGGAGACTACACGGCCGACCTCGGCGACTACGCGAGGGCGATGCTCGACGCCGAAGCCGACGGCGAGGACGAGGAGGCTGTCGCACGGGACGTGGACGTCCCTGACAGCGACGCGGACGTCCCTGCGAGTGACGCGGACGTCCCTGTGGAAGATGCCCGCATTGCGGTGGACGACGTGGACGTCGACGTCGAAGTGCCGAAACGCGAGGCGGCGCCGCCCATCGAGGAGATGCTCCGGAAGGGGCAGGACGTGCTCGTCCAGGTCTCCAAGGAATCGCTCGGAAGCAAGGGAGCCCGCGTCACCGCGTTCATCTCATTGCCGGGTCGCTACCTCGTCTACATGCCGCAGACGAATCATATCGGCGTCTCGCGCCGCATCCGCGACGAGAGCGAGCGCGATCGACTCCGCGCGCTCGTGCGAGCGCTCCATCCACCCGCCGGCGGCTTCATCGTGCGCACCAACGCCGAGGGCAAGGGCGAGGCCGAGTTCGCGACCGACGTGGAATTTCTCGGACGGCTGTGGTCGCAGATCCGCGCGCGGTACGAGCAGGTGTCGGCGCCGGCCGTGCTGCACGAGGAGATGGACCTGACGTTTCGCGTGGTCCGCGATCTGCTGTCGCCGGAGGTCGACGAGTTCGTGGTCGACAGCCGTGAAGTCTACGAGAAGTGTCTGGAATGGGTCCGCGCGCTGGCGCCGGGGCTCGTCGAGCGCGTGAGGCTCTACGAGGAGCGCACGCCGCTCTTCGAGTCGTTCGGAATCGAGCGCGAGATCGAGAAGGCGCTCCGGCGGCGGGTGTGGCTCCGGTCCGGTGGCTACATCGTCATCGATCATACCGAAGCGCTGGTCTCCGTTGACGTCAACACCGGCAAGTACGTCGGCAAGCGCGACTTCGACCAGACCGTGCTCAAGATCAATCTCGAGTCGGTCGGCGAGATCGTACGGCAGATCCGGCTCCGCGATCTGGGCGGCATCATCATCATCGACTTCATCGACATGGAGCACGAGGACCATCGTGATCAGGTCTACCGCGCGCTCACGCGCGCGCTCGCGGACGACAAGGCGCGCACCAACGTGCTCGAGATCTCGGAGCTGGGCCTGGTCGAGATGACGCGCAAGCGCGTGCGGCAGGATCTCCGCTCATTGCTGAGCGTCGCCTGTCCGACCTGCAAGGGCGGCGGCGTGCTGAAGTCGGACGCCACGCTGGCGGCCGAGATCCTGCGTGCCGTGCCCCCCAAGGCGGCGGGTGCCGGCGGCCGAGAGATCGTCGTGCGCGCCCATCCCGATCTGGCCGCGTATCTCGACGGCGATGCCCGCGACGCCCTGGCGCGTCTCGCCGCGGCGCTGGATATCAAGATCACGGTGCAACCGGCCGCCGGACACGTGCACCGGGAGTCGTACGAGATTCACGTTCGGTAGCGCTCAGGCGGGGGCCGGGGGACTGGCCGCTGGTGGCAGGATGGGGTCAGGGGTCGATGGCTCGAAAACCTCACTCGCCCCTGACCCCT
>JBGPTW010000193.1:0-9924 GCA_041490825.1 Methylomirabilia bacterium | reverse complement strand
GACACCGTTCGCCGACCTGTGACCGCAAGATGACTCGACGCGCCGCCTCTGGACACCGTTCGCCGACCTGTGACCGCAAGATGACTCGACGCGCCGCCTCTGGACACCGTTCGCCGACCTGTGACCGCAAGATGACTCGACGCGCCGCCTCTGGATACAGCCCACCCGCGCTGGTTGCGGCCTCACGGTCCCCGTTACAATGACCAAGTCTCGGCGCCTCGCCGAACGGGTGCTCCGCCTCGAAGCAGAAGCGGTGCTCGGCCTGATCTCCAAGCTCGATGCTCGCTTCGACCAGGCGGTCGAGATGCTGCACTGCTGCGCGGGGCGGGTGATCGTCACTGGCATGGGCAAGTCCGGGCTCATCGGCCGGAAGATCGCGGCGACACTGGCCTCCACCGGCACGCCGGCGTACTTCCTCCATCCTGCCGAAGGCGTGCACGGAGACGTCGGAATGGTGGCGCGCGGTGACGTCGTCCTTGCGCTCTCGAACTCGGGTGAGACGGACGAGATGCTGGCCGTGCTGCCATCCCTCAAACGGCTCGGCGTGCCGATCGTGATCTTGACCGGCAATCCGGGCTCGACGCTGGCGCGGCAGTGCGAGATCGTCCTGGACGTCAGTGTGGCGGAGGAGGCGTGCCCGATGAATCTCGCGCCCACGTCCAGCACGACGGCGACACTGGCGCTCGGCGATGCCCTGGCGATGGCGCTGCTCGATCGGCGTGGGCTCCGGCCGGAAGATTACGCGGCGCTCCACCCGCGCGGCAGTCTGGGCTGGCGCGCGCTGTTCCGGGTCAGTGATCTCATGCACACGGGAGACAGCGTCCCCATCGTGCGTGAGGATGCCCTGCTCAAGGACGCCATCGCGGAGATGACCCGTAAGCGTCCGCGCGCCGCCCGGGCCGGGAACGTGGCGCACGCCTGCGGCATGACGACCGTCGTCGACGACGCCGGTTGCCTCGTTGGCGTCTTCACCGACGGCGATCTTCGTCGGCTTCATCTGGCCGGCAGCTCGCTGGATGATCTGCGTGTTGGACAGGTGGCCAACCGGGTGCCGAAGCTCGTCGCGGCCGATGACCTGGCTGCGAAGGCTCTGGAGGTGATGGAGACCTTCGCGATCACCTCCCTCGTTGTGGCTGACGCCGGTTTCCACCCGACCGGGGTCATTCACCTGCACGACATCCTCAAGGCGAAAATCGTGTACTAGCCGGTCATTTCTGCCTGCGTCGGCCTGACGATACGGAAAGAACCGAGTCTTTCCACTTTCGAGGGTCGGCCCTGTGTGGTACCCTGGTATCGAAATTGCAAACCGCCCAAAAATGCAGCGTCTAGCACTCGGCATCATCGCACTCGTCGGTGTGTTCGTCGTTCTCGTCGCGGCCACGCTGGTCGCGAAGAGCCGGACCGCCGTTGTCGAGCCGTCCGGACCGAATCCATCGAAGGCGGATCTTCAAATCAAGGAAGTCGACATCGAGGAGCAGTCCGGGACTGTGCGCTGGCGGCTCAAGGCCGAGCAAGCCCTCGTGTACGACGCCGAGAAGCGCACGACGCTCCGGAAGATCGCGGTCGACGTGTACGACAAGGATCGGTCGTGGACCATCGTGGGCGACGAAGGTGACGTGGTGCAGGCGACGCCGCGCAGTCGTAACGTGGAGGTTCGGAACAACGTGATCGTCACGTCGAGCGACGGAATGCGGCTGGAAACGAGCGTCCTTCGGTGGGACGGGGAGCGCAAGCGCCTCTGGACCGATGCGCCCGTTCGCCTGTCACGGGACAAGACCGTGATCCACGGCAGTGCCTTCGAGTTGTTGATGGCGGACGAGGCCGCGACCGTCAGCGGGCGGGTCCATGCCACGTTCGAAACCGGCGACAGCAGCAGCGATGCCCGCACGGGCGGCAGCCGAACGGCTCGCAACCGTCCCGGGACGACGCAGTGATGCGCCGTCGCGAGCGCTCTCTCGTCGTGGGCCTCCTCACCGTGTGCCTCACCGGAGCGACCATGCTGGCCCGGGACGTGATCGTGTCGCCGGCAGCGGGTCAGCAGCCGGCTACCCCGAATGCCAAGAACGCCGACGGGAAGAACCAGCCGGTCACCGTCGATTCCGATCGCATGGAGCGCTTCGGGAAGGAGAGCCTGGTCATCTTCACGGGCAACGTGGTAGCGCGGCAGGACAACTCGGTGCAATACGCCGACCGGATGGAAGTGTACCTCGACGAGAAGGGTGACCGGATCCTCCGGACCGTCTCGACGGGAAGCGTACGCATTATCACCCGCGACTGTCGGACCGGCACCGCGAAGCGCGCGGAGTACTTCGATCTCGAGCAGCGCGTCGTCCTCATCGGCAACGCGCGCGTCTGGGAAGACGACAACGTCGTGAGCGGTGACACCATCACGATCTTCCTGTCTCAGGACCGAAGCATCGTCGAGGGGGCGAAGCAGGAACGCGTCAAGGCGGTCTTCTATCCCAAAGAGGAAAAGAAGGACGGACAGGCCGCGCCCACGCGGCGGGCGCCCTGCCAGAACTAGCGATGGAAGGTCTCATCGCCCAGGGGCTCGAGAAGTGGTTCAAGCACCGCAAAGTTGTCGATCGTGTCTCGCTCGACATCCAGCGTGGCGAGGTCGTCGGACTGCTCGGCCCGAACGGCGCCGGCAAGACGACGTCGTTTCACATGATGGTCGGCCTCATCGCGAGCGATGGCGGCCGGATCTTCCTCGAAGGTCAGGAGATCACGGCCCTGCCGATGTACCAGCGTTGCCGTCTCGGCATCGGGTATCTCCCACAGGAATCGTCGGTGTTTCGGAAGCTCACGGTCGAGCAGAACCTGCTGGCCATCCTCGAGACCCTCGAGATGACCGGCGCGGAGCGACGTGCGCGGGCCCGAGAGCTGCTGGCCGAGCTCGGTCTCGGTGACCTCGCGCCGTACCCGGCCTACACGCTGTCCGGCGGCGAGCGCCGGCGCCTCGAGATCACCCGGGCGCTGGTCACGTCGCCGCGCTATCTGCTCCTCGACGAGCCGTTCACCGGCGTGGACCCCATCGCCATCGGCGACATCCAGCAGATCGTGGCCCGGCTGCGCGAGCGCGGGATCGGGATCCTCATCACCGATCACAACGTACGGGAGACGCTCGCCATTACCGATCGCGCCTACATCCTCTACGACGGGAAGATCTTGATCTCGGGCACGGCCAACGAAATCGCCAATAACCCGCGAGCGCGAGAGATCTACCTCGGCGAGAGATTTTCGCTCTAGCGGCCAGCAAGCGAGAGTGCAGCATGCCAATGGAAACGCGACTTTCACTGAGACAAAGCCAGCGGGTCGTCATGACTCCGCTGCTGCAGCAGGCCATCCAGCTCCTGCAGCTCTCGACGCTCGAGCTCCAGGAAGTCGTTCAGAAGGAGCTGCTGGAGAATCCGCTGCTGGAAGAGGTGACCCCCGAGACGCCGGAGACACCGGACGGGCCGCAGGCGGCCGATGCGCCGCCGCCGCCGCCGAATACGCCGGCGACGACCGATCCACCGCCGCGCGAGGAGCGCCAGACCGACGACCTGCCGTTCGATCTCACCGCGGTCCTGTTCGACGACCACGAGGAGCGATCGCTGGTCGCGCAGGAAGACCGTGACGATCTCTCGTTCGAGAACATCGTCCGTTCCGTCTCGTCGCTCACCGACCACCTGGACGAGCAGATCCGCTTCGCCACCGAGGATTCGGTCGTTCGGCGCATCGGCACCGAGATCATCGGGAACCTCGACGAGGACGGGTACCTCCGCGCGGAGCTCGACGATATCGCGCAGCGCCACGCCGTGAGCGTGGAGCAGGTCGAGAAGGTCCTGGCGATGGTCCAGGCGTTCGATCCTCCGGGCGTCGCGGCGCGCAACATCCAGGAGTGCCTGCTCATCCAGCTCAAGACCGATCCCAATCCCGATCCCGTATCGGTGGAGATCGTCGAGGACCACTTCGATGACCTGAGCCGGCGCCGGTATCCCGACATCGCGCGTGCGCTGAAGCTGCCGCTCGATCGCATCATGGAGTCGGTCGAGGAGATCATGGGGCTCGAGCCGAAGCCGGGTCGGCGCTTCGGCGGCAACGACTCGCGCTACATCGTGCCCGACGTCGTCGTCCACAAGATGAGCGGCGAGTACGTCGTGGTGCTGAACGAGGACGGCATCCCGCGCCTGCGCGTGAACGCGCTGTACCGTTCGCTGCTGCGCTCGTCGGGCGACGAGGCCCGACAGTACGTGGAGCAAAAGCTGCGCTCGGCCGTGTGGCTGATCAAGAGCGTGGACCAGCGGCAGCGGACGCTCCGCAAGGTGTCGCAGTCGATCGTGAAGTTCCAGCGTGAGTTCCTCGACAAGGGCCTGCCGTACCTGAGGCCGTTGTCGTTGCGCGACGTCGGCGAGGACATCGGCATGCACGAATCCACGATCAGTCGCGTGACGACCAACAAGTACATGGAGTCACCGCAGGGCCTGTTCGAGCTGAAGTTCTTCTTCCACAGCGGCATCGCGTCCGGGGACGGCGAGATGGTGTCCTCGGTGTCGGTGAAGAAGATGATCCAGGACCTCCTCGCGAACGAGGATCCGTCGAAGCCGCTGTCCGACCAGGAGGTCGCGCAGATCCTGAAAGGGCGTGGTCTCACGATCGCGCGGCGCACGGTCGCGAAGTACCGTGAGGAGCTTGGAATCCTGCCGTCGCACCAGCGGCGGTTGATGCCGAAGCGGCGGTAACGCGGCGCCCGCACGGACCGATGGCCGACTCGCTGGACTTCGTCGTCATCACGGGCCTGAGTGGCGCGGGCAAGAGCTACGCGATCAAGTGCTTCGAGGACATGGGGTTCTTCTGCGTGGACAACCTCCCCACCACGCTGATCCCGACCTTCTCGGACCTGGCGGCCCGGTCGAGTCAGAAGTTTTACCGCGTGGCGCTCGGCATCGACGTGCGCGAAGGCGAGTATCTGTCGCACCTCCTCGACGCCATCGGCGAGCTGAAGCGGCGCCGGCACACGGTCGAGGTGCTCTTCATCGAGGCCAGCGAGGAAGCGCTGATCCGCCGCTATCACGAGACGCGGCGCCGGCATCCGCTCGGCGGCGACGGCAACGTGCTGGACGCGATCCGGGCCGAGCGCAAGGCGATGGCGCACATGCGTGAGATCGCCGACCGGATCGTCGATACGTCCAACACGACCGTGCACCAGTTGAGAGCGCAGCTCATCGAGCTGTACGGGACGCCCAAGACGCGGCCGGGGCTGGCGACGTCGCTCGTGTCGTTCGGCTTCAAGCACGGCATCCCGTTCGACGCCGATCTCGTGTTCGACGTTCGCTTTCTGCCCAATCCCCACTTCGTGGAGGGGCTCCGGAGCTTGGATGGTCGCGACGCGCGAGTCCACGACTTCATCTTCGAGCACGAGGAGAGCCGGGAGCTGCTCGCACGCCTCCAGGATTTCCTCACGTTCCTGCTGCCGCGCTACGAGCGCGAGGGCAAGTCATACCTGACGATCGCGCTTGGCTGCACGGGCGGGCGGCATCGCTCGGTGGCGTTCGCTGAAGCGCTGCGGCGTTTCGTCGACCAGCTCGGCTTCTCGCCGTCCGTCGTTCACCGGGATCTGGATCGTGAGTGATCGCCGCCTGGGGTTGAGATCGCCGGCGGCGTCGCGGTGGTCATGACCGCGTCGACGAGCACGCCGCCGCTCGCACTGGAGAAGCGTGTCATCGTCACCGGCGCCACCGTGCAAGCGCGGTACACGCTCCGAGCGGTCGAGGGACGGACGCTGACCGGCAGATGGGCGGGGCAATGGGATTTGGCGTTGACGGCGGGCAACGCTCCTGACCGGTATCTCACGCTTCCGGGACGACCCTCGCTCGGAAGCTCGGGACGCACGCGAGAGGGTTCGAGCGTGGCGCTCGTCGACGAATGGGTCGGGATCGAGGCGTCACTGAGCTGGGATCCGGAAGCCGAGCTTGCCTGGGGTCCGGTCGAGACGATTTCCGTCTCGGAAAGCGGGTACGAGCGGATCTACCAGGGGACGGCGCTCTTGTTCACCTGGCCGCTCGACGGCCGAGGAGTCGACGCGGAGCTGACGGTTGGGCTGACGGTGTCGCGCCGGTGACCCTCGACGACATCCGCGAGATCACGCGGATCGACCTCCACGGCGCGCGCAACGCGCTCGCGGGATTTCCGGCGCAGTGCCGAGCCGCTACGCAGCTCCGTCCGCTGCCCGGACTGTCGGGCAAGCGGCCGTCGCTCGTCGTCGTGGCGGGGATGGGAGGCTCGGCCGCCGGGGGCGATCTGCTCGCCGCGTGCGCGGCGGATCGTCTCGATGTTCCGATCCTGGTTCATCGCGGCTACAGTCTGCCGCCGCTTGCGGGCGAGCGGACACTGCTCATCGCGTCTTCGTACTCGGGCGACACCGCGGAGGTCATCTCGGCGCTCGAGGTCGCGGTGGCGCGCGACATCCCGGCGCTCGTCATCAGCACCGGCGGCAAGCTCCACGACCTTGCCCGGCGTCACGAGCTGCCGTGCGTGGAGCTGCCGGCCGGGCTCATGCCGCGGATGGCGCTCGGCTATCTGTTCTTTCCCGCGCTCATGGCACTCCGCGGTATGGACGTCACGATCGCCTCTGACACCGAGATTGCCGAGACGCTCGCCGCGCTCGAGCGGCTCGCCGCCGAGCTCGCGCCGGAGCGTCCTACGGAGATGAACGAAGCCAAACGCCTGGCGAGCGCGATCGGGGCGCGGCTGCCTGCGATCTACGGCGGGCCCGACACGGGCACGATCGCATACCGATGGAAGACCGACCTCGAGGAGAACGCCAAGACCTTCGCGCTGGCCGGCGCGCTGCCCGAGATGAACCACAACGAGATCGAGGCGTGGCGAGCGCCGAACGCTCGCAACCTGCACCTGATGCTTCTCCGTGACCACGACGAGCCGCCGGAGATCGCGCGGCGATTCGCCGTGCTGCGGGAGATGGTGGAGCCTGCCGCCGGCGGGGTCAGTGAATCGTGGACGCGCGGCTCGAGCCGCCTGGCCCGGCTGCTGACGCTCACGTACGTCGGGCAGTGGACCAGCTACTATCAGGCCGTGCTGCGTGGCGTCGACCCGTGGTCGGTGCCGCTCCTGGACGAGTTGAAGCGGCGAATGCGGGCCTGGAACCTTGAGCACGGTCGAGACGCCGTGCTAGAGTGACGGGACGTTCCGCACGGGTGTAACCCTCACGGGCGGAAGCCCTCGCGGGCGGAAGCCCTCACGGGCGACAGCCCTCACGGGCCGAAGCCCTCAAAGGCGAAAGCCCTCATGGGCAGGAGCCCTTTCACGGAGGATGATTGATGGCGCAGGACGAATATCTGTTCACTTCGGAGTCGGTGACGGAGGGCCACCCGGACAAGATCGCCGATCAGATCTCCGACTCCGTGCTCGACGCGATCCTCACCGACGATCCGCGAGGCCGCGTGGCCTGCGAGACGCTCCTGACGACCGGCCTGGTCGTCGTCGCCGGCGAGATCACGACAGCGTGCTACGTCGACATCCCGTCACTCGTGCGCAAGACGATCGCCGAAATCGGCTACACCAACGCCGAGTACGGCTTCGACTGCCACACCTGCGGCGTCATCACGGCGATCGACAAGCAGTCGTCGGACATTGCGCTCGGCGTGGACAAAGAAGGCGCCGGCGACCAGGGGCTGATGTTCGGGTACGCGTGCCGCGAAACCGAGGAGCTGATGCCGTTGCCGATCATGCTCGCGCATCACCTCGTCCTGCGCCTCACCGAGATGCGCAAGCAGGGCGTGCTCGACTATCTCCGTCCCGACGGCAAGAGTCAGGTGACGATACGATACCGCGACCGTCGCCCGGTCGCGGTCGAGACCGTCGTCATCTCGACGCAGCACGCTGACGACATCGGGCAGGATCAGATCCGGGAGGACATCATCGAGAAGGTCATCCTGCCGGTGGTTCCTCCGAAGCTCCTGGATCTGAGCAAGGCCGTCTTCCACATCAATCCAACCGGGCGGTTCGTCACCGGCGGCCCGATGGGCGACACGGGTCTCACGGGGCGCAAGATCATCGTCGACACCTACGGCGGCTCATGCCCGCACGGCGGTGGGGCGTTCTCGGGCAAGGATCCGACGAAAGTGGATCGCTCCGGGGCATACATGGCGCGGCACGTGGCGAAGAACATCGTCGCGGCCGGTCTTGCCGAGCGCGCCCAGGTGCAGGTCGCCTACGCGATCGGCATCCCGGAGCCGGTGTCCATCATGGTCGACACCGCCGGCACCGGGAAAGTGCCGGAACGAAAGCTCGAGGAGACCGTGCGGCGGAATTTCGATTTCCGTCCACGCGCGATCATCGAGTATCTCGATCTTCGTCGTCCGATCTACAAGAAGACCGCCGCCTACGGGCACTTCGGCCGTTCCGAGCCCGAGTTCTCCTGGGAGCGGACCGATCGGGTCAAGGACCTCAGGAACGACGTGGGCGTGTAGATAATCGGAGGCGGACTCGCGCGGGCCCCACGGGCGCGGCCGCGGGCCCCACGGGCGCGGCCGCGGGCCCCACGGGCGCGTCCGCGCGTCCCACGGGCGCCTGCGCGCCCCTTCGATACTTCCCACGATTTCGATTGCGGCGCCGCTGGCGCTTGATCGATCTGGAGCTCAGACGAAAGGACACCACGATGATCGAGCATGACGTCAAGGAGCTTGCGCAGGCGCCCGCGGGCCGACTCCGAATCGAGTGGGCGGAGCAGTCGATGCCGGTGCTCCGACAGGTGCGAGAACGCTTCACGAAGGAGCAGCCGCTGAAGGGCATCCGTCTCGGCGCGTGTCTGCACGTCACCACCGAGACCGCCGTGCTCATGTTGACGCTGAAGGCGGGCGGCGCTCAGCTTGCGCTCTGCGCGTCCAATCCCTTGTCGACTCAGGACGACACGGCAGCCGCGCTCGTGAAGGAGTACGAGATCTCGGTGTTCGCGCAGAAGGGTGAGGATCACGCCCGGTATTACCGGCATCTCGAAGCCGTGCTCGCCACGCGACCTCAGCTGACGATGGACGATGGCGCCGACCTCATCTCGCAGCTCCACACGGCGCGGAAGGATCTGGCGCCCGAAGTCATCGGCGGGACCGAGGAGACGACCACCGGGGTCATGCGTCTCCGCGCGATGGAGAAGGAAGGCGTCCTGGCCTTTCCGGTGATCGCCGTCAACGATGCCGACACCAAGCACCTCTTTGACAATCGCTACGGCACCGGCCAGTCCACCATCGACGGCATCCTGCGGGCGACGAACATCCTGCTGGCGGGGCGGGCGTTCGTGGTCGCAGGGTACGGGATGTGCGGCCGCGGCGTGGCGGCGCGGGCTCACGGGATGGGGGCGCACGTGATCGTGACCGAGGTCGATCCGCTCCGGGCGCTGGAGGCCGTGATGGACGGGTACCGCGTGATGCCGATGGCCCAGGCGGCCGAGATCGGTGACGTCTTCGTGACCGTGACGGGGAACACCACGGTCCTCGCCAGTGAAGATTTCGCCCGCATGAAGGATGGGGCGATCCTGGCCAACTCCGGCCATTTCAACGTCGAGATCGACATCACGTCGCTCGAAGGGCTGGCGCGCTCGCGGAGGACGGTGCGACCGTTCGTCGAGGAGTTCGTGCTGCAGAACGGCCGTCGCGTGTACATCCTCGGCGAGGGGCGGCTGATCAATCTCGCCTCCGCCGAAGGACATCCCGCTTCCGTCATGGACATGAGCTTCGCGAATCAGGCGCTGGCTGCCGAGTACATGGTGAAGTGTGGCCGGAGCCTGGAGCGGAAGGTCTACGTCGTGCCGCGCGACATCGATCGGGAGATCGCGCGACTCAAGCTCGCATCGATGGGCGTCCGCATCGACGAGCTGACGGCGGCCCAGCAATCGTATCTGGCGTCCTGGACACACGGGACCTAATAATG
>JBGPTW010000192.1:0-9953 GCA_041490825.1 Methylomirabilia bacterium | reverse complement strand
GCCGAGTTGGATCTGCTGGTGGTTCGGGGACGACGTCGCCTCGGCTTCGAGATCAAACACAGTCGGGCGCCTGCGGTGTCGCGGTCGATGCTGATCGCAGGCGAGGATCTGCGACTCGATTCAGTCGACGTCATTCACAGCGGCACCGATACCTACATGTTACGGAAGGGCGTGCGCGCGGTCGCGGCGAGGCGCCTGTTGGAAGACGTGAAGCCGGTCGGAGCGTAGAGCGAGAGCGTAAGCGGGTTACGCCGGGTAGCCGAGCACTGCAATCGGCTGCCGGTCCATCCGCGTCATCCATACGTCGGCGATCTCGTCTACACGGCGTTCTCGGGCTCCCACCAGGACGCGATCAAGAAGGGGACGGAGGCGTTGCCGCGCGACTACCCCCGTGTGGGAGGTGCCCTACCTCTTCTTCGATCAAGCCGTTTTCTTCTGCTTCGCCCTTGGCGCTAGTGCAGCTTTGAGCTTCTCGATTTCGCGGAACTGCTTGATCCGCACCTCTTGATTGGGAAACTTCGCCCGGATCTCAACCTCTCCGCCAAGCGCCTCGACGTAGGCGTAGAGCTTGCTCAGGAGCATGTCATCCTGGCGCTCCAGCTTGGAGATGTAGCCTTGTGTGACCTGGAGCATGTCGGCGATGTCTTCCTGGCTGAAGGCGGTGATGCCCTGCCGCAGTTCCTGGAGCGTCATCTCCAGGAGCATACGGTCGGCCTCGGCCGCATTACGCCGCCTACGCTCGGGGGGCATCTTGCGGCGCAGCTCGTTGAAGCTCTTGGCCATGTTACTTCTCCTCGGTATCGCCGCTGGCGCGTTCTTCTCTGTCGAGCTCTTCCAGGTGTTCGTCGTAGATACGATCGGCGATGGGAATCATCCGCTCGTAGAACTGGTCGTCGCCAGCCTTGCTGCCGCCAATGAGCAGAATCGCCGCCCGGCGGGGGTCGAAGGCGTAGAAAATCCGGTGCGGGTCGCCACCCGCCTGGACTCTCAGCTCCCGCATGTTCCCGTGCTTGGAGCCGCGGACGTCGGAGCTATGTGGAAAGGGCAACGTGGGACCTCGTGCTTCCAGAAGGTGGACGGCTCGGTCGATAGCATCCTGAACGGGCTCGTCAAGCTCCGTCCACCAGCGCTCGAACTCGTCCGTGAACTCGACATCCCACTTTATCACCTCATAGGAATATTACTTCAACGTAATCTACAGTTCAAGTCATCGCGATGCTAGGTTTCTGGGTTGTCAGAGGATTCCCCCTTCGTCCTGGCGAACCCTATGCGATGTTCACGGCTCCCACCTTGTGGCCCTCACCGGCAGTTTCTCTCCGCGGTTCCCTTCCGTGCGGATGGATGGCGAGGATACCCGCGACATCCTACGCGCCTCGATTCCTCGTCAGGAACCGATCGAGCTGATTCGCGAACAGGTGCCGGTCGCTCTGGCGAAACGGCGCCGGGCCGCCGAGGAGCTCGCCCCCCGATCGCAGCTCTTGCATGAGATTCCGCACCGCGAGGCGCTCGCGGATGTTGTCCTCCGAGTACAGCTCGCCTCGCGGGTCGAGCGCGTGCGCGCCGCGCGTGATCACCTCGGCAGCCAGGGGGATGTCCGCCGTGATCACGAGATCCCCGGGCTGTAGCTCCCGCGCGATCCTCTGGTCAGCCACGTCGAAGCCTTTCGCCACCCGGATCGTCCTGATGAACGGCGACGATGGTGTGCGGATGAGCGGCATGTTCGAGACCAGCGTCGTCAGGACGTGCGCACGCTCGGCGGCCCGGAACAGGATCTCCTTGATCACTTGGGGGCACGCGTCGGCATCGACCCAGATCTGTCGCCCATCCTCCTCTGGCACCGGTGCCTTACGCCTTCGGAACGAACTTCAACGACAGCGAATTCACGCAGTGCCGCGTGTTCTTCGGGGTGACGCCCTCGCCGAGGAAGACGTGCCCCAAGTGCCCGCCGCACGCCGCGCACTCGATTTCTATCCGCTGGCCGTCCGGGTCGGGAAGCCTCTTCACGGCACCGTCGATTTCCGCATCGAAGCTGGGCCAGCCGCAGCCCGAGTGGAACTTGGCGTTTGACACGTAGAGCGGCGCGTTGCATCGGCGGCAGATGTACGTGCCCTCCTGGAAGAAGTCGTCATACTCACCACTGAATGGCCGCTCTGTCCCCTTGTGAACGATGACCCGCTCTTCTGCCGGCGTGAGGGTATTCATGACTCGAGGTCATACCACGAAGGGCACAGGACCGCGATAGATCGAGGCTGGAGTAGAATGACGCGGATGAAGACCTCCTGGTTGGTGATTCCCCTCTCCGTGCTGGCGCTGTCCGCCTGCCGTGGTGAGCTTCCCGCGAATGCAACCGACCGCCAGAAAGCGACGGAACCGCCGGCGCGGCCCGTGCGCGTCATGACGGTCGTCGAGGAGAAGGTGGCGCGCACGGTCGACGCCACCGGCGCCCTTGCCGCCGAAGATCAGGTCGTGCTCGGAACGAAGGTCGCCGCGCGGCTGGCCGAGATCTTCGTCGACCTCGGCACTCGCGTCAGCCGAGGCCAGATCATCGCCAAGCTGGACCAGGTTGACTTCCGCCTGCGCGTGGAGCAGGCCGACGCCGCGCTGCAGCAGGCGCGCGCGCGGCTGGGCCTCATGCCCGCAGGCCAGGACGAGAAGGTCGATCCGGAGCAGACCGCGGTCGTGCGGCAGGCGCGCGCCGTGCTCGAGGAGGCCCGGCTCACGCGCGACCGCTCGCAGCGCCTGGTGGAGCAGGACCTGATCGCGCGAGCCCAGGTCGACACGGCCGAAGCCAACCTCGGCGTGGCCGAGGGACGCTATCAGGATGCGATCGAGGAGGTCCGCAACCGTCAGGGCGTGCTGGTGCAGCGCCGTGCGGAGCTCGACCAGGCCCGCCAGGCGCTCAGCGACACCGTGCTCGTGTCGCCCGTCGACGGCGCGGTCAGCGTGCGGCAGGCGGCCGTCGGCGAGTATCTCGCTGTCGGCGCGCCGGTCGCGACGATCGTGCGGACGCACCCCCTGCGCCTGCGCCTCTCGATTCCCGAGCGCGAAGCGGCTGGGGTGCGCGCCGGGCAGCAGGTTCGGCTGACGATCGAGGGCGATCCGACGGTGTACGGCGGACGGATCGTGCGGCTGAGCCCCATCGTGCAAGAGCAGAACCGCACGCTGCTCGTCGAGGCCGAGATCCCCAACGAGCGGAGCGTGCTGAAGCCGGGCGCGTTCGCGCGCGCCGAGATCGTGACCGAGGGCTCGCTGCCGGTGATCCGCGTGCCCGCGGGCTCGCTCGTCACGTTCGCCGGCATCGAGAAGGTGCTCGTCGTGCGCCAGGGCAAGATCGCGGAGGTGCGAGTGCAAACCGGCCGCCGTGCCGGGGATACCGTCGAGATCGTGTCCGGCATCAAGGCCGGCGAGCAGGTGGTGCGCGAGCCGGGCAACCTGGCGTCCGGCCAGCCCGTGACCGTGACGCGGTAGCCGCGCGTGCAGAAGCTCGCCGAAGTCTGCATCCGCCGGCCCGTCTTCGCGACCATGATCGTCATGGCGCTGGTCGTCGTGGGCGGCGCCAGCTACTTCCGCCTGGGCGTCGACCGCTTCCCCTCCGTCGACCTGCCGACCGTCAGCGTGCGCGTCGAGCTGCTGGGCGCCTCCACCGAGGAGGTCGAGACCCAGGTCGCGCAGAAGCTCGAAGAACAGATCAACACGATCCAGGGCATCCAGGAGCTGCGCTCCATCTCCAGCCCCGGCAACGCGATCGTCATCGTCACGTTCGTGCTCGGCCGCAACATCGACGTCGCCGCGCAGGACGTCCGCGACAAGGTCTCCATCGCGCTGCGCAACCTGCCGAAGGACGTGAAGCCGCCGGTGATCTCGAAGTTCGACAACGACCAGGCGCCCGTCGTCACGGTCGCGCTCTCCGGCGACCGGCCGATCCGCGAGCTGACCGAGATCGCCGACAAGATCGTGCGGCCGCAGCTCGAGCGCTCCCCCGGTGTGGGGGAGGTGCGCATCGTCGGGGGCCTGCTGCGCGCGGTCAGCGTGTGGGTCGATCCCGACCGGCTGGCCGCGTACCAGATCCCGATCACCACGGTGCGCGACGCGCTCACGCGGCAGAATGCGGACCTGCCCGGCGGCAACGTTACGGCGGGCCTCAACGAGGCGTCGCTGCGCACGATGGGGCGTGTGGCGGCGCCGCGCGACTTCAACGACCTGGTCGTCGCCACGCTCGGCGGCGCGCCGGTGCGGGTCCGGGACGTCGGCTATGCCGAGGACGGGACCAAGGAACAGCGGTCGGCGGCGCGGCTGAACGGCGTGCCGACCGTGATCATGGAAGTCCGGCGACAGTCGGGTGAAAACACGGTCGCGGTCATCGAAGGTGTCAGGGCCCGGCTCGCGCGTCTACGGACGCAGGTGGCGCAGGACGTCAAGCTCGAGGTCATCCGCGACCAATCACGCTACATCTACGCGGCGCTGCACGAGATCAGCCTGCACCTCGTGCTCGGGTCGATCCTCGCGTCGCTCGTCGTGCTCGCGTTCATGCGATCGTGGCGCTCGACGTTCATCGCGGCCGTCGCCATCCCGACCTCGGTCATCGCCGCCTTCGGGATGATGTGGGCGCTGAACTTCACGCTCAACAGCGTCACCATGCTGGCGCTCGTGCTCATGGTCGGCATCGTCATCGACGACGCCATCGTCGTCCTCGAGAACGTGTTCCGCTTCGTCGAGGAAAAGAAGATGCGGCCATTCGAGGCCGCGCGCGAGGCGACCGCCGACATCGGCCTGGCCGTCATGGCCACCACGCTGTCGCTCGTCGTCATCTTCGTGCCGGTCGCGTTCATGTCCTCGATCTCCGGCCGCTTCCTCTACCAGTTCGGCCTCACCGCGGCCGCCTCCGTCATGGTCAGCTTGCTCGTATCGTTCACGCTCACGCCCATGATGTGCGCGCGCCTGCTGCGCACCGAGGACGCGGCCGGCCACGGCGACGGCGCGCACGCCCCCGCGGCCTCGCGCAGGGGGTTCTACGCCTGGATCGACCGAGCGTACACGTGGACCCTGACCCTGGCGATGCGGCACCGGTGGGTGATCGTCGTGGTCAGCGTGGCGGTACTGGTCTCCACGCTGCCGTTCTACCGATGGGTGAAGCAGGAGTACATCCCGTCCGACGTGGACGAATCCGAGTTCGAGGTCCTCGTGTTCGGGCCCGAGGGCATGAGCCTCGCCGCCATGGACGAGGCAATGCAGGCGCTCGACCGCGAGGCGCGTCAGACGAAGGGCGTGGCGCTGACGCTTGCCTCCGCGGGCGGCGGCTTTCTCAACCGCGTGAACCAGGGCTACATGTACGTGCGCACGCTGCCGCACACGGAGCGCACCGTGTCGCTCCACCGCATCTGGGACGGCGTGCGCCACGGCGATCCGCTCGCGGCCTTCCGCGGCAACTACAGCCAGCGCGAAGTCATGGGGACGCTGCGCCAGCGGTTCCGGAAGTTCCGCGACCTGCGCACCCAGATCCGCAACATCGCCGGCTTCAACATCGGCGGCGGCACGTTCGACATCGACCTCTCGCTCCGCGGCCCCGAGCTGGAGAAGCTGGCGGAGTACGGCGACGCGCTCAAGACGAAGGCGCGCGCGATGGGCGGCATCGTGGACGTCGACACCACCCTGCAGCTCGACAAGCCGGAGCTGCGCGTGGTCATCGATCGCGCGCGCGCCGCCGACCTTCGCGTCGACACCGAGCAGATCGCGACCGCCCTGCGGCTAATGGTCGGCGGCGACGACCAGGTCTCGCGCTTCCACGACACTAGCGTCAACGACGACTACGACGTGCAGATCCGGCTCATCGAGAAGTTCCGCGGCGACCTGCGCACGATCTCGCGGCTCTACGTCTCGCGCGATTCCGTGAGCACGAACCCGGCGACCGGGGCGGCGCCGCAGCTCGGGCTGGCGCCTGGTGGCGGCCTGGTGCGGCTCGACAACCTCGTGCGGATCGTAGAGACACCGACGGCCTCGCGCATCGACCGCACCGACCGGCAGCGCGAGGTGCGGTTGCGCGCCGGCGTCGCGGCCGGCTACGGCCAGGCCGACCGGATCGAGGCGCTGAAGCGCGCGGTGGCGGAGATGAATCTGCCGCCCGCGTACATGGCCAGCGTGTCAGGCAAGGCCCGCGAGCTCGAGAAGACGTTCACCGAGTTCCTCTGGGTCTTCCTGCTCTCGTTCGTGTTCATGTACATGATCCTGGCCTCGCAGTTCGAGTCGCTGATCCACCCCCTCACGATCTTGTTGTCATTGCCGCTCTCGGTGCCGTTCGCGCTGCTGTCGCTCTGGTACACCGGCAACACGCTGAACCTCTACTCGGCGCTCGGGATCCTCGTGCTGTTCGGCGTCGTGAAGAAGAACGCCATCTTGCAGATCGACCACATGAACAACCTGCGCGCGCGGGGGATGGAGCGCTTGGCGGCAATCATGCAGGGCAACCGTGACCGGCTGCGGCCGATCCTGATGACGACGCTGGCGCTCGTCGCCGGCATGCTGCCGCTCTGGGTGGGCACCGGCCCCGGCGCCGAGGAGCGGCGCGCGATCGCGGTGGTCGTCATCGGCGGGCAAACGCTCTGCCTGCTGCTCACGCTGCTGGTGACGCCCGTCGCCTACTCGCTGTTCGAGGACGCCGCGCACGTGCTGCGCCTGGCAGCACCGTCCCTGGCCCCCTGGCGGCAAAGGGTGCGCCGCGGCGAGCAGCGCGCGTGGCGGGCGCGGCTGCGCCGGAGCTGGCGGCGATCGCCGTCACCGGGCGAGATCTCCGGCGGGAGCAACGGCAAGGTCAAGTGACAGGTATCGGCCGGGCGGAAGAACCGCGCGGGGGTTCTGTGCCCGACAGCTTTCCAGCGGCGCCCGGCACACCGGTTGACGGTCGCCGTACGCGATGATCACACGTCGTGCGAAAGCGAGGTGATTCACGATGTCGAACGAGGCACCCAAGAGCGCGTTCGAGCTTGCGATGGAACGCTTGCGCCAGAAGGACCAGCAGGAGGGCGTCGTCGACCGCCCGCTGACGGACGAGCAGAAAGCTGCGATCGCCGAGGTGCGGAACGCTCACGAGGCCAAGGTCGCCGAGCGCGAGATCCTGCATCGCGACGCGGTTCGGAAGGCGCGCAGCCACGAGGAGCTTGCGAAGCTCGACGATCAGCTCGCGCAAGACCGTGACCGTTTCGCGCGCGACCGCGACCGGAAGATCGCCGAGATCAAGAAGCGCTCCGCCTGACATCGCCCCGGGACACGGCAGCGAGACCCCTGTCTCGATCGAACGGAGGACACGGTGAACCATCGTCAGTCGTCGCTGGCATTCGCAATCGTGCTGGCCCTCATCGTCGCACTCGCGGCGCGGGCGCCAACGCGAGCCGCAGCCGAGGGGCGCTCGGAAGCGCCCGTGGGGCGGTCGGAAGCGCCCGTGGGGCAGGTCACCCTCGCGGTCCACGTGTCGATCGCCCCGACCTGGTTCGATCCCGCGGAGACGCCGGGCGTGATCACGCCGTTCATGATGCTCTACGCGCTCCACGACGCGCTCGTGAAGCCGATGCCGGGCAACGCCTGGGCGCCGAGCCTCGCCGAGTCGTGGACCGCGTCCAAGGACGGGCTGACGTACGAGTTCGTCCTGCGCAAGGGCGTCCGGTTTCACAACGGTGATCCCGTCGGCGCCGAGGACGTAAAGTTCTCGTTCGAGCGCTACAAGGGCGCGGGCGCCACGACGCTCAAGGCGCGCGTGGCAGCGGTCGATGTCGTGGACGCGCACCGCGTACGGTTCCGGATGAAGCAGCCGTGGCCCGACTTCATGACCTTTTACGGGACGCCGGCCACCGGCGCCGCCTGGATCGTCCCGAAGAAGTACACCGAGCGCGTCGGTGAGGATGGCTTCAAGAAAGCGCCGGTCGGCGCGGGACCGTATCGCTTCGTGTCGTTCAATCCCGGCATCGAGCTGGTGGTCGAGGCGTACGACGGGTACTGGCGGAAGACGCCGGCGGTGAAGCGCCTCGTCTTCAAGTCGGTGCCGGACGAGTCGACGCGCCTGGCGATGCTCAAGCGCAACGAGGTCGACGTGGCGTACTCGATCCGCGGCCCAAACGGCGAGGAAGTGAAGCGGACGCCGGGCCTCACGCTGAAGGCGGCGTTCCCGACGTTCACCGAGTGGATCGTCTTCACCGAACAGTGGGACCCGAAGTCGCCCTGGGCCGACCGGCGCGTCCGCCTCGCCGCCAACCTCGCGATTGACCGCAAGGGATTCAGCGACGCGGAGTATCTCGGGTACGGCAAGCCGGCGCCGAGCATCATTCCGCGCGACTTCGAGTTCTACTGGGCGCCGCCCGCGTACCCGTACGACCAGGCGCGAGCGAAGCAGCTCCTCGCCGAGGCGGGCTACCCGAAAGGCTTCGACGCGATGGAGATTGCGACCGACGCCGTGTACGCGCCCGAGGCCGAGGCCGTCATCAACGGCCTGCAGGCCGTCGGCATCCGCGCGCGACTGCGTCCGCTGGAGCGCGCAGGATTCTACAAGGCGGACCAGGAAAAGGCGTTCAAGCACCTGGTCCGCGTCGGCAGCGCGGCCGCCGGCAACGCCGCGACGCGGATCGAAGCGTTCGTGATCTCGGGCGGGATTCGCTCCTACGGCGGCTACCCGGACATCGACTCGCTCTTCCGCGACCAGTCGACCCAGATGGACAAGAAGAAGCGCGAGGCGCTCCTGCACAAGATCCAGCAGCTCATGCACGAGAAGGCGATGTTCGCGCCGATCGTGGAGCCGGCGTTGCTCACCGGCATCGGACCGCGGATCGGCGACGTGCCAACAATCGCCGGCCACCCGTACGTCTCCCCGTACGAAGATCTGAAAATCAAGGGACGGTAACGAGTGGCAAGGCGAGCCGCAGCGCGTCCGACGCGCGAGGCGGGTCTATGAAAGGACGTCACCGGCCTTCAGGTGTACCACCGAGTCGTCCAGCTCCATGTCGATCTCGCCGGAAATGACGACGATGTAGTCGATCGAATCCGTCCGATGCATACGCCGCGCGACGCCGGGCGAGAACTCGATGACACGGAAGATCGTCCCGGTCTGGAGGGTCGTGCCGACCTTTCGCAAGCCGTTGTCGGCGTTGCCATCGTTGTTCGCCGGAAAGCCTTCCGTCGTCCAGACGTTGCACGCCATCGCGCCCGGCCGGCCGCTCGCGACGTTCTTCGAGACCTCGTCGATCGTGACGATCGCTCGGCCGTTCGGGTCGTGACCCGTGATCACGCGTCGTACGTGAAGTGCCATGTCTCGCCTCCTTGGTGTCGAATCGGGAATGGTCGGCACGCTTTGCGTCTTCGCGGAATGAATGATAGACCGTCCCGGACAGGAGGTGGAGCCGCGATGCCACGCGAGTACCTCGAGCCGAGTGACCAGCAGAAGCGCCGGGCATATTCCCCTGCCGTCATCACCGAAGGCGGCCGCATCGTCTGGCTGGCCGGCCAGACAGCCCTGGCGGATGGAGAGGGTAAAGACATCTCCGGGAACTTCGAAGCGCAGACCCGGCGTGTCGTTGCCCTCATGGACCAGACGCTGCAACGCGCGGGCGGAGCGCTCGCAAACCTCGTGACGATGACCGTGTTCATCAAGGAGCCGCGGCACGGCGACCGCTTCGTCGAGATCCGCAAAGAGCTGTTTCCCGACGGTCGCTACCCGGCCAGCGCGCTGATCACGGTGTCGAACTTCGCGCGCCCGGGCATGGAGATCGAGATCCAGGGCATCGCGGTGATCGGCGACCGCTGAGGCTAGCCCGGGTTATTCATGAACGAGCGACGCGCGCGCCGGCCGGTGATCCGGCGGGAGATGGGCAGCCGGGGTCCTCTGACCACAGGCGCCTTCGCCCCGATCATCGCCGAGCCGTTCCCATTCGTCACGACTGTGTCGTCGCCTCACGAGGCGGGAATGGGTCACCCGG
>JBGPTW010000191.1:0-10130 GCA_041490825.1 Methylomirabilia bacterium | reverse complement strand
CGCCGCCCGGCATCGTCCTTGAGCGAGGTGTTGCCGGTCGGATGGAATCCGATCGGCACGTCGAGCTGCTCCAGCGCACTCCACAGCGGCTCGCACGCCTCGTCGTGCAAATGCTGGCCGTTGACCGGGTTCGGGGTGCCGATAATGGCGACGGCGCCAAGCTCCCTGACGCATCGGCGAGCCTCTTCGATCGCCGCGGGGATGCTGTGCATCGCCACCTGGGCGGCAAACTTCAGCCGCTTCGGGTGGCTCTGGCAATAGTCGTGCGCCCAATTGTTGTAGGCGCGCGCGAGCGCCGCCGCGTAGTCCGGCGCGAGGTCGTCGTGCATCAATATTTGCCGCCCGCGCGTGCCGTACATGACGGCGACGTCGACCCCCTCGATATCCATCGCAGTCAGGGTCGAGTCCGGGTCGAAGCCGCGCCCGCGCGCGACCTGGAAGTGGGGGTGCCGCGCGCGGCTCCGGCGCCGCAGCTCTCGGCTGGACGCGATGGCGCCAGTCGCCCTGGCATGCGCGGGAATCGCCAGCCCCTGCACCTCCATTCCCATGATGGTGTCGGCGTTGCCTTTGTCCTCGGAGCTGTCGGTGAGTTTTTGCTGCTGCCCGCCGAAGAACCGCGGCGGGTTCGCGCGATGTGGCCCCTCGAGGTAGCGGGCCCACAGATCGTCCGGCTCCATCATGTGAAGGTCGCTGTCGAGGATCAGATAGCCGCCGCGTGCCATATCGCACCTCCACCGGTTTCGAGAGACTGCACCGCGTTCTGGCGCTCACCGATTATCTCCGCGAGCGTGGGCGACATAAAGGCCCCTCCTCGGAAGGTCGGCTCCGCGTCGTTCGCCGTGGCCGGCTCGATGCGCATCGGCACTACGTCGCCGCGTGACGCAGCACCGGGTCGTCGAACAGCTCGACGGTGCCGCGCGCGTTGTCGGTGACCGCGAAGACCTCGTAGAAGTCGATCTCCGGCGGCATGCCGTACCGCTCGACGATGCCGTCGAGCCACGGCCCGCCGTAGAAGGCCTTCGCGTCCTCGAGCGTCTCCCACTGATAGACGCCGCCCGCCCAGCCGCTCTCGCTCCAGATGAAGTGCTTGCTGATCAGCCCCTTCGCCTGCTGGAATCCCGGCGCGATCTTGTGGAAGTGCGCCCGGCACGCGGCGTCGACGATGTGCGGTGGCAGCTTGTAGCGCACGGTGGCGGTGATCATGTGGCCTCCTGCGCCAGAACTCTTCTCGGTCGATCCGGGCGACGTCAGCGTATCACGCCCGACTAAGTAAGCTGGGGGCCTCGAAGGCCCCCAGACCCCCAGACGCTCGGCGGTCGCCGGGGAACCCGGCGCCCGCCTCGATACTCCGACAGGCTCCCAGGAATCGTGGGGCCATTTCGGGGCCCCCCACGTTTACTAAGAATCGTGCGCGGTCGCGAGCACCAAGGGGAGGGCCGCCAGGACCTCCCTGAGGCACGTCCGGACCCGCGCGATGTTCTCTTCCGCCTTCTCGGGGATGCCCCCGCGCGACACGTGGGCGATGAACTCGTCACGGCTGGTCGTCATCAGCAACGACGCGTTGATCTCGAGCTGGAGCGCGTGGACCCGTCGCGTCCGCGGTTGGCCGAACGTCGCCACGATGTTGCCGCCCGCGTAGCCGCTGACGTTCTCGTGCACCTCGAAGCCGTGACGGGTGAAGATCGCGGCCACGGCCGCCGCGATCTGCGGCGCACACGTCGTGTCGCGGCGCGTGCCGATGATCACCTGGTGGTCCTTCATCCGGCGCGGGCTGCCGGTGTGGCCGTCGAGGAGCATCGCGTATCCGTAGGCGTCACGGATCCGGGTGAGTAGCTGCTCGAGCGTCGCGTAGTACGGATCGTAGAGCGTCCGGAGTCGCTCTTCGAGATCGGCGAGCCCGAGCGGCCGCGCAAAGATGCTCGCATCGCGCGTGGTATGGGTGCGCACTACCCCGTGCCGGGACCGCACCTCGCCGTCGTGGTGCTCGAAGTCGTCGCGACGGCGATTGACGTCGACGAACATGCGCGAGAACGGCGTCGCGAGGACGGTGGCGCCGTCCTCGTGCAGGTCGCCGTAGAGATCGCCGACGAAGGTGTCGGCGAACCCGTAGCAGAACGTCTCGAACCAGGGCTCGCAGTAATCGTCCCGAACGATGTCGGGCAACGGCTGCGTGCCGTAGTGCGGCACGCTCACCAGCACCGGCGTGCGCCTGTCCGGCACAGGGTGTCTGACGATCGGGAACGACGGCGGCATGGCCGGGTGCGTCTCTAGAGTGTCTTGATCACCTCGGCGGGCCAAGCGCGCGCGTCGACGCGCTCGTGCCACTCCTTGATCTTGCCGTCCCGGGCGATCACCACGCCGACGCGCTGCGCGCCCTTCTGCGGATCGACGTTGGCGCCGTAGGCGGTACCGATCGTCCGGTCGGTGTCGCAGATCAGCGGGAAGTTGAACGCGAACTTCTCCGCGAACTTCTTGTTGTCGGCCGGAGTGTCGAAGGACACACCGAGGATCACGGCGTTCTTCTGATCGTACTCGGCCTTCAGGTCGCGGAACCCGCAACCTTCCGCCGTTCAGCCCGGGGTGTCGGCCTTCGGGTAGAACCACAGCACGACAGACTTGCCCTTGAAGTCGGACAGCTTCACGGTGTTGCCCATGTGATCACGACCCACGAAATCGGGAGCCTTGTCCCCGGGGTTGAGCATGAATCCTCCTTGATCGCGTGAAAGCGAGCCGGTGTCGTACGCCAGTGAGTCCGCGCCATCCTGCGCCGGCCGCGGCGCAGCGTCAAGGAGCGCGTGGCTCGTTCCCACTCGTCACGGCTGGGTCGTCGCCTCGCGTGACGGGAATGGCTCACCCGGGCCCCGGCGGCCATCTCCC
This sequence comes from Methylomirabilia bacterium, assembly GCA_041490825.1. GTDB lineage: Bacteria > Methylomirabilota > Methylomirabilia > Rokubacteriales > CSP1-6 > JBGPTW01. Next base: position 7,253 of record JBGPTW010000191.1, on the reverse strand, counting down.
ACGGGGTCACCGGCCGACACTGGTGCAGACGTTCATGAATCATGCGCGCGGATCATCGATGAACGACCGAGGCCGGGGACAGCGTGTTGCCGCGGGCCGGCCGGGTCGGTGAGGGGCCGGCGGACCCGTTCCCGTCGCGTCCTATCAAGGGCAACCCGGTCGTGAGTGGGAACGGCTCGCGGGTCATCGGTCAAAGGGCCTCGTGGTCAGAGGCCCCTCACCGACCCGGCCGACCCGCGACGCCACGCGCTCGATGACAGTGAGCATTCAGGAATGACCCGGGCTAGGAGGTGCGAGGGATCAGGTGCGCGTCGCCTGGCGTCCAGCCGACGGTCACGGTCGCGCCCTCGCGAACAGCGTCGGGCTGTGCGCCCGCGATGCGCATGCGCACCGCGTGGCCGCGCGCGTCGCCGATCACGAGCACGCTGTCGCCGTAGTTCACGATGACGGTGATCTTCATCGGTATCAGGTTCGGCGGGGTCACGCCGTCGCCGCGCCCAGTCACGTGCACGCGCTCGGGCCGCACGAGGACGTCGACGGGGCCGCTTCCGATTCGGCGGCACGCGTCGGCGTTGACCTGGATCGGGCCAAGGCCGTCGAGCTCGACGCAGCCGGGCCGGGCGGAGTCCAGCGTGCCGGTGAAGAAGTTGCTGTCGCCGATGAACTCGCCGACGAAGCGCGTGAGCGGCCGGTGATAGACCTCGAGAGGCGGGGCGACCTGTTCGAGAGCGCCGTGCCTGAAAACGGCGATCCGGTCGGACATGGTCATCGCCTCGGTCTGGTCGTGCGTGACGTACACCATGGTGATACCGACCTCGCGATGGATGCGCTTCAGCTCCACCTGCATCTGCTCGCGGAGGTTCTTGTCGAGCGCCCCGAGCGGCTCGTCGAGTAGCAAGACGTCGGGATTGAACACGAGACCGCGGGCCAGCGCGACGCGCTGCTGCTGGCCGCCCGACAGCTCGCGAGGATACCGGTCCGCGTAGCCGCTCAGACCTACGAGCGCGAGGATCTCGCGGACGCGCGTCGCCTGTTGATCTCGCGGGAACCCGCGCATGCGGAGCGGGAACGCCACGTTGCGCGCGACGGTCATGTGCGGGAACAACGCGTAGTTCTGGAAGACCATGCCGATGTTGCGCTCGTAGGGCTTGCGCCGCGTCAGATCTTCGCCAGCGAGCTCGATGAGACCACCGGTCGGCTCCTCGAAGCCGGCGATCATCATCAGCGTCGTGGTCTTCCCCGAGCCGCTCGGTCCGAGGAACGTGAGGAACTCGCCCTTGGCGATGTCGACGCTGATGTCGTCGACGGCGTTGACACGCCCGTCGTACGACTTCACCAGCCGGTCGAGCCTCAGGTACGACACCGCGCTACTCGGCGACGGCTCCCGCGCGCGGCACGATGAGCGCATCCACGACCACGCAACCCGCCCCCGCTTCCCTCACCACGATCGGGTTCACGTCCAGCTCGTCCAGGCTATCGCGCTCGGCCCAGGCGAAGTCGGCGAGCGCCTCGAGGCTCCACTCCAGGGCGGCGACGTCGCCGGTCGGGCGACCGCGGTACCCGGCAAGCAGTGCCGCGGCGCGCGTCTCCGCGATCATCGCTGCCGCATTGCCGTGCCGCAGAGGCAGCGGACAGAGCGTCACGTCGTCGAGGGCGTCGATCAACACGCCGCCGGCGCCGAAGGCGAGAACGAGCCCGAAGTCGGGGTCGCGGCTGACGCCGGCGAAGACCTCGAGGACACCGCTCGCGACTTCCTGAACCACGAAGCCGTCGATGACGTCTCCGCGCCCGAGGTCCGCTACTCGGCGCGCCATTCGGGTCCACGCGGTGCTCAGCTCGTCCTCATCGTGGAGGCCGACGGCGACGAGGCCGAGATCCGACCGGTGCGGGATCGCGTCGGAGACGACCTTCAACGCGACCGGGTAGCCGATCGCCTTCGCGGCGGCGCGCGCGTCGTCGAGCGACGCCACGAGCTGCTCGCGAAGGATCGGAAGACCGGCCCGAGCAAGGAGACGCTTGGCGTCGCATTCGTGGATCGTCCGGCGCGCGCGGCCGCCGAGCGTCGTCCGGATTGCTCGTCCCGTGCTCACCTGCAGATCGCGCGATGGCGGCGCCGGCTCGCCCCACCGACCGAGCCGGTCGATCGCGCCGAGTCCCTGCCGCGTGCCGCCGATCAGCGCGATCCCCTGCTCGCGCAGAAACGCGACCAGATCACGATGGAAGACGCCGGAGCGCGTCGTCATGAAATAAAACGGCGTCGACGATTTCCCGGCCGCATCGGTGAGGGCGCGCGCGTACTCGAGAATGCGGGCGGACGAGCCCATCGGCTGGTCGTCGCAGCTGTCGCTGCACAGGACGACCGCGTCGTAGTCCGCGTCGGCGCCGAGGACGGACAGCGCATGCGGGAAATTCGTCGCGAAGTCGCCATTGCCCCAGGCATCCAGCGGATTGCCGTCGCCGGTGATCGAGCCAACCACACGCTCGACTTCTGTACGCGACGTCGCCGAGAGCGGCGGCAGCTGGAGGCCCGCCGCGGTGGCGACATCCAGGATGAGCTCGGCCTGACCGCCGGAGGCGGTCATCACGGACAGGCGCCGGCCCCGGGGCCAGCGCTCGCCCTGGCATCCCGCGAGCACTTCGGTCATCTCGTCCATGTCCGCGACCTCGATCGCGCGATGCGCGCGGAGCACGGCCGAGAACACGCGAGCCTCGCCGGCGAGGCCGCCCGTGTGCGTCGTGATCGCGCGCCGCGTACGCTCGTTCCGCCCGACCTTCAGGACGACCACGGGCTTGCCACGATCGGCGGCGCGGTCGAGCGCGGCCACGAAGCGCTCGGGCTGGCGCACCGTCTCGAGGAACATCGCGACGACGCGGGTCGCCGGATCGTCGATCAGGTACTCGAGGAAGTCGACCGCGGCGAGCACCGCCTCGTTACCGGACGAGATCGCGTAGCTCCAGCCGAAGCGCCGGCAGTCGGCGAGCAGCCCGATGCAGATGGAACCGCTTTGCGAGACGAGTCCGACGTTGCCGGCGAGCCGTGCCGGATCCCGGAGCGCCTGGATGTACACCATGCTCGGCACGTGAGGGCTCACGACGCCCATGCAGTTCGGGCCGCAGAGCGCGATCCCCGCCTCGCGGCAGATGGCCGTGATCTCCTCCTGCTGCCGGCGTCCCTCGGGCCCCGCCTCCGCGAAGCCGCCATCGAAGATCACGGCAGCCCCGATGCCTCGCTCGGCGGCCGGGCGCATGTGCTCGAGCACGCGCGCGTGGTTCACGCAGAACGCCAGCACGTCGACGTCGCGCGGCAGCTCTGCGACCGAGGCGTAGCACTTCCGGCCGAGAAGCGTCTCGTACCTCGGGTTGATCGGGTAGATCGAGCCCTGGAATCCAAGCGTGTCGAGTGACTCGATGAGGGCGCGGCCGATCGACGGCCGCTCGGACGCACCGAGGATGGCGATGGAGCGTGGGCGAAGCACGGCATCAAGCCGCATCGATCGGCCTCCTGCGCAGGACCACCGCGATCAGCACGCCGAGCACCACGGCGCTGACGAGCAGCGTGGAGACGACGGCGATGACCGGGTCGGATTCGAGCCGGATGCTCTCGTACATCTTCTTCGGCAACGTCGTCGCTCCGCGGCCGCCGATGAAGAGCGCGACCACCGCCTCGTTGAACGAGAACAGGAACGCGAACAGCGCGCCCACCAGCATCCCGGGCCGGAGCACCGGGAGGGTGACGTGGAAGAACGTGCGGAACGGCCCGGCGCCCGCGCTCATGGCGGCCCGTTCGAGGTTTCGATCGAAGCCCTTGAGCGTCGCCGAGATGACGAGGAACGCGACGGGCACGGCGAGAACTCCGTGAGCCACGATGATTCCGAGGTGCGTGCCGGTCAGCTTCATTCGCCCGAGGAAGCCGTAGTACGCGAGCGCGCTCACCACGTGCGGCACGATGAGTGGCGACATGATCAGGAGATTCACCAGCGACTTCCCACGGAACCGGTAGCGCACGTACCCGAACGACGCCGGAATCACCAGGAGCATCGTGAACGCCATCGCCCCGAACGCGATGATGACGCTGTTCAGGGTCGGCTCGAGCCATTCCTCGCTGGTGAAGTATTTCTGGTAGTAGCCGACCCAGTAGGCCGGTGGCGGAAACTGGAACGAGATGGCGGTGCTGAAGGACATCGGCACCACGATGAGGATCGGGGCGATGAGGAACAGCGCCGCCAGCACCGCGAGGATCAGCGGAAGCATCGCGGCGGTCCCGTCACCCCCAGAGCCGGTCGAGTCCCGCGAAGCGGTTGTACACGCCGATCACGACACCGGTGGCGGCGAGCAGCACCACGGCGACGGCCGAGGCGAATCCCCACGCGAGTAGCTCCTCGATCTGCTGGTTGACGAGCTGGGAGATCATCATGTCGCGCGGCGTGCCGAGCAGGACCGGCGTCACGAAGAAGCCGAGGCACGTCACGAACACGAGGAGGCTGCCGTTGACGACGCCGGGCAGGCTGAGCGGCAGGAAGACCTCGCGGAACGCGGCCCCGGGGCGCGCTCCCAGGCTCGCCGCGGCCTTCAGATGGTTGGCGTCGATCTTCTTCATGACCGCGAAGAGCGCGAGGATCATGTACGGGAGCAGGATGTGTGTCATGCCGAGCGTCGAGGCGAACGTCGTGAAGAGAAGCTGAGGCGCCTTGCCGAGGCCGAGTGCCTGATACGCGGCGACGACGGGCCCCTTGCTGCCGAGGACGACGAGCCACGAATACGTGCGGACGAGGAACCCGGTCCAGAAGCTCATCGCGACGATCGTGAGCAGCAGCGTCGAGATGGAGCCGCCGCGTCGCGTCATGACGTAGGCCACCGGGTACCCGAGCACGAGGCACAGTGCCGTGACGACCAGGGACGTGAGGAACGTGTTGACGAGCACGCGCGTGTACAGCGGCACGGTGAAGATGCGCTGGTAGTGGGCGAACCCAACGCGAGGATCGGTCACGCTGAGGAGCAGCACGTAACCGATCGGAACGACGAACAGCAGCACGAGCGCCACGCACGACGGACCGAGCAGCAGCAGCGGGGCGGTGTTCCTCGCGGGTCGTCGAGGCTCGCCCCGGGTTCCCCGGGGCGAGCCGAGCGCTGGGGGTCTGGCGGCCATCTCAGGCGCGTCCTCGCGCCTCTCGGGGCCCCCAGTCCCGTTGAACTATCCAGCCAGCCACTGCGTGAAGCGCTCCTGGATCCTCGCGGTGTTGTCCGCCTCCCAGACCGTATCCGGCTTGATCGCGACCTTCACGTTCTCGGTGTAGGTCGGGAGCTGCCGCGCTACCTCGGGCGAGACGTACTTGAAGGCTTCCGGGTTCGTCGGACCGTAGTAGAGGCGGTTGGCGAAGTCCGCCTGGGGCTTCGCCTGGACGGCGAACTGCAAGAACTCCCACGCGAGCTTGCGGTTCGGCGCGCCCTTCGCCACGGCCCACATCGTGGTCGTGATCGTGGCGCCGTGCCACACCACTTCGACCGGGTGGCCCTGCTGCGCGAGCTCGCTCGCGCGAGCGTTCCACATCACCATCATGTCGACCTCGCCGTCGCGCATGAGCTGTTGCGATTGATTGCCCTGCGTCCACCAGACCTTGATGTGCGGCTTGATCTGGTCGAGCTTCTTGAACGCGCGATCGACGTCCATCGGGAACACCTTGTCCGGCGGCACCCCGTCCGCGACGAGCGCAAACTGCGCCGAGCGAACCGCGTTGTTCAGCATCGAGCGGTTGCCGGGGAATTTCTTGACGTCCCAGAAGTCAGCCCAGCTCTTCGGCCCGCCTTGCGGGAACTTGTCCTTCCGGTAGGCGAGGTTGGTACCGAGGGCGCAGTACGCGAGACCATTGGCGTAGACCGCATCGGGGAACAGCTTCTCCTTCTTCACGACCGCCCAGTCGACCGGGTCGAGCAATCCCTCGCGGTCAGCCCGGAGCACGTCCGCCTGGGTGATGGCCGTGATGTCCCACTCGTAGCTGCCGCTCTGAACCTGCGCCTTCAGCTTCGCGTACGACACGGGCGCGACTGTGCGAACCCGGATGCCGGTCTGATCCGTGAACGGCTTGAAGAACGCGGCCTCCTCGGCGGCCGTCCAGCTCCCGCCCCAGGTATTGACGTAGATCGTGCGCGTCTGGGCGATGCTGCGGTCGGTGATGATCAGAGGACCGACCGCCGCCGCGGCGGCCGCGCCCTTCAGGAACGCGCGACGTCCCCGATCGACCTCGCGTAACTTCGTCATGATCCAGTTCCTCCTTGCTCGTGTCCCGGACGGGAGCACGGAAGCACCGTTGCCTGCGGCTCGTGAAGCCAGGTACCGGACACTATCACGCCAACGCGGGCACGGTCGCCAGTCCCGAAGGGGAATCGTTGGTTCCCTCGAGGACAGTACAGTACACTTCCCGCGCCCAACTTTTCTCGTCGCTGACGACGGAGGCATCATGACCGACCGGCCCTATCACGTCTACGTCATCCAGGGACAGCGAGCGCGCGACTACGCCGACTGCCAGGCCGCGCTCGACCGTGTCCCCGCCCGCTTGACCGCCCTGCCCTCGATGAACAAGGAGGACGAGATCATCGCCCGCACCCGTGACGCCGACGCGATCGTCACCTCGTTCGCGCCGATGACCCGCGGCGTGATGAGCGCGCTCGAAGGTCTCAAGGTCGTTGTCCGCACCGGCGTCGGCTACGACGTCATCGACGTACCGGCGGCGACCGAGCTCGGCGTGATCGTCGTCAACATCCCGGACATCTGGGTGCGCGAAGTGGCGAATCACGCGCTGGCGCTGCTGCTGGCGTGGAACCGCAAGATCATCACGCTGGACCAGCAAGTGCACTCCGGCGTGTGGAGCGGCGGCGTGCCCGGCGATCGCACGGGCGCGCTGCACGGCGAGACGGTCGGCATCGTGGGCCTCGGCAACATCGGCAGCGCGTTCGCGCGGCGCGTGGCGGCGTTCGAGACGAAGGTCATCGCCCACGATCCGTACGTGGACGACAAGCGCTTCGCCGCGCTCGACGTGGAGCGCGTGTCGCTCGAGGCGCTGGCCGCGCGTTCCGACTACGTCTCCGTGCACACGCTGCTCAGCGCCGAGACGCGGCATCTGATCGGCGAGAAGTTCTTCAGCCGCATGAAGCCCACCGCGATCCTCATCAACACCTCACGCGGCCCGGTGGTGGACGAGCGCGCGCTCGCCCGGGCGCTCGAGAAGAAGCAGCTCGCCGGCGCGGCGCTCGACGTG
>JBGPTW010000190.1:0-10419 GCA_041490825.1 Methylomirabilia bacterium | reverse complement strand
TTCGATCATCGACTGGACACCCACGCCCCTGACCGCGTTCCCCAGCGTTTCAGCGCTTGCGCCATCAGCTCGCGGAATTCCGGGGCGATCCCCAGCCCGGCGCTCGGTTTCGGCGGCTCGCGCGCGATCGTTCGTGAATAATCCGGGCTAACGTCACTCGGTGGCACAGATCAGTCGCTTCCTCGGGATCGAGATCCACATGCGCTACCGCGATCACCCGCCGGCGCATTTCCACGTGCGCTACGCTGAGAACAAGGCGACAATCGCGATCGAGACGATGCAGATGACTGGCGGCTCGCTTCCCGCGCGCCAGCCCTTGCTTCCGATTCCGCCGCTGGAGTGACGAGCATGCTAAGGGATGTGGTCGGAGAGATCGACCTCGAGCCGCTACTCGATCCCTTCGACGGCGTGTTCGAGCCTCTCAGGGATCACGCACGCTTCCGTGAAGTCTTCGTGGACAGCGGCGGCACGATTGCGTGGCCAAACGGTGCTGATATTGCGCCCGAGACTCTCTACGCGCTCGTGTCGGGTCGCCCGCTGTCCGTCTGAACGTGAAGTACAAGGTCGCTTTCCGGAAGTCCGACGAAGGCTACGACCGGCTGGCGAAGCTCTCCGGCGCCGACTTCGACCGGATCTATATGCAGCGTGTGGTGCGTGACCAGGATCGCGCCGTGAAGACGTTCGAGGGAGCAACGAAGACTGAACGGGACCCCGCCGTCAAGGACTGGCTCGAGCAGACACTCCGCGGCGTCGGTCAGCCTTATCCCCCGCCTTTTCCCTTGCCTTTTCCGCCGCCCCGATCCCAGTGCTGCTCTTGTTCACGCCAGTTACGCTCGTGGGGTTCTTCCCGCCATTCACGTCCGTGATGCGCGTCCCAGTGCGGCGGCGCATCGCGATGCCATTGCTTCCACTGGGGCGGCGGCGCCGCGTAATAGCGGACGGGGACTCCGAGAAGGGGAGCCGGAACGTACACAGGGGCAACCACCCCCCACGGACCGTTCCACGTGGGGCCGACGAACCATCCACTGTTGGCGAAGGCCCAGTACTGACCGGCGTAAAAGAAGACGTTCGCGGGAGCGCGAGGGGCGTAATAGACGGGAATTCCTGGAATGGGTACGAGCGCCGGTGGACCAGGGAGTTGAATTCCGATGTCGATGCCGACCCGCACTTGCGCATGAACAGGTACCGCTCCTGCCAACACGAGTAGCGTACCGAGCATGAACCGCTTCACGGGCTTCTCCTTCTGCCAGGACTGACTTCATCCAGGCGCTCGAGGTCCAACCACTTCGTCGATCATAGCGCGCCTGTCATGCGATCCACGCTTCGGTTGCGGTCATGCTAGGCTCCCGGCGCAAGGAGAGTGCTGATGTCACAGGACGTCGTCTTCGACGGTGGTTCGGACGCCGATCGCCAAAACGTTCTCGAGGCGCTGCACGCGTACCTCGATGCAAATGCGACGTTCGACTGGGAGACGCTCGCGGACATCTGGAGTCACGATCCGAAGAACGTCTTCTTCAACATGAACGGGCACACGTACGTGGGATTGCCGCACTGGACGAAGCTCTGGCAGTACTACCGCGAGCGCGTCGACACCGGCCTGTGGGAGCCATACGACATCCAGGTTCTCATCCGGGGCGACATGGCGCTGGTCACGTGCCACCGCAAGACGAAGCGCAAGTGGACGGGGCCGGAGTCGGAGCGCCTGGCCCACGACGTCGACAAGCCGTCATTCGTCTCCCGATCGACCATGGCGATGCTCAGAGAGCCAGGCGGTTGGAAGACCGTGCACGCGCATTTCTCCGAAGCGAGCCCGGGTCCGCGGCCGGGCAACGTCTGAGCCGCCTGACACGGCCGTCGACTCCCCGCGATGACTCAGGTCCCGCGGATTGCGCTTCGGGTTCACGGTGGATTCCGAGCCGCCGAATGCGCAGAGCAAGCGCGCGCGGCCGAGCGGGCCGGGTTCACGGCGGTGTGGGTCGCGGAGAATCCATTCACGCGCGGCGCGCTGCCTGCGCTGGCTGCCAGCGCACTGGCGACCAGCGCGATTCGACTCGGCATCGGCGTCTTCAATCCCTTCAACCGACATCCGACCGTCATGGCGATGGAAACGGCGGCGCTCGACGAGCTGTGCGACGGGCGCGCCGTGCTGGGAATCGGCGCCGGCATCAAGGTGGCGCAGATGGGACTGCCGGCGCACCGGCGCGTCGCCGCGGTACGCGACGCGATACACATCACACGAGGCCTCTTGCGCGGCGAGACCGTCAGCTACGCGGGAACGATGTTTTCGGTGCACGACGTTCGGCTGGAGTTCCCGCTGCGGCGAGCTGCGATGCCGATCTTCATGGCGGCGATGGGCGATCAAGCGCTTCACCTGTGCGGCCAGGTGGCGGACGGTCTCATGGTCTCGAACATGTCGCCGCCCGCGTTCACGCGTCGCGCGGTCGGCATCGTGGCCCGGGCCGCGGCGACGGCCGGGCGACCGATGCCAGCCGAGGTCGTCCAGTACGTGCCGTGCGCGATCGATGAGGATGGCGCTGAAGCGCGCCAGCGCGCCAAGGCCATCGTGGGCCGGATGCTGATCGCGTACTGGCAGGACGGTCACGCTTCGGCTGCGACGCAATCGGCGCTGATGAACTACAACGAGCTGGATCCGGAGGAGTTCACGCGCAAGATGCAACGCCTGGCTTCGGGCGAGCCGGCGCGTGATGTGATCGACGACGTTTTGTTGCACCGGTATGCGATTGCCGGCACCGCGAGCGAGTGTCTCGACCAGTGTGCCGCGTATGGCGACGCCGGCGTGACAGAGCTGGCGATCTGGTTTGCTGGCGGTCAGCCGGCCGCGGAGATCGCTCGCTTCGGTCGCGCCCTCGCCAGGCGCCACGCGTAACGACCGCGATGCGAGGTCTCACCGTGCAGCCGAACACGCCGGGGTCCGCGCGGGTCGACGAGATTCCGGAACCGGCCGAGGCGGAGGGCGCGCTCGTCGTCGAAGCGGTCGCCGTCGGTATCTGCGGCACCGATCGTGAAATCGTCGAGGGCGGCTACGGCGAGGCGCCGCCCGGCCGCGACCGTCTCGTGCTCGGACACGAATCGCTCGGCCGCATCGTCAGCGCACCCGCCGGCGCGACGATGCAGCCGGGCGACCTCGTGGTCGGGATCGTCCGCCGCCCGGATCCCGTGCCGTGCCCGAACTGCGCCGCCGGCGAGTGGGACATGTGCCGGAACGGGCGCTACACCGAGCGCGGCATCAAGCAGCGGGACGGCTACTGCGCCGAGCGCTATCGCCTGGAGCCGGAGTTCGCTATACCGGTGGCGCCCGCGCTCGGCATGCTCGGCGTGCTGCTGGAGCCGGCGAGTGTCGTCGCCAAGGCGTGGGAGCACGTCGACCGCATCGGACGGCGCTCCGTCTGGGAACCGCGGGTGGCGCTGGTCACCGGTGCGGGACCGAGCGGGCTCCTCGCGGCGCTGATGGCCCGCCAGCGCGGCCTCGAGGTTCACGTGCTCGATCGTGTGACGGAGGGGCCAAAGCCTCAGCTCGTGCGCGACCTCGGCGGCGCCTACCACGCCGGCTGCGTCGCCGACGTGCCGCCGCGGCCGGACGTGATCATCGAGTGCACCGGGGTCGATCGCCTCGTGCTCGACGCCATCGAGCAGGTCGGGCCCGGCGGCATCGTGTGCCTCACCGGAATCTCGTCCGGGCGCCGCGAGATCGGCATCGACGCGACCGCGCTCAACCGCACGATGGTGCTGGAGAACGAAGTGGTGTTCGGCTCGGTGAACGCGAACCGCCGGCACTACGAGGCCGCAGCCGCCTCGCTCGCGCGCGCGGACCGCCGCTGGCTCGAGCGGCTCATCACGCGCCGCCTGCCGCTCGCCAGGTGGCAGGAGGCGCTCGCGGCCCAGCCGGACGACATCAAGACCGTCATCGAGCTCGGCTGACGAGCCGGCGGTCCGACGAGGCGCACGCGGCGCGCGATCTCACCGCTGGCGGATCAGCTCGTCGATGTTCAGGTCGTACATGACCGCGCCCGGGTTCCACTTGGTGATCTTCTTCGACGTCGCGTAGGCGCTGTGCAGGTAGACGAGCGGGATGCCCAGGTGCTCGCTCCGCAGGCGCTGGAAGATCGAGCGCATCAGCCCGTTGACTTACTTCTGCGCCGCTCGGCGCGCTTCTTCGATGAGCGCACGGACACGCTCCGGCGTCATCACCGGATCGCGGATCGCGAGCCGGCCGTCGAACGCATCGTCGACAGCGTTCGCAATCACCGCCGCCGGAGAGCACGTCGGACCTTCGCCGACGCCGCGAACGCCGAGCGGATTGTGGTCTGTCGGAAACACGAGATGTTCGGTCACGACGTCGGGAATGTCGTCGGCTCGCGGGATCGGATAGTCCATCAGGCTACCCGTGAGCAATTGTCCCGCGTCGTCGTACACGATGCGCTCGCCGAGCGGCACGCCGAGCCCCTGGACGAAACCGCCCATCACCTGTCCGTCGACGATGACCGGATGCAGCTGCTTGCCGCAATCGTGGACCATGACGTACTTGAGAATCGTCACCTGCCCCGTGTCCGCGTCCACCTCGACGACCGCGAGGTGAACACCGCTCGCCCACGTGACCGTCGGCAACGCGTAGAACTTTGTGTCCCACAGCCCCGGCCCGCCTGACTCCGCGAGCGTGCGGTCGCGCAGCGCCGCGCGCGCAACGCGTCCGAGCGGCACCACGCGCATGGGAGCACCGACGACAAACGCCTGGCCGTTCTCGATCCGCACGTCCTGCTCGTCGCACTCCAAGAGGCGCGCGGCCACTCGACAGGCTTTCTGCTTCACGGATGCCGCCGCGGCGGCGACGGCGTTGCCCGTGTTGACGGCCACACGACTGGCACCCGTCCCGTACCCGTGAGGGACGAGCGATGTGTCACCGCCGCGCACGCGAATGTCCTCGAAGCGCGCGCCCAGGTACTCCGCGCACACTTGCGCGAACACGGTCTCGTGGCCTTGCCCCGACGCCGACACTCCGATCAGGACCGCGACGTGGCCTTGATCGTCGACCTTCACCGTCGCCCACTCGCCGGGCTGCGGACTGCCTCCGGCCTCGACGTACCCGGCGATGCCCAGCCCGACGTGACGGCCTTCGCGCCGCAGATCTTTCTGCCGTTTCCGCCAGCCGTCGTAGTCCGCCAGCTCGAGCGCGCGGCGAAGCTCGAGCGGATAGTCACCGCCGTCGTAGCTGACGGGCACGCCGTCGCGGTAGATGAGATCAGGCGCATACGGCATCTCGTCGGGGCGGATGAGATTCTTGAAGCGCACCTCGGCCGGATCCATCCCGAGCCGTCGCGCGAGGCGATCGAGAAGCCGCTCGATCACGAACACCGCCTCGGGCCGGCCCGCGCCGCGATACGGAGAGCTCGCCACCTTGTTCGTGACCACCGATACGCCTTCGGCGCGAAACACGGGGATCCGGTACTGCGACGGCAGATGGTTGATCGTGTTGGTCGGTTCGTTGATCGAGAAGAAGTGATAGGCGCCGACGTCCTTGACGATCCGCACGTCGACGGCGAGCACGCGTCCGTCGCGCGACGCGGCGAGCCGGGCTTCGTGCCGCTGCTCGCGCGCCTGATGTGAGCTCTGCATGAATTCAGTACGGGTCTGGATCCACTTGACGGGTCTTCGCAGGCGATACGCGAGCAACGGGACGAGAACGTCCTCCGGGTACACGGCGATCTTCGGTCCGAAGCCGCCGCCGGTATCGGGCACGATCACGCGGACGCTTTCGACCGGAAGACCGACGAACGATGCGACGCTGCTGCGAAGCGTGTAGGGGTGTTGATGGCCGGCCCACACTGTGAGGAGTTCGGCGTCCGGATCGAACGATGCGCAAACGGCGCGCGGCTCGATCGGCATCGAGGTCACGCGGACGTGGTCGAGGCGTGCCTCCACGACCACGTCGGCCTCGGCGAATGCCTTGTCGACGTCGCCGACGACTTTCCGGATGCGTCCGACGACGTTGCTGTGTCCCTGATGTACCTGCGGCGAGTCCTCGCGCATCGCCGCTTCGCTGTCGATCACGGCAGGCCACGGCTCGTACTCGACCGTGACCTTCTCGGCGGCATCGGCGGCGCGGTAGCGATCCGCGGCGATGACGACCGCGATCGCCTCGCCGACGTGCCGGACTTCGCCGCGCGCGAGCACGTGCTGCGGTCTCGGCAAATCGAGAAGCACGTACGGGTTCGTCGGATCGGCGGCGGCCGCGTGCAGCGGAGCGGCCAGCTCCGGGAAGTCGTCGGCGATGAACGCCATCACGCCCGGGAGCGCGCGCGCCGCGTTCAAATCGACGCGAACCAGGCGCGCGCGCGCGTGCGTCGAGCGCATGAAGGCGACGTGCCGGAGGCCAGGGAGCCGGATATCGTCGACGAAGCGTCCTCGGCCGACGACGAGGCGCTCGTCTTCCTTGCGGCGGGGCGATTGACCAATCATTCGGTCGAGTACCTTATCACCTCGAGACTCACGTAGACTCGCCTCGTGACTCTCCTCGCCTGCGGCTCGTCGGCCGTCACTCAGCTCGCGAGACTCGAGATACCCTTACGCACCGGCGGCCACTCGGCCGGACAAAGGCATCGGTCGATGAGCGTCGTCCAGCGGCCAGAATCGGGGCGCGGGAGAGGTGGATGATGTCGATCGTGAACAGCGTGTGCTGTTTCGCGTTCGTGTACGGACTGTTCGAGAAGGGGCTCGGCGTGCCGTTTCCGCCGGGTCGCCTCTTCGCGTGGCTGGGCTACCCGGATTATTCATGCACGAACGACGCGCGCGGACCATCGACGAACGACCGAGACCGGGGACAGCGTGTCGCCGCGGGCCGGCCGGGTCGGAGGGGGGCCGGCGGACCCGTTCCCGGAGCGTCCTGTCGAGGGCACCCAGGCCCGGAGTGGGAACGGCTCGCCGGTCATCGGTCAACAGGGCCTCGTGGTCAGAGGCCCCTCACCGACCCGGCCGGCCCGCGACGCCCGCACTCGCTTGCCGGTGAGCGTTCATGAATAATCTGGGCGATGGCGCGTGAGCGCGGCATGAGCGGCAGAGACGCCCCGCGTCAGCGCTCTCCTCGCGGGCGCGACGCGCGACAGACCGCGGTCCGCATCGACGTGGCGCTCGCCTGCCACGTGCTCGCGCGCGAAGGTCAAGGCGATTCCGTGTGGGGCCACGTGTCGGCTCGCGATCCCGGTGGCCCCGGATTCTGGATGAAGCCGGCACGGCTCGGGCTCGAGGAATCTCGAGCAGCCGATCTCCTGCTGGTGAGCCTCGACGGCGAGGTGCTCGCGGGGCGTCACCCGCGTCACAGCGAATACCCGATTCACGCCGAGCTGTATCGGCGACGCCCCGACGTCGGCGCGGTCGTGCATACGCACCCGCCGCACTCGAACGCGTTCTCGGCGCTCCGCGTGCCGCTCCGACCGCTCAGCCACGAGGGCTCGCTGTTCGTTCCGCCCGACGTCCCGCGATTTTCGGAGACGAGCGATCTCATCATCACTGCCGAGCTGGGACAGCGCGTCGCCGAGACCATGGGCGACGCCTGGGCGCTGTTCCTCGAAAGTCACGGGATCGTGACGGCCGGAGTGGGCGTCGCGGACGCGTGCATCCGCGCGCTCCTGCTGGACAAGGCCGCGAGCATCCAGCTTCTGGCGGGCGGGCGCGAGAAAGTCTGGACGTCAGACGACGAAGCGCGGCGCAAGCGCGATCGGATCTATCAGGCGGATGCAATGACGAGCGTGTGGGCGTATCTGGCGCGGCAGCTCGCGAAGAAGCGCTGAGCGGCTCCGCGCTCTTCAGTTGCATGCCTGGGGCGGCTCGGTCAGATGACGCCGTCGCGCTTGAGAGCGTCGAGCTCCGTCTCGCCGTAGCCGAGGAGCTTTCCGTAGACCTCCGCGTTGTGCTCGCCGAGCAGCGGCGCGCGGACGACGTCGGTCGGAGAGTCTGACATCCGCACCGGGTTCCCGGGCATCGGGAATACGCCGCGAGTCGGATGCTCGAGGTCGACGATCATGCCGCGCTGCCGCAAATGCGCGTTCGACAGGACCTCGACCGAATCGAGCACGGCGCCGCACGGCACGCCGGCGCCCGCCACAATCTCCAGAACCTCGTGCTTCGTGCGCTTCTCCGTCCACGCCTCGATGATCCCGTCGATCTCCTCGACGAACTGGACCCTGTCGCGCCGGTCGGCGTAGCGCGGATCGTCGCCAAGCTCGGGCCGGCCGACGATCGCCGAGAGCGTGCGCCACATCTCGGCCGTGGCGCAGTGGATGAAGACGTAGTCGTTCGGGCCGAAGGGGCGGCAGCGGTAGAGGTTCGACGGCGCCGCGCCTGCCGCGCGGTTCCCGCGGCGTGGCACCGGCTTGCCGGTGACGTAGGTATCGCGCAGGTGGATGCGAAGCAAGTTCACCACCGCCTCCTGCTGCGCGACCTCGACCTGCTGACCGACACCCGTCGTCTGACGCTGGATCACCGCCGCCAGGATGCCGATCGCGGTGTGGAGGCCGGCGCCGGTGTCGGCGAGACCTCCGATCGCCTTCGTGGGTGGGCCGTCCGGTGATCCGGTCATGCTCATGGCGCCGGCCATCGCCTGGGCGATCATCTCGAAGCTTTTGTACTCGGCGTACGGGCCGCTGCTCCCGAAGCCTTTCACGGAGGCGGCGATGATCCTCGGATTGAGCCGCCGGAGCGCCTCGTAGCCGAGTCCGAGGCGGTCCATGGCGCCTGGCCCGAGATTCTCGACGACGACGTCCGCGGTCTTCGCCATCTCCTCGAAGATCGCGCGGCCGCGGGGGGACTTGAGATTGAGCGTCACGCCCCTCTTGCACGAGTTCAACAGGATGAAGAACCACGCGTCCATGTCGCGCCGGTCGGAGAGGGCGGTGCGACCGGGCTCGCCGGACGGTGGCTCGATCTTGATGACATCGGCGCCGAGCCACGCGAGCATCTGGGTGCAACTCGGCCCGGCCTCGTACTGCGTCAGGTCGAGAACGCGAATTCCTTCGAGAGCCTTCGGCATCGCTTCGTCCTCTCGTTTACGTCGTGGACACGGGGAAGCGGTTGAAGATCACCGTCGTTCAGGCAACGTGATTCGGACCTCTATCTCCTGCGGACAGGCCGGGATTGGGGGTGTATATAGCACGGACGGCCGCTCGCCGCATTCCACGAGGAGGACACCATGAGCGCCAGAGACATCGTCGACGCCGACGGTCACGTCACGGAGTCCACGGAACAGCTCGCCGCGTACATCGATCCCGCGTACCGCGAGTACGGCTCCACCGTGGGCAATCGCTCCTACTATCCGGTCGACGCCTGGGACCGTTCCGGCCGAGGGACGCTCGGGTCCACCGCCGGCACCGCCAAGGCCTGGCTCGAGGCGCTCGATCGCGGTGGCGTCGAGTGCGCCGTGCTGTATCCCACCGCCGGTCTCGGCATCGGCTGGATACGCGAGCCTGAGTTCGCGATCGCGCTTTGCCGTGCGTACAACGACTTCGTCCACCACGAGCTCGCGTCGGCGAGCCCGCGACTCAAAGGCGTGGCGCTGCTGCCGATGCAGGATCCGAACGCGGCGGTCGACGAGCTCCGCCGCGCGCGCCAGCTCGGCGCCGTCGGCGCAATGCTGCCGGCCATCGGGCTTCGCCTGCCGCTCGGGCATCCCGGCTTCTGGCCGATCTATGCCGAAGCCGAACGGCTCGACTGCGTGGTCGCCGTCCACGCCACCGTCCGCGGACCGCATTACTTCGGCGGCGACCTGTTCGACCGCTTCATCGAGGTCCACACGCTCTCGCATGCGTTCGCGCAGATGATCCAGATGACGAGCCTCGCGTTCCAGGGCGTGTTCGAAGCGTTCCCGCGGCTGCGCGTCGGCTTCATGGAGGCCGGCTGCACGTGGGCGCCGTACTGGCTCGGACGGATGGACGAGGAATGGGAGAAGCGCGGCGCACTCGACGCGCCGAAGTGCCGGAGGAAACCGAGCGAGTACCTGACGAGCGAGCGCGTGTTCTATCCGGCCGAGGCGAGTGAGTGGCTGCTCGGCCCCACCGTCGAGGCGCTGGGCCGCGCTGGAATCTTCTATGCCTCGGACTTTCCGCACTGGGACCACGGGTTCCCGAAGAACATCGAGGAGCTCGAGAGCCGTCGCGATCTCTCGGAGGAGACGAAGCAGACCGTGCTCGCGGGAACGGCGCGCCGGATGTACGGTCTCATCGCGTGAGTCAGGCGCTGGGGCTGAGGATGCCTCAATCGATCCTGCTGCGGGCGGATCAGGTGATTGAATGATATGACTACCGGAAATGGCAGGACAGGTGACACGACGAAGGATGGAAGCGTGGTTGCTGAACAACGGGTTCCGTCGGCTCAAAGGCGGGATGAGCGGGCACGTTCAGTACGAGGGGCCTG
>JBGPTW010000189.1:0-10462 GCA_041490825.1 Methylomirabilia bacterium | reverse complement strand
CGGACGAGATCGCTCTCGGCCTGGTACGCCACCAATCTTGATGAGGTTGGTCAGCAGCTTCCGCTCCGGGGCAAGGCGGACTACGTTCCCATCGACGACGTCCCCGACGGGCACGCGCTTGGGGACCGCGGCCCGCTGGGCTTCGAGCGCGGCGGCGCGCGCGAGCGCGGTGCGGATGTCGTGGGCGAGCGGGCCGTGGGCGATCTTGAACCCGCGCATCGTCGGCCGCGCGTGCTCCGGATTGACGAACGCTTCGGCCCCGTACTCCGTGGCGAGGCGCGCCAGCTCGGCGCGCGCCTGCCGGAGCTGAGCATCGAGCGCAGCCCAGCGTGGGTTGGGGACATCGCGCGCCGGGTCGTCGGGCACGACGGCGTAGTCGACCAGCGCGTCCAGGGCGTACTCCTCGCGCAGGTACTTGAAGAAGTTCTCCTGCCGCCAGCGCGCGAACATGCGATGAGCGACCTCGATCGCCGGCAGATCGCGCCGGGACGTCAGGATGGGCGTCTGGTGGCCGTCGTCACTGCGCCGCGTGACCTGACGGAGCCGCAGCGTGCCGCGCAGAAGGTGGACCCCGTGATCGGCGAGGCAATAGGCCACCGGGCGGCCGTCCAGGAGCGCTTCGTGCCGGCGGAAGCGGGAGCGTGGGAGCCGGCGCACGCGCCCCTTGCGATACGTCAGGATGTCGAAGCCGTCGGTGATGAGTCGGCCGAAGAGTGCCGGGCTGTAGCCCCCGCGGTCGAACACGACGGTCACCCGCCGCTCGCCCACGACGGCGCGGACTTCGTCCAGCACGCGCGGCAACATCGCCACCATCCCGGCGTTGGCCTCGGCGGTGACGACGAAGAGCGGCTCGCCGGTCGCGTCGTTGACCCAGTAGTCGGTGGTGGCGGGCATCGCCAAGCGCATGCGCGCGACGTGCGCCTTCGGCAGCGCGTGCTGGCCGTGGTAGACGCGCACGTGCCCATCGACGTAGAGAAAGCCCATCGCCGCGCCTCGGTCGGCGACGCGGCGGTGGGCCAGGGCGCGGCCGAACTCCGTGGCGCGGCCGACGGCCGCGAGGCGGCTGAGCTTGCGGCGCAGCGTCTTCACCTCGGGCGCGCCGTCCAGCCCGAGGACCCGGCCGAGATCCTCCGGGGCGTGTTCCTTGAGGTGCTCGGCGCGCTTGATCCGCAGCAGGGCCATGAGGAGCAACGCCACGAGGGTCGTCCGCAAGCCGTAGAACGCAGGGCCGAGGCTGCCGTAGACGGCGCGCGCGATGCTGAAGATGCCGCTGGCGACCAGCGCCGGGAGCGCGAGGAGGACGCCGGCATGGGGGACGCGCTCGCCCGCGCGGAACACGGGCGCCGCATCGTCGAGCACACCCAGATAGGCGAGCACGCGATCCACGCGACGGTCGGCGGGATCTGGATCGAACGACAGCGGGAGCGCCTCGTCATCGGCCGCCGAAAAAGCGGACAGGTTTGGGTGCGCCGACGGCGAGGCGAGCGGCAGGCGGGCCTGCTCGCCGGGGGGCGGGCACCAGCCGAGGCGGCGCAGCATCTTCCGCACAGCGTTCTCGCTCAGGCCCACGCGCTGAGCGAGCGCGCGGTTCGAGAGCCCCTGCCCCTTGAGCCGCGCGATCACGCGCCGCCGCGCGGGCGTCACCCGCGGGCGGCCCGCGGGATACCCACTCGGCCGGCCCAACGCGGCGAGCCCCCCGGTCTCGACCCGGCGTTGGTAGCGGCGCAGGGTGCGCGGCGAGCGGGTGAAGGCGCGGGCGACGGCGTTCTGGTCGGCCCAGCCTTGCTCCACCACGCTGACCATCGCGTGCGCCTCGGCCATGCGATCGTCGACGGCGTACTGCGCGAGCACGATGCCCGAGACGATGACGGCGCGATGTCCGTCGTGCGTCCGGATCAGGCAGCGGTCGTTGATGACGACCACCTGCTCGTCGGCGTTCGCTTCCGGAAAGAGGTCGCGCTGGTCTTGGTCTCCCGCCATGGCGGGAGCTTGGCAGCACGGCCGAGGTCAAAAAAGCGGACAGGTTGGGGTGCGCACCCCCCAAACCCGGAAGAACCCGAAATGACGCGGACTTCAGCCAGCTATGTCAGGAGATCTGGAATCAGACCCTAGCGGAATGGCGACCGAGCAAAGCGGTTTCGAAAATTCGCAGCACCGAGCGGCAGAAGCGGTCGGTGATTCTCTCGGTCATCGTGACGCGCAGTGACGCGGAGGCCATGAGGCGGGGCGCGGACTCCGAGCACAAGGCGGTGAGCACTGACCCCGCGAACTACAACCCGAGCTTCGCCGGCTCGGCCTCGATCGCCTGGATGTATCGCGGATAGAGATCGAGCGTCGTGCCGACGGCGGCCAGGACCTTTGCGTCGTCGATCGAGTCGTACTCGTGGACGAGCCGGTTCCTCAGCCCCGCCGATGGAACGAGCGCGCGCGCCAGCTCTTCCGGAAGAATCCCGAGTTGACCAAGCCTCAGGAGGGCGCCGAAGTAGTCGTCGGGGACGTCGTGGCCGCGCTCGGCGATCATGTGCGCGTTCACGTCCAGCGCCGCTTCGATCGTTTCCTGAAGAACCCGTTCGAGTCCCTTGCGCCCCCACACTCGCATCCGGCACTCATCGAACGGCAGCGTCCTGATCGAGCGCAGCAGGTCCAGCGACGTCATGATGTGGCCGAGCTTGCGGCGCACGACCGCCGCGCCGATCGGGCTCATCGTCCGGCGGCACCGGATGCCCGCGAGTGGATGAGCACAACGCCGCGAAGGCTCAGCGGGAAGGTCGTGGCGTTCCAGGAACGCGTGGATGGCCCGCCGCTGGGCGCGGCGCAGCTTCGCAGTGTCACAGTAACGGCGTGAGGCGAGCGACTGGAACTGGCGGAACACGCCCGGTCGTCTCTCGTAGAGCACGCGCCCGGATCGTGCCACCTCCATCGCGAGAAGCGGGGCCCGCGCGACGCAGGTCGACGATGTCCACACGATCGGCGCCGAGGCGCGGAGCGAGCACGAGATAGAGCGTGTCAATGTCGGCAGCATTCGCGCAGCGCGCGGCGATGTCGACGTCACTCGTGGCCCGTCGCCGGCCCTTGACCGTCGAGCCGAAGAGGATGACGAACTCCAGATCGAGCAGGATCGCGCGCAGATTTTCGAGGCGGATCGCGATGCCCTCGATGTCCGACGGGTCCATGCGGCCACTGTAGGGACGCCGGCGAACGGAGTCAACAATGGTAGTCCTACGACCCTACGCCGCTCTCGGTCACCCGAGCTGGGATCGCGCTCGCGCCGACGTCGAGGAGTTCAACGACGTTCCTTCGTTCGTTGAATTCGTAGGCCAACAGGAGCTGGAGAGGGCCGAGCTTGAACTTCAGGACGCGGACACCCTTCAGGGCGCCTGTCTTCATCTCACCGATGAGCGGGTTGTCGGCAGTCACCATACCGACGTACGTGTAATACTTCAGCTGCTCGGACAGGGTCCGACGACTCGCCTTGGCGCGAGCTTGGAGGATCCGGAACATCGATTTCTCTTCTTTCCCGAATCGCACCGAGATCGGAGTCGGCGCCACCATCGCCTTCGGCATTGATCGAATCTCCTCTTGAATCGCGATACTGCCCAGCGGTACGGCCCGACTACATTGCCGACACGCGCAGCACGACGTCGGTGGTGTCGATTCGCACCAGGTAATCGACCGCGTCTCCAAGAAAGCATTCCGAACAACGCCTCATATGCGATCTTGAAGTCCGGCCGTCCCGTGCGGAGCCGAGCGCGCGAGCGCGCACAGCCGGCTGAATTCGGGTGTCCGCGGATCAACCGCGCCGAAGCGGTCCACGCGGAACGGCGCGAGGTCGAGCGAGCACGTCCCGGTCGTGATCAGCTCCGCGATGAGCCAGCCGATCCCGCCCGACCCGGCGATGCCTCCGCCGGAGCAGCCACTCGCGACGAGCAGACCATCGACTTCACGCACGGGGCCGAGCACGTACCGGCCGTCGGGTGGAAACGTCGGGAGCCCGGCCATCGCGCCCACCATCTTCGCATCCTCGAGGAACGGGAACCCCGGCACGAGGTTGACCACGTGGTGGAGGAACACGTCCCAGTCCCGCTCCACCTCGCGCATCGAGAACCCGGGCCCAAGCGACCAGGCGTCGTAGGCGCGCGGCTTCGGCTCGTAGCAGCCCATCAGAAGGCCGCCGACCTCCGGCCGCGTGTACGCAGTGCGCAAGCCGGGAAAGCGGACGACGGGCTGGTCCGGACGCACCGCCGGATCAGGCGCGGTGATCCAGAAGTGGCTGCGCACCGGCGTCACCGGCAGCGTCACGCCGGCGAGCTCCGCGAGCGGTCCCGCCCAGGCGCCCGCGGCCAGCACGACGGTGCGGCACCCGACGTCGCCGCGGGCGGTCTCGACGCCGACGACCCGGCCGTCGCGCACGCGGAAGCCCGTCACCGCGGTGCCCGTCCACACCGTGACGCCGCGCGCACGCGCGGACGCAGCGTACGCCATCGCGAGCTGGTAGGCGTCGATGAAGCCGTC
Source organism: Methylomirabilia bacterium (assembly GCA_041490825.1). Taxonomy (GTDB): domain Bacteria; phylum Methylomirabilota; class Methylomirabilia; order Rokubacteriales; family CSP1-6; genus JBGPTW01. The sequence goes on along the minus strand of JBGPTW010000189.1, from coordinate 5,950 downwards.
GCCCGGAATCCACCCGATCGCGCGCGCGCCTCGAGCGTCGAGCGCCGGCACGAGGCGTTGCGCCTCGGCCTTGTCGATCACACGCACCTCGATCCCCTGCGCCCGCGCGATCGCGAACTGCGCGGCCATCTCGCGCTCGCGGTCGGACGTCGCCGCGATGCGGAGACTGCCCACGTCGCGGAACCCGATCGGCTCGCCGAACTCCTGCTGCAGCGCGCGGATCGCCCGGAACGTGCGCTGGATCAACTGCGTCTGCTCCGCCGTCGCGCGTAGCTGGCCGAGCAATCCGGCTGAACAGCTCGTCGTCGCGGATCCGAGCTCGGCGCGCTCGATCAGCAGCACGTCGCGCGCGCCAGCGTGCGCGAGGTGGTACGCGACGCTGCATCCGAGAACACCACCGCCGACGATGACCGTCCCGGTGTCCATGCTTCGCCGATTCTGTGCCGCGGTCCCGGACTTGTCCAGTCGATCGCCGCGGAACGGGGACAGCCCTGCGGCACTGATGTAGAGGCGCCATTGACCTCTGGGGGCGCCTGGGAAAGAATGCGCGGCATGTGGCGAGTCGGAGTCGATTCGGGCGGCACGTTCACGGACATCTGCCTCGTCGACGAGTCGAGCGGCGACGTGCGTGTCTGGAAGGTGCCGAGCACGCCGGATGATCCCTCGCGCGCGATCGTGGGCGGCCTCGTCGACGGACTGCGCGCGACGACGCCCGACTCGACCGACGCCGTCAGCTACTTCGGTCACGGCACCACCGTCGCCACCAACGCGCTGATCCAGCACCGCGGGGCCACGACCGGCCTTGTTACGACGGACGGATTTCGTGACCTGCTCGAGATCGCCCGGCAGCGCCGTCCACACCTCTACGACCTTCAGGCCGACAAGCCGCCCGTGCTCGTTCCGCGCGCGCTTCGGATCGAGATCCCGGAACGCGTGCGGCACGACGGACGCATCGAGACGGCGCTCCACGAAGCCGCGGCGCGCGCGGCCGTGCGCACGCTGAAGGCGGCCGGCGCGCGGTCCATCGCCGTCTGCTTCCTCTACTGTTACGTCGATCCGCGTCACGAGCAGCGGGTCCGTCAAATTGTGGAAGAGGAGTTTCCCGAGGCATTCGTGACGTGCTCGCACGAGGTCGCGCCGGAATTTCGCGAGTACGAACGGCTGTCCACCGTCGTCGTCAACGCCTATCTCGGGCCGGTCATGGACGGCTACCTCGCGCGGCTCGGCCCGCGCCTCACCGAAGCCGGCGTGCGGGTCCCGCCGCACATCACGCAGTCGAACGGCGGTGTGATGTCATTCGAGACGGCGCGCGCCCAGCCGGTGCGCACGCTGCTGTCGGGCCCGGCGACCGGCGTCGTCGGCGGGCTGGCGGTGGGTGTCCTCGCCGGCTTCCGCGAGCTGATCACTTTCGACATGGGCGGCACGTCGACCGACGTGTCCCTGATCGAGGATGCGAGGCCGAAGTTCGCGGGGGAGATCGAGGTCCATGGCCATCCGCTGAAGACGCCGGCGCTCGACATCCACACCGTCGGCGCGGGCGGCGGTTCGATTGCCTTCATCGACGCCGGCGGTCTGCTCAAGGTCGGACCACGCTCGGCCAGCGCGGTGCCCGGGCCCGTCTGCTACGGCCTCGGCAACCAGGAGCCCACCGTCACCGACGCCAACGTGGTGCTCCAGACGCTGAACCCGAGGCATCTGCTCGGTGGCCGCATGCCGATCGATCGCGCGCGCGCCGAGGCGGCCATCGCCCGGCTGGCCGGGACGCTCGGTCTCGACGTCATGGCGACCGCGCAGGGCATCATCAGCGTCGTCACCGCGAACATGGCGAAGGCGATCCGCGTGATCTCGGTGCAGCGCGGTCACGACCCGCGCGACTACACGCTGGTCGCGTTCGGCGGCGCCGGCCCGCTCCACGCGGGGCGTCTCGCGCGCGAGCTGGAGATTCCACGCGTGCTCGTGCCGCGCACCCCCGGCATTCTCTGCGCGCTCGGGCTGCTGCTGAGCGACCTCAAGACGAACTACGCACTGACGCGGCTCATGCTTCTTGACGAGACGTCGTTGCCGCGGATGGCCGAAACGTTTGAGGAGCTGGAACGGCGCGCCCGCGCGTGGTTCGATCGCGACGCCCTCCCGCCCGAAGCGCGCGCGCTGCGCCGCACCGTGGACATGCGCTACGCCGGCCAGAATTACGAGCTTCCGGTTCTCGTCCCGGAAGGGCCGCTCAACCCGGGAGATCTCGACGAGCTCCGGGTCCGGTTCGAGCGCGCGCACCAGCAGCTGTATGGATACATCGCGCCCGAAGAGCCCATGCAGGCCGTCACGTTCCGGCTGGAGGCTTCCGGCGTGGTGCGTCGTGCCGAGATCCGCGCGTATCCGGCCACGACGACCGACGTGCAGGATGCGGTGGTTGGTCACCGCGGCGTCTGGCTCGCGGAGACTGGCCGGTTCGGCTCATGCCCCGTCTACGATCGCGAGAAACTCGGGCCCGGCCACGTGGTCCCCGGCCCGGCGATCGTCGAGCAGATGGACGCGACGACCCTGCTGCTGCCGGGCCAGACGGCGACCGTCGATCCCTGGCTCAACCTGATCGTCCTGGTGTGATGTGAGCACCGGCGCGTGTCCCGCCGTCGATCCGATCACCGTCGAGGTCATCGGCAACGCGCTGTCCTCGATCGTCGACGAGATGGGGGAGACGCTCGTGCGCGCCGCCTACTCGACCAATATCAAGGAGCGGCGCGATAGCTCCACGTGTCTCTTCGACGTCCGGGGGAGCACGCTGTGCCAGGCGATGCACATCCCGATGCACCTCGGGTCGCTGATGGGCATCGTCGAGCACGTCACGACCCGGCATCCGCTCACCGGCATCCGCGAAGGCGACGTCTTCATCGGCAACGACGCCTACACGGGCGGCGGCACGCACCTGCCGGACATCGTGCTGATCGAGCCGGTGTTCGTCGAGGGCGAGGTCGTGGCGTGGGCGACGAACATCGCGCATCATGCCGACTTCGTGGACCGCGGGCACGCGCACATCTACCAGGAAGGCCTGCGCATCCCGCCGGTGCGGCTCTACTGCGGGGGTGAGATCCAGCAGGACGTGCTCGATCTGATCCTGACGAACTGCCAGGTGCCCCGGGAGCGACTCAACGACCTGCGCGCGCAGATGGCGGCCAACCGCCAGGGCGTCCAGCGCTTCCAGGCCCTGTGCCGGAAGTACGGCAAGGACCTGGTGCTCCGAGCGGGCGACGCCCTGCTCGACTACACCGAGCGCTTGACGCGCGCGGGCATCGCCACCATCCCGTCGGGCGTGTACGAGTTCGAGGACCGATTCGATACCGACGAGATCCCGGATGAGAAGGTCTTCCGAGTGCGGATCGAGGTGAAGAGCGACGAGATCAGCCTCCGCTTCGAGAGCCCGCCGCAAGTGCGCGCGGGTTTGAACCTCGTGTGGACGGGTCTCCTCGCCACCGTCTACTACGCCGTGAAGACGCTCGTGGGACCGGAGATCCCCGCGAACGCCGGGCTCTTCCGGCCGATTCACGTCTCGGCCGAGCCTGGCACGATGCTGAACTGCGTCGCGCCGGCGGCCGTGAACTCGCGCACGCAGACGTGCCAGCGCGTGGTCGACCTGATCCACGGCGCGCTGGCGCCCGCGATCCCCGACCGTATCATCGCTGCTTGCAACGGCGCGTGCGTGTCGTCCACGTTCAGCGGCGTGAATCCTCGTACCGGACAGTTCTACGTCTACCTCGAGACGATCGGCGGCGGGTTCGGCGCCCGCGCGACGAAGGACGGCCTCGACGGCGTGCACGTGCACATCACCAACACGTCGAACCTGCCCGTCGAGGCGCTGGAAGCGGAATATCCGCTCGTCGTCGAGCGCTACGCGCTCGTCCCGGATTCCGGCGGGCCCGGCAAGTCGCGCGGCGGGCTTGGCCTCCTGCGCCAGATCCGCGCCGAGGACCACGAGTGCCACGCATTCATTCATGGCAGCCGTCGTCTGTCGGCGCCGTGGGGGTTGTTCGGCGGTCGCGAAGGCGGCAAGTGCCGGTTCGTCTACAGCCCCGGCGTCGCGCCGCCCGTGCGGGCGCAGGGCTTCCTCGGGCCCGGACAGTCGGTCACGATCCTCACGCCCGGCGCCGGCGGCTATGGCGATCCGCGGGAGCGGGACCGCGTGCTCGTGCGCCGCGATCTCGCGGACGGTACGATCTCGGCCGAGGTCGCGCGCGAGATCTACGGACTGACGGACGTTCGGAACGAAGGAGGCAACGCATGAGCGCTTCGGATCGCCCGATCTCGCGGCGTGCTCTGCTCGGCGGCGCGGGCGCCGCACTGCTCACTGTGCCTGTGCGGAGCCGCCCCGCGCGTGCGCAGGCGGGCAAGCGCCTGACGTTCGCGCTGTCCTCCCATCCACCGTCGATCCGCCCGTGGCAGAACACGGGCACCGCCGCGGCGACGGTGAAGCTGATGCTCTACCGCGGGTTGGTCAGCTACGACGCGAAGGGCGAGCTCCGCGGCGAGCTCGCGGAGTCCTGGCGCCGCGAGACCGATCGCGCGTGGGTCTTCACCCTGCGCAACGGCGCCCGGTTCCAGGACGGGGAGCCGGTCTCGCCGGAGGCCGTGCGCTTCACCTTCGACCAGATCCTCGGCGAGAAGTCGACCGCGTACGTGAAGGGCCACTTCGCCGCGCTGATCGAGAAGATCGAGGCCGTCGACGCGCGCGCGGTCCGCTTCCTGCTCAAGCAGCCGTCCGCGACGTTTCTGTACCACCTCGCGAACTTCCATTGCCAGCTCGTGTCGCCGAAGTCGACGGAAGCGAATCCGGTCGGCGCGGGGCCGTACCGCCTCGTGGACATGGAGCGCGGTACCCGTATCGACCTCGAAGCGTTCGACGCGTTCCATCGCCGCGGGCGGCCGAAGACGAAGCACCTCCGCTTCGTCGCCTATCCGGACGAGAACCTCCGCGTGGCGGCACTCCGCACCGGTGACGTCGACATCATCGAGTACGTGCCGTGGCAGAGCATGGAGTCGATCGAGAAGAACGGAAAGCTCGTGCTCGACGCCGTGGACGGGCCGTTCATGTACCTCGTGTTCAACGTGAAGCAGGGGCCGTTCACGAACGCGAAGCTGCGTCAGGCCGTCGCCTACGCCGTCCGGCGTGACGACATCGTGAAAGCCGCGTTCTTCGGGCGCGGCTCGACGCTCGGCGGGCTGCCGATCCCGAAGGGCTCGCCGTTCTACGACGGCGGGTTGGCGAGCCACTGGAAGACGGATCTGGCCCGCGTGCGCGCGCTGCTCGCCGAGGCCGGGATGCCAAACGGCTTTCACGCCAACCTCCTCTCGAGCGCGCAATACGGCATGCACAAGGACACGGCGGAAGTCGTGCAGCAGAGCCTCGCCGCCGCCGGCATCCAGGTGAAGCTGAACCTGCCCGACTGGGGCACGCGGATCACGCTGGGCAACCGCGGCCAGTATGACCTCGCCATCAACGGCACGGTGGGCGACTTCAACGATCCGGACTCGTTGACGACGTTCCTCGGCGGCGGCGAGAGCGCGGCCTACAACCGCTCGTTCGGGTACGCGAATCCGCGCCTGGATGAACTGCTCGTGAAGGGCCGCGCGGAGCTGGATCCGCAGAAGCGCAAGGACATCTACTGGACGCTCGAGCGCATCGCGCTCGAGGACGCCGCGATGGTCGGGCTCGCGTGGCGATCCCAGGGCTATGGCCTCCAGAAGAACGTGAAGGGCTTCAAGAACATGCCCGGCTTCTTGACCTTCTATTCGGGGCTCACGATCGAGGACACCGAGGTCGTGTAGCCCGCACTATGCATGAACGATCGCGCCCGAGCCGCACGGCGTCGGCGACACGACCGCGAGCGGGGGGCCGGGGGGCGCTCCGGAATTCCGCGAGCTGTCGCCAGCGCGGCGAAACCCAGGGAAAGAATCACGAAGG
>JBGPTW010000188.1:0-10558 GCA_041490825.1 Methylomirabilia bacterium | reverse complement strand
GATGACCCGCGAGCCGTTCCCACTCCTGGCCTGGTTGCCCTCGATAGGACGCTCCGGGAACGGGTCCGCCGGCCCCCCACCGACCCTGCCGGCCCGCGGCAACACGCTGTCACCGGGCTGCGTCGTTCATCGAACAGTCCCGCGCGCGTGATTCATGAACGCCTATAACCACGGTCGGCCGGTGACCCGGCGGGAGATGGGCAGCCGGGGTCCGGGCGGCCTCGCGAGGCGACGACACAGCCGTGACGAGTGGGAACGGCTCGGCGATGATCGGGGCGACGGCGCCTGTGGTCAGAGGACCCCGGCTGCCCGTCTCCCGCCGGATCACCGCCCGGCGCGCGCATTCGTTCGTTCGTGAATGATCCGGGTTAGGCGAGCGGCAGCGAGATCGTGAACGTGCTGCCGGCCCCGGGGGCGCTCTCGACGGTCAGCGTGCCGCCATGGCTGACGACGATCGAGCGCGCGATGGCCAGTCCGAGGCCGGCGCCACCCGTGTCGCGGGCGCGCGCGGCGTCGAGGCGGACGAACGGCTCGAAGATTCGCTCATGGTCCTCGGGCTGCATCCCCACGCCAGTGTCGCTGACGACGAGGTCCGCGTCGCCGTCGCGGCGCTCGAGCGCGAGCTCCACCTTGCCGCCGGCCGGCGTGTACTTCACCGCGTTCTCGACGAGATTGCGGAACGCGCGGCGAATCGCGGCGGCGTCGCCGAGCACGGCCACCGGCGCGCTGTCTCTCAGGCGGACGGAGACCCCACGCGGCTGGCCGAGGACCACTCCGAGCTCGAAGACGTCCGCAAGGATCGGCTCCAGATCGACACGCGCTCGGGGTGGTCGCCCGTCGCTGGCCAGGCGCGACAGCAGCAGCAAATCTTCGGCAAGGCGCACGAGGCGGTCGACTTCCTCCAGGCTCGAGGTCAGCACGCGCCGATACTCGTTCACGGGCCGCTCGGCGCGGAGGGCGACTTCGATGCCACCCTTCAGGGCCGTGAGTGGAGTTCGGAGCTCGTGCGCCGCATCGGCGGCGAACCTGCGCATCTGGAGAAAGCTCCCCTCCACCCGCGCCAGCATCGCGTTGAGCGTGCCCGCCAGGTGATCGAGCTCATCACCGGTGCCGCGGAGCGGCAGTCGCTGGCTCAGATCTTCCCCGGTGATCCGCAGCGCCGTGCGCGACATCGTGTCGACAGGGCTCAGAGCCACGCGGGCAATGAGCGCGCCACCGGCAGCCGCCAGTCCAAGTCCGAGTGGGATGAGCACGAGCAGCGTCTGGAGATACCGGGCCAGAGCCCGCTCCACCCGCTGGAGCGAGATGCCGACCTGGACGATCTGCGGCGGTCCGTTCCCGCGGATCGGCATCGTGAGCACGCGGACTTGCTCGCGCCCGGGCAACACCAGGGTCTCGAATGTCCGCTGCCCATGGACAGCGTTCGCACGCGCGACCGACGTGAGCGGCAGGTCGCGGTCGCGCAGATGGCGGGACCGGACAGCCGCGCGGCCCTCGGGATCGACGAGCTGGAGGAACTTGTCGTAGAACTCCGGGCCGAGGATGTCTTGAAGCTCGGATTCCGAGCGCGCGCCGAACGTCTCGGCCCCGGCGAACCCCGTGTCTTCGATGACCTGCGCCACGGTCAGCAGCGAGGTGTCGAGATCCTGGAAGAGGCTCCAGCGCAGGAGCGAGTACGAGAGCGCGCTGACGACGACGAGAATCCCGAGCAGGATGCCCGTGTACCAGAGCGTCAGCCGCGTCCGGACCGAGAGCGGCCGCCAGGGCCACATCAGTCCGGCACCTTCATCACGTACCCGGCGCCGCGCACCGTGTGGAGGAGCCGGCGGCCCGGGCCGTCGATCTTCTTGCGGAGGTACCCCACGTACACGTCGATGATGTTGCTCTCGGGATCGAAGTCGAGACCCCAGACGTGCTGCGCGAGCATCGGGCGCGTCAGCACTCGACCCGTGTTGCGGAGAAAGTACTCGAGGAGCGCGTACTCGCGGCTGGTGAGCTCGATCCGCTTTCCGGCACGCGTGATGACCCGCGTGGCGGGGTCGAGCGTGAGGTCGTCGAGCAGCAGCCGGGGCAGGCCCCGCTCCGTTCCCCGACGCAGCAGCGCCCGCACGCGAGCCAGGAACTCCTCGAAGGCAAACGGCTTCGTCAGGTAATCGTCCGCGCCGAGATCGAGGCCCGCCACCTTGTCGGCCACGCTGTCGCGCGCGGTCAGGATGAGCACCGGCGTCGAGCTCCCGCGCTCGCGCAGCGCGCGCAGCACGGCGAAACCGTCGCGTCGGGGCAGCATGAGATCGAGGACGACGAGATCGTAACGGGCCTCGCCCACCAGCAGATCGAGCGCGGCCGCGCCGTCGGCCGCCACCTCGACGGTGTGGCCCTCCTCCTCCAGGCCTTGCCGGATGAAGCTGGCGACCTTCCGTTCGTCCTCGACGACCAGAATCAGCATGGGCACTGGTCCTCCGAGAAATGGTGACAGACCATCGGAATCATTGTACGGACCGCCATGGCCGAAATCTAAGGTTGACAAGCATACGTGAGTTAGGTGATCTTAATATCAGACGGCTTGTAGAGTTAATTATCGTGGTGTCGATTCGGGAGATCGCAATGCGACGGCTCACCTTCCTCGGCGTTACGGTGGCCGCTCTCGCGTGGCTCGGGGTGGTTGCCGACGCCGCGCGCGCGGCGGATGCTCCGCCAGAGATTCCGGTCACGATCGAGAAGAACCGCTTCCAGCCGGACGAGATCAAGGTGAAGGCCGGCGCGGCGTTCGTGCTGGTCGTGACCAACAAGGATTCGGGTCCCGAAGAGTTCGAGAGCAAAGACTTGCGGATCGAAAAAGTCATCCCGGGCGGGAAGACGCTGAAGATCCGAATTCGCGCGCTGAAGCCGGGGACGTATCCGTTCGTCGGCGAGTACCACGAGAAGACGGCCAAGGGCCGCATCGTGGCGGAATGATCGTGGGCGCCACCTTCATCGTCACGCTGCGCGAAGGATTCGAAGCGGCGCTGCTGCTCGGCATCGTCTACACCTACCTCGACAAGATCTCCGGACGCGGGCATTACCACTGGGTGACGCTGGGCGCGGCGGCGGGTGCGCTTGCCAGCATCCTGGCTGGCGTCGGCGTCAGCCTGCTTTCGGGGCCGCTCCTCGATCTCGGCCCCGATCTGGTGGCGACGGTCGTCATGCTCGTGGCCGTCGTGGTGCTCACCTGGCACGGCTGGTGGATGCGCCAGCACGCGCGAGGGATCAGCACCGACGTCCAGCGCCGCATCGCCGATGCGCAGGTGACGCGGCGGCTCTGGGTCGTCGGCCTCATCGCCTTCACGGGCGTCTTTCGCGAAGGCGCCGAGACGGTTCTGTTCCTGTGGGGGCTGATGAGCCAGACGACGATCTCGGAATGGGGCGGGCTTGGCGGAGGCGTTCTCGGCGTCGCGACCGCGGCGATCCTCGGTTGGCTCATCTTCCGCGGCGGCAAGCACATCAGTCTCGGGCGGTTTTTCGCTGCGACCTCCATCCTCCTCATGCTCGTCGCCGCGGGACTCGTTGCGAGCGTGATCGGCAAGCTGGAAGGTCTCGGGCTGCTGCCGGCGTCGGCCACCGTGTGGGACACCTCGTTCCTCCTGAGCGACAATGCATCGGTCGGGGGATTCCTCGCGGGACTCGTTGGATATCGTGCGCGGCCGTCCGTCCTGGAGGCCGTCGCGTACGCCGGATACCTCGTCGTCGCCGGCATCCTGTTCTTCGGTTCCACGTCGCGCCCGCATCCGTCGCCTCGATCTGAAGGAGCATTGACGTCTTCATGATCCTCTGTCTGTGCCGGGGTGTCTTGTCCGGAAGACGTCGCGAAGGCGTGTGGGGCAGGTAGCGACTGTCGGGCCTGCTGCGAAGCGCTGGAAGAGCTGATCCAGGAGACTGCGGGCGCGCCGACATGAAAGGTCACGATCAGGTCATGGATCGAGGCCCAGCTCACGTTGATCGCCCAGATGGGCGACGCACACTATCTTGCGCCGCAGGTCAAGGACGCGTGAGCAGACCCGCAGACGAGCGCACAGGCCGATGACATCGAGGCGCGCCCCGGGGCCGGCCGTCCCGACGATCGCCACGTGACTCGTAGCCTCTTCAGCAGTGACGGCACGGGGGGAAATCGCGGGAGTACACCGGCTGCTTCAAGAACTCATCCGGATTGTACTTCCAGAACTGGCTGACGTTCGGATACGTGTAGATCACAGTGTTCTGGAGCTTGCCGCCGACCCGCTCGACCTTCCTGATATAGATGTTCTGCGTCGGGTTACCGTACGGGTCCATCTTCACCGGCCCGCGCGGCGCGTCCGTGATCTCCACCTTCCTGAGGGCGGCCATGAGCGCCGCGCGGTCCTCGACCTTGCCGCCGATCGCCTTGACCGCTTCGTTGATCACCCGCGCCCCCGTATAGCAGTTCTCGGAATAGAACGACGGGATGTGGTTGTACTCCTTCTCGAAGGCGGCCTTGAATTTCTGGTTGGCCGGCGTGTCGAGCGCCGCCGAGTAGTGATGCGCGCTGACGACCCCGATCGATTCGTCGCTGAGCTGCGGCAGGACGTGCTCGTCGTTGTAGGTGCCGTTGGCGATCAGCGGCATCCGGAGCCCGCTCGTGGCCCATTGCTTGGCGAAGAGCAGCGTCCACCGCCCGAGCGCCACGACGAAGACCGCGTCGGCGTCCCGCCGCACCTGCGCGAGATACGGCGCATAGTCCTGGACGTTCAGCGGCACCCAGAGCTTCTGGATGACCTGGCCGCCGTTGTCCTCGAACGACTTGTGAAACCCGCTCACGGTCTCCCAGCCAAACGCGTAGTCGAGTCCGATCGTCACGACCTTCTTGTAACCGAGCACCTTCACCGCGTACTCGCCGAACGGATGCATGTTGCCGCCCGCCGAGAACCCCGTGCGGACGAGCCACTTCGGACGCTTCCGCTGGGTGAGATCGTCGGCGGAGTTGATCGGATAGATCGTCGGGATGCCCTGCGCCTCGATGTACGGCACGAGCGCGTAGGCGACGTTCGAGAGAATCACGCCAGCCACCAGGTTGACCTTGTCGCTCTCGACGAGCTTCCGGAGCTTGGTCAGCGCGGTCGCCGGCTGGCCCTCGTTGTCTTCGAGAATCACCTCGAGCTTCCGCCCGCCGAGCTGCCACCCGGTCTCTTTCCAGTACAGCTCGCACCCGCTGTACATGTCCTTGCCGGCCTGGGCGATGGCGCCGGACATCGGCGAGATGAATCCAAGCTTGATCGGTGCCTGGGCGCGCGATTCGCCCGCGCCCATCACGACCGTCAGTGCCGCCACCGCGATCAGCATCCGTCGGTTCATCGTCAGCGCCCTCCTCGCATCGAGCGGCCGCAGTCTAGGTGATGATGCGCGAGTCGGCAACCATGTCTGACGAGAAGGGTGAAGCCGGAAAGGTCTATCGCGAGATCAACTGGCAGCTACTCGTGCTCTTCACCGGACTCTTCGTCGTGACTGCCGGCGTCGAGCGCTCAGGCCTGGCGGACGAGCTGCTGCAGGTCGGCACAGCCATGAACATCCACCGGCCGGCTGTCCTGACCGCGGTGACGGCCGTCCTCTCCAACCTCGTGTCCAACGTCCCCGCGGTGTTGCTGTTCAAGCCGCTGATGGCAAGCTTCGGCGAGCCTCAGCGCGCGTGGCTGATTCTCGCGATGGCGTCGACGCTCGCCGGCAACCTCACCGTGCTCGGTAGCGTGGCCAACCTGATCGTGGTCGAGGCCGCGCGCGCGGCCCGCATCGACTTCGGGTTCATCGAGTATTCGATCGTGGGCGTGCCGCTGACGATCGTCACGCTACTGATCGGCTGGCTCGTGCTGGTTCTATTTTAACTGTCCAGATATGTTGTTGGACGGCCACTCACGCGGGTGTCGTTTCAAGGGCGACGCGAAGCCGGTCGGTGTCCGGAATCGAGCACACGTGTTCCTCGTGCGGGTCGCTGAACCAGACGGTAAGCGTCCGGCCCTCACGATCGTAGAGCACGCTCACTTCGGCCATATCCGTATCCCTTCCTTGATCGCGTCAGTCGGGTAGGCCGTGACTTCGTCCGGGCTCTCCAAGGCCAGTCTGACTCGACTCGCGACCAAACATCACCGGATGCTTGATCGTCGCGATCAACTCCCACCGAACCCTTGGTCACGCGCACCGAGAAGCCCAACGGGGTGCGAACCTCGAACAGAACATCGGTGTCGGCCATGACCTACGATTCTACGTCGGGCCGCCCCGTTTCCATCTGGACACGCAGATCGCCTTGAGTCCGCCGAACGCCGCGGTGAGCAGCCGCGAGCGAGCGAACGCGAGCCCGCGGTCTGCTCGACTGCGATGTTCGGCCGCTCGTGGCCGACGTCACGAGCTCTCTGTGGGAAGCCGATACCAATATGTAATCGGCCTCAGCGCCTCGGCGCGGACTCGCCAACGGCGATAGCGAACTGGCTTGCCACCGTGCGCAGTGCCGTTGTTGACACGAACCGAGTTGACGACAAAGAGCTCGGTCCTTGGGAAGCGCTTGGAGTAAAACTGGACCTCGCCGCGGGTGAGGATCAGTTCGTGCGGCGTCCCCTGGGTACCCTTGACCTCCACCCAGAGGTCCTTTCCGGTGCCCACCTTTCGGCGGCAATGAAGGTCAAAGGGTTGCCCGACAACCCGGACATCGTAGCCGGCAGCAGAGTACGCCCTCTTTGCGAGAGTGATGGCCCTCTGTTCGACGAGATGGCGGATTCGGGGATCGACGGCGAATCCTTGCCCGCCGGCTTGGCCAGCTTCTCCGGCTGCCCCGGCAATGACTTCGACTTCGGCCTCGGGCTCCGCGACCAACGAGGGCCCGCTGTACTCGTGGATCTGAGCCAGGATTTGTCTCATCCATGCCTGACGTCGGTCAAAGTACCGAATCTTGGTCTGCCCCATACCGCCTCGCCCCGTTGGGATCTGCCACGTTCGCCGCCGGGTCGGTAGCAGAAAGGCGTCGCGCGCGGCGGCTTCGCAGCAGTACGGCGACCCTTGGCGTGAGGCGAGGCGAGGCACGTTCCTATACCCGCGGTAGAGTCTGGTGCGACGATACCACCCGACGACGAATTGTCCGCCCCCGAACTCGCGGGGCCGTGCGGCCACGAAGACGACGAGAACACCATCGAGATACTCGGCGTCGCGCGCAGCGGAATCGATTCGCCCGAGGCGGTACGGTGTTCCGCGGGTCTGGGTCACGTACCCGTAAACGGATTTGCCGACCACGCGAAAGTTGAATCGCTCGGCGACCGGTCCTCTCCGTTCGACTACATACGCCATCTGTCCGTGGGGGATGTCGTCTGGCGATCCCGTGTAAAACGTCATCCAACTGATGCGGGCGAAGAGAACTCGCACGTGCGTCACCTCTACTTGTCGGCCGAACGTTCGCGGTGAGCAGCCGCGGCGAGCGAATGCGAGCCAGCGGTCTGCTCCGCCGCGCTGTTCTGCGGCGCGCTCGCCCTGCTCATCCACGGACCTCCAGGAAAGTCCGGAAGGTTGCGCTGGCACCCTCAGCCGCGAGGACGTCCAACCAGAGACGGTAGCGACCCTCGATCGTTGGCATCTTCGCGTGGAATTCAAGGTTTTCCGACTGGCCCGGAAGCAGCACTATCCCGGCCGCCTCCAGGTAGCGACTGTTGTCCTTGCCGACCTTCACTTCAGCGTCGACATTTGACAACGCGGAGCCGAAGCGAAGTCTCAGCGGCGTCACCGTCGGATCCACGTTGACATATACGCAGACCTTGCTCGCTGTGGGAGCGGCGTAGAGGTAACGCCGATTACGGAGGTTCACGGAGAGGTGGACCTCCTCGCCGGGGGCAAATGAGCGGTCGTCAAGAAGCGAGATGACGATCCGGGGCTTTGCCGCCGACCTCGCCTGAAGGAATGCAAAATAGGCGGCGAGGGCTGCGATCAGCAGCGTGGTCAGCATGCTCAGCACGGTGAGATCCAATCGCGTCAGCTCCTCCTCAACCGCCGCACTTCAGCGACACTCCCGATTCTTCTTGTCCGCAGAACGCCGCGGTGAGCGGCGCGCGAAGCGCGCCCGCTCAACTGCGAGGTTATGCGCTCCGTCGCGACGGCCGGCGTGTCTTGTGCCGTCGGATGACCCCCGCGAGAGCGCGCAGGGCGTCGTTTGCTTCCCGGGCGCCGGAGAAAACGGCGGCAACGTCAGGATCAAGCGTCACGACGATGCTGCCCTTTGCGTAGCGGGAGGCGTATTTATTTGGCCGAGAGCGGCTGAAGTCGTACTCCGGAAGGACTTCGTCGATTCCGCCGTCACGTGTTCGCACTTGCTTAGGCTTTGCCTTGCTCATATTCTCTTCGCTCACGGCGCGACGCTGTCCGCGCGCTAATGAGATGAATTGCCTGGCCGCGCTCGGTGAACATTATCACGAGCAGTCGGCGCTTGTCTGATTGGCCGAGCAGCACGAAGCGCTCCTCGCCCTCTGAATGCCGTAGGTCGTCGGTGATGCGACCGAGCGGATCAGCGAACACCGTAGACGCCTCCTCAAACGTGACCTTATGCTTGGCACGATTGGCCGCTGCCTTCGGGCCGTACCACTCGAACCTCAGAGATTCCGGCAACTATCAGCGCTCATGGCTTGTTGGATGCGCATAACGCCGAGATAAGCGGCCGGCCCGTAGGGCCGGTCCGGCTTCATCTCGAAGTTAGCTGTCTTCTTCACGGATTCGGAGGAGCGCGTTATTTCTTCTTCGTAACAGAAAACTGCCCGACGGCCCCGACGTCCGGCCGCTCGCCAACGCCCTTCATAGTATCGCCCTCGATGACGAGTTCGACCGACAGCGGGTGAACGGTTGATTTGTACTTGAACACGTTGCCCTCAACCGTCCCGACAATCGGGTACTCGCTCGTCCTCTGACCCACGTTTCGAGCTTTACCGGAGATCTGATTGCCCTCTGCTTTCGTCAGCGTCAGGTAGTAGTCGAAGTTCGCGGGGCCTTTGATCGTACCCACCCATTCTCCGAGAAGGGATTGCGGATCGACGGCGCTGGTGGAGGTCTGTGCATACGCGGGCGCGACAAGGGCGACGAAGAAGGTGATAAAGAAACCGAGCATGATCGTCCGGGCGTGCATCGTGCGCACCTCCAAGCGAATTAGGGTTTGGGTTCATTGCACTGGCCTACCGAGTGCCACCAAGATGGTCGGCGAGGAAAGTGCGGACCCGCGTGCGCGCGTCGGATGTCGCCTGTGCATTGTATTGCACCGTCATGAGACGCTCGGCGCCCTGGCCCGGCACAGAGCTTGTTGCCCTCGCGTCGTCGAAGGCATGATGGGCATTCGGGTAGACAATCGCGACCACCGGCGGTTGGTCTTTGGCTTGGAGCCGCCGGCTCATGTCCACACACGACTCCGAGCCGCCGTCCAACTGTCCGAGAAGAAGGAGGAGTGGTACTTCAGAGCGCTGGATCCTGTACGAGCAACCAGGAGGATAGAACATGACGCCCGCTCGGAAGCTGCGCGAGCTCGGCGGGGCACCTTGCACTTGCGTCACTGCTGCGAGCGCCGCCGCCCCACCTCGCGAGAATCCCATGACGGCAACTCGATCTCCGTCGACAAACGGAAGGGTTCGCAGATAGGCGAGCACTCCTCTGGCGTCTCCGACCATGGTGGTAACCGTCGGGGCGGCTGCCGAACGGAATGAGTCGACGACGACGGCGACGTATCCATGATCCACCAACCAGGAAGACCACTGCAGATGGTTCGGCTCGACGCCCGTACCACCATGGAGCAGTACGACGGCCGGGAAGGGCCCTGTCCCCGTTGGACGCGCCAACTGAACCGAAACGGAACCTGGGTGATCGCGGTCGGGGGCCGGGAACGTCACCGTTTGACCACACCCCGACAGGAGTAGCAACGCGGTTCCAAATCGGACGGCACGGGATGTGCTCGCCAACGTCCTACTCATTGAGCTGGCTCCCTCCGATATCGGTGCAGTGCTTGTCCAAGTACAGATAACGTTGCCGTTCACCTGCGGCGGACCGAGCGACCGCAGGGAGCGAGGCCCGGCGTCAGGTGAAACGGCTTGTTATGCGATGCGCGCGGTTCGGAAGTTGTCAAGTCGAATGAGACAGTCGGGGTCGGAATTTTGTGAGCAGCTTTCATGACTCCACCCCGTCGGGGATGGCGACAGCTGCCGGTGAGATCGCGAACGGGTTGTTGCCCGCGATCTCCTGCGGGGCGGGCTTGTTGATCCAGGCGGCGGTGGGCAGCGCTGATTCGGCAACTTCACCCGCGCACCCTCATGATAGTCGACGACCAGAGCGATTCGCTGTCCCTCCTCCGCAGCGAGCCACTCAGCGGGGTCAGGTGCAAGCAGCGGGTCGTAGTGCCCCATGGCCTCGTCCAAACTCGTGCTCGCTAGACAGTATGACTTCCACGAGGTGAGGCTGACCTCCGGCGCTCTCCGCGGGTTAGCCTTGGCCGGCCAGAGCCGCCATGTGCTCTTGGCACATTCCGAGCGTGGAGGTCAGCCATGACAGAGTCTAGCAAGACCATCTT
>JBGPTW010000187.1:0-10633 GCA_041490825.1 Methylomirabilia bacterium | reverse complement strand
GAGCGCGTGGCGTCGCGGGCCGACCGGATCGGTGAGGGGCCTCTGACCACGAGGCCCTGTTGACCGATGACCGGCGAGCCGTTCCCACTCCGGGCCTGGTTGCCCTCAACAGGACGCTCCGGGAACGGGTCCGCCGGCCCCTCACCGACCCGGCCGGCCCGCGGCAATGCGCTCTCCCCGGCCTCGGTCGTTCGTCGATGATCCGCGCGCATGATTCATGAACGTCCGTACCAGTGCCGGCCGGTGACCCGGCGGGAGATGGGCAGCCGGGGTCCGGGGGAGCCATTCCCGTCACGCGAGGCGACGACCCAGCCGTGACGATTGGGAAGTGCTCGGCGATGATCGGGGCGAAGGCGCCTGTGGTCAGAGGACCCCGGCGGCCCGTCTCCCGCCGGGTCACCGGCCGGCGCGCGCGTCGTTCGTTCATGAATGATCCGCGCTAGGAGGTCACGAATGGCGATCAACCGTCTCGCCGCGCTCCTCTTCGCCGCGCTCCTGCTGACGGGCGGGAGCTCGGCATGGGCGCAGCGCGGACCGATCAAGATCGGGCTCTTCGTCCCGTTGACCGGGACCCTGGCCGCGAACGGCAAGGAGATGGAGAACGGATTCAAGCTGTACCTCGAGGAGCAGGGCTACCGCCTCGGAGGACGCGAGGTGAAGCTCTTCGTGGAGGACACGGAGGCGAAGCCGGCAACGGCGCTCACGAAGGCACGGGCGCTGATCGAGAGTCAGGGCGTTCAGCTGCTCGTTGGGCCGCTCTCCACGGCCGAGGCCTACGCGGTGTTGCCGTACATCGAGAGCCGGAAGATGCCGACGCTCTCGCCGACGGTTGCCGCGGAAGATCTGACGCAGCGCAAACGCAGCCCGTACGTCGTGCGCACGGGATGGACGGCGGGCCAGCCCGCGCATCCGTTCGGCCGCTTTGTGTACGACACGCTCAAGTACCGGAAGATCGCGATCATCGCGCAGGACTTCGCGTTCGGCCACGAGTCCAGCGCCGCGTTCCAGCGCACGTTCGAGGAGGCCGGTGGTCAGATCGTCCAGAAGCTTTTCGCCCCGCTCGGCACCGCCGACTACGCGCCGTATCTCGCACGGCTGCGACGCGACGTGGATGCAGTCTACGCCGCCGCGGCGGGCGCTGACGCGCTCCGGCTCACGCGGCAGTACGCCGACGCCGGGCTCAAGGAGCGGCTGCCGCTGATCGGAAGTGGCAACTTCACCGACGAGCACGTCCTGCGGAGCATGGGCGACGAGGCGCTCGGCATCGTCTCCGCGCTCCATTACTCGGCGGCGCTGAAGACGCCGGCCAACCAGCGGTTCGTGAAGGCGTACGAGGCAAAGTACAACCAGGTGCCGTCGTATTACTCAGAAGGACCGTATGCGGCGGGGAGCGCGCTCAAGGCGGCGCTGGAAGCGGTGAACGGCGACATCGAAGACGCGGCCAAGTTCCTCGCGGCGCTGCACAAGGTCAACATCACGGACGCGCCGCGAGGGCCGATCACCTTCGACGAGTACGGGCACCCGATCCAGAACATCTACGTGCGGAAGGTCGAACGCGTGGACGCCAAGCTCCAGAACACGGTCATCCACACCTTCCCCAAGGTGTCGCAGTTCTGGACGTACCGTCCGGACGAATATCTGAAGAATCCGGTCTACTCGCGCGACTGGCCACCTTGCAAGGCGTGCTCGTGAACGGTCACGAGCGGCGGGAGTTCGTCCGGTCGCATCGCACCGCCATCTTCGGTTACGCGCGGCGCGACCATGGGCCGGCGATGACGATCGTCTACTACGTCATGGACGGCGACGACGTGCTCGTCTCCACCATGGCGGCGCGTGCCAAGGCCAAAGCCGTCGCGCGGAACCCGAAGGTCTCGCTCTGCGTGCTGGACGAGAAGTGGCCGCCGACGTACCTGCTCGTCTACGGTACCGCGAAGATCGTGACGGACTTCGACGCCGTCGTCGATCTGAACGTACGCGTCATGGCGCTGATGGCGCAGCAGGCGATGCCGGATTCGACTCGCCAGCACGTCGAGGAGATGGCGCGGCGGGAGAATCGGGTCATGCTCCGGATCACGCCGTACATGACCTTCGAGACGCCGCCGCGCCACGTGTACAAACCCGGCGACGTTCAGGGATTGACGCACGGGCTCGGGACGAGTCTCCCCTGGGACGCCTCGCCCTAGGAGCGTGTCGGAGTATCGAGACGGGCGCCGGGTGCCCCGGCGACCGGCGAGCGTCTGGGGGTCGAGGCGGGCGCCGGGTGCCCCGGCGACCGGCGAGCGTATGGGGTCGAGGCGGGCGCCAGGTGCCCCGGCGACCGGCGAGCGTATGGGGTCGAGGCGGGCGCCGGGTGCCCCGGCGACCGGCGAGCGTATGGGGGTCTGGGGGCCTTCGAGGCCCCCAGCTCACTAGAGGAGGCGACGATGCCGACGGGTGCGACGATGCGGGCAGCGTTCTATCAGGGAGCGCGAACCTTCACGACGGGCACTGCGCCGGTTCCGCGTCCGGGCCCCGAGGAGGCGCTCCTCCGTGTTCGTCGTGTCGGCATCTGCGGCACCGATCTCCACATCTTCCAGGGACATCTCGATCACCGCGTGCCGAAGGGCGGCGTGATCGGTCACGAGACATTCGCCGAAGTCGTCGAAGCGCCAGGCTCGAGCGGCTTCCGATCGGGCGCGCGCGTGGTCGTCGAGCCGCTCCGCTTCTGCGGACGCTGTCGCGCCTGTCGCATGGGCGCGACCTACCTCTGCTATGACCTGAAAGTGCTCGGCGTGGACGTCCCCGGCGGGATGCAGGAATACTGGGCGGTCCCGGTCGCGCGGCTTCTCGCAGTGCCCGACACGCTCGCCGACGATCACGCGGCGCTGATCGAGCCGCTCGCAGTGGCGACACACGACGTCAATCGCGCGAACGTGAAGCCCGGCGACCGCGTGCTCGTCTTCGGGGGCGGCCCAATCGGAACGCTCATCGCCCTGGTGAGTCGACACCGGGGTGCTCACGTCGCCGTCGCCGAGGTCAACGACTTCCGGCTTCAGTTCCTGAAAGGCCTGGGCCTCGAGACGGTGGGACCCGATCGCGACGTGCTGAAGTGGGCGAACGAGTGGACCGACGGCACCGGCGTCGACGTCGCGTTCGAGGTGACCGGCAATCCAGCGGCAGCGCGCCTCGTCGCCGACGTCGTCCGCGTGTGGGGCACGATCAGCATCGTCGCGATCCACGCCGAGCCCGTGCCGGTGAATCTCTACCAGATGTTCGCGCGCGAGCTCGTGATGCACGGGAGCCGTCT
This sequence comes from Methylomirabilia bacterium, assembly GCA_041490825.1. Classification (GTDB taxonomy): domain Bacteria; phylum Methylomirabilota; class Methylomirabilia; order Rokubacteriales; family CSP1-6; genus JBGPTW01. The sequence continues at coordinate 7,347 of JBGPTW010000187.1, read as the reverse complement.
CTACACGCGCGGCGCCTGGGAGGAAGCGATCAGGCTCGCGGCGAGCGGCGCCGTGCCGGTGGCACCGCTCGTCAGCCGCCGCATCCCGCTCGAAGACCTTCAGCGCGGGATGGAAGAAGCCCTGGGCGGCGGCCCGGTGATGAAGATTTTGGTCGATCTGACTCGCTAAGAACCCGCCGGCCCCTTTTTCAGCAGCCGGCTACGCTAAACTTCCCGGGGGGGCGCTGTCTCACCATCATTGGCACAGAGGGACAGCCTGAACAACATCAAGATGCATTACGGGTATTGACACCGATCATAGGTGCCCGTAGAGTGCGGACCGTCCACTGCCATGGCATCGTTAATAAAGTCACCGACGTGGTTTTGGTGGGACGCCCTTGATGGGCCGACTCGCGCTCGAATACGTAGTAGCGCATATCTGTACCTTCTGAGCGAACCACGCCGCACGTGGACTGAACGCCGTGTTCAAACCATTATTCCACACGACCCAAGTAGCTACGTTAGCCGGGTGTCGTACCAATATCGCATCAGCCCGGTGCTGTTTCTGAACTGTTTGAAGGCAACCCAGATCGATCTTCCAGCAGAGGCAGAAGCAGTTATTGACAATCCGGATCTGCTCTACGACCAAGATGTGGAGATCTGGTTACCGTTGGACCTGCAGACGAAACGAGTCTTCCTTGACTTCACAATCGCGGACGGTCAAGGCCGTCGACTAAGCCTCCTGACACGCCAGCAGAGCGCCGATCTCACGCTCGCCTACGTTCTGTTGCAGCTGGCGCGGCTCTTAGATAAGTCCGGGATCGTACCCCTCAAGGAGTTTCGGGTAAGGACGAATGACGATACCGGCATGCGCCGGGTCCTCCGAGCCTTAATTGTCTGCATGAACGACCGCACTCGTGCTTTGTATCAGCGGGCGGGAGTCATGGACGATCCTCACGTGCTCGTCTGTACCGATCCCGCTTGCCGGCGACCCAGATGCGGGTCGCGGAGACAAGAACGGTTAACCCGATCGCTGATTCTCGCGTTCGTGCGCCAAGTCGGTCCGCGGTACTTCCGCACAGCAGACGACCGTGCCAGCCTGGCCGAGGTCGTCAGCCATGAGGTGCCTGGGATCGTTAAGGAAGCCATAGAACTCGGGCGGGCCATCGACGCGCTAGGGAGACGCTCGCGGGGGCCTCTCGACATCCTCATTAATCCCTTATTGCTTGGTGTGGAGTACCTCAAGGCCCTTGAAGAGCAGAGCTTAGAGCTCGGCGAAGGAGTCTGGACCGCTTCGAGCGCCCTCGACGCCGTTAAAAAGTTCTTTACCGAGGTCGCACGCTTTCAAGAATTTCTGCGGGCAGTCCGTCAGGCCCAAGAGAGCGACGCTGCCCACCGTGGTGTACTCGGTGATCTGTATGAGCTTTTTTGGGAGGTCGGCGAAAGCTTAATCCCGTTCGTCCCGGTGCAAATGACGTTGGGGCGTGCAGCATTAATCAAAGTTGAACAGGTCGTAAGCACCGCGTCGCCGACGGGGATCGAGCCACATGCTCCGACGACATTCTCACGTCGAGCGTGGAAGGCACTCTGGGAACCGGTCGGCGAGTGGCTGCGGCTGGCTTTGTTCAAAGTCGGTGGCCAGAAGCTCGCTGGGGGCCTGGAAGGACTGAGGGCTGTTTGGTCGCGCGCTTCCGCAACCGGCCACCCGATAGTCCTGGGCCAGGCACAGTCCCAGCACTTTGAGTTCGAAGCGGGCACACCGAGCCAAGTGTGGCAGGTCCCGGAACGGTCCTTTCTCAAAATGGGCCGCCATCGTCTGCCGCTGGATGCTCTTTTCACGATCCCGGCTCACGAAAGCCGCGAGCGGCTTCATTACTACACCACCAAGACCGAACGCGAAGTCATCCGAAGTCTTGCGGCGTATTGGCGTCCGCCGATCCGGCTCGCCAGTTTTCCCGGCAGTGTTGTGAAATCGGTGCGTCGCGGGTTCGGCCGTCTACCGATGGAACATGAAGGGCACGCTGAGAGCCGGGAGGGCCTCCATGCTCTGCAGATCTGGATCGCGTACCGGCTCGAACGATCTCTCGATTTAACCTATTGGCTGGCTGTCGTGACGACTACGGTGGCCACAGCGATCTTCGTGCGATCCAGTTGCCGCGGCCCTGTCCAAAACTACTTGGCATGGGCGATGCCGATTATTGTTCTGACCATGACGACCTTGGTGAACCTGACAGGAAAGGACCAACTAGTCGCTGATCGTATTCACTATCGGCGGCTCTGGATCCTCTTAATGGCTGCCGCGTGTGGCGTCACCGCGCTTGTTCAGGGTCAGGAACTGCGTGCGATCGCGAACGCTTGGTTCGGCTGGCTATCGCCCGTGCTCTGCCCCTGAGTGCTCGTGCTGCGCTCCGCTCAGCAGGGTAGTGAGGTCGTCGAGGCAGAAGGGGCTTGGTTAGCCACCTGTCGTAGGCCGAGACGGGACTAGGGGCTTCGGAGACGTCCGAGTGGGTGTCTTCACGGCCGCACGCTGGCCCTTGACGGGTGGCAGGTTCTTGAGGACCGCATCATAGACTTCTGCTGCCTGTTCGGGCGTCAACGGCCGAGCCTGCATTGCGATGCAACGGTGCGTTCCGAGCTTCATGGCAAAACCTCCATGCGTTCTAGTAAAGCTGCCACGGGCACCCCATTCGGGCGCTCGTCAAGCCTATATCGAATTGATGCCGAACCACCCGACTTGGCCGTGGAGTACCACGCGGCGACGCCTGTTCGGTCGTAGAACACCAAGGGTGTTGTCTACCACAATGGATACCCGTGTGCAAGTCGGCTGGCGACGCGCCATCACTCGGGAGGGTTCCCGGCATATGTCGCTACGCCTCATCTTGCGCCTCGTTAGAGAGTGCGTCAACCGGCGTAAAATGAGCGAATGGATAGTTATTTCGCCCGGCTGGTTCCCACGCTCCGCCCAACACCCCGCTTCAGCGGCCCGGCTGCGCCGGCCGCTGAGCGATACGTTAGTCTACTCCCTGCGGCCGCCCTGGAAGCGCAGCAGGATCAGGAAGAGGTTGATGAAGTTCAGGTAGAGCGAGAGGGCGCCCACCACCGCATAGCTGCCGGCGCGGCCGTCCGGGAGCGCCGTTGCCATCTGCCGCAGGCGCTGCGCGTCCCAGGCCGTGAGACCGGTGAAGACGATGACGCCGACGACCGAGATGAGGAACTGCAACGCATCGTTGTGCCAGAACATCGAGATCAGCGACGCGAGAATCACGCCGATCAGTCCCATCATCACGAACTGCCCGACGCCGGCGAGACTGCGACTGGTCACGGTGCCGTAGACCGCGAGGGCGCCGAACATGGTCGCGGTGATCAGAAACGTCGAGGCGATCGACGCGCCGGTGTAGACGAGCAGGATCACCGACAGCGTCACGCCGTTCAGCGCCGAGTACAGCACGAAGAGCGCGGCGGCGTTGGCCGGAGCCATCGTGCCCACGCGCGCCGAGAGGTAGAAGACCAGGCCGAGCTCGACGGCGAAGAGCGCGAGGAATGCGAGCTGGTTGCTCACGAGCGCGCGGAGGATCTCGGGCGAGCCGGCAATGGAGTAGGCGACGAACGCCGTGATGCCGAGTCCGAGGAACATCCAGCCGTAGACCTTGCGGAGGAACGCGGTCACGCGCTCCGCCTGATCGACCGACGTCGTGACGAACACCGAAGCGGAATTCATGTCCATGTCTGGCCCTCCGTTCCTAGTGTGCCGCATTCTGCAGCCGCCGCGGTATCTTTAGCGTCTGATGTGCCCGCACAGACGATGATCGAGCTCCATGCGGCCGACGGCGTCGCGTGGCTGCGGCTTGCGCGCCCAGAGGCGTTGAACGCTCTCAACCGCGCGCTGACGGCCGCGCTGGAAGACGCGCTTGACCAGATTGCGGCCATGCCGGACGTCGGCGTGCTCGTCGTCGCCGGACGCGGGCGCGCCTTCTGCGCCGGTAACGACATCCGTGAGATGACCACGCTTGCGGCCACGGACGCCGAGGCGCTGGCCCGCCGTCAGGGTGAGCTCATGGAACGGTTCGCGCGGCTGCCGCAGGTGACGATGGCGGCGATCGACGGGTACGCGCTCGGCGGCGGCTGCATGCTGGCGATCGCCCAGGATCTCAGGATCGCCTCGGACCGCGCTCGGTTCGGCTTGCCCGAGGTGACGCTCGGCTTCAATCCCGCGTATGGCATCGCCCGGCTGCTGGACATCGTCGGCGGCGGCCACGCGCACGATCTGCTCTTGACCGGCCGCACGGTCCGCGCGGCCGAGGCGCTACGAATGGGCCTGGTGAACCGCGTCGTCGCGCCGCCGACGCTGGAGGCGAGCGCCGCCGCGTGGGCCGCCGAGATCGCGCGGATCCCGCGCGAGGGGCTCGCCGCGACCAAGCAGATCGTTGCCAATCATCGCGCCGGCGCGCCCACTCGTGAGCCGGAAGCGTGGGCCGCGACATTGCAGAGCGCGGCAGCGCGGCAGCGTATTCGCGGGTTCGTGGAGCGAAAACGGGAGCCCGGCGCAAGCTAGGTTAGGGAGCTTGTCGAAGCATCGAGGAGCGCCACGGCTTTGCCGGGGGTTCCGAACGGCGGGTCGAGGAGAGCCACGGCTTTGCCGGGGCGCTCCGAGCGTTGGGGGGTTTGGGGGGCCATTTCGGGGCCCCCCAATTGAATTAACTAGACCGCGACTCGGCGGCGGGTCATGTCGACGTCTGCCTGGCGCAACAGCTCGTCGGGCGCTTCGGGGGGTTCGGCGCTGTAGGTCACGCCGAGCGCGCAGTGGATCGCTACTGGAAGCTCGCGTCGAGGCCCGGCCTCGGCGATCTTCTTCAGGATGCGCGACACGACGCCCTCGATATCCTTCGGCTGCGCATCGACGAGAAACGCCGTGAACTCGTCGCTACCGTACCGGGCGATCAGATCCGTCGTGCGCGTCACTTCGAGCAGCGCTTCGGCGACCGATTTCAGCACTTCGTCGCCGAGCGCATAGCCGTACTGGTCGTTGAGCGTCCGCAGGTGCTGGACGTCGATGACGACGAACAGCGCGCCGGTCCGCCGCCGGCGCGCGCCGGCGGCCAGCCGCCGGTACTGGTCCTGGAACGCGCGACGGCTCATCAGGCCCGTGAGCGGATCGGGAGCGTAGCGGGCAAGCCGGCGGTCAGCGTCGGACAGTCTGGCGGCCAGTATCTGAAGCAGGCCCATGGCCAGCGCGGGCGAGCTCTCGACCGCTTCGATGAAGTTCTGGGGCGGCAGCACGAGGCAGTGCGTGCGCTCGATGGCCACCACGCTGGCAACGCGGGGCTGATTCCTGATGATCCCGAGCTCGCCGAAGATCTCCCCCGGTCCCAGCTCACCGAGCACGAACTCGGACTGCGTGTCGCGCGAGGTCTCCGTGACGCGGACCCGCCCCGAGATGATCACGAAGAGAGCGTCCGTCGGCGCGCCCTCGCGGAGAAGGATGTGACCGGGTCCGTAGAACTGGTCGACCGCGTGATCGACCAGAGAATGGAGCTGGTCGGACTTCAGCGGGCGGAACAGCGGCATGGCCTTGAGGAGGCTGGCGTACCGGGCTGATGGCCGTTCCTCGCCGTCGTGCGTCGCGTCGGCGCTGGCCGCCTCGCGGCTGAACGTAGGGTTCGGGACGCTCTCCGTCCTCGCGAGCGTCCGGGAGAGCCAGGCGCGCACGCGCGCGCGGAGCATCGGCGGGCTGAAGGGCCGCGCGACGTAATCCGTGGGCGCGGCGTCCCCCACCGTGGGCATCACGTCGGTGTCGAGGCCGTCCGTGATCAACAGCACAGGCAGGTCCGGCCGACCGGCGCGCGCGCGGGCCGGCGCAATCAGCGAGGCGCCGGAACCGTCCGGAAGCTGATTGGTGATGATGAGGATGTCCGGGAGAACTTCGCGGAGCCGGCGCAATGTCGTGTTGGCGTCCGGCATCGACAGGAACATGACCCCTTCATCCGCCAGCTCTTGCTCGATGGATTCGATCTCGGCCTGGTCAGCGCTGACGAGCACGACGCGGCGTCCCACGATCGGCAAGCGTCGCAGCGCCGAGGACTCCGCCACGATGCCGGTGGATGCACCACCATTCACCTGGAGCTCGAGGCCTTCGCGCGCCGCGAAGACTTCCAGGCCCTCCCCCTGGGAAGCCACGCGTGTCTTCGCCGACTGCTCGATCTCGTCCATGGCGGCATCGTCGTGCGTCGGATCGTGATGGAAGAGCGCCAGGCGCTTCACGCCCGCCGCCAGCGCGACGTCGGTGGCATATTCGACCGAGCTGTGCCCCCACCCGATACGGGTCTGGTACTCGGCCCTCGTGTATTGCGCGTCGTGAATCACGAGGTCCGCGCCCTTCAGAAACGCGATGTGCCGCTGGTCACCGGGGTGACCGAAGCTGGGTGTGCTCGGCTTCCAGAACGGCTCGTGGTCCGTGACGTAGGCGAGGGTGGCGTTGCCGCTGGTGATCCGGTAAGCGATGGTGGGGGCCGTGTGGTTCAGGTACTGCGTCTCGACCAGCACGTCGCCGACGCGGAAGAAGCCCTCATCCAGCTCCGTGAAGTGAATCCGGCTCCGGAGGTCCTTCAGCTTGACGGGAAAATACGAGTACTCCATCTGCCCGGCCATCGCTTCGCCGAGACTGCGCTGAAATCCCAACGGAGCGTAGACGTTGACTTCCGAGCCGGGAACGAACGCCGGCCCGAAGAAGGGAAACCCCTGGATGTGATCCCAGTGCGTGTGGCCGATGAAGAGGTGCAGCCGCAACGGCTGGCGCATTGTCTTGAGCAAGTGCAGCCCGAGCTCGCGCACCCCTGTTCCACAGTCCAGGACGATGAGCGTGCCGTCCGCCGCACGAACCTCGACGCATGACGTGTTTCCGCCGTACCGCGCCGTGTGCTGGCCCGGCGCGGCTATAGATCCACGAGTGCCCCAGAACCTGACGTACACGCCTTGAGGTTGCTCCACGACCTGGAGGTCTTAGCGGGCGAGTGTATCATCGCAGTTGAAGTGTCTGCCAGGGGGTCCGTCGCGTCCCGGGCGCGGCGCCTCCAGTCGCCCCGATACAGGTCCAATCCGACTAGGGACGTGAGGGGCCCGGAAATGGCCCCTCACACTCCCCCGCGCTCGGCAGCGTCCCGGGAAACCCGGGACGCTCCTCGATCTGCCGACCGGCTCCCTGAGGGACGTGAGGGGCCCGGAAATGGCCCCTCACATTCCCCCGCGCTCGGCAGCGTCCCGGGAAACCCGGGACGCTCCTCGATCTCCAACAGGCTCCTGGTCTGGGAACGTGTCGGATTTATCGAGGCGGTCGCCGGGTGCCCCGGCGCCCGACGAGCGTATGGGGTCGAG
>JBGPTW010000186.1:0-10682 GCA_041490825.1 Methylomirabilia bacterium | reverse complement strand
GGCCGGGACGGTGGGGGGCCGGTTGACCCGTTCCCGTAGCGTGCGATCGAGGGCAACCGTTCCCGGAGCGTGCGATCGAGGGCAATCAGGCCACGAGTGGGAACGGCTCGCGGGTCATCGGTCAAAGGGCCTCGTGGTCAGAGGCCCCTCACCGACCCGGCCGGCCCGCGACGCCACGCGCTCGATTGCCGATGAACGTTCATGAATAATCCGCGCTAGGCGACGCCCGGCTGCGGCTCCTCGTGACTCTGGAGTAAGCTTTGAGCGGCCGGTCCGGCCGACTTCCACCAATAGAAGGGAGCACCGCGTGGTGAGACGATGGCGCGCCTTGGAGGTTCCAGACCATGACGACCGATTCTGATCGCGAGCCGTCCTGGAGTTGGCCCGAAGCACGCTGGCGCGGCGCCGTCGACAAGGTGCGTGCCGGCCGGTCTCTCAAGCCGTCTCGCTGGAAGGGCGGTGCACGCGTGTGTGTTGCGCTCTCCTTCGACCCCGACCACGAGACGGGGACCCTGCGCGAAGGGGCGACGTCGCCGGGGCGGCTCTCACAAGGCCAGTACGGGTCACGGGTCGGAGTGCCGAAGATTCTCGACCTCCTGCGGCGCCACGATCTGAAGGCGTCGTTCTTCGTTCCCGCCGTGGTCGCGCAACTCTATCCCGACGAGCAGAAGCGCATCGTTGGCGAGGGCCACGAGATCGGCATGCACGGGTGGATCCACGAGCGCACGAGCGACCTTCCTCGGGACGTCGAGCGGGATCTCATGCGACGCGCGTTCGAGACGCTGACCAAGGCCAGCGGGAAGGTGCCCGTCGGTGTGCGCGTCCCGTCGTGGGACTTCAGCCCGAACACCCTCGGCCTCATTCGCGAGCTGGGCCTGCTCTACGACTCCTCGCTCATGGCCGACGACGAGCCGTACGAGCTCGTGGAGGACGGCGTGCCGACGGGTATCGTCGAGCTGCCCGTGGAGTGGATCAAGGACGATGCGCCCTACCTCAACATGAATCGCTTCGAGGCCATCCGCCCGTACACGCCGCCGTCGAGCGTGCTGGAGATCTTCACCCGGGAGTTCGACGGCGCCGTCGTGGAAGGCGGCCTCTTTCTCCTCACCATGCACCCGCATATCATTGGCCACCGCTCGCGCATGACGATCCTCGAGGAGCTGGTGCGCCACATGAAGGCCACGCGGGACGTCTGGTTCGCCACGCACGAAGAGGTCGCGCAGTACTGCAAGGAGCAGGCGGGCGCGGCGCAACGACGAGGAGGGTGAGATGGACGAGCTGCGTGCGGTCAACTTGACGTCGGTGGCCGACGCGATCACGCGGTCGGCGCGGCCGAACAGCGTGCTGTGGCAGGAGCCGGACACGCTTGCGTTCGTGGCGCGGGGCCGCGACTACCGCAGCGAGTTCCACGTCGACCCGGTGGACGAGGTCATGTACATGATCAAGGGCGACATGGACCTGCACTACATCACCTCGACGGGCGAGCACCGCGTCGCCACGATCCGCGAGGGCGAGATCATCCACTGCCCGGCGGGGACGCCGCACTCGCCACGCTTCTCGCCGGACGCGTTCGTGCTCGTCCTGGAACGCAAGCGCCGGCCGGACGAGACCGACCGCTTCCAGTGGTTCTGCGATGCGTGCCGGACGAAGCTCTACGAGACGTCGCGGCACGTGACGGATTACCGCCAGGACGTCGTCTCGCGCGCCTACGAGGAGTTCTACTCGACCGACGAGAACCTCACCTGCGGCCAGTGCGGGAAGATCGCACCGCGGCGGTGGGGCGTTGGTTTGAACGCCGAGGGAGCGAAGGGAGCGAAAGCGTGATGAGACTGGAGTTCCACGATCCAGCCACTCGAAAACCGGTAACGAAGAGGAGGGGACCATGGCACGTCTGAGACCGCTCGAGCTCCACGAGGTCGATGAAGAGATTCGTGCGATCTGTCACGAGGGAGAGCGCAACAGCGGGAGCTCGGCCAGCACACGGACGCTCGCCCACCATCCGCCACTCGTCAAGGCGCTCACCGCGTTTCGCAAAGCGCTCGCCAAGGAGAGCGTGCTCGACCCGGCCCTGATCGAGCTGGTGCGGCTCAAGGTCGCCAAGCGCAACGCGTGTCAATACTGACTGAAGGTCCGCTATGCCGGGGCCCGGCAAGCAGGACTCACCGAAGTGAAAATTGCGGCGCTCGACGACGCCGAGTCAAATCTCTTCAGCGCCCGGGAACGCGCCGCTCTCACATTCGCTGACTTGATGGCGACGGATCACCACAAGGTCGACGATGCCGTGTTCGCCGAGCTGAGGCGCCATTTCTCCGAGGCGGAGATCGTGGAGCTGGGCGTGTCCACCGCGCTCTTCGTGGGGCTGGGTCGCTTTAACGCTGTCGTCGGCATCGATCCCGTGTAGCGCCGAACGATGGCTGCTTCCACCTTCGTCTACGTCGGCAACACCGAGAGCAACGAGATCCACGTGCTGCAGCTCGATCGGCGGAGCGGCGACGTGATGCCCGTCGAGAAGGTGCCGATTCCTGGCGTCACCAAGCCTGGGGGCTCGACGCCGATGGCGGTGAGCCCCGATCGCCGCTTCCTCTACGCCGCGACACGCGGCGAGCCGAAGATTGCCGCTGGATTCGCGATCGATCCGACGAGCGGCAAGCTCGCACACGTCGCGAGCGGTCCACTCGCGGACAGCCTCGCTTACATCACTGTTGATCGCACGGGCCGCTTCCTGCTCGGCGCCTCCTATCCCGGCCACAAGGTGACCGTGAATCCGATCGGCCCGCAGGGCACCGTACAGCCGCCCCATCAGGTGCTGGAGGGCCATCCGAACGCGCACTCGATTCTCGCGGATGCGGGAAATCGTCACGTCCTGGTGCCGACGCTGGGCAACGACCTCGTCAACCAGTTCAAGTTCGACGCGGCGACCGGGAAGCTGACGCCGAACACGCCGTCATCGGTCCATGTGAAGGAGAAGGCCGGCCCGCGGCATCTCGCATTCCATCCGAATGGCCAGCTCGTCTATGTCCTCTGCGAGACCGACGCGTCCGTCTACGTGTTCGACTACGACACCGCGACGGGGCGACTCCGGGAGAAGCAGACCGTCAGCGCGTTGCCGCCCGACTTCCAGGGCAAACCCTCGGCCGCCGATCTTCACATCACGCCCGACGGCAAGTTCCTCTACGGGTCGGAGCGCACGTCGAGCACGCTTGCCGCATTCACCGTCGATCCGGTGAACGGAATGCTCACGCCCATCGGAAGCGTGCCGACTGAAGCGCAGCCGCGCGGCTTCAACATCGATTCTTCGGGCCGCTACCTGCTCGCAGTGGGACAGCGCTCCCACGCCATGTCGACCTACACGATCGATGCGGAGAGCGGGACGCTCACGAAGCTGAAGGAATACCCGATGGGCAAGAACCCGAACTGGATCGAGATCGTGGATCTTCCCTGATGTAGCGACCTTTCACATATCGCTCGTCCCGGTGTCTCAATGAGATCTGAGAGCTCACGTCGAGCGCTACGAGCATCTCGGTGATGTGCGGTGCTTCGTCCGCGACTTGCCCGATCCGGTGAATCAGCCTGCCGGCGAGGCCGCCACCTTCATGAAGACGACCGCAGCGTGATGCCGCCGGCGGTCATCCGGCGCTCGATCGTGGCCGCGACCTCACGTCCCATCGCGGCCCCGCGCTCCGCGAACTGACGACAGAGCCCGATGTACCTCGCTGGGTCGAGCAGCGTCTCGATCTGTGCCGCCGTGAGACCGGCGCTCACGTGCGGGTCTTCGGCCAGCGTCTCCCTGAACGGACGCGACCGAGTGACCGACGCCTGCGCCGCATCGTAGACCGCGTCGTGGGCTCGCTGACGTCCGATCTGCTTGCCGAGCTCGAGCATGAGCGCCTCGGCCATGATCAGGCCCCCGGACAGGTCGAGATTCTCTCGCATCCGCGCCGGAAACACCTGGAGGCCATCGAACAGAACGACGAGCCGCTGCAGCATGTCGCCGGTGAGCTCGCAGGCCTGCACGAGAGCGCGGCTCATCACGTCGAGCCAGGATTGGAACCGCGCGGCCTCCGTGAACAGCGCGCGCACGCCCGGGTCGTCGATCCGGAGAGAGGTCGGCTCTTCAAGCATGGGCGTTGTCTCGCACGGCGGTCCCGGGTTGTCAACGACGTCGCCGTCCCGTCGACCGGCGTATGATCAGCGGCTATGGGAAAGCTGGACGGGAAAGTCGCGCTGATCAGTGGTGGAGCCCGTGGGCAGGGAGCGGCGGAAGCGGAAACTTTTGCGAGGGAAGGCGCGAAGGTCGTCTTCGGCGACATCCGGGACGCCGAGGGCCAGAAGGTCGAGGCCGCCATCCGCGTTGCCGGTGGCGAGGCCGTGTACGTGCACCTGGACGTCACCAGCGAGGCGGACTGGCAGAGCGCGGTACAGACCGCGATCGGCCGCCATGGCCGGCTGGACATCCTGATCAACAATGCCGCGATCGTCATCCCGCGGGTCTCGATCGAAGACCGCACGGCGGCCGAGTGGGACCGGGTGATGGCGGTGAATGCCAAGGGAGTGTTCCTGGGGACGAAGTACGTCATTCCGGTCATGCGCCGGACGGGCGGCGGCTCGATCGTGAACATTTCTTCGGTGGCGGGGATCGGGCAGTCGCTGCACCAGGAACCCGCGTATGCCGCCAGCAAGGGCGCCATCCGGATCTTCACGAAGGTGACGGCGAGCCAGCACGCCAAGGACAAGATCCGCTGCAACTCCGTGCATCCGGGCCCGGTCGACACCGAGATGCTCCACAGCGCCATACCGGACCCGGAGGCCCTGCGACGACGGCTGGAACGGGTCCCGCTGGGACGGATGGGAACGGTGGCCGAGATCGTGTCCGCCGTGCTCTATCTCGCCTCCGACGACTCCGCGTACATGACAGGAAGCGAGCTGGTCATCGACGGTGGAGCCCTCGCGCAGTGACTCCTGAACGCGTGCTACAGCACAAGCCGCTGGTGCTGGACCAGCGGGCGCGCGAGCGCTACTGCGAGGACGGCCTTCTCACCGTGCCCGGCTACGTCGGCGCGGCGTGGCTCGATCGGCTTCGCGCGGTCGTGACCGCCAAGATCGTTCTTGATGACCTCGCCTGACGTCCCAGCGTGGGTGATTGTTCGGGATCTTGGACCGGGCCTCGACCTCCCTCACTCTCGGCGCGATCTCCTGATCGAGTTTCCGTTCGTGGGATATGATCAAGCGCCTTCGAAGAAAGAGGGACCGTACTCGATGTGGATGTTCGGGATCTTGTACGGGCCCGGGACCGTCGTGCCCGAGATGTTCGGGACTTGCAGGCCGTTGTTGGAGTAGGCGTCCTGATCGTGGAGGAAAACGTCGCGCAGCGCGACGAGCTGTCCGTCCTTGGTGAAGCCGATCGCGATCGTGTGGACCTGCTCGCGCTCCTGAGAGGCGCTGACGAAGTTCTCCCAGCGGTCCTCGATCCACTTGACCGGACGGCGGAGCCGACGCGCGAGCCACGGGATCACCGCCTCTTCGGCATAGAACGACGCCTTCGGCCCGAACCCGCCGCCCACGTCCGGCGGCGCGATGACACGGATGCGGTCCTCCGGTAGATCGAAAAGGTGCGACAGCATCCGGCGCACGTAGTGCGGCGTCTGCGTCGCGTCCCAGATCGTGAAACCGTCGAGCGCGTCGTCGTAGCGCGCGACGAGACCACGGCCTTCCATCGAATGACCGCCACCGCGGATCATGGTGAACGTGTCCTCGAGCGTGTGGTCAGCCTGGGCCAGCGCCCGGTCGACGTCGCCGGTCTTCTGGACGACGTGCGCGGCGATATTGTCACCGGCGTCGTCGTGGACGAGCGGCGCGCCGGCGACGAGTCCCGCGGCGGCGTTCACCACGGGTGGCAATGGCTCATAGGCCACCTTGATCAGGTCGCGCGCGTCCTCGGCGATGTAGCGCGACATCGCGACGACCACGGCGACGGCCTCCCCAACGTAGCGAACCTTCTCGAGTGGCAGCGCGTAGCGCGGAAAGTACCGAAGTCGGGGATGCGGAACCTTGATCGGCCACGCCTTCTGGATGTCGGCGATGTCCTTCGCCGTCACCACCGTCACCACGCCGTCGAGCGCGCAGGCCTCGGTGGTGTCGATGGACACGATCCGAGCATGAGCGTGAGGACTTCGCAGAACCGCGGCGTGCAGCACGTTCGGGATGTCGAGGTCGTCCACGAACCTCGAGCGTCCGGTCAGGAGGCGCGCGTCTTCGCGGCGACGCACCCGCGCGCCGATGTACGTCTGCGCGTTCTCGCCGGTGTTCATCGTGCTCGCCTCTCGCATGATTCGCCGCGTTGCTTCTCGATCCTGAGCGCCCCGCGCATTATCGGCGGAGGCTCGACGGGTGTAAACCTCCGATGAACCGGTCGCCGGCGAGTCGATCATGCCCGATCACGTCGTGCTATCTTGCTGCGATCCTTCACGTGTAGGGCCAGCGAGGAGCGTTACGGATTCCCCGGGCCGCTCCGAACGTATGGGGGTGTGGGGCCACGGGGTGTCGAGGAGCGGCACGGGTGTCCCGGGCCGCTCCGAGCGTATGGGGGTGTGGGGGCCATGTCGGGGCCCCCACATTAATAGGAGGCGCGATGATGCGATCGAGAGCCCACGGCCTGCTTCCAACGCTCGTGATCATCGCGTTGGTCGCGCTCGCGGTGATAGACGGCGCCGGCGCACAGGAAAAGTATCCGAACAGGCCCATCGACTTCATCGTCACCTGGGGCACGGGGGGCGGCGCCGACGGGATGGCGCGGCAGATCGGTAGCTTGAGCCAGCCGTTCCTCGGTGTGGCGCTCCCGATCTCGAACGTGCCGGGCGCGTCAGGGAACACGGGTCTCGCGCAACTCCTGAACGCCAGGCCCGACGGATACACGATCGCCACGTACATCGCCGACACGCTGGCCACGATTCCGACCGGGCTCGCACGCCACAAGGTCGACGACTTCGACTGGATCGCGCGGACGCAGGTCGCCGACTCGTTCCTGTTCGTGAAGGCGGACAGCCCGTTCCGGACGATCCAGGAGCTGTTCAAGCACGCGCAGAACAATCCGGGCAAGCTGCGAGTCGCGTCGACCGGCTTCGGTTCCGTGGACGACGTCACGGTCCGCTACCTCGAGAAGAAGGGCTACAAGATGACGACCGTGCCGTATCCGAAGCCCGGCGAGCGGTACGCTGCGGCGCTCGGGGGCCACACGGAGGTCCTGTACGAGCAGGCGGGCGACGTCCAGCAGTACGTGAAGGCCGGCCAGCTTCGCCCGCTCGTCATCTTCGCCGACCGGCGCCATCCGGCATTTCTGGACGTCCCGGCATCGAAGGAGCTGGGGCTCGACATCACGCTGCCGCAGTTCCGTGGCATCGTCGCGCGGAAGGGAACGCCGCCGGATCGCGCGCAGGCGCTGAGCGAGGCGTTCCGCAAAGCGATCGAGACGCCGCAGTGGAAGAAGTTCGCCGAGGACTGGTACGTCCGCTCGGACAGCTACATGGGGCCCGATCGCTTCGGCGCCTGGGTCGCCGGTGAGGTGAGCACGCTCGATCACTTCGTCAAGGAGTTCGGGCTCAGGAAGTAACATGGCGCGCCTCTCGCTCGTGATTGCGCCGCTCGCCGGTCTGGTGATCAGCATCGGGTTGCTGTTCAACACCCGCGGTCTCGATGAAGTGGCGCGGGGCGATCAGCTCGGACCTGGATTCTGGCCGCGGCTGGTGCTCGCCGGCCTCGGGCTCACGTGTCTCGCCAAGCTTGTCGTCGATTGGCGCGCGTCGGTGTCGACGATGACCGCGACGGAGTCGGTGACTGTCCCTGACGATCGTCCCACGATCTCCCGCGCGAAGCTCGGCGTCGGCGTGGCGCTGATCCTGTTCTACGTCGCGCTGGCTCCGCTCGTCGGCTTTCCGCTTGCGACGGCCGCGTTCATTGCCGGATTCATCCGGCTCTGCGGGGGTCGCTCGCCCGTGATGGTGGGTGCCAACGCTGTCGTCGGCACGGTGCTCCTCCTCTACATCTTCGTGAAGCTCGTGTATCTGCCATTGCCCAAGGGCGAAGGACTGTTCGAGACAGCGACGCTCGCCCTCTACCGGGCGCTGCGCCTCTTCTGAAGCACGATCATGGGCGCGTTCTCGTCCGACCTGCCGGAGCACGTTCGACGGAATCGCGAGTTCTGGGAGCGCGAGAGCGAGAACTACGTCGCGATGGGCCACCGCGCGTGGGCGAAGAACGAGCTGACGTGGGGGATCTGGAGCATTCCCGAGGCCGAGCTGAACGTGCTGCCGAAGGTCGCCGGGAAGGACGTGATCGAGCTCGGGTGCGGCACCGCGTACTGGTCGGCGTGGCTCGCGCGTCGGGGCGCGCGGGTCGTCGGCGTCGACATCACCGAGCGACAGCTCGCCACCGCTCGAACACTCCAGCGAGAGCACGGGATCCGGTTTCCGCTGATCCAGGCCAGCGCCGAGAGCGTTCCGCTGGCCGACGCGAGCTTCGACCTCGTGTTCTCCGAGTACGGCGCGAGCATCTGGTGTGATCCCTATCGCTGGATCCCGGAAGCGGCTCGTCTCCTGCGTCCGGGCGGAGACCTCGTCTTCCTCAAGAACAGCGCGATCCTGATGCTGTGCATGCTGCCGGACAGACCGGCGGAAGACCGGTTCACGCGCGACTACTTCGACATGCACCGGTTCGAGTGGCCCGACGAGATCGACGTCGAGTTCCACCTGACACACGGCGACTGGGTCAAGCTGTTTCGCGCGAACGGCTTCGCCGTCGAGAACCTCGTCGAGGTGAGAGCGCCCGCCGGCGCGCCGCCCAATCGCTGGCCGTTCGTGACGGCGGAGTGGGCGCGCCGCTGGCCGTCCGAGGAAATCTGGCACGTGCGGAAGGTCAGCGCGTGACCGAGATCTTTGCGAACCTCGGCGTCGGCTTCGTCAACGCGGTGCAGCCGCTCAACTTCCTGATGATCGTGCTGGGTCTTACGATCGGCATCATCGCCGGCGCGCTGCCCGGGATCACGATGCTGAACGCGATCGTGCTCGTGCTGCCGTTCACGTATCTGATGGGCATCGTGCCCGCGCTCCTCCTGATGATCGGCGTGTACTGTGGCGGCGTGTTCGGCGGGTCCATCACGGGGATCCTTTTCAACATTCCCGGGGACCCGATGAACGTGCCGACGACGTGGGAAGGCTATCGACTGAGTCGCCAGGGCAAGACGCAGTACGCGCTCGGCCTCGCCATCATGAGCTCTGCGTTCGGCGGCCTCGTGAGCGCGCTCTTCCTCGCGTTCTTCGCGCCGCCGTTCGCCAGGTTCGCGCTGACGTTCTCGACGGTCGAGTTCTTCGCCGTCGTGGTCTTCGGTCTCGCCAGCGTGTCGGTCCTCGGTCAGTCCGCGATGATCCCGGCGCTGATCTCGCTGTTTGCCGGGATGTTTCTCGGCACGATCGGTACCGAGGCGCAGTATGGCGTCGAGCGATTCACGTTCGGCGTGCCGTTCTTGAAATCCGGCGTCGACTTCGTGACGGTGCTGATCGGACTGTTCGCGATCGGCGAGGTGCTGGATCAGATCGTCACGCTCGATGCGGACGTCGTGCCTGACCAAGGTGGCGCGAGCGCGGTGCCACGCCTCCCGTTGCTCGATCTGTGGCCGCTTCGCTGGCCACTGTTGCGAGGCACGGCCGTCGGCATCGCCATCGGCGGCCTCGCGGGCGCGGGCGCGACGGTGTCGTCATTCGTGTCGTACGGCCTGGAAAAGCAGATCTCGCGTCAGCCCGAGCTGTTCGGCACCGGCCACGCCGGCGGCCTCGTCGCCTCCGAGAGCTCGGTGAACGGCTCCACGGGCGGAGCGATGATCCATCTGCTGACGCTCGGCATTCCCGGCAGCGCGGCGACAGCGGTCATGATGGGCGCATTTCTGGTCCACGGGATCCAGCCAGGGCCGCTCCTGTTCACCAAGCAGCCGGAGCAGGTCTACACGATTTTCGCGGGGATGATCCTCGCGAATCTCTTGATGATCGCGCTCGGATTCCTGGCCGCGCTCTCGTTCGCGGCGTTGATGAAAGTGCCCTCTCCGATCCTGAACACCTTCATCGTGGTCTTCTGCTTTCTCGGCGGCTACGCGCTTCGCAACGACATGGCGGATGTGTGGCTCACGATGCTCTTCGGGATTCTCGGCTTCGTGATGCGGCGCTACGGGCTGCCCATCCCACCACTCGTCATGGGCATCATCCTGGGACCGATGGCCGAACAGTACTTCCTGACGTCGATGGTCGCGAACGGCAACGAATTGAGCGTGTTCGTCACGCGGCCGGTGAGCGGGGCGGTGCTCGCGATCTCCGCTGGCATGGTGGGGTGGGCGATCGTGCGATCGCGCCGAGGCGCGGCGGGACGCGCTTGAACTGACGCTTGCCCGTATCCGATCGATCGGCCAGAGTCGCGTCGAACAAAAGATTGCGGTTCACACGAGACAGTTACTGACCCGGAGTATTCATGAACGCTCACCGGCAATCGAGCGCGTGGTGCCGCGCGGGCCAGCCGGATCGGTGAGGGGCCTCTGACCACGAGGCCCTGTTGACCGATGACCGGCGAGCCGTTCCCACTCCTGGCCTGGGTGCCCTCGATCGCACGCGACGGGAACGGGTCCGCCGGCCCCTCACCGACCCGGC
>JBGPTW010000185.1:0-10698 GCA_041490825.1 Methylomirabilia bacterium | reverse complement strand
AGAGGCCCCTCACCGATCCGGTCGGCCCGGGGCACCACGCGCTCGATTGACGGCGAGCGTTCATGAATACTCCGGGCTAGGAACGTGTGGGATTTACCGAGGCGGGCGCCGGGTGCCCCGGCGCCCGCCGAGCGTATGGGGGTCTGGGGGCCCTTCGAGGCCCTCTGCTCACCTCACCAATCGCCAGACCTTCTCTGCCGTCAGCGGCATGTCGACGTGGCGGACGCCGAACGGCGCCAGCGCGTCGACGACGGCGTTGACCGTCGCGGGCGGAACTCCGATCGTTCCCGCTTCTCCGAGACCTTTGACACCGAGCGGGTTGAGCGGCGACGGACTGTGGCTGTGACCGAGCTGCGGCACCGGGACGTCGTCCGCGCGAGGAATCGCATAGTCCATCAGCGTCCCGGTCAGCACGTGGCCGGCGCCGTCGAACACGATCGCCTCGCTCATGATTTGCCCCCAGGCCTGCGCGAGCGAGCCGTGGAGCTGGCCCTCGGCGAGAAGCGGATTCACGATCGTCCCTGCGTCGTCCGTCCAGACGAGGCGCTCCGGCCGAACGGTGCCCGTGTCCCGGTCGATGGCGACCGAGATCACCACGGCACCGAAGCTCCACACTTCGCCTTCCGGGTTGAAAAATCGAGTCGCCTCGAGTCCTGGCTCGTCCCCGGGCGGCAGCGGCTGACCGCGGTACGCAGCATCCGCCACCGCCTTCCACGTGATCACGCGACCCGGAGAGCCGACCACGCCGAAGCCGCCTGGCATCGGTCGAACGTCGGCGGCGGCGGCTTCCAGGAGCTGCGCCGCGATGCGCTGACCTTTTTCGCGGACGGCCGTGGCGGCGAGCGCCGCCGCGTTTCCTCCGAGCGTCGTGCTCCGACTTCCGAAGGTCCCGACACCGGGAGGCGTGCCGAGCGTGTCGCCGTGGAGCACGGCGACGTCGCCGGGATCGACACCAAGCTGATCGGCGACGATCTGCGCGAAGGTCGTCTCATGCCCCTGCCCATGGGCGCTCGAGCCCGTGATGACCGTCACGGCGCCGCTCCTCTCGACCCGCACGAGCCCGCTCTCCCAGCCAAGACCCGACGGCTCGACGTACGTCGCCACGCCGATGCCGACCACCTCTCCCCTGGCCCGGCGCCGCGCCTGCTCCGCCCGGAGGCCGTCGTAGTCGGCGAGCGCCAACGTTTGCTCGAGCACCTTTAAATAATTGCCCGAGTCGTAGACCTGGCCGGTCGCCGTGACGAACGGAAACTTCGACGCGGGGATCAGATTGCGACGTCTGATCTCGACCGGATCGATCGAGAGCACGCGCGCGGCTTCGTCCACCAGCCGTTCGATCAGGAATGCCGCCTCCGGCCGCCCGGCGCCCCGATAGGCGCCGACCGGCGGCGTGGTCGTGATCGCGGCAGCGACCGCGATGTCGACGTTCTCGATCGTGTACGCGCCGGGCAAACACCGCCCGTGATTTCGCGGCGACCCGCCGGCGGCGAACACCAGACCTGATCCCAGCGGCGCGGCAATGCGCGCGCGCAAGCCCGTGATCCTTCCGCCGGCATCGAGCGCGAGCGCGGCGTCCGCTTCGCTTCCACGGCTGTGGTTCGTCGTGACGAGATCCTCGGCCCGCGTCGACACCCATTTCACGGGCCGCTCGAGCCGCCGAGCGAGCCACGCCACGAGGACTTCCTCGGGATACGGTCCGCCCTTCACGCCGAAGCCGCCGCCGACATCGGGGGCTATGACCCGGACGGCCGACTCCGGAAGCCCGAGCATTCGCGCGATCTCCGTGCGGATCCGGAACGGCGCTTGCGTCGACGTCCACATCGTCAACTCGCCCGTCGGCGCGCTCCACGTGGCGAGCGCGGCACGGGCTTCCAGCGGCACGCCCGACAGGCGCTGCTGGCGCACGGTGAGAGGAACGACATAGCGCGCTTCCGAGAACGCGCGGTCCGCGTCGCCCGCACGCCACGTCTGCGTGAACGAGCGATTGCCGGGGACGTTCGCGAAGATCTGGGGCGCGCTCGCTTCGAGAGCATCACGCGCGCCAGCGACACCCGGTGTCGGATCGTAATCGACGATCACGGACGCCGCGGCGTCAGCGGCCGCGTACACCGACTCCGCCACCACCGCGACGACCGGTGTGCCCTGGGCAGCAACGTCGCCCAGCGCGAGCGCCAGCTGCGGCGGGACCAGCATACCGGGAACGATGCGGTTCACCGGCATCGCCCCGATGTCCCCGAGGTCTGCGGCAGTGACGACAGCGACGACACCAGGCGCTCGCCGCGCAGCCTCGACGTCGATCGAGCGGATTCGGGCGCGCGCATGGGGGCTGCGGACCAGCACCAGGTGAGCCATACCCGGATGAGCAAGATCATCGACGTAGCGTCCCCGACCGGTGACGAGGACCCGGTCTTCTCGCCGCCGATACGGCTTCCCGACGTGACCGCTCGCCAGCGGGGAAAGCCTAGCAGCCGAGGAATCGGACAGCGTTCTCTCCTTCGATGGCGGCGCGTGTGGCGGCGTCGAACTCGGCACGCCCGATGAATCCGACCGGATCGGATTCGCCCATGTTGAACCAGCTCTCCTCATCCGCGCGCTCCGGTTGCTCGGCCGCGCGATGATATCACGCACTCGCATCGCGCCTGCCGGGAGCCTCGCGTCTACCTATATGCCAGCAGCTCCAGCAGGTTGCCGTCGGGATCGAGGAAATAGAGGCAGTCGTGGTCGCCCCAGTCGATCGGAGCGTGATACGGGATTCCACGCTCGGCGAAGAGCTCCGGCGCGGCCCGGAGCTCTTCATGAGTCACCTCGAAACAATGGTGACTCTCTCCGAGCGGGTGCTCGATCACCTCGCGTTCTGCCCGGGGCCGATCGGGTTGGAGGAAGAGCGCGCACGCGCCGTCGCCATACCGCATGAGGATCTGATCGGGCAGCCGCATCTCCACCGTCATGCCGAGGATGTCCGTATAGAACCGCTCGGCCTGCGCGAGGTCGGAGACGTCGATGCCGAAATGATCGAGCCGCTTCATCTTCATGACCGGCCCTCCGACTTCACGATACTCCTCCTGCCGATCGCCTCGCTCAGTGCGAGCAGCGCGTGACTTCGAGCCGAGCCAGTGCCCACGCAGCAGCGCGACTGATCGTCGGATCTCCGTCCTGCGCCGCTCGTGTGAGCGCTGGACGGGCCGCATCGTCACCCTGAGCGCCGAGGACGAGCGCGACGTTTCTCAACAACCCGCTCCGGCGTGCCCGCCAGATGGCGCTATCTCGAAAGCGTTCGCGAAACTCCGTTTCATCGAGCGCGAGCGCCGTCTCGAGCGCAGCAGGACCGGCCGCCGGCGTGATTTCCGGGTCGGTGGCGGGATCGGCCTTGCGATTCCAGGGACACACCTCCTGGCACACGTCACAGCCGAAGACCCAGCCCGATAGCCTGTCGCGCCATGCTTCGTCGATGTCGCCGCGGTGCTCGATCGTCAAGTATGAAATGCAGCGTCGCGCGTCCAGCACGTAGGGCTCGACGAACGCTTGCGTCGGGCAGGCGTCGAGACACGCCCGGCAGGTGCCACACCGGTCGGCAACGGCAGCGTCGGGCTCGAGCTCGGCAGTCGTGAGAACGATCCCGATGAAGACGTACGAGCCGAGCGATTCGGAGAGAAGATTCGTGTTCTTGCCGATCCACCCGAGCCCCGCGCGCGCCGCGAGGTCGCGTTCGAGCACCGCGCTGGTGTCGACGGCCGCCCGGCTCCGCACGTCGGGCCCACCGGCCTCGCGAAGATACGCGACGAGCTTGGCGAGCCGGGGCCGCATGACGTCGTGATAGTCGCGGCCACGAGCATAACGGGCGATCCCGTTCCATCCCTCAGGGGTCGGTCCGTTCCCTGGGTTGTAGCTGAGCGCAACCGCGACGACCGACCGGCAGCCCGGAAGTAACCGCTCCGGATTCACGCGATCGGCGCGGCCGCGCGCGAGATAGTGCATCGAACCAGCATGACCGGCATCGAGCCACCGCTCGAACTCTACTGCGTGATCGGGAACGCTCGCAGGGCCAATCGCCACGGCGTCGAAGCCGACGTCCCGCACGCATGCCTTCACGCCTTCGCTGAACGCGAGACCCACCAGGCTCATAGTCGCCGCGCCTTCACGACGAGATGGCTTCGGGTCAGCGTGCGCCCGCCCTTCTCGAGAAACTTGAGGTAGCGCACCCAGCGGCCGTCCGATCGCCATTTCTCTTCGAGACCGATGGCGGCCGCGAGCCCTTCCTCGAGCGAGCTGAAGGTCTGCACGTCCCGATCGACCTCCAGGTGCTCGATGGTGAATCCGGTCCGCGCGAGCAGGTCCCTGGCCTGGTCTTCGTCGTAGGCGAAACGCGAGCGACGCCCGGTCTCGCGCCAATGATCGGCATGGAACGCGACGAACGCGAACACCCGCCCGGCGGCGACCGCGCGACCAGCCCGCTCGGCAATCGCGTCGGACATGCAGAGGTGGGCGACGACGACATCAGGCGCGAAGCTCGCGTACTCCATGGCCTCGGCGTCACCGGCGACGAGCTCGACGTTCGTCAGGTTGAGGCCCGCTGCGCGCCGGCGCGCGTCGTCGAGCAGTTTCGCGTCACGATCGATGCCGACGACCTGGCGGCAATGGGGAGCCAGAGCGAGGGCCACACGTCCCGCCCCGGTGCCAACGTCGAGCACCGTCAAGCCGGTCAACGACTCGCTGGTGAGGAGCCGCCAGAACACCGCGTTCATCCCGTGCGCGACGTCCGACTGGATCATCGCGCCCAGGCTATCACGCGGACATTGACGCGGCGCCGCCGCTCGCCGGAGGGGGCGAACCCCCTCCAAGAGCTATGTGAGCTGGGGGCCTCGAAGGCCCCCAGACCCCCATATGCTCGTCGGTCGCCGGGGCACCCGGCGCCCGCCTCGATACTCCGATGCGCTCCTACCCGGTGACGGCGCCGTCGGAGGCCGAGGATACGAGCCGCGCGTACTTCGCCATGACGCCCCACGTGTACTGCGGCTTCGGTTGTTTCACGGCGCGCAACCGCTTCTTGATCTCGCTGGCAGAAAGCTCGACGTCGAGCCGGCGCTTCTTCACGTCGATCATGACCGTGTCGCCGTTTCGGAGCGCCGCGATCGGGCCGCCATCGGCCGCCTCCGGTGCGACGTGACCAACCATGAACCCGTGCGTCGCGCCGGAGAAGCGACCGTCCGTCATGAGCCCGACCGTCGAGCCGAGACCGGCGCCCTGCAACGCGCCAGTCACGTGAAGCATCTCGCGCATTCCAGGTCCGCCCTTCGGTCCCTCCCATCGGATCACGATGAAGTCGCCGGCTTTGATCTTGCCTTTCTTCACTGCAAGGAAGGCGTCCTCTTCGCAGTCGAACACGCGCGCGGTACCGCGGAAAACTTCCTGCTCGTGACCCGCGACCTTGGCGACGCACCCGTCCGGCGCGAGGTTTCCGCGCAGGATCGCGAGGCCGCCATGATGCGCGATCGGGCTCGCCAGCGGGCGAATCACCTTCTGGCCGGGCGCCTCGCGCGCCGCGCGCGCTTCCTCGCCGATCGTGCGGCCGGTCACGGTCATTTCTTTGTCATGAAGCAGGCCCGCCTCGAGCAACCGTTTGGCCACCACCCCCATGCCGCCCGCCTCGTACATCTCCGGTGCCGTGTAGTTCCCCCACGGCTTCATGTCGGCCAGCAGCGGCGTCCTGCGGGAGATACGATCGAACTCGTCGATCGACAGCTTCACGCCCGCCTCGCGCGCGACGGCCAGGAGATGGAGCACGGCGTTGGTCGAGCCGCCTGTTGCCATGACGCCGGCGATCGCGTTGTGAAGCGCATTGCGCGTGATGATCGACCGCGGCCGCACCCCGTTCTTCAAGAGCGTCATGACGAGGTTGCCTGTCTCGAACGCGACGTCAGCCTTCTTCGGATCGACGGCCGGCACGTCGTTGAATCCCATCGGCGAGATGCCCAGCATCTCGAACGCCGTGGCCATCGTGTTGGCCGTGAACTGGCCGCCGCACGCTCCGGCGCCCGGGCAGGCGCGGCTCTCGATGGCGTTCAGCTCGGCCGCGTCGATCTTGCCCGCGTTGAACGCGCCGATCGCCTCGAACACGTCCTGCACCGTCAGGCGCTTGCCCTTGTACTCGCCGTACATGATCGATCCGCCATAGAGCATGAGACCCGGGATATTCAGCCGCGCCAGCGCCATCACCATGCCGGGGATGGTCTTGTCGCAACCCGAGATCGCGACCAGACCGTCGAGCAGGTGACCGCGAACCACGGTCTCCACCGAATCGGCCACGACTTCCCGGCTCACCAGGGACGCCTTCATGCCCTCCGTGCCCATCGCGATGCCGTCCGTCACCGAGATCGTGTTGAACTCGATCGGTGTCCCGCCGGCGGCGCGGATACCTTCCTTCACCTTCTCGGCGAGCTTCTGGTGATTCCAGTTGCACGGCGTGATCTCGATCCAGCAGTGGGCCACGCCGATCAGCGGCTTGTGGAGATCGTCGTCCGTGAAGCCGATGGCCTTGAAGTACGTGCGGGCGGCGGCACGATCGGCGCCGTCGAGGAGCGAGCGACTCTTGTGGCGGGGATCGAAGGTCATGGCGGACGACTCCTCCTATGCGAGATCGATCGCGCTGTGCACGAAGTTACTGACGACGTCGATCCGGGCGCTGTGCCACGGATCGGGCACCTGGCTGTTGCTCAGGTACGCGAACGACACGCCGGACTCCGGATCAGCCCAGCAGTACGACGATCCCACGCCGCCGTGACCGAACGTCCGTGGCGAAGCGAGCGAGCCGAGGCCGCGAATGGTGTCGGTCACGCCGCGCACGTGCGGACCCAGTCCGCGATGCATCGGCATCCCCATGTTCCCGTCGACGCGGTCCCCCGTCACGTTCCTGGTCACGTACTGCACCATGCGCGGCGACAGGAGGCGAACGCCATTCAGCGTGCCTCCGCCGGCCATCATCTGGTAGAAGGCCGCCATCGCCCTCGCCGTGGCGTAGCCCCCGCTGCTCGGGATGCCGGCCCGGCGGAACTGCGGAGTGTTCTCGTCCGCCATCTTCACCTGTCGCGAGCCGTCGGCCGACGGCACGTGCATGTCGACAGCGCGCTTGCCTTCGACATCCGGGAGACCGACGAACAGCTCGTTGCCCAGTCCAAGCGGCTCGATTACGTTGTCGCGGATGAAAGTCCGGAAGTCCGTCTTCGTGAGAGCTTCGACGAGCACGGCAGCCGTCCAGTGCGCCGCCTTGCCGTGATAGTGAACCCGGCTTCCGGGCGTCCACTCGAGCGTGAATCCACACACGGCCTTGCGGGCCGCGTCGTGGTCCTCCCACGCCGCCTTGGGAACGTCGGCGTTCGGGAAACCGGCCTGGTGCGACAAGAGCTGGATCAGCGTGATGTCGCCCTTGCCGTTGGCCTCGAACCCCGGCAGATGCTGCGCGATCGTATCGGTGAATCTCAGCGCGCCCCGCTCGACGAGGATCCAGACCGCGCACGCGGTGATGACCTTCGTGTTCGAGCGGAGAAGCCATAGCGTGTCATCGGCCGCAGGCTGGGGCGACGGCTCGAGGCGCGCGTCGCCGAAGGTCTTCAACAGCGCTAGCGTGCCCCGGCGCGCCACGGCAATCTGTGCGCCGGGATAGCGGCCATCTTTGACGTGCCGGCTGATGAGCTCGCTGAGCCGATCGAGAGGTTCCTGAGCGAGACCGAGCTTTGCTGGCGTCGATGACTCGAGCGGAAATGTCATGGGGGCCTCCGGGGTCGCAAGTCTAACACGGGCTCATGCCGACGGCTTGAGCTGTCCCTTGAGCGCCGCGACGACCTGTTCCTGCGCCCACTCCAGCGCCCGCTTGGTCGGCATCCCGTTGATGGCCTTGGCGATCATGTCCGGCAGGATGTAGTTGTTCTCGATGCGCCGGATAGCGTCGTTCGGCCTGGCGGGCCATCCGCGCGGGTGGAGCGCCAGAACCTCACCATGCGCATGAGCATGCGGCGCTTCACGCGGCTAACGAACGCCTTCTCGAAGAAGCTGAACAACCACAAGGCTGCCGTCGCGTTCTACGCCATGTGGTACAACTTCGTGCGGATTCATCAGACGCTTCGGGGCACGCCGACGATGGAGGCTGGCGTCAGCGATCACGTGTGGTCGGCCGAGGAGATCGCGCGGTTGGCCGAGTAGGGAGAATAGCGAATGGCGGGGATCAGTGACATTGCTCGCAGGGTCCGCCTCAGCCGGGTGTGCGTGGGTGCTGTGGGTGAAGGTTTGGGCAAAGGACGTAAAAGACCCCACCAGCGGCAAGATAGATCACAGCGTGGAGCCCTACTTTCATGAGCCGTACCTCCAAGCCTACAGGGCACCGTCTGTAGACAGCCGGATGCTACCCGCGCTGGCGAAGGTGAAAGTAGATTAGAATCACTACCGGATAGATGGCGAACAGCATCGACACAATACTCGCCAGGAGAAGGGTTGAAGCAGCTGCGCCAAAGAAGAAGTGCGTGCCGCTGATCCCGGTGATCAGTGCCAGCACGGCTTCGATGGCCGCCACCAGGACGGCGATGCGGGCTGACCAGATGGCGGTCCCTTCTGAGAGCAACAGTTTTACCGGCATGGTCCCCCCTCTTCCGCGTCCGCGGTCCACGGCCACAGTACGCATGAACGAGCCCTCGCACCTCGCGTGGCGGGCCGACGATACACCCAGGCGCGAGGGCGGTCAAACTGATGCACTACCCAGTTGTCAGGTCGGACGCTTGGCGACCAGGAACGTGAAGCGCCCGCGCTGCACGACTTCCCCGCGCTGATCGCGGATGTCACGTTCCTCGATGACGACCCCTCCGTCGCGCATCGAGCGTTTCGTGACGACGCGCGAGACGCTGTGGATCGTGTCGCCGACCCGGGCCGGGCGGATCATTTCCCACTCGATGGTCATGAAGGCCAGCACCGCGAGCGGCGGCTGTGGCACTCGCCACCCGAGCCCGGTGGAGAGGCAGATCGGCAAGAGGTCCGGGATGAGCATTGGATCATCGCCAGGTTCCTGAGTGAGGCCGCGGTACAGCGCCGCGTGCGCCTCGGTCAGCGTGATCGCAGGCGTCTCCAGCACACCACCGAGCACGACGTCCTCGAAGAAGGTCTGGGGAGCCGCACCCATCAGAGGCCGCGGAGAGTCAGCGCGCCGCGCGCTCGACGATCAGGTCGGTCTCGCCGAGCTGCACGACCTCGCCGCGCTGGTTCAGGACCGTGCGCTCGAGCGTGACGATTCCACGGTCGGCCGTCGTTTCCTTCTTTCCGATCACGCGAGCGCGCACCAAAATCGTGTCGCCGATCTTGATCGGCGCCTTGAACTTCCAGCGGAGACCTCCGAACGCGATCGTCGCATACGGCTGCATGGCGCGGGTCAGCAGGCCGGACTGCATCGAAAGTCCGAGCAGACCGTGAGCGATCCGCTCGCCGAAGATCGAGGTCTTCATGAACTCGGCGTCGGTGTGCAGGATGTTGTAGTCGCCGGAGAGGCCGGCGAAGATCACGATGTCGGCCTCGGTCACGGTGCGTCCGGGAGATTCGTACTCTTCGCCGATCTGGATCTCGTCGAAGTATCGGCGCGGCGGGGCCATGAGAGCGTCAGGATAGCACGCGCCGTTCTGATTCCGCCTCAGGTGGGACACGTCACTGTATCGAAAACTTCACGGCGAGAGGTCCTCGAAAGAAATCTTGCCGAGCTCAGAGAGCGCGTCGCGCTGCTGCATGCGCGGATCGATGAGCTGGAGGGCCGAATCCGGGGCTGAACCGGCTGCCTGCCGCCAACTGTCGCTGCAACGCCGGAAACGTCGAGCACGACGAGCAGATGCTATCCTCAACGCACGACTCGCGACGTTCGTCTCTCACCAGCCGAGGCACGCGCGCACGCTCACCGCGCCGCCGAGATGCTGGCGACCGACCCACGGGTGAGACTCGTCTACTTCTTCGGGTCCGGGGTCGATGACACGGCGCCCACGATCCGCGACGTCGATCTCGCCATCTTGACGCAATCGTCGCTCTCGCTCGACGAGCTGACGAGACTTCGTGCAGACCTCGTCGCGGGCACGCACGCACCGATCGATCTCGTCTCGCTCAACGAGGCTGGTGTCGTCCTCGCTTGGGAGGTGGTCGACCACGGGGTGTGCCTCTACGCCCGCGACCCGGACATCGAAACCGAGTTCGTGACCCGCACGAGAGCGCGATACTGGGACTTCAAGCCGTACCTGGAGGTTCAGTGGCGCCTCGCGGGCGAGCGGCTCGCGGAACGGCGAGTTGGTCCTTAGGCCCGAGTATTCATGAACGCTCACCGTCAATCGAGCGCGTGGCGTCGCGGGTCGGCCGGATCGGTGAGGGGCCTCTGACCACGAGGCCCTGTGGACCGATGATCGGCGAGCCGTTCCCACTCCTGGCCTGGGTGCCCTCGATCGCACGCGACGGGAACGGGTCCGCCGGCCCCTCACCGACCCGGCCGGCCCGCGGCAACGCGCTGTCCCCCGGCCTCGGTCGTTCATCGATGTCTACCTATCCGGTTAACTCCCAACGGCACCACCGATGGGGTCCGGGTGTTCCCATTCGCGTCGGCCCTGCACGACGCCGTAGAGCCCGCGATAAGTCGGGCCGAGTCGTTGGACTGGCGAGGCCGAGCACGGTCTGGAACGCGGCCATCGGTGT
>JBGPTW010000184.1:0-10779 GCA_041490825.1 Methylomirabilia bacterium | reverse complement strand
TGCTCCACGAGAGCTTGCGCTCTTGGATCAAGTGGGCGAGGTAGGCCTGGACCTCGTCGTTGATGAGTTGATCCGGCGACCGCTTGTAGTACTTCGCCAGCCTGGCCACGGCCGCGATGTACGCCTCGTGGGTGCGTGGCGAAAAACCACGCACGGCCATGTCGCGGATCATGCGGGTACAGAGCTCGCTCATGGGACACCTCCAGTGAGGGATAGAGATAGGGATCGGACTGGAGGAGTGTGCGTCAATCGGAGCGAGCGGGGATCAGCAGTGAAGCGGGGCAGAACGAACAGATCCGCGCGACGCGCGAATGATCATGGCCGGATCGATGTCCGACCTACCGCGCTAGCGGTTTAGTTCAACGCTGCCGTTCACCTGCGGCGGACCGAGCGACCACAGGGAGCGAGGCCCGACGTCAGGTGAAACGGCTTGTTCTGCGTCTCGGATCTACGATGGCCGGCTCGATTCACTCGGCGCTTCGCTTCGCGATGAGCTCCCGGACGAGCGGGACGAGTTCGACTGGCACTTCCATCATAGTGTGCGTGGTTGCCTCATACGCGACTTCGTCCTCGGCGACCGCTTCCTCGTCGGACTGCGCCTCGTAGTGTTCGAGAACGCGCCGAACTCGTTCCTCGTCCCAGCCAACGGGATACTTTGACTGCTTCATTTCCTCCTCCGGCGCCGGCGACGTAGCGCTCTCAGCGCCCTCCAACCAAGCGGGTATGCGGTGATAATGAAAACCGAGTCGGGAATCGGATCAACCACATAGATGATCCGGAGGTACCGTCCCGTCTCGGTTCGCCCCACGGCGACCCGCGAGCCTTCTCGGCCGGGTCGGTCCTCGATCGGCCGACGAAGGACATCCTCGACATCGTCCTCGGTGACGGCGTGTCGGTAGATGTGCGCCGATCCGGTTTCCGGATCGATGAAGTACCGGATGTCCATCGCGGCATGCTATCGCTCTCGCCGTTCCGTTCCAAGTGACTCGGATTCGATACGGCACATGTACGCAGAACGCTCAGGCTGAGCGGCCGGCGCCGCGCCGGGCGCTCAAGCCTGTTGTTCGCCTTCACGGCTCGCTTCGCGATCCTGCCAGATGGACGGATCGCGATGCAGATCAACGACGGCAAACACGAGAACCTCGGATCCGTCGATTCGGTAAAACACGCCGTAGGAAACCTGCGTGGGATAGCTCGCCGCACCTCTCGGTGGACGATCTGGTGTTGCATCGGGTTCAGACGAACGCGATCGAGGAGGGCATCGATCTGTTGCACGAAGGCGCGGCCGAGGCCTCCGCGCTGCCTTTCGTACCAACGGGCGGCTTCTCGGATGTCCGCCTTTGCTTGCCGCCTGACAACCAGCGGGTAGGTCACAGGTCACGGAGAATATCGTCCCGTGCGGTTTCCCAGGGCTCAACATCGGTGGGCGTCTCCTGATGTTGCCGGATTCGCTCGTCCAGTAGGCGCCGTTCGGCATCACTCAACGGTCGCTGCTCGAGCTCCCTCGCGACCTCATCCCAGAGTTCCTCGACAAGACGAGCCCGCTCATCGACTGGAAGTCGTCGGAAGGCCTCAACGAGCTGCTGGGTGTCCATCTTCACGTCACCTCTGACTGTAACGGTACTTCCGGCGAGCGCTGAAATCCACTCCGGTCATTTTCGCGAAGGCGAACGTCCGGCTTCAGGCGCGCGCCGCTTGCGGCGCGTCGCCCTGCAAGCCGTTGTTCGGTGGCATGCGCAATCGAGCTGCGCCGATTCGAGAAGCTGCAAACGGCCCAAAGCGGTCCCTAACAGACCCATTACCGAATAACCTCGTCTGCGCGGTGGAGCAGCAACTGCGGGATGGTGAGTCCGAGCGCCTTGGCGGCCTTGCCGTTGATGTGGAACTCGATCTTGGTCGGTTGCTCCACCGGCAGGTCTTCGGGCTTCGCTCCCTTGAGAATCTTGTCCACGAAAGTGGCCGACTGGCGGTGAAAGTCCGCGATGTTCTGGCCATAGCTCATCAGGCCCCCCGCCGTCACATGTTCCTGATAGATGCTGATGGTCGGCATCCGGTACTTGACCGACGCATCCGCCAGAAGCCGGCCCTGCCCGGAGAAGAACGCATCGCCCGCCACAATGACCGCGCCGCTCCTCTGCCGCGCCGCGGAAGCGAAGGCGCCCCCGATCTCGACCGGAGTGCGCGCTGACGCCGCAATCACCTCGATGCCGAACCCCTTGGCGGCGGCCTCGACGTTCTTCGCTACGGCCGCATGAGACGAGTTGCCGGGATTTGTCAGCACCGCGACGCGCGCGAGTTTCGGCAGCATGGTCTTCAGCAGCTCGACATGTTTCGGGCTGAGATCGACCGCGATGGCCGAGAGCCCGGTGGTGTTGCTGCCGGGCCGCGACAGGCTCGCAACGAGGCCGCTGCCGACAGGATCGACCGCCGCTGCGATGACGATCGGAATCGTCCTGCTCGCCCGCTGGGCCGCCTGCACCGCGGCCGTTCCGTAGGCCACGATCACCTCGACGTTCAGCCGGACCAGATCGGCCGCGAGATCGGCGAGGTCGGCGTATTTTCCGTCCACATAGCGCCACTCGATGACCAGATTCTTGCCTTCGACATAGCCGCGCTCGCGCATCCCGGTCGTGAACGCGTCAGAAAACGCATCGTGGTTCGGCGCAATCGGGCGCGAGCGCGGCGTGAGAAACCCGACGCGCGACATCTTGGGCTGCTGCTGGGCGAACCCGGAGAGCGGCGAAGCACCGAGCGCAAGTAGTGCAAGTACCGCATCACGCCTGTTCATCCGATCTCCCTCTTGCCGTCACGAAGCAGCGAAAGCACCAGGATCATGTTCCCTCTGAACATTGAAACTGACGGTGTAGCCAACGTGCCGCCGAACGCTGCGCTTCACCCGCGGCGGGCGCGAAACTCGCATGAGTCCCATCGGGCTCGCCCTGCGCCCGCCGCCGGGTGCAAGCGGTAGTTGGACGGCTCACTGTCGATACACTTCACGGCGATGGCCGATCTTGACGATGCACACCACTCGCGCAGCGTCGTCAATCTCGTAGATAATCCGGTATCGGCCCTGGCGAACTCTGTACCGATCATCATCCACGAGCTTCTCGGAACCTGGCGGGCGAGGATCGTCAGCAAGCTTGGTAATGCGATCCACGGCGAGCCGACGGTCCTTCTTCGTCGGCAGATCCTCAATTTCGCGGGAAGCGGTGCGCTTGATCTCGAGGCTATATCTTGCCACGCCGCCTCAGATCTCGAACGACGCGCTCAAAGGAGAGGCTGGGCTCTGTGGCCCGCTCCTCGAAAGCGGCAAGGTCCTCCGCGTCCTCGGCGAGGCTTGCGCGGACCGCGTCGTTTACAAGATCCGACACGGAGCGCTCCGTCTCGGCAGCTTTATGACGAAGCGCCTTGTGGATCTCGGGCTCGAAATAGACGGTCGCCCGCTTTGGCTGAGAGTTCATGGGATCTAGTGTTGCGCCAAAACGCTATGGCGTCAAGACGTTCCCTCAGGCACTGGGGCAGCGGAGACACCCGGCCACCGCTCAAATACGACGCGCCCTCGGTTCCTGACCGTCCAACGCCCGGCGTAACCCGCGGCCGGCTCGCTACCGGCCTCGACTGGCCAAACCCGTGTTGCGCCGGCCGACGGGTTCATGCCGTTGTTAGACGGCCTTTTGGCGCTCAAGCAAACGTAGCAGGTGGCTGGCGAGAAGCAGCATTTCAAACGCCTCAGGGAATGTGAGATCAACGTCTCGGTGGCTGTGCGGATTCTTGTAGCACCCGATCGCACCAGAGAACAAATGCGCGCGCGCCTCGCGTTCTGCCTTCGGAGCTTCGGAATCCGTCAGCGGGCCATTGTCGACATCAAAGGCTTTGCGCATGAGCGCGGTTCCAACGAGGTCGGCCGGGAAGCGTCCGAGCCGACGAACATTCACCTCGACCGCTTTGAACGCGAGGAAGACTGCCGTATCGAACTCCTCGCGACGCAGGGCCGGAAGGGATTTCTTCACGATCATCGGGTGAAACAGTAGAGCCGGAACGAGGGTCCATTTCCCGACCAAACGCTGAAATTGCTCCTCCTTGAGCTGGACCCCCTTCTTCGTCGGATAAAGAACCTCCTCTTCGTCGGTGCCGTAGCCGCGCTGAAACAGGCGAAGGTCGATAAACGAGTACGGGTTGTCCACGGGCGTGAGTTCCACTCGGCGGTTGCGTATCTCCTTGTCCTGGAGCGATTTGCGCCAGGCGGTCGGCTCGCAACGGCCAGCGTGTTCTCCGTCGCAGCGTTGCGGGATACCCGGTCGGCCTATCTCGCCGCAGTTCCGGGGGATATGCAGCAACGGCGTTTCTCACGCCCCCAGTATCGTGTCGACTGGGCTCCGCACCCCCGATGGACCACGGTTCAGCACGTGGGTGTAGATCTGCGTCGTGCTCACGTCGCGGTGGCCCAGTAGCTCCTGCACGGTCCGGATGTCGCGGCCGTCTTCGAGCAGATGCGTCGCGAACGAATGGCGGAACGTGTGTGGAGTCGCCCGCTTGGCGATCCCGGTGCGGTGCACCGCGTCCTTGACGATTTTCTGGAGCACGGTCTCGTGCAGGTGGTGCCGGCGGACTTGACCCGTGGCCTGCTCCCGATAGAAACGCGTGGCCGGGAAGACCCACTGCCACACCCATTCGCGCCCGGCGTTCGGATACTTGCGGTCGAGCGCGTACGGAAGCTCGACCCAACCGGCTCCAGACTGAACGTCGCGCGCATGTTGCTCGCGGACCGTGTCGAGATGCCGCGCCAGGTCCTGCTTGATCACCGATGGCAGTACGGTGACGCGATCCTTGTCGCCCTTCGCGCCGCGGACGACGATCTGATTGCCACCGAAGTCGATGTCCTGAACACGTAGCCGGCAGCACTCGAGCAAGCGCAGCCCCGACCCATAGAGTAAGCACGCCATGAGCCGCGGGACACCGTGGAGCGAGCGGAGCACGGCCCGGACTTCTTCGCGTGTCAGGACGATGGGCAGGCGCTGGGGACGCTTCGCCCGCACGATGCCGTCCAGCCACGGCACGTCCACTTCGAGGACGTCGCGGTAGAGGAACAGCAACGCGCTGAGTGCCTGGTTCTGTGTGGACGCCGCGACTCGCCCGTCGACGGCCAGGGAGCTCAGGAACCGAGTCAGCTCTGGGGCGCTCATATCCATGGGGTGACGCTTGCCGTGGAAGAGGATGTAGCGGCGGATCCACGCCACGTACGCCTTCTCAGTGCGGCGGCTGTAGTGGCGAAGACGCACGGCCGCGCGGACGCGATCGAGGAGGCGCGGCGGCGGAGGCTCAGTCGAGTCGGGGCGCGCGACGCGAGGCTCCGAGCGCGAGTCACGCCTGTCATCTTGCGGGCAGATTAGCCCGAGTCCTGGGCATCCTCAATAGGTGCCGACGAATCGATACAGGGGCACCACGCACCCCAGACGCACGGAGCCCCGCGGCTCACTCCCCTCGACGCCCGGCGTGCCCCGCCCTCCTCACCCACCACACGCCCAGCGCCGCCGTCGCCGCGAGCCCGAAGCTTCCGAGCGCGAGGAACGCGCGCCCGACGCCCCACCCCTCCGAGATCGCGCCGACGAGGAACGATCCGATCGGAAACACGCCGCCCCAGATGAGGGTGTAGAAGCTCATCACGCGACCCCGAAGCTCGTCCGGCGCGTTGAGCTGCAGGGCAGTGTTCGCGCCCGCCACGAGCACGATCCCGAAGTATCCGGTCACCATCAGGACCACGACCGCCGCCCAGACGTGATGGACGAAGGCCAGGCTGAACAGGCCACTGCACGCGATCGTCGCCGCGACGAACATCGCCGCGACCGACGGCTGGCGCGAGGCGACGATGCCGAGCGTCAGCGCGCCCGTCACGGCGCCGACGCCGAGCGCGGCCATCAGGTAGCCGAAGCCTTCAGCGCCGAGCCCCAGCACCGTGCGCGCGAGCAACGGCACGTAGACGCTGAAGTTGAAGACGCAGATGCTCACGACGAAGAGCAAGCCCATGATCAGCCGGATGCGCGGGGTCGCGAGCGCGTAGCGCACGCCTTCCGCGATGTCCTGCACCATCGTGCCCGAGCCACGACGTCGCGGATGACCCTGCGCCTCGAGCGTGGCGAGCGCGACGATCACCACCAGGAAGCCGAGACCGTTCAGGACGAACGCGGGCGCCACGCCGAAGCGTGCGATGAGCAGCCCGCCGACGGCCGGGCCCACGATGCGCGCGCCGTTGAACGCCGCGGAGTTGAGCGCGACAGCGTTCCCGAGATCGTCCTTGCTCACCATCTCGGCGATGAACGACTGGCGCGCCGGCATGTCGAGCACGTTGGCGAAGCCGACGATCGTCGCCAGCACGCCGACGTGCCAGTACTCGGCGTGCCCGCTCCAGACGAGCGCCGCCAGGAGAAACGCCTGACTCGCCAGCGTCATCTGCGTCCCGAGGAGCAGCTTGCGCTTCGGCAAGCGATCGGCGATCGCTCCGGAGACGATGGAGAACAGGAGAATCGGGCCGAACTGAAACGTGCCGATCAACCCGAGCTTCAGCGGCGAATTGGTGAGCTGGAGCACCAGCCACGACTGGCCGACCGTCTGCATCCACGTGCCGATCAGCGCCACCATCTGCGCGGTGAAGAACAGACGGAAGTCGGCGTGGTTCAGCGCCCGGAGCCCATGCGGAAACGTCCGCGTGCCGGCGCGCGCGGACGTCAGCCGAGCTTCCGTGCCAGAACCTTCGCGAGCGACTCCGGCTTGAAGCCGAGCTGCAGCAGCGCGGCGCCCGTGTCGAAATATTCCCGATACGCCGCGATCTTGCCGGCGGTCAGCTCGAACACGCTCATCCCCTTGAAGCTCACCGCGCGCCCGGCGCTGCGCGGGATCACGTCGCTCACGACGTAGCTGAAGCTCCATTCCGCCGCCGCACGGCTGCGCGTCTCGACCACGACGTCCATCGTCCAGCGATAGTTCTTGCCTTCGCGGAACATGCGCTGGAACATCGCGCGCAGCTCCGCGTGTCCGGCGTGCGGGCCGAAAAAGGTGTCGACATAGCTGCCGGTCGGCGTGAAGCACCGGACCAACGCCTCGACGTCTTGATGGTTGAAGGCGGTCTCGAAATCGTGAACGATACTCATCACCGTGACCTTTCTCAATGAACGTGGGGGCCCCGAAATGGCCCCCACACCCCCCACCGCTCGGACCGCCCCGGCTCAGCCGTGGCGCTCCTCGATTCTCCGTCCCGCTCCCGTGCGGGACCCCGACATGGCCCCCACATCGACTAGCATCGTATGACGGAGCGTGAGGCGTTGTCAGCCCTGCGTGGCGATGATCCCGCGCGCGCCACTCGCGCCGCGGCGGCGCTCTGGCAGCTC
Organism: Methylomirabilia bacterium; assembly: GCA_041490825.1. Taxonomy (GTDB): domain Bacteria; phylum Methylomirabilota; class Methylomirabilia; order Rokubacteriales; family CSP1-6; genus JBGPTW01. Next base: position 3,397 of record JBGPTW010000184.1, on the reverse strand, counting down.
TGGCACCGCTCGGGCGATCCGCAGCTCGACGCACTGCTGCGGCAGGGCATCGAAGCGATGGAGCGGCAGGAGCTCGCCGAGGCCGAGGCGATCTTCACCCGGCTGATCGACGCGGCCCCCGGCTTCGCTGAAGGCTGGAACAAGCGGGCGACCGTTCGTTACATGGTGAAGGACTACACGGGTTCGATCGCCGATTGTCGCGAGACGTTGGACCGCAACCCGAATCACTTCGGCGCGCTGTCGGGCCAGGGTCTCTGTCACATCGCGCTCGGCCAGTTCCGCGAGGCCGCGGACCTGTTCCGGCGAACACTCACGGTGCATCCGCACCTCGAGAGCGCGCGGGACAACCTGCGTGCCGCGCTCGTGGAGGTGGTGAAGTGGAATTGAGCCCCGCGAGCGTGAAGGAGCGCCTGACGAGTCTCGACGTCAACGTGGCCCTCGTCTCCGCCATCATCGAACGCGAGCGCGACGGCACGGTCGAGGTGTTGGTCCAGACACGCTGGAAGCCGGACACCGATCCCGTCTATTCCGGCACCATCGAGATTCCGGCCGGCGGAATGCACGCGTACGAGAACGTCTACGACGCGCTCAGGAGAGAAGTGCTCGAGGAGACTGGACTGCACGTGACGAGCTTCCGTCCCGACGTCCAGACCAGAACCTACGCGCCGAAGCGCGACGGTTGCTTCGCGTTCGTGCCGTTCTGCTGTCAGCAACAGCTCGAGGGCGGTATTCCACGGGTCGGCTTCGTCTTCGTGTGTCGCGTCGCGGAGGGAGAGCCCGTGCCTCAACACGGCGAGGTCAGAGACATCCGCTGGATCACGAAGGCGGAGCTCCGAAAACTCGTTACCGACACTCCGGAACGGATCTTCACGCTCCAGCTCGGCGTTCTGGACTATTACCTGAGCACATGAGCATTCGACAGCTCCTTCGGTGGCAGTGGTCCGATTACTCGGCGAAACACCGGAGCCGCCCGAATTTGATGATCCACATTGTCGCCGTGCCGCTCTTTCAGATCGGGTGCCTGGGCCTCGCATGCGGGGCGTTCCGACTGTCCTGGAGCGCTGCGGTCCTCGGCATCGTGTGCGTCATCGTGTCGCTCGCGATGCAGGGCCGCGGTCACCGGCTCGAAGTGGAGGCGCCAGCACCGTTCGCCGGACCGGGTGATGTCGCCCGCCGCATCGTCGCCGAGCAGTGGATCACGTTCCCGCGGTTTGTCGTGTCGGGCGGCTGGTATCGAAATCTTCAAGGAGGCACACGTGGCTGAGAGCGTCGTCACTCCCGAGCGGTTCGCCAAGAGCATGACCTTCGACGAGTACGTGAAGTACACCGGCAGCGCCGAGAACCTCGCCCGTGAGGCCTTCGGCAGCTACTTCCCCGACAGCGGGTCGCGCGGCGCTCCACGGAAGGACAACAGCGCGGTGTTCCGCGAGCGCTACACCACGACGCGGCTCGCCGACTACCAGACGGCTGCCATCAAGTGGCTCGTCGCTCAGCCGAACGCGCCGGCGAAGATCCTCGTGATCTCCGAGGACTGGTCGTCGGATTGCCGCCGCGACGTCCCGATCCTTGCGCGGCTGGCCGAGGCAGGCGGCATGGAGTTGCGCATCTTCAACCGCGACGGCAAGAAGATTCTCGGGACGCGACGTCCTGACCCGGCTGCGTATCCGGACGCCAACCACGACCTCATGCTCGAGTTCATGAACGAGAAGAACGGAGGAGAGTGGGCGTCGCTGCCGGTGGCCGTCGTCTACACGAAGGACTTCCGCGAGCTTCACCGCTACATCGAGTACCCGGCGATCTATCACAAGGACCGCATCCGGGGACACCAGCAGACCGCGCGGTCCGGCGAGACCGAGGAGCAAAGGAAGACGCGCGATGCGCGCGAATTCCTGGTCATGCAGAATTCACCGTTCTTCGACCTCTGGGCGTCCGGGGCAATCGACGAGATCCTCAGCGCGCTGCACGAGAAAATCATCGTCGGCGACACGTGATCGGTTAGGGCCAGACAACGATGTTCGAGGGATTCAAGCACGTTCAGGTCCAGACCAGCGATCCCGAATGCAGGATCAACCTGCGCTACGGCGGCAAGGGGCCGCCGGTGCTGCCCCTGCACGGTAACCCGCTCACGCACGTCACGTGGTACCTGATCGCGCCGAGGCTCGCGCAGGACTTCACTGTCGTATGCGCCGATTTACGCGGCTATGGTGACAGCTCCAAGCCGCGCGGCAAAGCCGATCACACCAACTATTCCTTCCGCCGCATGGCCCAGGATCAAGTGGACGTGATGGCGCACCTGGGCTTCGACCAGTTCTACGTCGCCGGGCACGACCGCGGCGCGCGCACCGCCGTCCGCATGGCGCTCGACCATCCCGAGCGCGTGAGCAAGTTCGCCAGCATCGACATCATCCCGACGCACTGGCAACTGACGAACGACTTGCCGCTGCCCGGCCCGCCTATGATGTGGATCCGCGGCTTCGTCATGAATTCTTCAGAAATCTAACGTCGGCCGGAAGCTGCGAGATGCGCCGTCCCCGGCTCGTGCTTGCGCACGATCCGTAACAACGCCGAGCGTCTCGGCTTCGCGTTCGATCGAGCTGAGGCGAGCTGCCTCACTTGGCCGCTGAAGGCTTGCCTTTCAGCTCCACCAAGATCACCTCGAAGGGCTTATCACCCACGTTCTCAGGCAGATGCTTGCCACCCGCGTCCCATTGCATCATGCCGGCCTTCAGCGGGGCGTCCTGGGTCTTTCCGTCGGGCAGCGTGAATCTTGCCTGACCGTCGGTCAGAAAAACGGCCACGTTCGCCGGGTGCTCGTGCATCACCGACTTCTCGTGCGGGCCGTAGGTGATGCGAAGTACCCGAACTTGGTCATTCTCGAACTCCACCTTATAGTGCTTAGAGTCGACCTTCACAGGGTCCTGCGCCATCGCTGGCACGACGGACGCAACCAATGCCATTACGGCTACCACCAACAGGATTCGTCGCATCTGTGTCTCCTCATACCACCTCGGCGAATTGCCGGCGTTTCGGGTTCACACCAAGTGTCGAATTCTCTCACGGCAGGCGAGCCTTCACCACGGGTCGATCGCTCCGCACGAACGTTGCCGATGAGCGGCGCGCGAAGCGCGTCCGCTCCACTGCGAGGTTCGGCGCGTGGCTGCCGCTACCTGTAAGCATCGCTTCGGTGTCGCACGACGCGGATGTCTACGAGGCGCGCGTCGTCGTCGAGCGAGTAGATGACGGCGTAGTGTCCGACGCGCATTCGCCACAGGTCGGCGGCCCCTTGCAGCTTGACGCATCCATGCGGCCTTGGATCTTCCGCCAGAGCCTCGACACGCGAGATGATCCGTCGCGCCACGCCGGCCTCCAGGCGTTCGAGTTCGCGCCGCGCCGAGCG
>JBGPTW010000183.1:0-10904 GCA_041490825.1 Methylomirabilia bacterium | reverse complement strand
CGTGGACCTACTACCCGCTAGACGGGCTATTGGGAGCGAGTTTATCGCATCCCGTGTTGTCCACTCGACCGGAGCCGTTCTTCTCTCCACGGGCAATGTGTTCAATTACATCTCGTCGGTCTGAGGCGGAGCCTCGCTAGTCGCTCGAGCATGTCAGCCAGGCTCATGGTGGGATTTCTGGGACTCTAGGCGGCCAAGCTCGCCGCGTCAAGGCGACACCGACTTGAAAGCGCTCCGCGAGTGTGGGACGGTCACGGCATGCCGATCAAGCGGATCGCCCTCCTCGCCTTTCCGCGACTGACGTTCCTCGACCTGATCGGCGCCTACGACGCGCTGCGGCGGGTGGCGGGAATGGGGATCGATCCCGAGGTCACGCATCGGATCATCGGCACCGAGCCCGAGATCGTCGACGACAGCGGGCTCACGATGAAACCCGACGCCGTCTACGAAGACCTTGACGCCTTCGATCTCCTGTTCGTCCCCGGCGGTGTCGGCACGCGGACGCTCATGACCGACCAGCGCCTCATCGATTATCTCCAGTCGTGGGGCTCCGAGCGCCCGCTGGCTTCGGTGTGCACAGGCTCGCTCCTGCTCGGGCGCGCGGGCCACCTCAAAGGCAAGCGCGCGACCACGCACCATCGCGCGTTCGAGTTGCTGAAGCCGTTCTGTCGCGACGTCGTCACCGACCAGCGCATCGTCGACGAGGGGCAGGTCGTCACCGCGGGCGGCGTGTCGTCATCGCTGGACCTCGGGCTCTATCTCGTCGAGAAGTTTTGGGGCGCCGCAGCCCGCAAGCAGATCGCGGCGCAGATGGAGTACCGCACCTATTCCGCTTGAGCTGGGGGCCTCGAAGGCCCCCAGACCCCCATACGCTCGTTGGTCGCCGGGGAACCCGGCGCCCGTCTCGATAGATGCGCGGCGCGCCCCGGCAACAGCCGTGGCGCGCCTCGATACTCCAGCAGTCTCCCTAGGTCTCGAGCCCGTCGCACCGTTACACACGGTGCAAACTGCGCTCTGCGCAGCTCGTGGTATAAGGCAGACGGCGCCCAGACCCCCGAACGACCACATGGAATACGAAGGATCCGAGTTCGCAGCGCTGGCCGTGGCCGTCAATTACTACGGCTGGATTCTCCGGTCGATCCGAAGCTACCTCGGCCGCGTGGTCCTCGAGCACGGGGCCGGCATCGGCACGTTTTCGACGCTGCTCGCGGCGGAGCCCATTGACCGGCTGGTGGCGGTGGAGCCCGCGACGAACCTGCTCCCCGTGCTGCGCGAGCGGCTCGCGCCGTGGGCCGACCGAGCTGAGATCATCGCGGGAACGCTTGCGGACGCGGCATCGCTCCTGTCGGATCGAGGGATCGACACCGTCGTCAGCGTGAACGTCCTCGAGCACATCGACGACGATCGCGGGACCTTGCACGCGATGTGGAAGATCCTCGCGTCCGGTGGCTACGCGATCGTCTTCGTGCCGGCGTTACCGTGGCTCTATGGTTCGCTGGATCGCGCGTTCGAGCACGTCCGCAGATATCGACGGCAAGAGCTTCGTGACAAGCTTTCAGCGGCGGGCTTTCACGTGGTCGCGGCGAAATTCATGAACATGCCCGGGATCGTGAGCTGGTTCATCGCCGGTCGCGTGTTGCGACGTACAACACTCAATCGATCGGCCGTGCGGATCTACGACCGCTACATCGTGCCGGTGATCGCGAAGGCCGAAGCGCTCTGCCCCCCGCCAGTCGGCCAGAACCTCCTGCTGATCGCCCGGAAGCGCCCGTGACGAGCGGCCCCACGGTCTCCGTGATCATTCCGGCGTACAACGAAGCGGCCACGATCGCCGATCTCATCGAGCGGGTCCGGAAAGCGCCGCTCATGATGTCCCGGGAGCTCGTCGTCGTGGACGACGCCTCTCGGGATGGGACCCGTGAGGTCCTCAGCCGGCTTGCCGCGGAAGGACACGATGACGTGCGGGTCCTGTTTCACGAGACGAATCGCGGCAAGGGCGCTGCGATCCGCACCGGGCTCGCGCAGGCCCGCGGGGAAATCGTGCTGATCCAGGACGCCGATCTGGAGTATGACCCGCGCGATTATCCGCTCCTCCTGGAACCGATCCTCGAAGGGCAGGCCGACGTCGTGTTCGGCAACCGGTTCCACGGCGGCCCGCATCGGGTGCTGTACTTCTGGCACTACGTCGCCAATCGCCTGTTGACGCTGCTCACGAACGTGCTCACCGGGCTCAACCTCTCCGACATGGAAGTCGGCTACAAGGCGTTCCGCGCCGACGTCCTGAAGCGCATCACGCTCCGTTCCGACCGGTTCGGCTTCGAGCCGGAGATCACGGTGAAGGTCGCGAAGCTGAAGTGCCGGGTCTACGAGGTGCCGATCCGGTACTACGGCCGGACGTATCAAGAGGGGAAGAAGATCACCTGGCGCGACGGGATGACGGCCGTCTTCCACATCGTCCGTTATCGGTTCTTCGACTGACATGATCGACTGGAGCGCACTCGGCGAGGAGACCATCGACCTCCTCCGCCGTTACCTCACGATCGACACCACGAACCCGCCCGGGAACGAGATCGCGGGCGCCAGGTTCCTCGCGGAGATTCTCACCGCCGATGGGATCCCCAGCGAGACGGTCGAGAGCGGTCCAGGGCGCGCGAACCTGATCGCGCGGGTCGCCGGCGATGGCGCCCTCGGCGGCATCGTCCTCCATCACCACATCGACGTCGTGTATGCGGACCGGCGCTACTGGTCGGTCGATCCGTTCGGAGGCGTGATGCGCGACGGCTACCTGTACGGCCGCGGCGCGCTCGACATGAAGTCCACCGGCATCCTGCAGCTCGTCGCGCTGCTCGCGATCAAGCGCGAGAGCATCCCGCTCAAGCGCGATGTCGTGTATCTCGCCACCGCCGACGAGGAGGCGGGCAGCCGCTTCGGCGCCCAGTGGATCGCCGACCACCGCCGCGAGTGGCTCGACGGCGCGGAGTACGCGCTCTCGGAGCTCGGCGCGATCGAGTTGCGTCATGACTATCGCGGGTCCTTCGGCTCGATCGTCATCTCGGAGAAGACGGGATTTCCGCTCCGGCTCATCGCGCGCGGCACCCCCGGGCACGGCTCGATGCCGTGGCCGGACACCGCGCCGCACCGCCTCGTCCGCGCGCTCGGTCGGTTGCTGGCCGCCGAGCGGCCGGCGCGCGTGTTGCCGGAAGTGCAGGAATACTTCGCGAAGCTCGGCAGCGTCTTGACCGGCGACGCGGGCCGCGGCTTCGACGATCTCGACACGTCGCTGCGGGACCCGCAATTCCGGACTCGTTTCTTCGGCGACCGGCACCACGCCGCGATGGTCCGGACGACATTCGCCGTCAACATGCTGAAGGCCAGCGAGAAGCACAACGTGATCCCGCCCGAGGCCACCGCGGACATCGACTGCCGGCTGCTCGCGGGGGACGATCCGGATGAAGTCCTGGCGTGGGTCACACGGGTCGTCGGAGACCCGCACGTCGAGGTCAAGGCAACGGTGCCGGCGAAGCAGCCGAACCTGTCGCCGCCCGACACCGAGCTGTACAAAGTCCTCGCGGACGCGCTGCGCCGGCGCGCGCCAGACGTCGTCGTCGCGCCCGAAATCCTCGTCGCGTCCACCGACAGCTGGGTGTTCCGCCGCTGCGGGATGCACGGCTACGGCTTCAGTCCGTTCATCCTCGATCCGGAGGAATGGACGCGCATGCACGGCAACGACGAGCGGATCTCGCTCGAGAATCTCCGCGCCGGGGCCCGCAGCTACACCGAGCTTCTGCTTGCCATCGCGGCCGCGTAGCGCCGTCGTGGCGCCGGGTCGGGCGAAGGTCGGGCTCAGACGGAGGCCTACTTCGCCCCGACCTTCGCCCGACCCGGCGCCACGACGGTCGAGGCAGCAGCGACGGCAAGCGAAGCTCTCCGTCAGGTCAGGCGGTGTACGAGACATTCCCGTCATCGCCGGCATGATTCGCGGGCTCGCCGAGTACGAGCAGCTCGGCCACACGGTGCGCGTCACCCCGGCCGCGTTGCGCCGCCATGGCTTCGGGCGCCGCCGCTACTTCGAGACGCTCATCTGCCGTCGCGCCGGGCGCCCGATCGGGTTCGCGCTGTACTTCTTCACGTACTCGACGTTCCGCGCGCAGCCGAGTCTCTATCTGGAGGATCTCTTCGTGCTGCCCGACGAGCGCGGCGTCGGCGCAGGCAAGGCGTTGCTGAGAGCGCTCGCGCGCATTGCCGTGCGCCGCGGCTGCGGCCGGCTGGAATGGACGGTGCTCGACTGGAATACGCCGTCGATCCGCTTCTACAAGTCGCTCGGAGCGAAGCTGCACCCAGAATGGGTCCTCACGCGCCTGACGGACGCGGCGCTCGAACGACTGGCCAGTGGCCAATCCTGACGACGTGTGGTTCCTCTCGATCCAGCAAGCGTTGGTTCTCGCGATGTCTCGACGCGCCGCATCTCGATAAATCCCACCCCCGGCGAGCGCGATCTCACGGCTATCGCTACAATTGGCCGTTTCTCGCCTATTCGTGTAGAGTTCGCCGCATGAAAAAGCGATCACCAGCGAAGAAGGCAACCGCCAAGAAGCCCGCCGCGGCGAGCGCGCGTCCGGCGAAGTCCAGCGCCAAGAAGCCGGCGCCGCCGACCCGACCGGCGAAGACCGCGGCGTCGAGCGCCGCCCCAGGCCGCGACGACTCGGCGCGGCGTGCGGCACGGTACACGCCACAGGAGGTCGTCCCGGGCACCGGGTGGAGACCGTTCAGGTACCCACCGCAGTAGCGCTCCTGGTCGCGCTGGTGCTGGCGCCGGGCTGCGCGCGGTTCGGGCGCGGCGAGGCCTGGTGGGACGCGCGGCGCGACTCGTCCCAGCAGGCGCCCGACCCGGCGGTCACGCCTGAAGCGGTGCTCCAGATCTACGCCGCCCGCGCCGTCGGTTGGCGTGGCTTCCTCGCCGTGCACACCTGGATTGCGCTCAAGCCGAGCGGCGGTGTCTCTTACATGCGCTACGAGGTCATCGGCTGGGGCGTCGATCGCGGCGCTCCCGCCGTGCGCGTCAACCGGATGGGCCCCGACAACTACTGGTTCGGGGCGCGACCCGAGCGGCTGGTCGACCGTCGGGGCGATGGCGTCGACGCATTGATCGTGCGTGTGGAGGACGCGGTCGCGGCGTATCCGTACCCATCCAGCTACCGCGCATGGCCGGGACCGAACAGCAACACGTTCACCGCGTACGTCGGACGCGCCGTGCCGGAGCTCGGTCTCCATCTTCCTCCGACCGCCGTGGGCAAGGATTACCTTCCCGGCGGCGCCGTCGTCGCCCGGAGTCCAAGCGGCAACGGGGCGCAGCTCTCGGTGCTTGGTCTGGCCGGATTGCTTGCCGGGACCAGCGAAGGGTTGGAGGTCAACCTCCTCGGACTGACGTTTGGCCTCGACGTGAGACACCCCGCGTTGAAGCTGCCCGGCGTCGGCCGCGTCGGCTACCAGTAAGCTCTCTCCCGTCCAGCGCGCGGAGTCGCGCTCCTACGCGGCGGCTCCGCGGCGTTCGGAGCTCAGCGGCTCGAGTCGCCCGCGCGCGTCGACGGCAATGGCGCCGTCGGGAGTCGCGACGAGGGGATTGATCTCGATCTCGACCATGTCGTCCACGTCGACGGCGAGCCGCGAGAGCGCGCTGATCGTCCTGGCGACGGCCGCGCGATCGACTGGCGGCTCGCCGCGGACGCCATCGAGGAGCTTCGACATTCGCAGCTCGCCGAGCATCTCCAGCGCTTCGGCCGGCGTCACCGGCGCCAGCCGCGCCGCCGTATCCGCGAGCACCTCGACGTAGATGCCGCCGAAGCCGACGACCACCATCGGACCGAACTGCGCATCGCGGACGATGCCGACAAGGAGCTCCTTGCCGGTCGGCGCCATGGGTTGCAGCAGGACCCCGTCGACCCGTGCCGACGGGCGCTCACGCCGCGCGCGCTCGAGCATCGCCGTCATCGCCCTCGCCACGTCAACCGTGGAGGCAAGACCGAGCCGGACACCACCGACGTCGCTCTTGTGCGTGATGTCGGGCGACACGACTTTCATCGCGAGCGGGAAGCCAACGCGCGTCGCGACGGCAACCGCGGACTCCGGCGTCGCGGCGGCGTAGGCCCGCGCGATTTGCACGCCGTAGGCCTCGAGCAGCGGCTGGAGGTCGAGCAGGCCGAGCTGTCGCGCCGGGCGCTGCCGCAGCGCAGCGCTGATCGGGCTCGCCGACGGCGGCGGCGAAACGGGAGGCGATGCCCGCGGGATCGCCTTCCGGCGCTCCGCCAGCAACGCCATTCCCGCCAGCGCCGCGACCGCCCGCTCTGGAAAGGCGTAGCACGGGATGCCGGCGTCCTCGAGCGCGTGCACCCCCGGCGCGACCCGCGCGCCACCGACGAACGCCGCGGCGACGGGAATGGTCCAGCCACGAGTGGCGCCGGCGATCGCGCGCGCGACGTTCGCCGAGTCGGTGGCCGCCTGCGCGGTGAGCAGCACGACGGCCGCGTCGGCGACGTCCGCCCCTGCGAGTACCTGGAGCGCGCGGCTGTACCTCGCGGCGTCCGCATCGCCGGCGAGATCGATCGGATTCGTGACGTTCGCCGTGGCGGGAACGACGGCGCGCAAGCGTTCGGCGACCGCGTCCGCCACCGGCGTCACCGCGAGTCCGGAGTCGCGGGCCGCATCGGTCGCGACGATGCCCAGCCCGCCGCCGTTCGTCACGACGAGCAACCGGCGGCCACGTGGCAACGGTTGACTGTCGAGCGCGCGCGCCAGATCGAACAGCTCCTCGATGGTGCGCGTGCGCACGGCCCCGGCTTGCTTGACGGCCGCGGCGAACGCTTCATCCGATCCGGCGAGCGCGCCGGTATGCGACGACACCGCGCGAGCGCCTTCCGGAGACCGTCCGGCCTTCAGGACGACGACGGGCTTCACGGCCGCCGCGCGCCCGAGCGCCTGGAAGAACCGGCGGCCGTCGGCCACGCCTTCGACGTAGGCGAGAATCACGCGCGTCTCGGAATCGCTCGCCGCCGCGTCCAGCATGTCGGTTTCCGTGACGTCCGCTTGATTCCCGAGGCTGGCGAAGAACGAGAATCCCATGCGCCGATCGCGCGACCAGTCGAGGATGGCGACGGCCAGCGCTCCGGAATGTGAGATGAAGCCGATGCCGCCCGCGACCGGCATGCCCGGGGCGAACGTCACGTTGAGCTGCGCCCGCGGCCTGATCCAGCCGAGACAGTTCGGACCGAGCACGCGCATGGACTGGCCCGTCAGCCAGGTGCGCAGCTCGGCTTCCCGCACCCGCCCCTCACCACCGATTTCCCGGAAGCCCGCCGAGATGACGACCGCGCCGCCAACGCCCTTGGCCGCGCAGTCCTTCAGCGCCGGCAGCACGGCAGGCGCCGGGACCGCCACGACGGCGAGATCGACCGTTCCGGTGACCGCGAGGATCGACGGCGCGGCCGCCAGACCTTGCACGATGTCGCTCCGCTCGTTCACCGGAACGATGCGTCCGGCAAACCCGGCCGAGCGGAGGTTCGCGAGCACGCTGCCGCCGACCTTCGCGGGATCCCGCGACGCGCCGATCACGGCCACGGTGCGTGGCTCGAAGAACGACGCGAGCGACGATCGCGGTGGAGCGGTCACACCTCGTCGCGGTTGGCCGCAAGCCGTTCCAGGCGCCAGTAGGCGCGGTCGCGCGCACCGAGGATGTCCGCGGAAGTCCAGACCTCGGCGTCCGACTCCGGCTCGATGCCGAGCGCTCGGCCAAGCTCGTCCACGATGTCCTGGTCCGGAGTCATCGCGCTACCGCCTACCGCCTCGTCGCCCGAGCTGAGCGCGCCCTGCCAGTCAGCGTCGATATCGCCGCCGGTCAGAACCGGGCTCGTCTCGAGATGGCCCATTCGCTCCTCCAGGAGCGGGACCAGCGCACCGCGCCGCCACGGCTCGCGTCGCGAAGTCCGCCGGCGCGTCATGGGACCGTTTCGTGACCGTTCTCGGATGCTCGACCTTCGGGGCGCGCTCATCGTTGACATCCTCCTCTCGGGCTTCCTCATGTCGCTGCCCGAGGTAGAGCAACGGGAGTGCCAGAGCGAATGCGCGCGTTCCTGCTGACTTGGCGATCGTGCCGGTGGAACGGCTGAGGCGAGGCGGCGTCAATGGGGCGACGCCGCCGCATGAATGGGCTGCGGGCTTCCGAGACCCCAGCTCAGTAGGAGCGTGTCGGAGTATCGAGACGGGCGCCGGGGGTCCCGGCGACCGGCGAGCGTCTGGGGGTCTGGGGGCCTTCGAGGCCCCCAGCTCAGTAGGACGAGATCACCGGCCGGGCTCGCGAGCGGAACACGATCTCGACGACGCCGGACTCGATCTTCCGTCGCTCCACGTCGCCGTAGCGCCCGATCATGTCGAGCATGCGGCGATTGTCCCCGAGCACGTAGGCGCAGAACCGTCGGATGCCGCGCGCCTCGGCCGCGCGCAGCAGATCGAGGAACATCATCGTGCCGAGGCCTCGCTCCTGCCAGTCGTCCTGTACGACGAACGCGACCTCGGCGCTGTCCGGCGAGCCCGAGGGCTCGTATCGCGCGACGGCGATCACGTCGCCGTCCGCTGCGCCCGCGTCTTCGGCGACGAGCGCCAGCCGCCGCTGGTAGTCGACGGTCGCGAGCATCCGCGCCCAGTCCGGCGGCAACCGGCGCATCGCGCTGAAGAAGCGCTGGTACGCGGTGTCCCGGCTGAGCCGGTCGTACAGCGCGATGAGCCGGGGCGCGTCGTCGCTCCGGATCGGCCGGATGCGGACGCGACTGCCGTCTCGCAACGTGACCGTCCGTTCGAACTCGACCGGATACCGCGCGGGACCGTCCACCACCTCCAGCGTAGCGGATCGCATGCCCCGCGCGGCTCCCGCGCTGACGCTTCCTTCACGGGGATCATGGTCCCCTTCGCGGCCGGCGTCTTGGGCAGGGTGATCATCAGCAGGCCGTTCTTGAATGCGTGTCCGTGCACTATCGGGCGGCACGCTCTTCGGTCTCCTTCTTCAGGAGGGCCTCACCGCGGATCCGTGCGCGACACGCCGCACAGATGAGATCGTCCGACGGGAGCGCGCAGGACACGCAGCGTCGTGGAGCGGGCGGCTCGGGTTTTTCCTCGATCGCGCCGGCCGGGACTCCGCCCCTCACGGCCAGCACCGGGCACGGAGCCGACCGGACCACTTGCTCCGCGACGCTGCCGATCAGCGCCCGGCTGAATCCCGTTCGGCCGTGTGTCCCCACGACGATGAGATCGATCTCGTGGGCGCGGGCGTAGCGGAGGATGCTCACCGCCGGCCTGCCCGTCTCGACGGCCGTGACGATCGGAACGTCCGGTCCGAGAGCGCTGGCGAGCTGCTCCAGGGCGATGCACGGTCCTGACGAGGTCGGTGTTTGCCACACGTGAAGCAGATGCAGGCGCGCGCCGAATCGACGGGCGTACCCGACGGCGACGTCCGCCGCGGCCACGGCCGACCCGGAAAAGTCGGTCGCCAGCAAGATTTCGCGCACGGGTCGAGGCGTCATGGGCATCACCGGGCGAAGGACAGCGATTCTCGCGGGCGGCCGCCAGCACTGCCGGCGCCATCGTGCGACGCGAGCACCGGCGCCGCACGCTGCGCGAGCGCCCGTGCCGCCTCGTGGCGGGCACCGGGAATCCGGCCGACCACGAGCGCCGCGAGGTCGTGGGGAAGATGATCGAGGAAGAGGGCCACCGCGCGTTTCCCTCCGGCGATCACGATTCGCTCGATCCCGTTCCGGCGCACGAACGCACCGAGGGCTTCGGCGACGCCGTCGAGGTGGTGGCCGCGCTGCGCCTCGATGTGGCGCCGGTAACGCGATTGATTCAGAAGCGCCCAGCCGCCGCGCCGGTGCCGGCCTTCAACCTGATGCTCGAGAACGATCTCCTCGCCTGGCCCGTCGGCGAACAGCGGGATCAGGCGCGCGCTGACCCCATCGACGAAGACAACGACGCTCGGGCGCGCCTCGGAGAGGAGCCGCGCCAGCGGGGCCAGATACACCTGATCACCGACCACGAACGCATCCTCGAATGCGCGGCCCGCCGGTACGACTTCCCGTAGCCGAGCAGGTCCACCGGCAAACAGCGCGACGCCCGCGGCCGGCGGCTCGACGCCATTCAGCAACCGGTCGACCTGCGCCTCGGTCCAGTCGAGGTCTTCGGCGGACGCGGCGTCGGTGGCGCGCGCCTTCCGCACCGCGGTCTTCACCAGCACACGGGCGCGGTCGCGGTTGTGCTCGTCGGTCCAGCGCGTGTCGAGGTACACGCTCACGACCGGAGGCGAGCCGCCGGCGAGCCGCGCCAGAACGCTGAACCGTTCCCGGAGCGTCATGCTGCGTCGCTCGACATGCCGCTGCCGGGCCGCACGATCATCACGGCGCAGTCGCTGCGACGGCAGATCTGCTCGGCGGTCGATCCGACGAGCAAGCGGCTGAGCCCACCGTGATGGCCCGTCGTCAGGACGACCACGTCGGCGCCGAACGCTTTCGCTTCCAGCAGGATCTCGTCGACCGAGTCGCCGAAGCGGACCGCGAACTCCGGGGCACCAGCGGGCAGCCGCGCCTCGACGGTCCTCAAGTAGTCGAGCGCCTCGGCTTCGAGCCGAGACAGTTCCTGATCTGCGTACGCGACGATGTATCCGTCGACGTCGACCACGTTGGCCGGCTGCGGCGCAACGTGGAGCAATCGCACCGTGGCGCCGGCGGACACCGCGTCCGCGACGAACGGCAGTACGGCCTCGGCCTCCAGCGTCTGATCCAGTGGCACCAGCATCCGCTTCGCCATGGTGGTCCTCCTTGGAGCTGGGGGCCTCGAAGGCCCCCAGACCCCCATACGCTCGTCGGTCG